>CAKRZX010000009.1 GCA_934434555.1 uncultured Clostridia bacterium
CGCTCGTGCGTCAAGGGAATTGTTGCAGTTCGGGAGAAAATACGGCATTTTGCTCTTAAAAAGAAAGAGAATCCCGCATCGAATCGGATTCAGCGCGGGTCAGAGAGAAACGTCGTATATAAAGAATGCGGCGTTTGACGCCGCAGATATGTGTTTTGCAAATTTTAGCGGCTTCACACAGCAGCAAGTGCTCTGATTCGCTCATCGTTGATTCTCGGTGTGCCGTCGGAATTCGTAATCTGTTTTCCGTTTCCGTCAACCGCGATTGTGGGGCAAATCCAGCCGCCTTCGTCGTGCTCGTTCCACGCATAAATTATCGCCGTATTCGCCTCGCAGTTTTCGGGATGTTCTTTAATAAAATCAAAGGCATCACGCGTTAACTCGGCAATCTGTTCTCCCGTGGCATATCCGCCCCAACTGTTTTCGGGAACAGTCATCCATTTTACGGGGTTATCATAGCGGGTTTTACTGTGCCATCCGGCAGAAATAATCGGAACAATATGTCCGTTATCGTTAAGCCACCACTCCCAAACTTTTCGCGTTTTATCCATAAGTCCGGCAAAGGGTAAACCGTCCTGCGCGCCGACTGCGTATCTTGAAACCGCGTCGCCGCCGTGGGCAAGCACATCGCCCCAGGAATTATTCATAATAACCGCATACGGCTTGGGAATGTTCTTTTTTCGGCAAACGTCCTTATAAAACGCGATTTCACGCTGTATGTCCGCCTGATTTCTGCCGTTGCCGAAGTAGTACATAAGGGGGCGGCCGTCAAGCACGGTCATAAAGAAATCTTTTTCGAGAAGTTCGCTTATTTCGTCCCTTGCGTACTCTTTATTTATGGCGTTGCCGTCAAGACAGGGACAAAGTTTAACCTGATTCCTGTACTTGCTTTGCCCGTGCATTCTGCGGCATATTCCCATTGCACCGTCATACCAAACGTAGGCAAAATAGCCGATGTTCGCCTTTACGGCGTACTCCATTTCTTTTTCAAAGGTCGCGAAAGTATACTCGGGAATATATATTTTGCCGTCCTCTGTGACAGTTGCGAAAAAGGGTGCGCGGAAGTGGTACTCTTTGGGGGACAGAGAGCGCTCCACCTGTGAAAGAATGTTTACGTCGTTTGCGTTGTGTCCGTACCACGCATCCCAGCGAATTGCGCCTAAAACAGGCTTATTTTTCATCTTTTTTCTCCGTTTTCTGCTTTTTTGTTACAACGATTATAACCGCGACTGCCGCCGCAACAACTGCCGCTGCCGAAACACCGATAACTGTGGGAAGAACCCATCCGTTACCGTTTTCCGTCTTGGATTCACCGTCCGTAGGTGCGGGGGTCGGCGTAATTTCACCGTTCCCGCCGCTGTTTGAGCCGGTTACCGTACCGTCGCCCAGCTTAGAAAGGTCTATCGTGCCTGCAAGTTCGCCGTTTTTGTACTTTGTCGTGGCTCTTTTTACCGCCTGAATACGCTCGTCGTTTATTTTGGGCGTGCCGTCCGCATTCATTATTTGTTTGCCGGTTTCGTCAACGGTAATCGTGGGACAGATCCAACCACCCTCGTCATGCTCGTTCCATGCATAAAGCACGGCGGTATTTGCTTTTGTGTACGCCTGTATAACCGGCTGCTGCATATAGCGGTACATATATTCAATGTGTTCCTGAATTTCATCGGCGGTTGCATACTGGACCCATGAATCCTCGTTGACCTTGCTCCATGAAACCTGATTTTCATAGCGTGTGCCGTTGTGCCAGCCTGCCGTAAGCGAAGGTACAAACTGTGAGCCGCTTTTGCGCCAACTGTCCCAGTCTTCATACGCTTTCTGCATAAGATCCCTGAACGCAACTCCGCCCGAAAGCCCGGTAGCGTATCTTGAAACCGCATCGCCGAAAACTGTCGGATAGACGTTTGCCCCGTGGTTCATTACCACTGCGTAGGGCTCCGGAATTCCGAGATACTTGCACACCCTGCGGTAGTATTTGATGTCTTCGCCAATTGCTTTAATGTTATCGGATGTTCCGAAATAATACATAAGCGGTCTGCCGCCGAGAACGGTCATATAGTAGTCCTCTTTAAGCAAGGTGAGCATTTCTTTGCGCGCATACTGCTTGCCTATGGCGTTGCCGTCCATAACGGCACACATCTTTACCTGCGTTTTATATTTGCTTTTTGTATGGAAATCGCGAGCCATACCCATACTTCCCTCGTACCAGACATAAGCAAAATAGTCTATTCCCGCCTCAATGGCGTATTCCATTTCCTTATCGAAAATGTCCTGAGTGTACTCGGGAATGTATATTTCATTGTTTTCCGTAACCGTTGCAAAGAAAGGCGCACGGAAATGATACTTTGCGGGCGAAAGGGATTTTTCAACCTGTTTGAGTACCGAAGTATCGCTTGCGTCGTGTCCGTACCATGCGTCCCAGCGAATTGCGCCGAGCGTGGTGGTTTCACTGCGCTGTGCGTTTGTTACATCTATCGCTTCCATTGTAACGTTCGGAAGTTCGGGCAGTTTCTCAACGGGTCTTCCGTTGATTTCCGATGTTTTTACAAGCGAAAGGTCGTCAATTTGCATATTTACACCCTGATTCTGACCATTAAAGCACTGCGGATAAATGCGTACCGCCGTAACGGAATCCAAATCATACATTATATCCTGTTCAAAACTGTATTTTGCCCATTCGGTGGTTATGGGTTTGTATCCGCTTGAAAAATACTTCTGCCCCGTTTTTGTGGTTACGCGTACAACAAGCATACACTTTGCCGTGGGGTCGGCTTCTTCAAGGCGGCACCATATGCTCGCCTTATATTTTCCCGGTCCGCACTCTATCATTTCATCGGTGATATCCTGTCCCCAGCCGGCATACTGACCTCTGCGGTCAAAAACGGAAAGCCCGTATGTGCCGCTGTGTGCCGCGTCTTCAACAACGTCGTTTGCGCAGCTGCCCTCGGACGACCAGCCCGTGGTGTCGCCCTCTTCAAAGCCGCCGTTTTCTATCAACTCTTCCGACGCCGCCGAAACAGTAAAAGAAATTGCCGTAAAAGCGAGCGTCAGCGCGATAAATAATGCCAATACTTTTTTCATTAAAATTACCTCCGATTAGTTTTTGTATGTTATGCACAAGAGAATCTCTTTCGTGCCAAACTTCCGACCCTCTTACGCATAAAGTATAGCATTTTGAATATGCCGATTTCAACCGCTATTTAACGAATTGTACGCAATATTTCAAGATTTTCTTTCGGATTAGCGCAAAATTGCTCTGTTGGTGATTAAATTTTCCATTGATGCGTTTTCCGGCAGCAACAGTTTTTCCCTTGCTTTATAATCCGGCATATATCTTGATATCAGGTTATAGAATTCCTTGCTGTGATTATGGTGCCGTGTGTGGGCAAGTTCGTGCACCACCACATATTCCACCGCTTCCGCCGGGTAGAGTATAAGGTATTTTGAGTAGTTTATTCCGTTTTGCGCGGTGCAGCTTCCGAAACGCTTTTTGGCAGAGGTTATCCCCACGTATTGCGGCTCCGCGCCCATTATCGATGCATATTTTTTTGTCAGTGCCGTCAGCGCTGCCCTTGCCGCGGGCACAAGATTTTTCTCCCTGTCTGCCGCGGCATACACATTGCTTCTCTCAATTACCGCGGGCTGTCGGGAATTTATCCAGTCCGAATGGCTCTCAACAAACGCTTCCGCCCGACTTCTCGTATATCCGTAAGGCGCCCTTACGGTTATTTCACCGTTTTTGCCTATTTCCAACTGTATCGTGCGCCGTGCCGAATGTATAAGCGTAAATTCTGTTTTGTTCAACGCACTTCTCCTTTTTTGTTTCACGTGAAACATTTTATAAAACAGCCGAAACGAAAACTTTCGTTACAACGTTTCGGCTGAAAATCAATCTTCAAATACTGCCGCGCCTTTCGGTGGCAAAAGCAGATAATACCCGTTTTCCCTTTCGGAAAACTGAATCCCCAAGCCCGCATCAAAAAGCATCTTGGGCGTTTTGCGGAAATATGTCACATCAAGCATTGTTTCCACCGTTTCATCAGACGCATTTATAAGCACGTATCTGCGCTCATCCTCAAACGCTCGGCGAATGCTTAACAAACTTCCCGCCGCCTCCAAAAAGAGTTTTCCCTTGCGGAAGCAACTGCAATCGTGCATTCGGGTAAGAGTTTTATACCAGTCAAGCAGTTCGGTATCCTCTCTTCCCCACGGATACGGCTTGCGGTTGAACGGGTCGCGGCAGCCTGTCAGCCCCGCCTCGTCGCCGTAATAAATGCACGGCATACCGGGCAACGCAAAGATTATAAGCGCCGCAAGTTTAGCCGCACCTTTTGCGGCGGTAAGCGCTTCTTTATCAAGCGTAACCTGTGCCTGTTCTTCACGGCTAAGCCCATCGGTGTCCGCGCCGAGGGCGGTTATAATCCTGTCAACATCGTGAGTGGAAATAAAATTCATAAGAGAATTGAACGTTTCTGCGGGATAATGTTCCTTTAACGAAAGCACTCTCCGGCAGAATTCCTCGGGCATGATTTTTTGTTTAAGCAAAGCAATTATCGCGTTTTTAAGGGGATAATTCATTACGGTATCAAGTTCGTTTCCGTACAAAAATTCCCGCTGTGTGCCGTAGCTTATCTTATTGCTTGCGTCCTCCCATACTTCGCCGATAATAAGCGCGTCGCTCTTTTCGTTTTTGACCGCACTGCGCAGGTCGGCAATAAAACTGTCGGGAAGTTCATCGGCAACGTCAAGCCGCCAGCCCGACGCACCTGCGCTGAGCCACCGCTTTACAATGCTGTCCCTGTTCCTTATTATATAATCCCTGTACGACGGCTCGTTTTCCTTTACGCACGGAAGTGACCAAACACCCCACCAGCAGTCGTATTTGTCGGGATATTCTTTGAAATCGTACCACGGATAAAAGGGCGAATCTTTTGACTGATACGCTCCCGATTCGGGATATTTGCCCTCACGGTTAAAATACTTGCTGTCGCTTCCCGTGTGGGAAAATACCCCGTCAAGGATAATGCGTATGCCTTTGGCTTTTGCCGCGGCGCAAAGGTGTGAAAAATCTTCGTTTGTGCCCAAAACGGGGTCAACGGTTTCGTAATCGCCGGTATCGTAGCGGTGGTTTGAATACGCCTTGAATATAGGGTTAAGATAAATAACCTCAACGCCCAAATCTTTAAGATAATCAAGTTTGTCCTCAATGCCCTTTAAGTTCCCGCCGAAAAAGTCGTCCGCGGGATAGTATCCTCTGTTCGGATCGGGCAGATAATCCGGCTCATCAAGCCAGTTTTTGTGCATTCTGCGTCCCGAAACGTCGCCGCAGTTTTCGCGCCTAAAAAACCTGTCGGGAAAAATCTGATACATAACGCTTCCCTGCGCCCACTCGGGAACGGAAAACGTGTTTTGGCAAACCGTAAGTTGGAAACTGCGGTCGGTGTGCGGGTGTTCGCGTGTTTCGGCGTCGCCGCCCAAGCCGTCTTTCGGCGCGCACAAATAGTACGGACGCACAGGTGTGTTGACGATAAACTGATACCATACAAGCCCCGATGTTTCACGTGAAACATTTATGGTGTACTCATCAAGCATATCGCCGTAGGGAGTGTGGTCAAAGGACTTGCTCCTCATCATATTAAGCAGTTTTTCCTGTCCGTCCTCCCAAAGGCGGAGCGTGACGCCGTAAGCGTCAAGCCCGCGGGGAACAAGCACGCGCAGCGTAACGGGCGAACCCGTCATCACCGCGCCTGCGGGAGATTTGAAATACTCGTCGTGGGAATTGAACTTTATACCCTTGAAAGTTTCCATATATTTTTATTATACTCCTCAATGCTGCGGTCGCTTGAAAAGAAGTGCGACCGTGCAGTGTTTATAACTGCTTTTTTGCTCCACGCCGCCTTATTGGCATAAAGGCGTTCCATTGCCTCGTAGGATTGGACATACGCGGCAAAATCCGCAAGACAGAGATACGGGTCGGGAGTTCCGCCGTCGCCGTCAAGCAAATAACTTTTAAGGCTTGCAATCTCGCCTTTAAGAGTGCCGTCAGCAAAGGAATCAATCACGCGGCGGAGCATTGCGTTCTGCTCATAATAATCTCTGGGGCGGTATGCACCGGGGTGAGAAAGCGCTTCCGCTTCGTTAGCGCGGAGTCCGAAAATATAGATATTGTCGTCGCCCAAAATATCGTGCATTTCCACGTTGGCACCGTCAAGAGTGCCAAGTGTAAGGGCGCCGTTCATCATAAACTTCATATTGCCCGTGCCCGACGCCTCTTTGCCCGCCATTGAAATCTGCTCGGAAATATCCGCTGCGGGCATAAGCAATTGAGCGTTTGAAACGCAATAGTTCTCGATAAATACCACTTTAAGAACCTTGTTTACGGCCGGGTCGTTGTTTACCAAATCGGCAACGGAATTTATAAGGTTGATTATCTGCTTTGCGCGAACGTATCCCGGTGAAGCCTTTGCGCCGAAAATAAATGTTGCGGGCGCGTGAAGCACGTGATTTTCCTTGATGTCGAAATAAAGATACATTATCTTCATTACCGCCAGCATCTGACGCTTGTATTCGTGCAGGCGCTTTACCTGAATGTCAAATATCGAATCTGGGTCAACGTCAATATTATTGTGCTTTTTAATATATTCCGCAAGGCGGATTTTGTTCCTGCGCTTGATATCCATAAACTCGGCACAGAATTTTTCGTTATCCGCCTTATCTTCAAGGCTTGCAATAAGCCCGAGTTCCGTCTGCCAGTTATCGGTTTTAAGGGTGCGGGTAATCAAATCCGCAAGCAGGGGGTTCGCCTGGCGAATCCATCTGCGGGGCGTAACGCCGTTTGTAACGTTTATAAGCTGGCCGGGATTAAGGGGCTGGAAGTCCCTAAACAGGCTGTTGCGCAAAATTTCGGTATGAAGTGCGGAAACGCCGTTTACCTTGTGGCAGCAGGTGAGGCACAGGTTCGCCATATTTACCTGACCGAACGCAACTGGCGACATTGAATCCACTTTTGCCTTGTCGTTCGGATAAAAACGCGTTGCTTTTTCCCTGAATCTGCGGTCAATTTCGCAGATAATCTCATAAATTCTGGGAAGCAGATTCTGCATAAGGTACGAGGGCCACTTTTCAAGCGCTTCCCACATTATGGTGTGGTTCGTGTAAGAAAAGACTTTCGAGCATACGTCCCATGCCTCGTCCCAGCTGAATCCCTCAACGTCAACAAGCAGGCGCATAAGTTCGGCTATGCCGATTGCCGGATGGGTGTCATTTATCTGCACGGCAACGTAGTCGGGCAGTTTATGCACGTCAAGTCCCAGTTTCTTGTGCCGCGAAAGCATATATTGAAGTGTTGCGGAAGTAAAGAAATACTGCTGTTTAAGCCTTAAACTTTTACCGTTATTGTGGGAATCGTTAGGATAAAGCACGCGGGAAATAGTTTCGGCAAGTTCTTTTTCCTGACTTGCCCGGATATAATCACCCTGTCCGAAGTAGGACATATCAAAGTACACCGGCGAGCGTGCCGACCAGATACGAAGTGTGTTTACAATACCTTTTTCGCCGCCGCAAACGGGAATGTCGTAGGGCACGGCAAGCACTTTGTTTGCGTTTTCGGTTTTGTGGCACATTCTGCCCGCCTCATCAAAATATTCTTTTACATTGCCGTAAAAAGAAATCTCAAACTGTTCTTCATTGTGGGGAATTTCCCATGCACAGCCGTCGGCGAGCCAGTTATCGGGCATTTCTATCTGAACGCCGTCAACGATTTTCTGCCTGAACAGACCGTAATCATATCTGATTCCGCAGCCCACCGCGGGCAGTGAGAGTGAAGAAAGGGAATCGAGGAAACAGGCTGCAAGACGACCCAAGCCGCCGTTGCCCAGTCCCGCGTCCTGTTCAACGTCCTCCAAGTCCTCCAAGTCAACGTTCACTTTTTCAAGAGCGCGTTTGAATTTATCGTATTCGTTAAGGGCAATAAGGTTTGAGCCCAAAAATTTACCCATAAGGAATTCAAGGGACAGATAATATACCACCTTGCTGTGGTTTTCGTCCCGTTTTTTGTTGGTTTCAATCCATCTTTCCATAATTTCGTCGCGGGCAAGCATTGAAACCGCTTTGTAAAGCTGCAAACGCGACGCATTTTCGATACTTACTCCGAAATTACCTTTAAGTTTAAGGGAAAGTCCCTCAACTATCTCTTTTTCGTCCATTACATCCTCCTAAAATTTCAGTATAAATACTTATATATTGTCCGGCGCCTTTGTCCCAGCGCGTGTCCTGTGCCGCGCCGCGTTTACGGGCGGCATAAAAAACGCTCTTTTTATTATAAATATCGCAGGCGCGGAAAATTTCGCTTTTAAGTTTGTCGGCAGAGTATTCGTCAAACACAAGTCCCCAGCCGCCTTGGGAAACATCCTTTACCGTGTCTTTAAGCCCGCCGCACGCCCGTACTATGGGCAGCGACCCGTAGCGCATCGCAATAAGTTGCGAAAGTCCGCAAGGCTCAAACCGCGACGGCATCAGAAAAAAATCGCTTGCGGCATAAATCCGCCGGGCAAGAGGTTCGTTATACCCTATCTGCGTTTTCACTCTGCCCCGATATGTATCGTTAAGCGAAAGAAAAAAATCCTCATAGTTCCTGTCGCCCGAACCAAGCACGACAAGTTGCACATTGCGCGAAAACATAATTTCGTTTATCGCGCCCTTTATAAGGTCAACGCCCTTTTGGTCGTAAAGCCGTGCCACAACGGCAAAAAGCGGAACGGAAGGATCAATGTTGAGTCCCAGTTCCTTTTGCAGTTCTCTCTTGCAACGCGCTTTGTTGCGAAAATCCGAACAAGAGAAATTAAACGGAATATTTTTGTCGGTTTCGGGATTAAACTCATCCCCCAAGCCGTTGAGAACACCCGCATAATCCCCGGTGCGCATTTGAAGCACGCCCTCCATACCCTCGCCAAACTCGGGGGTAAGAGTTTCATCCCGATAGGTGGGGCTTACGGTAGTAATTTTATCCGCATAAAGCAGGCCCGCTTTAAGATAACTGCAACCGCCGTAAAATTCAAGGGTTTCGCTTGTAAACAGACTGTCGGGAAATCCGAACAGGTCGTGAAGCAGACGGAACCCGAAAATTCCCCGATATTTAAGGTTGTGAACCGTAAATACGGTCCTTATATTTTTTTCGGGATAAAAATTTTTCAAAAAGCACGGTATCAGCCCTGTTTGCCAGTCGTTGCAGTGGATAATATCAAATTCTCCCATAAAAGGCAGAAGTTCAACAACCGCTTTTGAGAAGAAAGCGTATTTTTCCGCCTCGCCCTCATCGTAGCCGTAAATGCTGTCGCCGCCGAAGTAATATTCGTTATCTATAAAGTAAACTTTTACGCCGTCATATTCGCATTCAAGCAGACCTGCGTACTGTTTCCGCCAGCCCGTTTCTATTTCGCAGTGATAAATTTCCCGTGCCTCAAAACGCCGGGTGCATTTGTGCCGCGGCATAACTATTGCCGTCTGCACCTTTCTCTTTTGTATTGCTTTGGGCAAAGAGCCTATAACGTCGGCAAGCCCGCCCGCTTTTGCAAAGGGAGCCGCCTCCGAAGCGGCAAAAAGTATCCTCATTTTTCCTCCCTCGGCGTCGGTTTCAACGCATAAATTTTCCCAAAGTTTATTTTACCACAAAGGCGCAAATTAGTAAAGTCCGAAATTCATTATTATATATAATGTATGCAAAAATAAAATCACGGGATTTTTATAAAGATATTTGTTTCTTTTTGGGAAAAAATGTGGTATACTATATAAGAATTTTTATTCAAAATGAAAGGGACTGTTTGTATGCGCCGAAAAGTCTATAAACGCTTAAAGATATTTTCGTCGGTTCTCTTAACCGGCCTTATAATCCTCACTGCCGTTACCGCCGGCTATATGGGGGTAGTATGGCTTGATATTCCCGTTGTAACAACGTGGCGCAATATCTGGATTGAAACCGCAATGACTACTTTTACCCACCAGTGGCTCGCAACAAGCATTTTCCCCCAATGGCTCATTGATGACGTTATGAATCAGGCTGAACTTCCCAATACCGTCCCTGTTGAAGTGCCGTCAAGCACGCCCGACAACGGTATGTCGCCTACCCCCACGCCGGAAGACCCGCTCAATCAGAAGAATCTGAAAACAGGCGGTAAAGATGAATTCGGCAACGAGATTATCGACAATAATATAGAAGAGGGAATGCTGTTAATAAAAATCACAGGCAAAACCTCAATAGGAAGTTACACCGCGCGGCTTTTGCTTATTGACGACCCGTCCCGCGTGTTTGTGGGCACCACGAACAAAAAGGGCAAGTACGGTCAGGTAATATGCGAAATGATGAAGAACTACAATGCCGTTGCCGCAGTGAACGCCAGCGGGTTTGAAGACCCCGACGGTCACGGCAAGGGCGGAATAATAAACGGGCTTTGCTATTCCGAGGGCGAAGCGTGGGGTACCCTAAACCCCAAATACGCCTCAATAATCATTACCGAGGGCAATAAACTCGTTGTAGGCAACACTTCCGACTGGGAAGGTCTTTCCGCCCGCGACGGCGCTCAGTTTACGCCCACGGTAATAAGCAACGGCAAAATAGTTGTGGGCAATACATATTCGCACCAGCCCCGAACAATAGTGGCTCAGCGCTACGACGGAGTGTTTATGTTTCTTGTTGTGGACGGCAGAAGCCTTTCTTCCGTGGGCGCTACATACAAGCAGTGCGCCGAAATTCTCTTAAAATACGGCGCCGTCAATGCAGGTGCCTGTGACGGCGGCTCATCAAGCGTGCTTGCATACGAAGGCAAAGTAATAAACGTACCGTCAACACCGATGAAAGACACCGGCAGATATCTGCCCAACGCATTTATGGTGCGCAGTAAGAAAGGATAAAAATATGCTTGCAAAGGTGAACAGTTGCGGCATTTTCGGCATAAACGGCTTTTCCGTTACCGTTGAATGCGACGTTTCATCGGGCATACCCTCGTTTGAGATAGTAGGATTGCCCGACGCCTCGGTAAAAGAATCAAAAGAGCGGGTTCGCTCGGCAATAAAGAACAGCGGGCTTGAATTTCCGCTTTCGAGAATCACGGTAAACCTCGCTCCCGCGGACACGAAAAAAGAAGGACCCGTATACGATTTACCCATTGCGATAGGCTTGCTTGCCGCAACGGGCCAAATACGTAAAAGCGCCGTTGACGAGGGCGTGTTTTTGGGCGAACTTTCTTTAAGCGGAGAAATAAAGCCCGTTAAAGGCGTAACGCCCATGCTTATTTCCGCCCGAAAAGAGGGTGCAACACGGTTTTTCATTCCCAAAGACAACAGTTCAGAAGCGGGATTTTTGGAGGGCGTTACCGCATACTGCCCGGAAAACTTGCAGGACCTTGTGCGCTGGTTCAGGGGCGAAGACACTCTGCACGAAATCGAACATTTTTCATGGTCGGAGGCGGAAAGCGAAAGCGAATACGATAACGATTTTAAGTTTATAAAAGGTCAGCAGACGGCAAAACTTGCCGCCGAAATCGCCGCCGCAGGCGGACACAATCTGTTGCTTATCGGCCCGCCCGGCGCGGGAAAAACAATGATTGCGCGGGCTATCCCCTCAATATTGCCCCGCCTGACTTTTGAAGAAGCCCTTGAAGTAACAAAAATTCACTCCGTGTCCGGCACGCTTAAAGGCGGAATAATAACAAAACGCCCGTTCCGCGCGCCCCACCACACAACAAGTATTCCCGCCCTTGCCGGCGGCGGAAGCAAAGCCCACCCCGGCGAAGTTTCCCTTGCCCATAACGGCGTGCTTTTTCTTGACGAACTTCCCGAATACAGCCGCAGCGCCATAGAATCGCTGCGACAGCCCCTGGAAGACGGCACAATAACCGTTTCAAGGGTGCAAAATACGGTTTCCTATCCCGCCTCATTTATGCTTGTTGCAAGTATGAACCCCTGCCCCTGCGGCAATTACGGCTCGCGGACAAAGCAGTGCACCTGCACCCAGACGATGATTCAAAAATACCTGTCCAAAATTTCGGGACCAATGCTTGACCGAATCGATTTACAGGTGGAAGTGGATTCCGTGTCATATTCGGATTTGACCGACACGGGCTTTGCCGAATCAAGCGAGAGCGTGCGCTCCCGCGTTCAGGCGGCAAGGCGCATACAGGAAGAGCGCTTTGCAGGTACGGGAATCCACTGCAATGCCCAGATGACGGGTGAAATGATAAAACGCTACTGTGCCCTTGACGAAACGTGTGCAAAACTTATAAAACAGGCATTCGATTCCCTTAATATGAGTGCCCGCGGATATAACCGCATACTTAAAGTTGCGCGTACCGTTGCCGATATCAGAAAAAGCGAAAATATACAAAAAGAGCATTTGTTGCTGGCCATAAGCTTCCGTGATTTGGACAGAAAGTATTGGAGCAGATAATATGATAAATTTCAAAAAAGGATTTTATGCCGAT
The DNA here is from genome assembly GCA_934434555.1 of uncultured Clostridia bacterium. Classification (GTDB taxonomy): domain Bacteria; phylum Bacillota; class Clostridia; order Christensenellales; family QALW01; genus UMGS1322. Next base: position 12,471 of record CAKRZX010000009.1, read on the forward strand.
ATCAGGCGCGAAAACAGGTTTTCCACGCTTATTTCCTACCGCAACGGCGAAACCGAGCAGTGCCGCGAGCGCGAAGAGGACAGGGCGTTTATCCGCGTGTTTGACGGCAATATGTGGTTTTACGCGTCAAGTACCGAAACGGATGAAAAGGCGCTTCAAGCCCTGCTTGACGGGCTTTATTCCGCCGCAAAGGAAAATGCGGACATACTGAATAACGAAACCGTCAAAAAATTTGAAGTGCATAAAGAAACACGGCTGATTTTCAATTCCCGCCCGGTAAAAGACATTCCGCTTAAAGAAAAAGACGCACTTCTTAATTCGTATCTCCCCGTATTAAGCGAATTTTCCTGTGCAAAACTGCCCGGCGGCGCCTACGTTGACCGCATAAGCACGTTTTCGTTTGTTTCATCTTTGGGCGCGGACATAAAATACGATTATCAAACCTGCGGTCTGCGTTTTGATTGCAGTATGGTGGAGGGCGAAAAGAAGTTTTCGGCACACTGGCAAACCGGCAAGGACGAATTTGCCGCTCTTTACGGCCTTGAAGGCATAATCAGGGCGTCTTTTGCCGAACAGGCGGAATATATGCGCACTTCCGTTCCCGTTACCCCGGGAAAATATCCGGTTGTGCTTTCCCCCGAGGCGGCGGGCGTGTTCGCTCACGAATCTTTCGGGCACAAGTCGGAGGCGGATTTTATGCTTTCCGACGAATCAATGCGCAAGGAATGGAAACTGGGTAAGGCCGTAGGGTCGCCCATTCTTTCAATAGTCGATTGCGGCTCCGTTCCCGGCTGCGGCTACGTTCCCTTTGACGACGAGGGTACGGCGGCAAAGAAAAATTACCTGATTAAAGACGGCATTCTTGCGGGCAGACTTCACAGCGGGCTTACCGCCGCGGCATTGGGCGAAAACGTTACAGGAAACGCCCGCGCCGTTGACTGTACTTTTGAGCCTATCGTAAGAATGACTTCAACCTATATTGAAGCCGGCAACAGTACTTTTGCCGAACTTATCAAGCCCATAAAAAAGGGCTACTTTATAAAGAATATCCGCCACGGCAGCGGTATGAGCACGTTTACAATCGCCCCGTCGCTTGCGTACGAAATCGAGGACGGCAAAATCACAAGACCCGTGCAGATAAGCGTAATTTCGGGTTCGGTTTTTGAAACTCTCGGCCTTATCGACGGTTTGGGCGACAAGTGCGAAATGCTGTCCTTTGTAATGGGCGGCTGCGGCAAAATGGAGCAAATGCGTCTGCCGGTAGGTTTCGGCGGACCGTATGTGCGCGTTTCAAAAATGGACGTTCAGTGAGGGCAAAATGGAAAGGGAATATATCTTAAATAAAACCGAATCCGTAACGGTAAACATCACGGGCGGGAAGATTGACAGTTTCCGCAAAAAGAACGAAACAACATCAACTTTGCGCCTTTATGACGGCGGATTCATCGGCATTGCCGGCGCGCTCGGCAGCCGCGGAGAGGACGAACTTGAACATAAAGCAAAAGAATCGCTTGAACGCAAAATTCCATACGTGTGCAGCCTTGACGGAAAGGATGTCCGCCGCGAGGACTTTACAAAGCCTGCCGTAAGCGACGCGGATTTTATCCCCGTTATGCAGGACTTTATCGACCGTGTGTCCCGCGCCTGCCCCAATTTTGCGATAAGCCACAAAATAACAAAAAATAATTTCTCGTGCCTGTATAAAAATTCTCTCGGCAGAGAACTTTTCTGCAAGGGCAATTCCTTTGAAGCGGGGCTTTTGTTTCAAAGCCGCGGTTCGGGCAACCTTATGGACGCATTTTACGGAGAGTACAACTCGGTTTTTGAGCCGGACAGAATTGTTGCGGACTGCAAGAATATTCACGATGCATTCTACTGCAAAGCGGACATCGAAAACGGCACGTATCCCGTAATTTTCACCGCTTACGATATGTTTGCCACGTTTTTAAGGAACTTTTCCGGCGAAGAATACGTTTCCGGCGGGTCGCTTTTAAGCGGAAAACTCGGGCAGAAAGTTTTAAGCGAAAAACTTAACCTTGCGTCCGACCGCAACGCGGCTACCAATCCCGAATCCTGTTTCTTTGACGATGAGGGTCAGACCGCGGAAAACGACCGCGTGTTCTTTATTGAAAACGGCGTGCTTAAACACGTTACCGCGTCAAAGAATTCGGCAAAGAAATTCGGTATTCCCGTATCAAAAACATCGGTTTCAGCCTATGACGGCGTTCCCGCGGGCAGTTATTCGAGGCTTTATGTCACCCCCACCGCCGAAAGTCTGGCAAAACTCGTACCGCAAAAAGCAATTCTTGCCGTAATGGCGTCCGGCGGCGACACCACTCCCGACGGTCACTTCGCAACTCCCGTTCAGCTTGCGTTCCTTGTTGAAAACGGCGTTCTTGTGGGCAGACTTCCCGAACTCAACGTCAGCGGCGACTTCTTTGATATGCTCGGTTCCGGCTTCGTGGGCGCTGCAAACAGCACCGTTATCGGAACCGACACCATGTGCGCTGCCGAAATGAAAGTCGAAAAAATGTGATTTTATCATAGCCTTTCCCCCGCTGTGCGGGGATTTTTTATTATCAGAGATAATTAGTTAAACGCGTGCGGGCAGACCTTCGTCTGCCCGTTTGTTTTATTCAATATCAAGATATCCGCAAAGCACTTTAAGGGTGTTAAAAACACCGTCAATGTGGCTGCGCTCGTAGCCGTGGCTTGCGTAAACGCCCGCACCGATAAGGCCGTGGCGGATATCGTACCCCGCGCGGAGCGTCGCCTCAACATCGGAGCCGTAGTGGGGATAAACGTCAACCGCATAATCGGCACCCGTCTTTTTCGCCGCATTTATGAGTTTGCCCACAACGTCATAACTGTACGGACCGCCGGAATCCTTTGCGCAGATTGAAACCTGCTTTTCGGTACAGGTAAGCCCCGTGCCCACGCAACCCATATCCACCGAAATTGCCTCGGTCACGCCGTCAGGAACGGAAGAAGAACCGCCGTGCCCCACTTCCTCAAACACGGTAACGTGAATATACGTTCTGCGGGAAAGGGTGATTTTCTTATCGCTTATATACTTTGCCAAGCCGTAAAGAATGCCCACGGAAAGTTTGTCGTCAAGGAAACGGCTCTTTATATATCCGCTTGCGGTAAGTTTCGCGCGGGGGTCAAAGCAGACTATATCACCCGCTTCAATGCCCAGCTTTTTTGTTGCATCGGCAGAAGAAACATCCTCGTCAAGAACCGCTTCAACACTGTCCCACGTGCGGGCGGCGGCGGAATACTCGCCGTTAACGTGAATTGATGCATTGCAAAGTTGCAGGGTCCCCTCAACTGTTTTGCCCTCCCGGGTATAAACCCGCAGATTTTCGCATTCGCCGTTGTTGGGGTTCATTCCGCCCAAAGGAGAAAGGCGCAGCCTGCCGTTTGCCTTGACTTCCGCAACCATTGCACCCAAGGTGTCGGTGTGGGCTTCAAGCAAAAGCGCGTCCTCGCTGTTCTTTCCGCCCAAATCAATAATTACACTGCCTTTTCGGGTCATTTTTACGCCATAGCCCAAGGATTCAAAAGCATTTTTTACCCATGCGGCGGCTTTATTGCAAAACCCGGAAGGCGAATCGATATTAAGTAATTTTTCCGTGGCGTACCACGCTTCAAGAGCATAACTTTTATCTGTCATTTTTCTCTCCTATGATATCTCAAAAATTCCGTCGGCATTTTTCACAAGAACTTGCGTTTCGGTGCCGTCAAAAAAGCAGACATCGTATTTGTTTTCGTTATTTCGGCAATAAAAAACGTCGGTAAAATCGCCGTTGGCGACAGGCGAAAGCATATACGAGCCGTTAACGTTTTCGCTTACGGTTTTCTCATTTTCGCCCGACTTTATTTTAAGCGTTCCGCTTATTTCCTGCCCGTCGTCACTTATTTCAAGGTCGGTAAGATACAGCACGCTGTCGCCCTTTGACGAAAGAACCGCATTTGCGGTATAGTCGTTGGACGAACCGTTGTACTTTGCGCCGATATCACTGCCGGCAAGAACTGTTTCGCCTTTTTGGGCAATATAGAGTTCGCTGTTTGAGGTATCGGGATTCCTTACAAACGCGGCAAGTCCCGATTCCTCGTAATACACAAGAGAATCAACAAAGCCCGACGCCACGCGGGCGGACATTACGTTTCCGCCTTTAAGGGTGATATAATAAAGCACGGTGTCGATTTTCGTTTTACCGGGGGCAAGAATATATCCGCTTTTGCGTTTCGTATCAATCGCCACGCCGTACATGGCGTCCTCATCTGTGTTCCGTATAAGCCGCACGGCCTTGCCCTTAACGGGGCAGTAATATATGGAATACAGCCCGTTTTCGCTGTCGGTAACAACCGAATACACAACGCCTTTTGAGTTGTCGCACAGCGCGTCGGCGGTAAAGAAACTTGCGTTTTCCGCAAGCACTTTTTCTTTTAACGAAACAAGGTCTATTGCTTTAAGCACACCCTGTTTATTTTCGGTGTCATAGTCGCATAAAACGTACAGAATACTGCCGTCATCGGAAACCGCGGGGTAATACACGCCGTTAAGGGTAAGTTTTTTCTTAAAATTCCTGCCGTAGATTTCGTAGGTATAAAGGCTGTCGTCAACGGACGAACCGCAGATAACCGTGCCGCCGTTATCCGAAACCCACATAACGGGCATAGAACTGTCAAGCATAACTTCACTGTTGCCCGAAAGGTCGTAGCGCATAAGTTTTGACCGTATTTTAGGGAAAATATTCGGTTTTTCGGCAAAAAGAAAGTTTCCTTTTTGCGAAAACCGCACCGATGAAACCGTAACGCCGGTGTCAAGCAAAATTATGTTTCCGTCCTTATATAAAAACAGCGTGCCCAAAGATGAATCCAGTTCGTTTTTTGTTGTAAACGCCACTGCATCCATACCCTCAAAGGTACGCCAGCCCGAAACATTTGACGCAATAAGCGTTATTTCCCCGTTTTCGCTTGAATAGAGTTTGCCGTCTGCAAGATAAATAAGGTTGCCCGACGCCTTATCGATGCCGTAATCGGCGGTAAATACGGGCGAAGAATCACTTTCGGAATATGCGTTTTCGGCAACAAGAGTCATATTGCCCGAAGAATCGCAATAATACATATTGCCGTCCTTAAAAACGCCTATTTTTTCTATGCTCGCTTTAAGCGCGTTGCGCGTTTCGTGCTTTCCCGTGCTTTTTGGCGAAAAGGATGTTAAAATTGCAATAAGTGCAATCACTCCCGCAAGAACAACCGCCGTCAGAGCGCCGAAAACAAAAGCAAGTTTCTTACTTATCTTCGCCATTTCCGTTTTCTTCCGCAGAGCCAAAAGAAAGCCCCATTTCACGGCAGAGCGAACCTAAATCCGCGCCCGCGCCGTCGGCAATTTCGCGCTCCAACGTTCTGTCTGCGGTCTTTTCGGGCAAAGACGCTTTTTCCAAAGAATCAAGCCGCGTATCGGCCCACGAACAGAGTGATTCAAACTGGGAATCAATAGAATCAAGCATTCCCTTTGCCTCCCGGCGGAGTTTGTTAAGGTTTGCCGCCGCCGACTGCATACCCGTTACCCATTCTTCGTGAAGTTTGCGGCACGCCTCGTCGCTTTCGTCGGCACGCTTGCGGTAATCGTCCTCAATTTCCTTTGCATGCTGTGTGGCGTCAAGCATAACCTTTGCTATAACGCCCTCTTTTTCCTTATAGTGTTTAACCTGTTTTTCCAGGTCCGCAACGGTCTTTTCAAGCACTTCCGTCTTTTCTCTCATTGCGGCAACGGTTTCGGCGTGTTCATCGTTAAGCGACTTTATATACGCGTCAACGTCCTTTGCCTTATATTTGCCCAAAAACGGTTTTAAGTCCATTATTTCTGCCCTTTCTTCTCCAAAAGTTCTTTTTTAAGATTATAAAGTTTGTCCGAAAGGTCAACCTTGTAAACGTGGGGTCGGGTAAGACGCTTGTATTCGTCCCAGAACGTATCCATTTGCTCAAAATAGTGCTTTTGGATATCTTTAAGGCAGGGCGAATTATACACTTTTTTGCCGTCAATGAATATGGGAACGAGCAGAGGCTTTGCGGTAAAATCGGTAAGCGTCATCTGCTTCCACGTGTCAACGGGGTCGAAAATGGTAAGAGGTTTCGTTTCGTCAATTTTCTCTTCGTCAAGAGTAATAAGGTCAGCAATAGCCTTGCCGGTTTCCTTTTCATACAGACGGTAAACCTGCTTGTATCCGGGATTCGTAATCTTAAAGGCGTTTTCGCTTATTTTTATTTTCGGAATTATTTTGCCGTCAACAACTTCGGCGGCAAGTTTATAAACGCCGCCCAAAGCGGGCATATCATCGCTTGTAATAAGTTTTGTGCCTACGCCGTAAACATCAAGACGGGCGCCCTGCATTTTAAGGTCCCAGATAACGTTTTCGTCCAAATCGCCGGACGCAAAAATCTTTGTGTTCTCAAAGCCCGCGTCGTCAAGCATTTTGCGGGCGCGTTTGCTCAGATATGCCAAATCGCCCGAATCAAGCCTGATTCCCATGGGCTCGTGTCCCTTTGCGCGAAGTTCGTTAAATACGGTAATTGCGTTGGGAACGCCGCTCTTTAACGTGTCGTAAGTGTCAACAAGCAGCAGACAGCCGTCGGGATACATGTCCGCATATGCCCTGAACGCGTCAAGTTCCGAGGGAAACGACATTACCCATGAATGCGCGTGGGTTCCGCCTACGGGAACATCGAACATCTGCCCGGTAAGCACGTTGCTCGTGCCCTTGCAGCCGCCGATAATGGCCGCCCTTGCGCCGTATATGCCCGCATCGGGTCCCTGTGCGCGGCGAAGCCCGAATTCAAGCACCGTTCCGCCTGCCGCCGCAGTTACAACCTTGCTTGCCTTTGTGGCAATAAGTGTCTGGTGGTTTATTATGTTAAGCAATGCGGTTTCAACAAGCTGAGCCTCCATAATGGGCGCTTTTACCCTTATAAGCGGCTCTCTGGGGAACACCGGAGTACCCTCTTCAACGGCATAAATCTCGCCGGAGAACTTAAAGTTTCTAAGATAGTCAAGGAAATCCTCATCGAAAATTTTAAGCGAACGGAGATAGTCCAAATCGTTCTCATCAAAGTGAAGATTTTCGATATATTCTATTGCCTGTTCAAGCCCCGCCATAATCGCGTAAACGCTGTTGTTTTGCAGCGGGCGGAAGAAAAGGTCGAACACGGCAACATTATTCTTCATTCCGTTTTTAAGGTACCCGTTCATCATCGTAAGTTCGTACAGGTCCGTCATCAAAGTAAGATTTCTCATTTTTCCTCTACCTCATTTTCTTTGTTTTCAGTCTTTTCACCTATCGGCGTGGTATAATTCTTCACCTTTGCAATTATTAAAAGCACAACCGCGGCAATGCACAGTACAAGTGAAAGTATTGCCGAAACGGGAATGCCGAATATTTTAAGCTGGTCGGTGCGGAGCCATTCAACAATTCCGCGCTCCAATCCGTAAAGGGCAAAGTAGAAAAGCACCAACTGACCGTTGTACTTCTGTTTTCTGAACATAAATATCAAAAACGCGCAAAGAAGCAGGCACCACAGAGATTCATAAAAAAATGTCGCCTGATACCAGCCTACCGGCTCGCCGCCCTTGGGTGAATCAAGAAAGACCGCATAGGGGAAGAACTGCAACTTGGGGTCAACCACCTGTGCGCCGTGGGCTTCCTGATTGAAAAAATTGCCCCATCTGCCTATCGCCTGACCCAGTGCCAGCGGTGCGGCGGCGATATCGATTATCTTTAACAGATTCATCTTTTTTACTTTTGCATACACCGCAAGCCCGATTATGGCGGCAATAACACCGCCGTAAATTGCAAGCCCGCCACGGCGGATGTCCACTATGTTTTTAAGCGTACCCAAAAAGTCGCCCGCAACATAGTAACTGTTCCACTCAAAGATAACATAATACAGCCTTGCGCCCACAACCGCGCAAAGCATTGATATTATCAAAACGTCGCTCGGCATATCTTTCGGATAATTGCGTTTTTTTGCAAAATACGCGTAAAGCAGATACGCAAGCAAAAAGCCCGTAGCAATTAAAATGCCGTACCAATAGATGTCAAAACCCTCAATGCCGAGAAAATTCTCAATGGCAACACTTTTATCAAGCAAACTCATATTTCTTCCTCCGAAACAGTTATTCCGTAATCACCGGTAGTGCACACCTTGTGCCATATTCCGCTGAAATATTTTACCGCCCTGCTTGCTTCGCCCCGTGACGAAAACACGCCGTAACTTGCGCTTCCGCTGCCGGTAACAATCGCATATTTTGCGTTTGCGGCACGCAGTTTTTTAAGCGCCGTGCCCGTAGGAGGAGAAACCGCTATTGCGCTTTCGCTCAGTGCATTGCCGCCCCACCGCGGGAACGACTGAATATCGTTTTCGTAAAGCGCCGCAAGAAATGCGTCCGTGTCCGGGTGGCTTGCCGAGCCTATCTCATCGTATTTTGCGTATACCGCCTTGGTGGAATTTGTGTAGCGGCAGCGCATTGCGCAAAGCAGATGAAGCGTAGGCGCAGGCGGAAGCGGTTCGATTATTTCGCCCGTTCCCCGCACGCGGCAAAGCCCGTTTTTAAGCATATACGGAACGTCCGAGCCGATTTTAAGGGCGATATGTTCAAGCACTTCTTCCGAAAGGGGTGAACCGTAAAAATAATTAAGCCCTTTTAATACGCCCGCTGCGTCGGCACTTCCGCCGCCGAAACCTGCGCCAATGGGAATGTACTTTGATAAGTATATGTCGCAGCCCCCGTTAATTCGTGCATATTCAAAAAATAATTTTGCCGCCCTGTACGCGGTGCTACTTTCGTCACGGGCAAGATTCTTTTTTGAACTTGCAACCGTTATTCCGCTTTCTTTGGGCGTAATGTATATCCTGTCACAGAGCGATATGCGGTGCATAAGCATATCAAGCATATGATATCCACGTGAATCCGTGTCAAGCACGTCAAGCGTCAGATTGATTTTCGCGTGTGCGTTTACAACAATTCTTCTCATCTTTCCTACCGAAAATAAAATATAGAGTGCCGTTTTTATCCGACACTCTACATTATAATATATTTACCGAAAAAAAGCAAAATAAATATTTTGTTTTTCACCGATTGACGCAAAAAACGTCAGTATACCGTGGGGCAGCTCAATATTCCCGCAGAAATAAGCTGATATGCATCGTTCCACGCGGGACAGCCGTAAGTGCGCCACGAACCGGGTCCCCTGGTGAGCCACCCGCCGTGAGCAGGATTATCCTTTGAATACATATTGTGCAGCGGACCGAAGCCGTTAAAGCGTGTACCGAACAGGGTAATGTCTATCCTGTGTTCGCCTTTTTCCAAAAACCCCAAATCCGCACAGTACGGCGAAACGGCAATAACACCTGCGTCGCGCCCGTCAACCGATACCCGCGCCAAAGCGCCGCCGAATGCAGGTATCTGCAAAGTGCGGGTCTTGCCTTCTGTTTCGGTATAGGAGGTATGGTATGTAATGTTGCCTGTATAAAAGGGCAGCGTCTGCCTCGTTATATCGCCGAAATCAAGTGTCTGCTTTCCGGGGCAGGCAATAACCCTTCTGCCCTCAACGCGCACGCCGAAATCACCGAGCACGTAAACCCATTCAGTTCTTCCCCTCAAAGTAAAGGGAACGGTTATTTCAACCGTGACTTTGCCTTTGGGAAGTTTGGGCAAATGTACTTTTTTAATGCATTCGTCAACATACCAGCCGTCAAAAACTTTGTCGATTTTTTCGCCGTTAATATAAATTTCGGCAACATCACTCATTTCAAGAGCAAGGCAGGCGTTTTCAATGTCAATTTCGCTTTCAAAGGTGAATCTGCGCTTAACGGTGTGACCTTTGTCGTTTTTAAGTTCTTCGGGAACGGGAACCCACGGCTGAACCTGCGACTGCTCCTCAAAACCCTTATAAAACCTTGCCCTGCCGATATCGCCTATGTGTATGGAATCAACTTCCGGAAGATACTCTTCGCCGTCAAAGGCATATTCTGCCATGTCAAGGAGGATAACATTGGGTTCATCCAGCGTATACGGCACGCCGTCGGCAACCTCTTTATATTTCGTGCGCATATCCTGTGCGGAAAGCGAAACATCGGCACATTTAAGGGGCAGAAGTTTCTTCTTTTTGTCGCCCTCAACCTTTTTGCTGTTTTCGTTTGACTTTTTAAGCCTGAGCAGCACGCTGTCCTCGCCGAAAAGCGTGTATTTAAGCACGGTTTTACCGTTCCTGATTTCGTATGCGGGAGTATAAATTTCACCGGTAACGGTATTGTATTCAGTAACATCCCAAGCGCCGGAAATCTCAACCTCTACGTTTTCCCTGCTCATTGCGGGAAGCCATGTTACATCGTTCTTTTTATCGTCGCCGTGGCAGAAGAACAGCCATTTATATTCACCGTCGGTGCGCAACTGATGCACCAAATCACACTGCATTGACGTGTCAATATTCGTGAACTTCACAAAGCGGAACGGCTCCAAAGCGTCAACAAGAGAAACGTAATCAACATCTATGTTCTTCCAGTTTTTCGCCGCGTCAAGTACCGCAGAAGATTTTTTCGCGTCGACGAATTCGGGGGCTTTGCCCAAAAGAATTACTTTGCCGCCGTTTTTAACAAATTCGTTCAGCCGTTCAAGGGTGGACGAACGCATTGTAAGCATTAAAGGCACTACCACGCAGTCGTACTGCATTTTGCCCACTTTAAGGGGATTCGTTCCCTTTTCGCACAAAGAGGGCAAAAGAGATTCGGAAATAAAGTCAAAGTCAACGCCCGAATACGTAAGCGCACGGGTCATCTCCAAAAACTGCGTGTTGAGATACTGCCGTTTAAGTCCCGTTTTATCGTTGGGTCCGCAAAGCAGCCAGTAACTTTCAACAGGGTGAATAACACCTACTCGCACTTCGGGATTGCCCCGTGTAAGGGCTGTGTAAAGCCGTGCGAAGTGGTTTTCTATGTAAGAATATTCCTTATACCACGGCGACTGATATCCGATGGACGCAGGATAATCATGCTTTGCGTCGCCGTTCATCGAAACCCATGTAAGGTGATGCACCCGCACGGTTACGCCCAAAGCCGCCTGCCAGTCACCCTGACGTTTGTGCCCGCGGAAATCAAAATCCCATCCGGTAACGCCGTAAAGTTCCGAAAGCATACCCTCGCGGCCGTACTGATGTACCGCCGACTGCACCTGTTTCGCGGTGGAAAACTCAACGCTGTCACACAAAAGGTCCATTCCGGGAAGCTGGAACCCGCGATAGCAGCGCATGGCTTCGCCCAGGGAATGCACCTGACTTTCAAGGGTGAACTCTTCCATCATATGCCCGGTAAAGGCGATATTGTGCTTTCCGCACCAGTCGCCGATTGTATCCACAAACGCTTCAACAAAACGCTCCGTGCGGTGATTGTGATATCTGTACCGCGTTTCGGCACAGCCATTATCGCGCTTTTCCCATATAAGTTCGGGTATTTTATCCAAAATGCTCTCGCCGTATTCTTTTTTGTATGTTTCGTCAAAATCATCGGTGAAAGGAAGCTGTGCGGGATTTTTATCAAACGAATCAACCTTGTATTTCAGCATGGAAACCTGCGGTTCGTCGGTAAAAATTGCGGGAATACTCCTGTCAAAATCCTCGCCGACGTTTTTATAGTATGCCTCATGGGTGATTGAAATAAACTTTTCAACCGCCTTTTTGTTCATTGTGTCAATGTAATTCTGCCCGTTGTACCAGCCCGAATTCCCCGCAACAAGAATATATGCATACCAGATTTCGCCGTCAAACTCTTCGTTATCGGCTAACCTGCGGTAATCCGCCAAAAATCCGTCGGTATCGATTTTCACGCCGTAACGGCAAACATAATAGCCGTCGCTTTCACCTTTTTCCTCGCAAATCCGGCAGAAATCCTCATAATCTTTGCCGAAATTCCTCTTCGTTTCAAAGGGCGAAACGCGGTCAAGCACAAGTGTGCGCTGACGGTAGCGGTAATCCTTCGTAACAAAGCCGCCCGCCGCGCCCGAGGGCCAGCGGTCCTCATCGTAAAGCCAGCAAAGCATATTTTCCTTTTTGGCTTTTTCGTTGCACAGTTTTATGTAGTGCATAAATTCGTCGCTCAAATACTCGGTTTCCATACCCGTGCGCACGTGCATATGAAATCCGCCGATACCCATTTGTTTAAAAATGTCTATCTGTTTAAGCAGAGTTTCGTCATCAAGTTTTGTGTTCCACGCCCAAAACGGCGCGCCGCGGAATTCCGCTGTGGGATTTTTGAACAGTTCGCTTGAAAGTACCTGTTCGTTTTTCTTTTTATAAAGCATATACAATCCTCTCTTATTCTTAGGGTTGGCTACCCTATACTTGCGGATATTTTAGCATACCTGATTTCAAAAATCAATAGTGTTTTTCAGATTTTTATATAAAAAAGCAGAGTTTAAGCCGCAGGCGGACGAAAGGTCTATTTTCTGCCGCCCTTTTTGTACTTTTCGGGACTTACTCCCGTCCTTTGCTTAAATGCGTGCAAAAACCCCGAAAGGGAACCGAACCCCGATGCAAAACATGCCTCGGTTACAGAGCACCCGCTTTCAAGCAGCATTTTTGCACAGGAAACCTTGCGGGCGTTAAGAAAATTTATATACGTTTCGCCCGTTATCTGTTTGAACAAATTGCCGAAATATACCGGCGAAAGGCACGCCTGTTCCGCCGCGTCGGCAAGGGACGGATTTTCCCTGAAATGGGTTTCCACATAGAGAATCGCCCGACGCATAGGCGTAAGGTCGCCCTGAAAACGGGGCGTGTTTATTATTACCGAAAGGATATAGTCGCACAGCGGTGCGGCCGCTCCGCCGGAAGTGAATTCTTCATAAAGCAGTTCGCAGGCAAGGCTTACTTTGCGCAGTTCCGTTTCGTCAAGCACGCGGCATATGCTCCCGCAGTACACTTCCTGTAAAATATGGGGCGGCAGAAGAGTTTCGTCCATTGTTATGTGCCACACCGTCATACTGCCGTTATCCTTTATATCCACCGCGTGAAAGTCCGACGGCGAAATTACGTACGCGCTGCCCCGCTGAATGGGATAGTCAACGCCGTTAAGCATATGTGTTCCCTCGCCCTCAATAACGATTTCCACCTCAAAGAACTCGTGGGCGTGCAGCGGAAATGTGCGCGCCTTGTGCTTTGACACGTTCAGGTGCTTTCCGTGCCCTATATAATGGTCGCTTGTAAGCCTGTTTTCGTAACTCATTGTTCCGCCCCTTGCTTTATTTCTTGATTCACGTTATATTTTACTATAAAAGTAGCCGTAAATCAAGACCGTATTGAAATATTGCGAAATATTGTTGTTTTTTGCGTTGTAAAATGTGCTTTTATGGCGGTACAATTATAATGAGGTGATATGAATGCTCCTGGGAATAGACATCGGCGGCACAAAATGCGCCCTGACCGTGGGCGACAAAAACGGAAAAGTTTTTGACAAAGTAAAATTTGCCACTCCCGAAACGGTTTGGGACGCAACGGACACGATAGTTTCCTTTGCAAAAAAATTCTGTGCGGAATACGAAATCACCGCCTGCGGGATTTCCTGCGGCGGACCCCTTGACGAAACCCGCGGCATAATACTCTCGCCGCCCAATCTGCCCGGATGGGACGGGATTCGCATATGCGATATAATAAAAAATGCGCTCGGCGTGCCTGCGGCACTGCGTAATGATGCCAATGCCTGCGCAATGGCTGAATACTTTTTCGGCGCGGGCAGGGGCTGCAAAAATATGCTGTTTTTAACGTTTGGCACCGGGCTTGGTGCGGGGATTATTCTGAACGGAAAACTTTATTCCGGCACAAACGGCAACGCGGGAGAAATAGGGCATATGCGCCTTGCTGCTTTCGGGCCCGCAGGCTACGGCAAATGCGGCTCCTTTGAGGCGTTCTGCTCCGGCAGCGGCATTGCCGAACTTGCAAAAAACATTAAGCGCGAAGCAGAGCAGCGCGGCGAAGCGGTGCCGTGGGAAACGGACGCCGCCTCGGTTGCGGAGTTTGCAAAAAAAGGCGACAAAAATGCCCTTAAAGTATTTGAAATTTCGGGCAGAAAGTTAGGTCAGGGCCTGGCACTGCTCATAGATATTCTCAACCCCGAAAAAATAATAATCGGCAGCGTGTTTATGCGCTGTGAGGACCTTCTGCGTCCATTTATGCAGGAAGAAATTTTAAGAGAGGCACTGCCCGCGTCGGCGCGCGTATGCGAAATTCTTGCCCCGGAATTGGGCGAAAGCATAGGCGACATTGCGGCGCTTGCGGTGGCGGCGGAATTATGAAACATATTGACACGCTTATTTCAAGATATCCCGTGCTTGCACCTTTGCGGGAAAGCATTGTGCAGGCGGTTAAAATGATTGAAGATATGCATTTTTCCGGCGGAAAACTGCTTTTGTGCGGCAACGGCGGAAGCGCGGCGGACTGCGAACACATTTCCGGAGAACTGCTTAAAAGTTTTCTTCTTCCCCGCCCGCAGCATATCAGTGGCTTTGAAAAGTTACAGGGCGGTATTGCGGCAATTCCCCTGCCGTCACTGTCGGCGCTTATTTCCGCATTTTCAAACGACGTTGCCCCCGAACTCGTTTATGCCCAGCTGACAAATGTTCTTGCCGCGGAAAATGATGTTCTCTTTTGTATTTCCACATCGGGAAACTCAAAAAACGTGGTGTTGGCGGCACACCTTGCAAAAATAAAAAACATAAAAACAATTGCGCTTACCGGCAGGGACGGAGGAGAACTGAAACAACTGTGTACCGCCTGTATTTGCGTGCCGGAAAACGAAACCTTTAAGGTGCAGGAACTGCATTTGCCGGTATACCACGCAATATGCGCGCAGTGTGAAGAAGATATTTTCGGATAAAAAGGAGAAAAAGATGCAGAAACTTTTGTGGCACTGCGCCGTTTTAAGCAATAAAGAGGCAAGAAACCGGACCTTATGCACGAAAAACGATATTATTTCGTCCGGCGCCGAAATAACCGAAGCAACCGTTCCCGGAGCGCTTGAACTTGAACTTATAAAAAGAAAAAAACTGCCAGAGGACTTATATTTCGGCACCAATATTCTTGCCGCGCAGGATTACGAGGACGCCCATATCTGTTATTTTTCCGAATTTGATTTGGAAAAGAAAGCCGATACCGACGTGTTTCTGAATTTTGACGGCATAGACACTTTCGCCGATATCTTTATTGACGGTGCTCTTTTTGCCCAAACGGAAAATATGCTTATCCCCTATAAATTCAGCCTTAACGCTCTTTCCGCGGGAAAGCACGAGGTGTTTGTCCACATTTTTCCCGCAAGCGTCCGCGCGGCTGAAACAGAACTTCCGGCACGCTGCCGCGGGCAAAAATATAATGTTGATTCTTTGGGCATACGCAAAGCCCCGTATATGTACGGGTGGGATATTATGCCGCGCTGTGTTTCCGCCGGACTGTGGAAAGACGCGTATATTGAAGAGCTGCCCGAAACAAGAATTGCCGATGCGTATCTTTTCTGCACCGCTCTTAATGAAGACCGGTGCGAATTGCAGTGCGTATTGCACGTGCTCCCCGGTGCCGAAAAGTTAAAGGAATTGGAAATAGAAATTACAGGCAAATGCGGAGAAAGCTCTTTTTCGTATACCTCTTTCCTTTATTCATCAACAAGCCGGCACCACATTGGCGTAAAAGACCCCGTGCTCTGGTGGCCTAAAAACTACGGCGAGCCCGCACTTTACAAAACCGAAATCCGCCTGAAAAAAGGCGGCGTTACCCTTGATAAAAGGGAGCTTAATACGGGGATCCGTACGGTTGAACTTGACCGCACTTCCCTTGCGGGCAAAGACGGCAGATTTGTTTTCAAAATAAACGGTAAAAGAATTTTTGTTATGGGCACAAACTGGGTACCCACCGATGTTCTTCCCTGCCGTATAGGCGAGTACACTTTGCGCGGACTTCGCCTTGCGGACGAAATAGGGTGCAATGCAATCCGCGCATGGGGCGGAAATGTTTATCCCGATGAAGAATTCTATTCTTTCTGCGATTCTCACGGAATCCTTGTCTGGCAGGATTTTTCCATGGCGTGCGGAATCTATCCCAACGATGAGCGTTTTTGTTCGCTTATAAAAAACGAGGCGGAAACGGTTATCAGGCTGTTAAGGAATCATCCGTCTCTTGCCCTTTGGTCAGGCGACAACGAATGTGACGAATGGTATAACTGGTCAAAAATTTCCGCGCCGGACCGCGATCTGTATATTACCGACCCCGGCAAAAATAAACTGACCCGCAACATTATTGCCGATGCGGTCTATTGGCACGATTGTACCCGCCCGTATCTGCCGTCCTCGCCGTATATTGACGAAACGGCTTTTTTAAGCGGAGAAAAAACTTCCGAAAACCACCTTTGGGGTCCCCGCGACTACTTTAAGGGCGATTTTTACAATAAAAATTCCGTATGCCATTTTGCGTCCGAAACGGGATATCACGGCTGCCCCGCACCGGAAAGCATAAAAAAATTCATCCCCGAAAACTCTCTTAACGGTTGGGGTGACGGCAAAGTGTGCCGCGACGCGAACTGGCTCATTCACGCCTCGCAGCCTACGCCCGACACAAGCGGACCTTTTGCGTACCGCATTCTCCTTATGACCCGTCAGGTAGAACGCCTTTTCGGGGCGATTGAAGGAATTTCCATTGAAGAATACGCTGCAAAAAGTCAGATTTCTCAGGCGGAAGCACTTAAATTCTTTATTGAGCATTTCCGCGTGCAAAAATGGTACCGCACGGGGCTGATCTGGTGGAACATTATTGACGGCTGGCCGCAGTTTTCAGATGCGGTTGTTGATTGGTTCGGCAATAAAAAGCTTGCGTTTTATTACATTCAGCGCTCGCAAAAGCCGTTCTGCCTTATTTTTGACGAACCCGATGAAACCGGCGAAATATCTCTTGTTGCGGTAAACGATACGCGGGAAGATAAAACCGTTGAATTTACCGTTTTTGCCGGAAAAGAAAAGCGGGAAGTACTTTCGGGTACGGTTTCGGTTCAAAGCGACAAAAATGCAGTTGCTGCCCGGTTTATGCCTGAATCGGGAGAATACTATATAGTTTCGTGGCACGGTGACGACACGGGAAAGAATCATTTCGTAAGCGATATCGGCGGCGGAATTTCTCTTGACGAATATACACGGGCGTTGGGAGAGTTTTTTAAGTAATAATATGCGGCGGGAGTGCATTGCGCTCCCGCTTTTTGCATTTATGCCGACCGCCGCAGTACAAAAAAAGGGGGGTGAAACACCTGTTTTATGTTCTGTATTTATTTCACGCGGCAGGGCGGGGCTTTATGTCCCGCCATTTCCGAACAGGTTGTTTTATGCAGAAAGATAGGTGTTTTGCAACATTATATCTCTTGCAAGCCCATAGTTCTTCCGCGCTCGCGGCAGCAGCAAGCCGCTGCCCTACGGGGTTGAAATGAGTTTTTTCGGAATATACAATCCTTCTCCGATAAATTTGCCTTTGTGTAACGTTTGTTCTGTGCTGTCTTTTATCCTACGCGGTAGGGCTGGGCTCTATGTCCCGCCGATATTCGGAATAATTTCTTTATGCGGAACAATGAGTGTTTTGCAACATTATATTCGCCGGAATTTATCAATCTTTCTCCGCTCGCGGCAGCAGCAAGCCGCTGCCCTACGGGTTGAAATGAGTTTTTTCGGAATATACAATCTTTCTCCGATAAATTTGCCTTTGTGTAACGTTTGTTCTGTGCTGTCTTTTATCCTACGCGGTAGGGCGGGGCTTTATGTCCCGCCGATATGAGGAGAGATGGTTGTTCGAGGAAAGGATGTAATGTTGTAAAAGAGAATTTTTCCTCATAAGCTTATCCCATCCTTATCCTCTCTTTTTTACATCCTTTCTTTATCGCACATAAGGGCGATTTCGGTAATATAAATACTCTCTTCCTGACTGATTCCCGATATTTTATCTGTTATCCTTTTTACAAACAAATTAAAAATATCCTTTGTTTCTTCCAAATTCAGTTTCTGTTCGCCGTTTTCGTCTATAAGAGTAACCTTGCCGCACATATACTCCAAAATTCCCTTTGTGCCCACAATGCGCATTCTGTCGTCGTCGTGGGTCTTTGCCGAAGAGGGTCTGAAATAATCCGCCGTAACGGTGGCTATACAGCCGTTCTCCATTTCAAAAACAGCCGCGGCGGCAGTCTCCAAATCGCCGTAACCTCTGTTGAATCCGTTGTTCACGGCAGAAATCATTTTTTTGAATTTCAGCCCCGTAACGGAATAAATCCAATGCAATGCGTGTATTCCGACCCAGGGAATAATTCCGCCGAAAAACTCTTTATGCCCGTAAAAGTCCGGACGCGTTCCCAGTTTATACGACTTGCGGCAGTTTATCATTCTTACGTCGCCCACGCGCGAAACATACTTTTTCAGCGTTTCGCACCAGGGCTCGTAACTTATGCCGAACATCGCCGCCGCAAAGACGTCGGTTTTTACGGCTTTTATCTTTTCAAGGGTATCAAAATCGGTAGCAAGGGGCTTTTCGCTGAAAACATATATATTCCGCCGCAAACACTCCACTGTGTACCTGCCGTTTTTATCAAAGCGGGTATTGATTACCGCAATTTCGGGCTTTCTCTCTAATGCCCCGTCAAAGCTCTCGGCAGCGGAGTATTCTATGCCGTTATTTTCAAGCGCTGCATACAGGCTCGACATATCTTCCTCTTCATAGCCCTTTATTACCGCAACAACGCTGTGATTTTTAAGTTCATTAAGGCAATACGCCCAATGTCCTGAATTTCCTATAATTAAAACTTTCATTTTACGTACTCCTTATATGGGCAAAGGTCTATCCAGTCTGACAGTTCAAATTCATCCAATGACGAGTTTTCATACGCCCGCTCAAACTTTTCCAAAAGTCCGTTTATTATGCGGACACCGTCTTTTTCAACAAAATCCGTTTCGGTTTCAATATTTAATTTTTCGCTTACCGCATCCACACATATAAGATGGGGAAGTGCGGTTTCCACGGTGCAGACAGGTTGTTTTTTTCCGTTAAAAACGTCAAGGGCATACCATATTTTCTCAAAGGGGTGCTTGTAACTTGACCCTAAATTCTCTCTTGTGCCGTCATTATATTCAACGAACATTGCGTCGTCTCCCTCGCCGATGGTGATAAACACGGCAGAATCTTCAAAAGTGAACTTCGTTAAGGGATTTATATTTTCCTCACCGCAGTGAGTTACCGCGTATCTGAACGGAACGGAATTTACTTCCGCCTCGATTATTGCGGTATCGAACATTTCAATGTTATTGGCGCGGATAAGTTTTCCCCTTATTCTTTCCGGCATTGCCGCCTTATCGGGTTCATCGCCCAGTAAAAACAGCGGATTTTCAAAGTAATGGGCGCAGGCGTTCATCATAATGCTGTCCAAAAGCACTTTGCCGTCCATTTCTCTTTTTGCCGCCCAGGGGCGGGCAAAATACGCGCTGTTCCGCGGCCACGAAACAAGCACGTCTATTCCTTTTAATTTGCCGAAACGCTTGAAATTCCTTTTCAGTTCAAGCATAGGCTCCGCGTAGCAGAGTTGAAAACCGATGTTCAGGTGCCGGTTATACTTTTTTGCCGCCTGCTCCATTTCCTGCGCCTGCTGAATTGTAGGCGCTATGGGCTTTTCGCACAAAACGTCACTGCCGCGGCTCATTGCGAAAATGCACTGCTCGGCGTGCAGGTGAATGGGCGTTGAAATTACCGCCAGATCGGCTGTATGTTTTTTATAAAACTCTTCAAGCGTCTTATAAACAGGAATGTTTCCGATTCTGTCCTTTATCGGGCTGTTTTCGATAAACGGCTCAACTATTCCCGCAACAAAAGCGTTGTGTGCGTCCATATTTTCAAGCACTTCTTTTGCGTTTAATCCGCCGTAGCCGCCTACACCCACAAGTAAAATCGAATTCATTTTTATTTAACCTCGAAAGTATTAAAATCAAGAATATGTTCGCCTTTTGGAGAATACACGTAAACTTTTCCCTCTCCCCATTCTGACCTGCACCAGGGCGTATCGTAAACATAAGGATATTCTTTTTCGCAACCGCTGTAACGACTCAATTTTAAGTTTCCGAAAGTAAGTTCCGTTTTCTCTTCATCAAAATGAACAGGGATAGCCTTTATTTTCTTTATAAAATCTTCTAAATTGCCTTCTGCCTTTTCGATATGCAGCGCATAGGCGTTCTTCCTGCCCTTGCTTACAAGATTATACCTGAAACCTCTGTCATCTATGCTTTCGCCCACGCTGTGTTTTTCAAGGGAAAATGGCTTTGCAATATAAATTCCCGCGCAAAAACCGTTGCGTTTAACGAAAACATAGTTACCGTCAATAACAAATTCATCGTAATCGTCGGGTTCGATAAACAAAACGGTAAAATCCGCCTCATTTTCCTTTTTAATATCGTAAACCGTAAGAGCGGTATTCTTTGTTGCAAAACTCTTTGAACAGCAGCATTTCAAATCGCCGGTAAAGTAATTGTGTTCGCCCGTGTTTCCCGGGTGTTGTGAATATATCCGCGTTGCCTGCTGTTTTTCGTTTTCGGGGAAAATAAGCGACCATTCCACCTGCTGATGATGGGCGTAGAAATAATCTTCCGTTTCGTCAACGGGATATTCGTCCTGCCGGTTTATTCCGCCCAAGCCGTAGCCGTCGCACCAGTAAGTGTATTTATTTATGCTGCCCGCACTTAACAGCTTATTTAAGTGTCCGTAATCCGGAGTATTTGTGCGCCACGCGTACATTGAGTGCAGATGTTTTCTCTCCCTTACTTCAAAGGGAAACTTGCGCTCGGTAAATGTGTCAAGAATGAACTTATCAACTTCAAACGGCGCAAGCAGGTATTCCGACTGATCACTTACCGACTGAAACTCTTTTATTAAAACTCTTTTAAGCGCCGCGCCTGTTGCGGCGTGGGGCGGGCAGATATTGTTAGGGTAAACTCTGCCCATGGCACCGGCAGTATTGAGTTTGTTATCCATATTATTGAAACTCTCGATTGTAAGCAAATCAAGCATCATTTTCGCCGCGGTTTTAAGTTTTTTGTCCTTTACATAACAGTAAAGCGCGCCGAAAAACACCGTATCAGCATAAAGATATGCCGATGTAAACTCTCCAAAGCCGTATTTTGCCCTGTAAGTAATAAAATCAAGAATATATTTTTTATCCGTTTCCAGAGCTTCGGCACATGTCATATTGTAATTTTTGAAGTCCTCGCCGAAAAACTCCGCCGCAAGAAAGCGGCATATGCGGAAAAGCACTACGTGATTTTCGCTGCCGTATATGCTTTCGTAGTTTTCTTCCAGCAAAAACTTTTTCATTCTTTCGCGGACTTCGGGATAAAGTGAATCGTACACCGTATTAAGGGCAATTATACACCTTAACGCGGCAAAATCGTTTTCCCCCAACGGGCTGCGGTTAAATTTATCAATAATATCCTTTTCCATATAACTTGCTGTATAAAGAAGATGTTTGTTTGCCTCTTCATTTTCTTTTCCGAGCATAAGTTTTATTATGGAATACGTGCCGTAAACGTCGTCATACGGTATTTCTTCATAAGGAATACTGCTTGTATATTCAAGGCACTTTTTATAAAAATCTTTCATAATCTTCTCCTGCTGATTTTTTTACTATTGTACGCTTTTTTATGATTCATTTCAATGGTATTTTTCGCTTTTTATTTGGTATTTTTTGCATTTGTAAAAATAAAGGCTGCGGCAAATGCCGCAGCCGTGGGAATTTTTAATTAAAATATTTGTCAATTGCGTCGTCAATGCGTTTAAGTGTTTCTTCTTTGCCCAGGATATCGGCAAGTTCAACCGCGCCGCCGGGCGTACTTTCCAAACCGCAGAGAGCAACTCGGGCGGGCCACATAATCATTCCGTTTTTCTTGCCTGTTTCCTGTGCAAGCGAAATTAAAGCGTCGTGAATGCTTTCCTCGTTCCAGTTTTCAAGGGCGGCATATTTATCGCGAACCTGAATTAAACTTTCCTTTGCGCCGTTTTGGTCAAGTTTGAACTTCTTATGGCAGTACATTTCCGCACTGTGGGGCGCAACTTCGGGCAAAAACGCAAGTTTTTCTGGAATCTCGGAAAGAATCTCGATACGGTTCTGTATGAGTTTTGCAAGTTTCTTCGCGTCGTATATCTTTAACTTTTCGTCTTTTTCAATCCACGGTTTTGCCAAAGTAAAGAACTCTTCAAAATCCATAGCCTTTATGTATTCGCCGTTCATCCATTTAAGTTTCGGTACATCAAATATCGAGGGCGATTTATTTATGCCCGAAAGGTCAAACGCATTGATAAGTTCCTGACGGGTGTATATTTCCTGATTGGTGCCGTCGTTCCAGCCCAAAAGCGCAATATAGTTTACAACCGCATCGGCAAGATAGCCGTTGTCCATAAGGTCATTAAAGGACATATCGCCGTTGCGCTTTGAAAGTTTGTGCGTTGCGTCACGCATAATAAGGGGCAGATGAACGTATATTGGCGGTTCCCAGCCGAACGCGCGGTACAAAAGATTGTACTTGGGCGTTGACGAAAGATACTCGCTTCCGCGCATAACGTGAGTTATGCCGAAAAGGTGGTCGTCAACAACGTTTGCAAAGTTGTATGTGGGCAGACCGTCGCTTTTAAGCAGAATCATATCGTCAAGATCTGCACAGTTTACGGTAATAGTACCGAAAATAACATCGTCAAAAGATATCTCGCCCTCTAAGGGTGTATTCTGGCGGATAACGTACGCGTCGCCCCTATCAAGACGCTTTTTTACCTCGTCCTTATCCATATGCAGACAGGTTTTGGGGTACTTGAACGTTTCGCCCTTTGCCTCTGCCGCGGCACGCTGTTCTTCAAGGTCCTCATCGGAACAGAAACAGTAATACGCGTCGCCCTGTTCAATTAACTGCAACGCATACTTTTTATAGATATCACGGCGCTGTGACTGATAATACGGTCCGCAGTCGCCCTCTTTTCCCGGACCCTCATCATAATCAATGCCTGTGGCTTTAAGGGTCTGAAAAATAACATCGGTGGCGTGTTCCTGGAAACGTGCCTGGTCGGTATCTTCTATTCTTACAACAAAATCTCCGCCTGTTTTCCTTGCGTAAAGATAACCGTAAAGTGCGGTACGCAGATTTCCTATGTGCATATTTCCCGTGGGACTGGGTGCAAAACGGGTTCTTACTTTCATTTTTTCTCCTTATACCGTTCCTTTTTCAAGGAACTCTATTTCTTTATTGCTTAATTTTATGTGTACGCCCTGTTCGCTTTCAACAAGCTGCGCTTTTGTTGAAAAACCGCCTATTGCCGCGGAATTGATGTCCTTTGAAAGAACATACGATATTAAAAGTGCCGGTATGGGCACGTTTTTTTCTTCCGAAAGCGCTTTTAATCTTTCCGCACGGCGGTAATTTTCCTTTAACGGCGGATAAGAAAGTCTTCCGCTTTCCTTTATCGGCTTTTTTGAAAAAACTTTTGAGAAAAATCCCTTTGCCTGAACCGAATACGCTATTACGGGAAAATTTTCTTCCCTGTACCATTCGTATTCAACATCATTCATAACAATATGAGTTATATCCCCCGTAAGCGCAGGTGTGGTAACGGCAAGAGAAAAGTTTATTTCGCTTGCAACAAACGGTTTCAGCCCGTTTTTTTCGGCGTATTTATTTGCTTCCCCTATTCTTCCCGCCGTCCAGTTTGACGCGCCTATTTCCCTTACTTTGCCCTCGCGGACAAACTTATTCGCCGTTTCAATAAACTCTTCCGGCGGAAAAAGCACATCGTCTCGGTGCAGAAAATAAAGGTCGATATAATCCGTGTTAAGGGCTTTAAGCGATTCTTCCAGGTCCTTTCTCAGTTCTTTTTCGCTTAACCTTGTTTTATACATTTCTTTTCTTGAAAGCGGAAATCCGCCCTTTGAAATTATGTTTATCTTTCCTCTGTCTTTTCCCTTTAAGTATTCGCCCAAAAACTCTTCGCAGGCGCCGTCTTTATATGAGCGTGCAACATCAAGGGTTTTGTAGCCCATATCAAGGTAAATATCTGTTATTTCAAAACATTCTTTCTTTGTTGCCGGGTCTCCGAGATTTCCCGCGCCTAAGACAAATTCGTCTAAAATTAAACTTCCCGCTTTCACCTTTTTTCAACTCTCCCTTTTTTAACGGTAAACGTGTTTACATTCATACCGTTGAACAAATCCGTAGGGTGTGCCATTGTTATAATCGTCTGCACTTTCCCTATGTGAGTTAAAAGCATTTTCTGCCGCGGAAAATCAAGTTCGGAAAGCACGTCGTCCAATAAAAGCACGGGATATTCTCCCAAATCGTCCCTCATCATTTCAAGTTCGGTAAGTTTAAGTGAAAGTGTTGCCGTCCTCTGCTGACCCTGTGAGCCGAAATATCTTAAATCCGTATCACCTAATTTAATAATAATATCGTCTTTATGGGGTCCGCAGGTGGTAAAATATCTTTTTCTGTCGTTCTCGCGGCTTTTCTCCAAAAGTTCGAGCATTTTTGATTCTATGTCTTCCGCTCCGTCGGTGCAGTCTTTATATCTGCACGAAAGGATTTCTTTTCCCGACGAAAGTTCCCTGTGGATTTCCGCCGCTTTCGGGGTAAGTCTTTCACAAAAATCGCGGCGCTTTTTTATTATATAAACCGCTTTTTCGGCAAGCATACCGTCCCACAGTTCCAAATCACGGTCGGAACCGTTTTCTTTAAGCAAAGAATTGCGCTGTTCAAGCACTTTATTGTATTCGTTAAGGGCGTAAAAATAACTTTTGCTTACCTGTGAAAGTTCAATATCCATAAACCGCCGCCTTTGCGACGGTCCCTCTTTTACCAAATCCAGATCTTCCGGCGAAAAAATTACCCCCGAAAGTTGCCCAAGCATTTCACTTATTCTGCTTATGGCAAGCCCGTTAACCAAAATGCGCTTTTTCTGCCCTTTTGTAAGCACCATATCAACGGTATGTTTGCCGTCTTTTTGTATATCCTCAGCCCGTACCCGCATCCAGTTTCTTTCAAACCTTATCATATCGTTTTCACGGTTTGTCCTGTGTGAACGCCCGGTACAAAGCAGATATATTGCCTCTACTATATTTGTTTTTCCTACACCGTTTTCGCCGGAAAGAACGGTTATGCCGTCCGAAAAAAGCAACTCTAAATTTTCGTATGACCGAAAATTCCAGAGTTGTAATTTGTTAAGATACATAATTAAAGTCTTACGGGAAGTATAAGGTAAAGATATTTATTACCGTCTACCGGAGTAATTACCGTGGGTGATGAGGGTGTGGAGAACGAGAAGTTTATAAACTCATCTTCGATATTTTTAAGGCTTTCCACAAAATAGCGAGGATTGAATCCTATCTCCATACTGTCCACCTTGCCCGAGAACAGAACCTCTTCGTAAGCGTTGCCTGTATCGGAGCGGGACGTGATGATAAGTTTGTTATCCTCGGTAAACCTGAACACAACGTAATTGTTGCGGGTATTTTCCCTTACAATAAGCCAGGCACGGTCGATTGCTTCCAAAAGGTCAAGACGGTCAACGGTAATATTGTTTTTAAGTCCGGTGGGAATAATGGGACGGTACTTTATGTATTCGCCCTCAATAAGACGGGTCATAACTTTTGTTTCTTCAATTTCAACCATACAGTAACTCTTCTGTATGTAGAGCCTTACCAAATCGTCTGAATCTGAAATTATCTTTGTAATTTCGGAAAGCGCACGTGCGGGTATTATGGCTTTTATGGGTTCTTCGATATCCTCAACAAACGAATTGCGCAATGCAAGGCGATAACCGTCAAGCGCAACAACGTTTATGTTTGATTCCTCAACTTCAAAAAGACAGCCCGTAAGTATGGGACGTGCCTCATCGGCGGCGGTGGCAAAAAGAGTTTGCGTTATCATCTTTTTAAGTTCGCCCTGCGGAAGAGTAAAGAATCTGTCCTTATCAATAACCGGAAGTGCGGGGTATTCGCTGGGGTCCATTGCGGCGATATTCATTTTTGAATACTTGCCGCGTACTTCTATACCCTTTGTAAAATCGCCGGAAATAACTATTTCGCCTTCCGGCATTTTCCTTATAATTTCGGAAACGAACTTGCCGTTTATAACTACCTCTCCGTCCTCGCTTACTTCGGCGGCAAAACGGGTCTGCACGGTAAGTGAAGAATCGGTTGTGGTAAGAGTAACATGGTTGCCTTTTGCGTCAAACAAAATGCCCTCGCAAATGGGATTTACCGTTTTTGACGGCAGCGCTTTTGCCGCAATGTTTATGGCGTTCAGGAGTGTGGCTTTTTCGCAAGAGAAAATCATTTTTCGTGAATCTCCTTTTTCAATAAAGATAAAATATATTAAATAATAGTAATAATAACGGCGTGGATACTGTGGATAAGTGTGTTTTAATCCGTTATTATCAGCGTTTTTGATGTTTTCCGCCTGTGGAAAAAAGGAGGACGGGTTGTGGAAACGCTGTGGACAGTTTGCTTTTTATAAACTTATCCGCCCTTATATTATACAATTTTAAGCGGGATTTTGCAATAGTTTTCTTTCTCTTTACACGAAAAAAATCTTTGCGAAAATGCGAGATTTATAATATAATAATATATACTATGAAATAAGGGCGAAAACAGCGCCTTTAAGGAGAAAAATGTTGCAAAAAGTAAAGCGGTTTAATGTAAGCGCCGAGAGTGCATATACGGATAAAGTAAAAGAAATTTTTAACGGAAAAAAACACACGTATTTTATTGAAACATACGGCTGCCAAATGAACGTAAGGGATTCACAGACCCTGGCGGGACTGTTTGAAAAAATGGGATACGTTAAGGCGGACAGCCGATTTGAAGCGGATGCGGTTATTTTTAATACCTGTTGCGTGCGTGAGGGAGCGGAGGACAGGCTGCTGGGAAATTTGGGTAAATTAAAGCAGACAAAAGCCCAAAGACCCGATATGCTTGTTATGATTTGCGGCTGTATGATGCAGGAACCCGGCACGGTTGAAAAAATAAAAAAACGTTTTAAGTTTGTTGACGTTATATTCGGCACTCACAACACAAGCGAAATGCCGGAACTTATGTTTAAGGCTTTAAGCGAGAAAAAGCCGTTTTTCGACATATGGGAAAAAGAGGACGGCATAACCGAGGATATGCCGGCAGTAAGGGAAAGCGATATTTCCGCCTGGGTGAACATAATGTACGGATGCAATAATTTTTGCACGTACTGTATTGTTCCCTACGTTCGCGGGCGTGAACGTTCAAGAAAGAGCGAAGATATAATAAATGAGGTAAAATCACTTGCGGAAAAGGGAATAAAAGAAATAAC
Organism: uncultured Clostridia bacterium; assembly: GCA_934434555.1. GTDB lineage: Bacteria > Bacillota > Clostridia > Christensenellales > QALW01 > UMGS1322. The sequence goes on from CAKRZX010000009.1 coordinate 39,895, forward strand.
TCTTTTGGGGCAGAACGTAAATTCATACGGCAAGGAAAACGGAGAAATCAGTTTTCCCGACCTTTTAAGGGAACTTAATAAAATTGAAAAATTAGAGCGTATCCGCTTTATGACAAGTCACCCGAAAGACCTTTCCGATGACCTTATAAAGGCTATGAGCGAATGCGATAAAGTTTGTAAATATCTGCACCTGCCCGTACAGTCGGGATCAAATGAAATTTTAAGAAGAATGAACAGGCGCTACACCCGCGAAGATTATTTTCTTTTGGTAAAAAAACTCCGCGAAAAAATGCCCGATATAGCGCTTTCAACGGACATTATAGTAGGTTTTCCGGGAGAAACGGACGAAGATTTTGAAGATACGATAGATCTTTACAGGAAAGTATGTTTCAATTCATCGTTTACGTTTATATATTCGCCCCGTGTGGGCACTCCCGCGGCGGAAATGGAAAACAGGGTTCCGGCAGAAGTTTCTCAAAAAAGAATGAAAAAACTTATCGATACCGCAAATGAGTGCACGTATAAAGCAAACGAAAAGTATTTGGGCAACGTTTATCCCGTGCTTTGCGAGGGAGTTTCCAAAAAGGACGAAAACGAACTTTCGGGCAAAACCGACCACGGAAGAACGGTTTCGTTTAAGGGAAGCAAAGACCTTATCGGCAAAACCGTAAACGTAAAAATAACTAAAATCAAACTTAACACTCTCTGCGGAGAGACGGAGGAAAAATAATGGCCCTTTCACCTATGATGCAAAAGTACATGGAACTTAAAGAAAACTACAAAGACTGCCTTGTGTTTTACCGTTTGGGCGATTTTTACGAGATGTTTTTTGACGATGCCAAAGTTGCGTCGAAAGAACTTCAACTTGCCTTAACGGGCAGGGACTGCGGATTAAGCGAAAAAGCGCCCATGTGCGGCGTACCCCATCACAGCGTAAACACGTACATAAATAAGCTGCTTGAAAAGAACTATAAAGTAGCAATATGTGAGCAGCTTTCCGACCCGAAAGCGTCAAAAGGACTTGTTGACAGGGACGTTATCCGCGTTATCACGCCAGGCACGGTTATCGAGGACGATATGCTTGACGATAAGGCAAACAATTTCCTTTGCGCCGTTTACTGCGAAAAAGACAAAAGCGGCATTGCGTGGGCGGACGTTTCAACGGGCGAATTTAATGTTTGCGAAGTGATGAACGACATTACTTTTGATTCTCTTACGCAAAAACTTACGGAAATTGCGCCTAACGAAATTATCTGCAACGAAGAAATGTTAAAGCGGAGCGAAGCAATTCCCGACCATATAAAAAAGCAGATAAAACCCTTTTCTTTTGCGGATGTTTTTGATGAAAAAAATATAAAACCGCTTTTTGAAAGATTTAAGGACTGGGAGAAGAAAGGCAGAAAAAAAACGGAAGCCACACGCGCCGCGGCAGCACTGTGGGAGTATCTTAAAAACACGCAGAAAAACGCTCTTGCCCATATGAACGTTATAATTTTCATAGAAGATAACGACCATCTTATTCTTGATTCGGCGGCGGTAAAGAATCTTGAACTGTTTTCGTCTTTGGGCGACCGCGGCACAAGAGGTACGCTGTTCTGGCTGCTTGACAGGACGAAAACGCCTATGGGCGGCAGAAGAATGCGTCTGTTTTTAGAGCGACCGATGAGAAAAAAAGAGGACATAGAAAAGCGTCTTGACGCGGTTGAAGAGATAAAAAACGATTTTTCGTTAAGGGAAGACGTAAGGGAGGCTCTTTCGGAAATAAGCGATATAGAGCGTATATGTACCCGCGTTTCCTACGGCACGGTAAACGCGAAAGAAACGGTATTTATGCGCCGTTCGCTTAAAAATCTGCCGAGAATAAAGGAATTAATAAAAAACGTAAAATCCGCCGCGCTAAGGGAAGTTTACGAAAATCTTGACCCGCTTGAAGATATATATTCTCTGCTTGAAGATGCCGTTTCCGACGACCCGTCGGATTCAATCCGCGAGGGCGGAATAATCAAAAAGGGTTACAGCGCGGAACTTGATAAGTATCGTGACGCAATAGAAAACGGCCAGAGTTGGATTCTGCGCCTTGAAGCCAAGTACAGGGAACAGACGGAAATAAAGAATCTTAAAATCAAATACAATAAAGTTTTCGGATATACAATAGAGGTTACAAACAGTTTTAAGGATAAAGTACCCTTTGATTTTGTTCGCCGCCAGACACTTGCGGGGGCGGAAAGGTACACCACCGAAGAACTTAAACAGACCGAAGAGATAATTTCGGGAAGCGAGGAAAAAGCGGTTCGGCTTGAATACGAACTGTTTACAAAAATACGGGAAACGCTTTTTGAGGCGCTTTTCCGCATAAGAAAAACAGCCGAGGCAATTTCGGTGCTTGACGTTATCTGCTCTTTTGCGGATTTGTCCGACGAAAACAGTTACGCCCGCCCGAAAATAAACACCGAGGGCAGAATATCCGTTACCGGCGGCAGACACCCGGTAATTGAAGCAATGCAGAAGAATATTTCTTTTGTGCCAAACGACACGTATCTTGATTCGGGCGAAAACAGATTTATGGTAATAACGGGACCGAATATGGCGGGAAAAAGCACTTATATGCGCCAGACCGCCCTTATAACCCTGCTTGCCCACATAGGCTGTTTTGTGCCGGCGCTTGACGCGGATATTTCCGTTTGCGACAGAATTTTTACCCGTGTAGGCGCAAGCGATGACCTTTCGGCGGGGCAATCAACCTTTATGCTTGAAATGAATGAGGTTGCGAACATAATAAAGAATGCCACAAAGGACAGTCTGATTATTCTTGACGAAATAGGCAGAGGTACAAGTACCTTTGACGGGCTTTCCATAGCATGGGCGGTAACGGAGTACATAGCCGACAAAAAGAACATAGGTGCAAAAACGCTGTTTGCAACACACTATCACGAACTGAGCGAACTTGAAGGCACTCTTGAAGGCGTAAAAAACTACTGCATTACCGCAAAGGAATACGGCGACGATGTAATCTTTTTGCGCAAGATAGTCCGCGGAAGCGCAGATAAAAGTTTCGGTATAGCGGTTGCTCATCTTGCGGGAATTCCCGCGCCCGTGCTTTCAAGGGCAAAAGAAATTCTTGCCGACCTTGAAAAAGCGGACATAACCCACCGTGAACCGGTAAACGCCATGCAGACAATGATGTTTGTTTCGGATAACACCCAAAAAATAATAGACGAACTTAAAAGTATAGATGTTAACACTTTAACGCCCATACAGGCAATGAATACCCTTTGCGAATTAAGGGAGAAAGCAAAAAGAGAAGTATGAAAATAAAACTGCTTGACCCGAAAGTATCAAACAAGATAGCAGCAGGCGAGGTTGTTGAAAGACCCGCTTCGATTGTTAAGGAACTTTCGGAAAACTCAATAGATGCCGGCGCAACAAGCATAACCGTTGAAATTAAGGGCGGCGGATGCGATTTGATCCGCATTACCGATAACGGCTGCGGTATGGAACAGGAAGACGTAAAAACCGCCTTTTTGCGCCACGCAACAAGTAAAATTTCGGCGGCGGAAGACCTTAATGACATTGCTACCCTCGGTTTCCGCGGCGAAGCCCTTGCTTCTATTGCGTCGGTGGCAAAAGTCAGGCTCGTAACCCGCACAAAAGATGCGGAAGAGGGAACGGAAATAGCCTTGGAGAGCGGCGTAATTGAAAAATTTATTTCCTGCGGATGCCCCGAAGGTACGGGAATATGGGTGGAAGATTTGTTCTTTAACACGCCTGCAAGGCGGAAATTCTTAAAGCGCCCGTCACAGGAAGCGGCATATATAAGCGATACCGTTAATTCCCTTGCGCTTTCACACCCGGAAATATCGGTGAAATTCATAAATGAGGGACGGACGGTAATCCGCACGCCCGGCGACGGCTTGCTTTCTTCCTGCATTCGCGCGATTTTCGGCGCGGAACACGCAAAAAATATCATACCCATATCATACACCGCCAACGGCATTACGGTTTCGGGGTTTTTGGGCAACAGAGAAATTCAGAAAAACAACCGCACGGGGCAGATTCTGTTTATAAACGGCAGAAGCATAAAAAACGAAATTGTTTCTTCCGCGGTACAGCAGGGCTATGCCGGCAGATTGAATATAGGCAAATTTCCGTTTTTTGTACTCAATATAAATATGAAAGGCAACCTTGTTGACGTAAATGTTCACCCAACAAAAAAAGAGGTGCGCTTTGCCGACGGTCTGCCCGTATTTGAAACGGTTGCGGCGGCGGTTGAAAAAACTCTGCTTGAAAATCAGGAAATTCCCGACCTTTATAAAAAAGAAGAAAAAGAAGATGAGTTTACTTTTGTTACGCCCATAGAAGAGAAAAAAGAAGAGATTAAACAGGAAGTAAAAGAAGAGCCCGTTCAAAAACAGGCGGAAGCATTTATTCAAAAAGAAGAATATGTTCCGAAAGCGGAAATCAAGCCTGTAAACAGCGAAGTTTTTGAGTTTGCAAAGTTTATAAACAACTCAAAAGGCGTTGTTGCGGATAAACCCAGCGCGTTTATTCCCAAAAAAGAAGAGCCGCCCGTACAGCAGGTAAAAATAGAGATAAAAGAAGAGGAACGTTTGCCCGAATACAGAATAGTGGGCATTATGCTTGACACATATATAATTGTGGAGTGCGGAGAGGACATATATATTATCGACCAGCACGCCGCCCACGAACGGCTCAGGTTCGAGGCACTTTATGCCCAGACGGGCGAAAAATCGTCAAGTCAGATTATGCTTTTGCCGCAGATTATCAAGGTTTCGCCCTCCGAACAGGCGATTTTGGAAGATTTGATTCCCCGCCTTGAAGAACTGGGGTATGAAATAGAAAACATCGGGTTCGGGTCTTTTGCGGTAAAGGCGACACCCTCTGCCCTTGAAGATTCGGACACGGAAGCGTTTATAACATCGCTGCTTGACGAAAGTACTTCAATAAGAATGCTTAAAACAAACGAGTTAAAGCGCAACAAACTTATGCAGCTTGCCTGTAAGTCCGCCGTAAAAGCGGGGGACAAACTTTCCGACGCCGATATAAAAAAACTGTTGCAGTTAATAGTAAAAGAGCAGATTCCCCTTTCCTGCCCTCACGGCAGACCCATACTTATCCGCCTTACATCTCACGAACTTGAAGTGAGATTCAAGAGAATACAATGAGCGTAATTGTTATTGCGGGACCTACCGCATCGGGGAAAACGGCACTTGGGGTAAAACTGGCAAAAGAACTTTCGGGCGAGGTGATTTCCTGCGATTCAATGCAGATCTATAAGGACCTGCCCATATGTTCTGCTATGCCCACGCGGGAAGAAACCGGGGGAATACCCCACCACCTTATGGGATTCCTTGATTTTAACGAATCCTTTTCGGTGGAGGAATACCGAAAACTTGCCGAAGAAAAAATAAGGGATATAATCGCAAGAAAAAAACAGCCCATTATGGTGGGCGGCACGGGAATGTATTTCCACTACCTTATATATGAGCCGGATTTTGCGCCGAAAGACGAAAAGGCGCGCGAAAATCTGGAAAAACTGTCCGATAGCGAACTCTATGAAAAATACGCTGCGGCGGGCGGCGAAACGGTGGAAAAAAACGACCGGAAACGGCTTATCCGCGCTCTTGAAGTGCTTTCCGCCACGGGAGAATTGCCTAAAAAAGGCGAAAGGGAAAAATCAAATGAATTTGATTTTAAGATGTTCTGCATTTCGCCGGAAAGAGAAATCCTCTATGACAGGATAAACGCGCGCGTTGACAGAATGTTTGAACAGGGGCTTGAAAATGAGGTCAGGGCACTGTTTGACAGGGGCGCAACGGAAGACAATCAATGCGTAAAAGCCATAGGGTGCAGGCAGATGTTTGAGTATTTCAGGGGAGAAATCACCCTTATTGAGGCAAAAGAAAAAATCAAACAGGAAAGCAGAAGATATGCCAAACGTCAGTTGACGTGGATGCGCAAAGAGGACGCAGTGTGGATAGACCCCGCAAAGTGCGACCCGCTTGCTGCGGTACTTAATGAAATCGGACAGAGGTGAAAATATGAAAAGACGCTATATTCAGGACGAATGCCCGAAAAGACCGATAAAAGCGGTTGTTTTCGGCGACAATGCGTTTTCCCGCGGGATATGGGGGCGGATTTTTAAGGAAATAAACAGGTCCGAGCCCGTGAACTGCGTTATGGTACGGGATAATCCCGCCGGCGAAACCGAGCGGGCGGACAACCGATACGTGCTTGTGTTAAAGGGCGAAAACGGCGATAAACACGGCGAAATCGATTTTGTTGAGGCGGTTGTTGACGGTTATGCCGATTTTGATTCGTTTTCTTCTCTTGCGGACGAAAAGGAGATAACCACGCTTTTGTGGTCGCCCGCCGAGGACACGTGGACGCTTAAAAACGGCAAACTCAAAAACGAAAAACACAACCCGCTTGCTCAGATTACAATGCTTCTGTTCCGTCGGTTCTGCCTTGAAATGCGCGGGTTTACCGTTGTTTCGGCGTTTGATACGGATTATAACGGCGACAGGTTAAAGGAAGACATAATAAAATACGCGTCTTTGCGCGGGCTGGGAATGGATTTTGTCAACTGGCTGAATTTCGAGAACCGTTTCGTAAATACTCTTGTGCAGAATCTTCCCCAAGGCACAAAGCGGGAAGAAATGCTGTACGTTTATGCCGAAAACTATATGCTTTTCGTTGCCGATTCAAACGCGGGAATAATCGATTCCTGCGTAAAGCACGTTGAGGATATCGGCGAGTATTACACGATGAAACGGTACATTTACGGCGGTGCTCTTGCGTCAAGCTGCGCATACGCTCTTTTGCACGGCGTGGAAACGTTAAGCGGATTTATGATTCGGCAGAAACTTGCAAAGCATATGTCCGTTGCCGTGTTTGAAGAGATTATACCCTCCGTTCACGTTAATTTTGAAACCGTGCAGGCGTATACAATGGAGATGTTCGACAGGTTTTCGTCATCGGCAATAGTGGTTTCGTGGAAAAAAGAGGCAGACAATCTTGCGGGCAAGGCGGCAGAATGCATTGTGCCGATAATTTCGGAATATACGCGCATAAACGAAAAACCGCCCAAGCATCTTGTTTTTGCGATTTTCTGCACGATGGAATACTACCGTTCCTTTGACGTTAACGACGGCTATTCCGAACTTTTTGATAAGGATACCGCAGAAATTCTTAAAGACAGGCGAATTTGGGGCAGCGATTTAAGCGTGCTGCTTCCCGAAATATCCGCATACGAAGAAAAAATGAAGTGAAACGGTGGACAGTCGGGATAACCCGTTGTGGATAATGTGGAAAAGCGCAAAAACCACGCACAAGCACGCGGTTTGCGGGCAAAAAGATATCCACAGTGTAAGGGAGAGAAAAAATGAGTTGCATTGAGGCAATAGAAAAAACGAAAATCGTAACCGTTATACGGGGCGTGTACGGCAAGGACCTTGAAAATCTGCTTTCGGTACTTTTTGACGGGGGAATCCGTGCAGCGGAGATTACTTTTGACCAGAGCGGCGCGGTAAAGGACGAAGAAACCGCCCGTGAAATTAAAGCGGCGGTAAAGCAAATGAGCGGCAAAATGCATATAGGCGCGGGCACGGTTTTATATGAAAATCAGGTAAATCTTGCCTGCGGTGCGGGCGCGGAATACATAGTTTCGCCCGACACAAACGAAAAAATAATCCGCCTGACAAAGGATAAGGGCAGGGTTTCGATTCCCGGGGCACTTACGCCCACCGAGGCGCAGGTTGCGCATGCGGCAGGTGCCGATTTTGTAAAACTCTTTCCTGCGGGCTGCATGGGAAAAGAATATCTCAAAGCGGTTGCCCTGCCCCTTTCCCACATTAAATTTCTTGCCGTGGGCGGAATAAATGCGGGCGAAATAAAGGATTATCTTGCCTGCGGTGCGGCGGGATTCGGCATAAGCAGCGGAATTGTTGATAAAAAACTTATTGCCCAGGGCGATTTTAACGCTGTTGCACGCCGTGCAAGGGAATATATTGAAGAAGCAAAGGGGTGACTTTTCGGGGCGCTGCCCCGTTCGCCTGCGCGTTTCCTTTTTTGGTTTCATCCCAATCCCCATCCGCTTTCTGTTTTCGGGGTTCCACCCCGCGCCCCGTCCGCTTTCTTAAAAGAAAGCGGAGCAAAGAACTTGACCTCTTTACAGGGCGAGTTCTTTTATTTTTGAGAATAAAACATAGGACAAGCAAAGAGCAAAATATAAGTTTATCGAAAAGATTATTTTAGTATAAAAATCTTTTTCAGGATTGTAGGGCAGCGGCTTGCTGCTGATTTTTGCCGCGTTTAACCCTCTAAGGGCGGCGCCCGGGGAAAAGGCGCCCCGTGATAAGGCGTCCCGAAGGAAGGCAGGGGGGATAAAAAATCCCGCATGGCGCGGGAAAAATCATTCTTCTGTAATTATTGCTTTTAACTGCTGTTTCGTCCGGTAGCCGACAATTGTTTTTATCGGTTCGCCGCCGGAAAAGAGAATCATACAGGGTACGTTGCTGACTCCGTACTTTTCCGCAAGATTGTTATCATCGTCAACGTTCACTTTTACAACCGAAACGTCACTGTTTTCTTCTGCGAATTTTTCAAGTTCCGCTTCCACAATTTTGCAGGGTCCGCACCAATCGGCGTAAAATTCGACCAGTACAGGAATGTTACAGGCAGTCACTTCACTGCGGAATGACTCCTCCCGCACATTTTTTATCATTTTTCTTCTCCCCGATTAACGCCCGTGTACGGGCAATTTTCTTAATTAGATTATCGTACAAAATCCCGATTCTGTCAAACACTTTGATTGGCGAAAAAACGTCTGTTTTTTCGAATTTACACTTTATACATTTGAGCGTTTTCTTTTATCTTATTCTTATTAAAAAATGCGAAAAATTTTCCGCGGAAAAAGTTTTTCCGCGGAATGAATTACTGTTTTTCGGCTGTTGATACAATAAAGAGTTCGTCCGTTTGCTTTTTGTCAACCACGTCGGGCGCGCCGGTAAGCAGACACGACGCATTCTGCATTTTCGGGAACGCGATAACGTCCTTAATGTTGTCGGCGCCCGCAAGCAGCATTGCAAGGCGGTCGAAGCCCAAAGCAAGCCCGCCGTGGGGCGGTGCGCCGTACTTGAAAGCATCCACAAGGAACCCGAACCGCTCGCGGATATCCGCGTCGGAGAATCCCAGGTGCTTAAACATAGTGCTCTGAACCTCGGGCGAATGAATTCTTATGCTTCCGCCGCCCAGTTCGTAGCCGTTAAGTACGATGTCGTAGGCTTTTGCGCGGACGGCACCGGGGTCGGTGTCAAACAGGGGAATATCCTCGTCCATAGGCGAAGTAAAGGGGTGATGTTCGGCAACGTATCTGCCCTCTTCCTCGGAGTATTCAAACAGCGGGAACTCGGTGACCCAGCAAAGCTCAAAAGTATCTTTGGGGATAATGCCCGTGCGGCGGGCGATTTCCTGGCGCAGTGCGCCGAGAGAATCAAACACAACCTTGTTTTTGTCGGCAACTATAAAGATTATGTCGCCCGCTTTTGCGCCGGTAAATTCGGCGATGGCATCGAACTGTTCGGGCGTAAAGAACTTGTTTACGCTTGAACGGTAGCCGTCGGCGGTTTTAATAATCCAGGCAAGACCCTTTGCGCGGTAGGTTTTAACATATTCGCCCAAAGAATCGATATCCTTGCGTGAAAATTTCGTTTCGCAGTTTTCGGCAACTATTGCGCGAACGCTTCCGCCCGCGGCAACGGCGTCACGGAAAACGGAGAATCCCGAGTCCTTAACAAGTGCCGAAATATCTTTAAGTTTCATACCGAAACGCAAATCGGGCTTGTCGCTGCCGTAGTCGTTCATTGCGTCCTTATATTTTATTCTGCGCAGGGGCAACTGAATGTCAATATTCAGCACGTCCTTGAAAACTTTCTTTACAAGACCCTCGGTCATACCCATTACGTCGTCCTCTTCGACAAAGGACATTTCCATATCAATCTGGGTGAATTCCGGCTGACGGTCGGCGCGCAAATCCTCGTCACGGAAGCAGCGTGCAATCTGAAAATATCTGTCAAAGCCCGAAATCATCAAAAGCTGCTTGAACAACTGGGGCGACTGGGGCAAAGCAAAGAATTTTCCCGGCTGAACGCGCGAGGGAACAAGATAGTCCCGTGCGCCCTCGGGAGTACTTTTTGTAAGCATGGGCGTTTCTATTTCAAGGAATCCGTTATCGGTAAAGTAATTCCTTACGCTTGACGCAATATTGCTGCGCATAATAAAGTAATTCTGCATTGAGGGTCTGCGCAGGTCAAGATACCTGTACTTAAAGCGCAGCGCCTCATTTACGGTTACGCCGTCATTAACCTCAAAGGGAGTAACTTCTGCGGCGGAGAGAATTTTAACGCTTTCCGCCTCGATTTCGATTTCGCCCGTTGCAAGGTCAGGATTGATATTTTCCTTTGTTCTTGCTATAACCGTGCCGGTAACGGCAAGCACGTATTCACTGCGCACGCCCGCAATACGGTCAAAAACCTCTTTGTTTTTAGTACCGTCAAAAACTGCCTGAACAATGCCGCTGCGGTCGCGAATCCACATAAATGTAAGCCCGCCCAAATCTCTGCGGCGCTGAACCCATCCCATAACCGTTATTTTTTTGCCTATGTGCCCGCTTCTTACAAGCCCGCACATAATGCTTCTTTTAAGCCCGTTTAATGCTTCTGCCATAATATTTTATCCTCTCAAAATATTTATAATTTCTTCGCCCGAATATTCGTTTTGGGTGCCGTTTGCCATATTTTTAAGCGTGTATTTTCCGCTTTGAGCCTCGGTTTCGCCTATTATCACAACATACGGCACGTTAAGTTTGCCCGCATATTTGAACTGCGCCTTAAACGACTTGTTGTTGTGGTCGCCTTCGGCACTTATGCCGCTTTCGCGCAGCGTTTGCACAAACTTAAAGGCAAGGGGACGCTCGTTTTCACCCGAAACGACGTATGCCTTAAAGGGTGCGGGCGCGTCGGGAAGAAGGTTTTGGTTTTCCATAAGCATAAGCAAGCGTTCTATGCCCATGCCGAAACCTATGCCGCACACGTCCTTATCGCCCAACTGGCGTACAAGTCCGTCATATCTGCCGCCGCCGCAAACGGTAATTTCGCCGTCGTCGGTTTTTGCTATAATCTCAAACACGGTTTTCGTATAGTAGTCAAGCCCGCGGACAATGCGGGGGTTTACCGTGTAGTCAACATTCATTGCGTCAAGCAACTGCTTTAATTTTTCAAAGTGCGCGCGGCATGAATCGCAGATATAATCAAGTATAACCGGAGCGTTCTCCGCGTCGCGGCCGCAGTCGGGGTCCTTACAGTCAAGAATACGCATAGGGTTGCGGTCAAGGCGGCTTTGGCAGGTTTCGCAAAGTTTCCTGCCCCTAAAATATTCTTTAAGCGCCGCATTGTATTTTGCGCGGCATTCGGGGCATCCGATGCTGTTTATGTTAAGTTTAAGCCCTTTAAGCCCGCAGGAAGAAAGCACCGAAAGCGCAAGAAGAATAATCTCCGCGTCCAGCGTAGGCTCGCTTCCGCCGAAAGCCTCAACGCCGAACTGATGATGTTCGCGCAGTCTGCCGCTCTGTGGCTTTTCGTAACGGTAAACGGGGGTAAAATAGTACATTTTAAGGGGCAGCGCATCATTAAACATTCCGTGCTCGATAAAAGCCCTTGCCGCGCCCGCGGTTCCCTCGGGTTTAAGGGTTATGCTGCGGTCGCCTTTGTCAAGGAAAGTGTACATTTCCTTTTGTACAACGTCGGTGGTGTCGCCCACGCCCCGCAAAAAAAGTTCCGTATGCTCAAAACCCGGAGTGCGGATTTCGCGGTAGCCGTAAGCATCGGCGGTTTTGCGCATAATATTTTCAACATAGTGCCATTTATAGGATTCGTAAGGCGTAACGTCCTTAGTACCCTTGGGTGCCTGTGTAAGCATATATTTTCTCCTGAACATTTTATAGTTAGATTATAGTTTGTTTGCGCCGTTGTGTCAATTATTTGTTTTGAAACAGGGCTTTTTTGCGGGAAAGACATTCGTCAATACGGGAATTATATTCGTAAATGCTTTTGAAATTAAATGCCCGTTCGATTGTTTCGCCTACTATGCGCTTTGATACCGCGCCGCACCCCAAAGCAAGAATATCGGCGGTTTCCTCCATAATGTCAATGTTGTAAACGCCGATATGCCCGTCAAGGGAATATCCGATGTTTTCAAAGTTCCCCGTCATATATTTCTGCCTGTAAAGATAATAGGGGTGATAGTTTTCTTTTTCAAGCTTTTCAAGAGCACCCTCAACCATTATGCGGACCGCGTCCTCGTTTTTAGGTGAAAAGCCCTTTTCAAACATAACCGAACCCCGCTTTATTGCAAGCGTGTGCACGGTAATGTTTTCCGGACCGAGCGCAAGCACCCGGTCAAGGGTATAAAAGAACATTTCGGGTGTTTCGTCGGGCAGACCCGCTATAAGGTCGGTGTTTACGGTCTTAAATCCTATACTTTTTGCCAGGGAAAAACAGGATTCAATCTCTTCGGGGCTATGGCTGCGCCCGATTTTATTCAGCGTTTCGCCGTTCATGCTCTGGGGATTGATGCTTATCCTGTCAACGCCGCATTCTTTCATAACACGAAGTTTGTTTTCCGTTATCGTGTCCGGGCGCCCCGCCTCAACGGTAAATTCAAGATAGGGATTAAAATGTTTCTTTGCCGAATACAGCATATCGGCAAACATTTCTTCGTTCAGCGCCGTAGGCGTCCCGCCGCCTATATACACGCACCTGACACGCCGCGAAATCTCATTAAGCAGTTCCGCCGTTTCTTCTATTTCCCGCTTTAACGCGGCAATATAGGGTTTCATCAGCTTTTCGCCCTTTGTGGAATCGGTGGACGAAAAGGAACAGTAACTGCACCGGGTGCGGCAAAAGGGAATGCCTATGTAAATGTCGATATCCTCTTTTGGCAGGGTGAAAAATTCTTCCTGTCTTTTTATGATATCTTCAAGTAAATCCGCCTTTTTTTCAGGCAGAAAAAAAGTTTCGGTCAGGGCTTTTTTGTTTCCCGAAAACTCACGCAGAAGTTTTGTGGGGCGGATTCCCGTAAGCGAACCCCATGGCAAAGTTTTGCCGGTAGCATTTTTAAGACACGAATACACCGATAATTTCGCCGCCCGCTTTCCTGCACGGGTGATTTCCGTTTCCGAATCGCCTGTTTTTGTAAGCCTGCCTTCGCCGTTAAATGTGCCGAAAACGCATTTTGCGGTAAAATTTTCGCCGTTTTTTTCTTCAAAAACGGTTATGTCGCCGCCGTTTTCCGTAAGCTCTATTTTTTCATCCGGAAAAAATGCCCGTATACTCTCGCTTATATCGTTGTAAAATTCGGGACAGTTGCATTCAAGTTTCATCTTCGGCACCTAAAAACGGATTAAACAGCCTTTCTTCGCCGATAAGTGTTGACGGTCCGTGCCCCGGATAAACGGGAGTATCGTCCGGCAGGCAAAGCAGTTTTTCTTTTATTGATTTTATTAAGAGCCCGTGGTTTCCGCCCGGGTGGTCACATCTGCCCACGCTGCGGTGAAAAAGCGTGTCGCCCGAAAACAGTTTGTTTTCGGTTAAAAAGCATACGCCGCCGGGAGTGTGACCGGGCGTAAATATAACGCGGATTTCAAGCCCCGCAATATTAAGAATGTCGCCGTCCTTAATAAATTCGTCGGGAACCGGGTGTTCAACGTGCATATTAAAAGGCGCCGCCATATTTAATATGTCGTTGTCAAGCATGGGCGCGTCCTCTTTTGAAACGTAGATTTCCGCGCCGAGCCGCTTTAATTCCGCCGCCGCACCGATATGGTCAAAATGACCGTGGGTCAGAAGCACAGCCTTTAATTTAAGTCCGTTTTCACTTAAAACGGCTCTTATTTTGCCTGCGTCGCCGCCCGGGTCGATTACTGCGGCACCGGTGCCGTCGGCGGAAATTATATATGTGTTTACCCCCAGCTCTCCTGTGGGGAAAGTGATAAGTGTCATATTCGCTCCTAATTGTTTACCCGGTGCACCTCGTATACACCCTGTATGTTTTTGAAATCTCTAAGCAGTTTTTCAAGCTGTTCGGTACTGGATATCCGTAATCCCAGATTTACCGTGGCGGTGCCGTCCTTTGTGGAAACGTTAAGGGAAGCAATGTCGGACTTATTGTTGTAAATGCAGTTGGAAATTTCAATCATCATACCCGTGCGGTCATACGAACGCATCTGAATATTTGCCACATAGTCCGTTGCGGATTCGGTATCCCATGCAACCTCTATTTCCCGTTCCCGTTCAAATCCGCCTAAATTTGAACAGTCCCGCCGGTGGACCGAAACACCGCGGCCGCGGGTAATATAACCGATAATATCGTCACCCGGAACGGGCGAACAGCACTTTGCAAAGCGTACAAGCATATTGCTTTCGCCCTTAACGATAACGCCGTTGTTACTTTTCGGGCGTTTTTTCTCCGTCTGCGGTTTCTCGGTTGCTTTTACGCTTTTTTTATAGTCCTCAACAAGTTTGGGCAGAAGCTGATGTACCCTCAGCCCGCCGTAGCCTATTGATGCGTACAAATCGTCCATGGACTGTATTTTGTACTTTTTGCAAATCGGGTCAAGCCATTCGGCGCGGGTAAGGGAAGACAGATTGTAGCCTAAACGTTTAGCCTCGGCAACAAGCATATCCCTTCCCTTTTCTATATTCTCTTCCCTCAGTTCTTTCTTGAACCAAGCCTTTATTTTGCTTTTTGCCTCGTTTGTGTGAACGATGTTCAGCCAGTCACGGCTGGGCCCGTGTCCCGCATTTTCCGACGCGGTGAGAATCTCAATTATATCGCCGTTTTTAAGCTTTGTATCGATATTTACTATGCGTCCGTTGATTTTTGCGCCGATACAGCGGTTGCCTACCGATGAATGAACCGCGTATGCAAAATCCAGGGGCGTTGCGCCCATGGGCAGACTTTTTACATCGCCTTTGGGGGTGAACACGAAAACTTCGTCATTGAACAGTTCCGTTTTTACAACATCAATAAACTCGGCGCTGTCCTTTGTTTCGTGCTCAAAGTCCATCATTTTTCTCAGCCACGAAAGCTTTTCTTCGCCGCTGGTGATTGCACTGGTTTTGCCCTCTTTGTATTTCCAGTGTGCCGCAATACCGTATTCAGCCGTATTGTGCATTTCTTCGGTACGAATCTGAATCTCAAAGGGCGTGCCGTTTTTGCCGATAACCGTTGTGTGCAGTGACTGGTACATATTTGCCTTTGGCATGGCAATATAGTCCTTAAATCTGCCGGGCATAGGCACAAACTCGCTGTGCATTGCGCCAAGCGCTTCATAGCAGAATCTGACTGACGGCACGATTATGCGCACGGCGCTCAAATCGTAGATATTGTCAAGGTTATCGCTGTTTTGCTGACGCATTTTTTTGTAAATGCTGTAATAGTGTTTCGGTCTGCCGTAAACCTTGATTGTGGGAATGGCGCTTTCTTTTAGCTTGGTGTTTATTATGTCGATAATTTCCGAAATCGCTTTTTCCCGCTCTTCACGGCCCTGATTTATTGTCTGTTCGATATAGTTGTATGCCGACGGGTCAAGATATTTAAGGCATAAATCTTCAAGCCGCCATTTTATCTGATAGATACCTAACCTGTTTGCAAGAGGCGCGTAGATATCAAGGGTTTCCTTTGCGATACGGCGCTGTTTGTTCTCGTCACAGGATGAAAGCGTCTCCATATTGTGGAGCCTGTCGGCAAGTTTTACCAGAATTACGCGGATGTCGTGCGCCATTGCAAGGAACATCTTCCTTAAATTCTCCGCCTGAGCTTCTTCCTTTGACGCAAACTGAATTTTATTGAGTTTTGTTACTCCGCGGACGATTTCACTTATGACGGGACCGAACTCTTTTGTGATGTCCTCCTGCGTCAGGGACGTGTCCTCCACAACGTCGTGCAGAAGTGCCGCCGAAATCGCCTGATAGTCCATATTCATTTCGGCAAGAATAATCGCCACGCTTTCGGGGTGGGTTATATACTTCTCCCCCGATTCGCGGAACTGTCCCTCGTGGGCGGTTTCCGCAACGCTCTGCGCTTTTTTGATTGTTTCCTGCTCTTCGGGAGCGTACTGTTTTATAAGGTCAAACAGTTGCTCCTTTTTCAAATCCTGTTCATTAAGCACGACAGTAACCCCGTATAAAATTTACTTTCTTTCAAATCACGTTTTTGAGCATCTCTGTTTATTGTAACACAACCGTTGAAATTTATAAAGCCCAATTCCGAAAAAGTATCGGCGGCAACGCTTAAAAGCGGCATATTTATTTGCTTGCGTTCCGAAATCTCACTTAAAATTTCAGCCCT
The DNA here is from genome assembly GCA_934434555.1 of uncultured Clostridia bacterium. Classification (GTDB taxonomy): domain Bacteria; phylum Bacillota; class Clostridia; order Christensenellales; family QALW01; genus UMGS1322. Next base: position 56,320 of record CAKRZX010000009.1, read on the forward strand.
GCTTCCCTTTATTCCCTCACAGGCGCAAATCGACTTATATGCAAGCAGCATATTTTCGCGGTCTATCTGCTTGTACTCCTCAAAAATCGACGAAAACAGATCTTTATTGCATTTAAGGGCGTAAAGTTCCGCGTGAGGTGCAAGCATTTTTATTTTGCCCGCATAGGAATGATTCAATAAGTCGTAAAAAACTATCCGCTTAAAAGGCGTAAAGTTTATTTTGTCCTCGTTTGCGCCGAAAACGGCACAGTTATATCCGTTAAAATTATCTTTCGGCACGGAATAGGAAATATCGAACCGGGGAAATTCCTCGCGCGCAAGGGAAATGAACCCGGCGGCGTATTCGGGGTGGTCACACAGCACAAGCGTGCCGGAAATATCGTCGCTGTCCCACTGGGAAATCATAAAGGCAAGTTCTTCCGGGTCGTCAACAACATTTATCGGGGGCTTTTCGCATTTCAGCGCAAGGCGCGAATAAAAGGCGGCGGTAAGCTCTCCCGCTTTTTGACGCGGTTTTATGTCCTCGGCAGGCTTTACATTTGAAATTATAAGGCTTACGGACTCTTTGTTTTGCCACTCGTTTTTCTGCGGTTTAACGATAACGGTATCGCGCACGGGCGTAAAATAGTCACAGGGCTGTTTTTCAAAAAAGAAAGCCATTGCGCCCGCCTGACCCGTGTCGTCCTGCAAGGTAAGTTTCAGGTGATTTTTTTCTTTGCCAACGGGCTTTACGGAAGAAAACAGACCGTTGTCTATGCGCAAAGTGACTTCGGGATTGTCCGCTCCGCAAGGCTGAAACCGTTCAAGCCCGCGGACAAAATCAAGCGTTATTTCGCTTATTTTTGCCTTAACGTCGTATTTTGCCGCAGGATAAAGATTTATAAGGTCGTAGTTTTCCCTTAAAAGAGAATCAAGTTTTTTGTTAAGCGCGGCAAGATTATCCGTTTTGACGGTCATACCCGCCGCCGCTTTGTGTCCGCCGAACTGAATAAGGCAGTCCTTTGCCGCCGTAAGCAGTTCAAAAAGGTCAATGCCCTCAACACTTCTTCCGGAACCCTTTGCCGTATCGCCGTTTATCGAAAACACAAGACAGGGACGGTTGTATTTTTCCAAAAGCCGGGCGGCACAGATTCCCAAAACGCCATCGTCCCAGTTTTCGCCTGCGGCAACGATTAGTTTATAATCTCTTGCGGTTCCGTTTTTTATAATAAAATCTTCTGCCGCAGCCAGTACCGATTTTTCGGTTTCCTGGCGCGTTAAGTTAAGTTCGCATAATTTTTCCGCCCGTTCGTCAAGGTTTTCGCTGCCCAAAAGCAAGTCCATTGCCAGGGACGCGTCCGCCATTCTTCCCGCGGCGTTTATTCTCGGAGCGATTACGAATCCTACGGTCTGAGATGTTACCGTGCCCGCAAAATCAGCGGCATCAAGCAGTGCCTTAAAACAGGGGCGGGGCGAAGAATTAAGCATTTTCAGCCCGTTCTGCACCAAAAATCTGTTTTCGTCTTTCAGGGGAACAATATCCGCAACCGTTGCAACGGCGGCGTAATCCATAAGGTCAAGGGCGTTTTCGCCCAAGAGCGCACAGGCAATCTTGAACGCCACGCCCGCGCCGCAAAGGTCGGGATTTTTGTATCCGTCCCCCGGCTGACCGGGCTTTAATACCGTGCATTCGGGAAATTTTTCGCCTATGCTGTGGTGGTCGGTAACGATGATTTCTTTTTCCCCGCCGATTATTTCGTGTATAAGGTCAAAAGAGGAAATACCGCAGTCAACGGTGATTATCGCGTCATATTCCGCATAGATTTTATCCGCTGCCGCCTTATTCAGACCGTAGCCCTCACGGCGTGAGGGAATATACCACCCCGCGTTTACACCGAAACGCTTAAACGCGGTAAACAGAATGGCGGTCGCACAGGTGCCGTCAACGTCATAGTCGCCGTAAATGCAGATTTTTTTATTCTGCTCTTTTATGCGGGTAATCATATCAATTACCGTCGCCATATTTTTCATTTCAAATGGGTCGTGCAAAAGACTTTCGTCCGGGAAAAGGAATTTTTTGCATTCGTCCGTGTCCTTGAACCCGCGGCTGACAAGTATACGGGCGGTAAGAGCGTCAATATTAAGTTCTTCCTGAAATTGCTTTACCCTTAATTCGTCAATTTCCGACGCGCGCATCGCGGGTTTAAGTACAAGGGGCATAAAAATCTCCTACAATAAATACATAAAACTCCCTTCCGTTTTGCAGAAGGGAGCAGAAAAGTCAAATTGCTTTATTTTTCCTTTACGGATGCGCCCGCAAGAGCAGGCATCAGGAACAGCGCCGCAACTGCATTTACCGCTGTAACGATAATAAATGTAATGGCGAACTTTTTAAGAATTACGCCGCCGAGGATAAGCACAAGCGCCAAAGCCGCAATCGCCGCCGCACTTAAAACAACGGTGATAACATTCATCTGTTTTACGCTTGCCGCAAATGCCGCCGCTTTGCCCGAAATGCGTTTTGCATTTTCCTTTTTAATAAGGTCAAACACAATGTTAAACATAAGCATAACGCCCGCCGCGGCAATAAATGCGGGAACGGAATAAGTACCTACCTGTGTTCCTGTTAACGAGATGATGCCCGCGCTTACGCAAAGTGCGGCGAGAGTGCTTACAATCGCCGTAACGCCGGAAGAAACACCGAAGCGGATAAACACATAGGCAAGCGCTGCCGCAAGCACGATAAGAAGCGGCCACATATTGAGAATCGAAGCATACGTCATTGTGCCGGAAAGTTCGTAAAGCACACCCTCATATTTAAGGAAGTACTTATTGCCCAAAAGTTCTTCGGCTTTTGTAAAAACTTCCGTGGGATTTTCAGCCTCAAAGTAGATAACCGCACGGGTGCGGGCAATATATTCGGTGCTTGACTGCAACGTAATCTGCTTTTGAACGATAACGTCGCCCGCGCCGGCTTCTTTAAGAATCTTTTCTACGTCGGCAGAATCGAACTCTTCGTTGAGTTCAACGCGAATAAGGTTTGTCCAGCCGCTTTCAACGTCGCGCTCAAATTTGAAAATGAATGTACAGGCAAGTAATACAACCGCCAAAACAACCGAAATAATAACCGTAAGTTTTCCGTTTTTCATATTACTCACCTCTTTTAAGACCGAGGCATTTTTCAAGCCAGAGCCCCGCAAATATCTTTGTTATGTGAACCGGAAGGAATATCGCCGCGGCCGAAGCGATAATTCCGCCGCCCAAAAGCGCAATACCGAAAGATTTTGATACGTCGCCGCAAATCCACAGCCCGATACCGGCAACTGCCGCAACGCAGGCGATTTCGATAAGCAGATTCTTTGCACCCAGTCTGCCGCCGTCAAGGGAATCGGTAACGCTCTTTCCGCGTGCGTACTGTTCGGAAATTTTGTTAAGCACATAAATATGCGCAAGAATTATGAGAAGCATTGCAGTGCCGAGCCCCGCAACACCGGCAAAATCCGCGGTGAACCAGGAGAATGTGGCGGCAAAGAATTCAAGGGCAAGATATGCGATGAACGTTGAAAGAGCAGCCGCAACACCCAGCATCTTATAGGCAACGATATAATATACAGCCGCAAGTACGAATATTACCAAAGCGGCAAGACCGAGAATGCCCACGGCGCTCTCGCCCGCGGTAGGCGAAAGCAGAACGTTCATACTGCTCTCGGAAGTTATCTTACAGGCAATCGCGCCGGAATCAATGCAGTACGCAAGAGCAACGGCATCGGAACTTGAAGAGAAACTTACGTCAAGCTTGCCGTTTCTGATAACGTCGTTACCGGATACGGTAGCCTTTACGGCGTCGGTATCCATCAGAACGTTGAAACTGTAAGCGCCGTTGGCGGTAAGGTTTTTAAGCCTTTCCTTTGCGTCCTTTGTAAGCGTAAGTTCAACGATAATCTTTGAGGTGTCCTGGTCGGCGCCCTTTATCTTTGCGCTTTTAACGTCAACGTTTGAAAAAACGGTATCGTCACCGTTCTTGATTTCAAGCACACCTCTGTTTTCAAGCACCGATTCAAGCCCTGAAACCGAAGTGGAACCGGGAAGTTCAAAGCGGACAAGGGAATCGCCCGCGCGGCGAACGACTGCACCGGAATACCCCAGCGCCTTAAACCTTGCCTGATATATTTTTACCGCTTCCTTTACTGCGGCAACGGTATCAAAACCGTCCTCGGCGTTGTCGGGCGCGGAAAGCGCGTAAAAGGCAACGTACTTATAACCTAATTCGGAATCCTTGTTTATTACACCGTCCCACCTGTTGAATTTTGCGGTGAAAACAGTCATTCCGCTGAATGCCATTGCCGTTATAATTCCCACAACAAGCACCAAGCAAATCAGCCTGATAAGATATTTTATCTTCATCGGGTAATACTCTCCTTACACAGTTCAGTTATCCACAGTATTTTGTATACATACTGTAAAAATTCTAATATATTATATATGAACTTATCGGATTAGTCAAGACGAAAGATGTGCTTTGGGGAAAAATTTAACTATTCTTAATCAATTACTGCTTTTTTAGTGCCGTTTAATGTGAAAAACAGCGCTTTCGGGCGGATTCAGGAAAAAATATTGACCCATATTATTCCGAAAACCGCGCCGAAAACCACCGCGAAAGCCACGTCGGCAAGGGCGGCAAAAGACAGCCCGGCGGTTTTTGTAAGAAGCGACACGCCGATACACAGGCAGGAGTAGACCGCTCCCGTCGCCGCACCGCACAGCGCACCCTTTTTCTTTGCGGTTTTGCAGAAAACAAACGACCCCGCGGCAATGCTTAAAACTTTTACGGCAATCATAATCCCGCAAAGCAGTTTTGACCCGGTCTCCACGTTCTTCATCAGCAGTGCGCACAGCGCAAGCGCCGCCGCGGTTATTCCCGCCGCAATTCCGATACCCTTGATAAAGCTTAAAACGATACTTTTCTTTTTCATATTCCGTCACTCCCCTACGTGCTTTAAGAATATGACGGATTTTGCGGAAATATGCGGGAGGGAAGGCTAACGGCGCGTTTATTTGCGTGCATCGATCCTTTTAGGCGGCTGAATGCGGAAAGAGTCAAATGTGCTTACAGGAAACTTGCCGGGCGGCCAAGGGACGTTTACGCCGGGAATATAACAGGGTGTTACGCATATCGCGTTATCTTTTTTCTCTGAAATTCTTTTTTATCACTCCGATTTGCGCCAAGCGGTTCAAGGCGGCGCATTCCCAAAACGGCGTCACCGACTGTGTCGTAGAGAATATCCGTATCCTCCGCATCGGCAAAATAGTCTACCGCTCTGTCTTCGTCAATGCCGAAAATTTTTGCGGTTTCAACAACGGTCAGATAATACGGTATACTGCTTTTCAATTATCCGTATATTTGCTTTTTGTGCAAAGGCGATTGTATTTCGCGTCCCTTTGGTATTTGCGCTTACAAAAGCGATTACGACTTTGTTTTCAAATCCGTTTATATAGTCAATCATTTGCCTGTTGCGTATTGGTCCCGCACATTTACCGTATTTTGTCCATTCTGCCGGGAAAATTTTCAGTGCTGTACCGTGCTTTTTTGCATATGCATAAGAGAACCGACGCCTGACGCCGAAAACGGTTCTTTTTGCCGATATTCCGTTTCGTCCTCCTTGAAATACTTCCGGTATTCCCGCGTCGTCCTCAACGAATCTCGGACAAAAATAATCCGTTTTCGGTGCGCGCAGTTTTAACGGAACAGATTTTTGTCGGGACAAGAAAGACGGTGAAGGTAATATCGGGCATATTTCCAAACCGTCTGCCGCAGTATCCGGCGAAAATATGTCCGTTAAAACCGTTAGGCGTTCGGCTCTCTTATGCATAGAGCTCGCCTAATCTGTCCGCTCCCATGCAATGTCCGCTGACGATTTCTATATCGTCGCAAAGCATCTCCGTAATAATGTTGTTCACCGTTTCTTCAAGCAATCTGTAATCGGTAAAGTGTCTGCCGCCGCAAATCAGAATTTTCAATTTGTTCATTCTGCCTATTCCCTTTTTTTAGAAAAATAACGCTGTAAGATTTCTCTTTACAGCGTTATTATATTGCATTTAATGTACCGTTTTGGGGACGGTTGCGGCACAGGCACGTTATTCCGTACAAAAAGCCGCCCTCGAAAAGGGCGGCGGGAGGCATTAAAGAGACTGTTTTTTCTTAACAACAACGGCTGCCGCGGCAAGCGACGCAAGCACAAGCGTTACGGCGGTGGCGGTCAGGGCAACGTCGCTCGTGCCCACCGGTTTATTCTTTTTGGGAATTTCAACGCCCTCTTTTTTGAACCCGCAAACGGTGCACTCTTCGTGTTTAAGACCCGTTTCGGTTTCGGTGGGTTCGCGGTCGGTCACCCATTTGAACGTGTGTCCCGTGGCTTCGATTTCGCGGGATTCCTTTTTGGCATCGCAATTCTTACAGTGAATGGATTCTTCACCTTTCCCGGTGCAGGTAGGCTTTTTGTCAACGGTGTACTCGCTGTTCCACTCGTGGGGAACTTTTTCAAGCATACTTACCTCGCCCGCCTTGTCGCAGCGAATGCAGTGCTGTGACTCATATCCCTCTTCGGTACAGGTGGGTTCTTTGTCAACGGTAAAAGTCTCGCTCCAAATATGTCCGTCAAGAACGTCCTCGCAGATGTTTGAAAGAACCTCTTTGCGCTTCAATCCTTTTATTGAATCATCTTCCGTGCCTTCCTGTGTTGCAGAAAGGCCAGAATTGTTTTCTATGTCATAAGAGCAGTTTCCGACCTCGCCCGAGGACGAATACATAAAGCCGCAAGCCGGGGGATTTCCGGATTCCATAGTAATTCTGCTTACAGTGTGGCAGTTTTCAATTGCCGCCGCTGATGCCTCACCGGCGAAACCGCCTACGCGCAAGTTGGGGTCGTTCCAATTTTCATTGCCGGTAACGTCATTATAAATATTACCGTATGCGGCGCAGTTTTGAATTTCCGTATATTCAGCATATCCTATAAAACCGCCCGCACGCCAATCATGAGCGGTTATATTAACAGCAGCAGTGCAGTGAGAGAAAGTCGATGCTCCCTTAGGGTCTTGATATATGCATGAACCTGACTCTCCTACAAATCCGCCAAGCGCCCACGCTCCGTCTATCTTACCGGTTGCTGAACAATATTCATATGTGCTTCCACAGTCCAATCCTACAAAACCGCCGGAATTTGTTACGTTTGATATTTCAACATCGGTTGCTTTGCAGTTCCTAACCGTTATACGGCTGACACTACCAAACATACCGCCCGCCATTGCAGAGCCATTGGCATGAGCGTGTTCTGTCCTGCCCGAAACGGAAATGTTGTCGAACTCACATTTGCTGCCCTCGCTTATAAGTATAAATCCGGCAAGAATTCCCGCATTTGATTCTTCAAGCCCCGACACATCGAAATAAACACGCGCATTTTCAATTGTTAAATCCCTTGCGCCCGCAACAAAGTTTTTGCTGGAATTTCTGATATTTCCGAACAAGCCGGCACTGCTTTTATCGGTGGTTTCGTCAACAATAAGCCCTGTTATCTTCTTATCATTACCGTCTAAAAAACCGTTAAAACTGTTTGATGTAGTGGCACTGCCGAGATACCAGGTAAATACGCCGATAGGATTCCACCTGTGGGCGGAAAGGTCAATATCGCTTTCAAGGCGGAAATACACGCCGGAGTATGTAGTTCTCTTTGTGTAGTCATTGTTATTAACGTCAACTGCGATTTTAGCAAGTTCGGCGCCGTTTGTAATTTTGTACGGGTCGCTTTCGGTGCCTGTTCCGCCCGCAAAGTTTTCGGCGGCATAATCGCGCCACGCGGTTGCGGGAACGCTGTCTTCATCGGCGGAAACCAATGTCTGAATCGCGCAGAATGCAACACATACGGCAAGTACCGCACACAAGAATTTTTTGTTCATTTCGTCGTCTCCTTCAATGTTTTATTGTAGTAAACACCATACCTGAATGATACTTCATTAAGCAAAAAAAGTCAACCGAAAAGTGCTGTTTTTAATAAAAACTTACCGCGGGCTTCCCGCCAAATACGACACCAAATTGTAATCGCGAATCTGCAAGGTGCAGTCGTAATTTCCGTGAACTTCAAAGCCTATATTCGTGCCTTTTACAAACAAAGCCCCCTTGAAATTCTTCTGCCGAAAACCATATCGCTGTTCACAATGTCCACCACCCTGTTGATATGGGGCGCAAGGTCAGGCACAATACGCTTTCGGCTTGTTGACGCGCGCAGTTTTAACAAAAGCAGATTTTTGTCGGGACAAGAAAAGGGTAATATATTCCCGCGCCGTCTGCCGCAGGGCGAAAATATGTCCGTTAAAACCGTTAGTTGTTCGGCTCTCTTATGCACACGGTGTTTAACCCTTTTTCAAAAGAAAGTACGCTCTTGTCGGGTTTAATGAACGTGCAGCTTGTTTCGGTTTCAACATTGCAGATGATGGTGTTCCCCTCAAAGTGCCAGTCAACCGTTATTTTTCCGCCCCGTGAGGCAAATTCAGCCCTGAATGAACCTATTTCTTTAACAAAATCGGGGCGGATTACCGGATGAAGGAATCCGGGCGAAGAATCCTGCCAGCGGATTCCCGCAAGATGTTCAAACATCCAACCCGTAACCGAACCGAGTGTGAAGTGATCCATACTGCCCGAAGAGGGTCCCGCATAGCCTCGCCAGCTTTCCGTTACCGTGCTTCCGCCGTCGGGCGAAGAATAAAGGATATTTTTCCACGAGGGGAAGTCGGATTTATCAAGCAGCATAAACGCGGTGGAAGCGTAGCCGAAATCGGAAAGCACGTCCATAATATACCGCGAACCCGCATACCCGCAGGTTATATGCCCGTCTTCAAGCACCCTTTTGTTAAGCGTGCGGGCAACAAGTTGCTGCCTGTTTACGGGCACGATATCAAACGCCAGCGGCAGAACAAGCCCCGTCTGACTTCCGGGCGTAAAATCGTTTTCTTCGGGAATGAAAAACTTACGCATAAATTCGTCTTTTGCCGTTTCGCAAAGGGAAACATATCTGTCGGCGGCTTTATATTCGCCGAGCGCTTCACTTATTTGAGCAACGGTTTTAAGCATATAGCAGTAGTATGCTCCCGCGAAAAACTCGGGCGCAACGTTTACTCTGTCCGGGGAAAGGTGGTCGTTAAAGGGCGAATTCGGGTTTTTCGGCAGTCCCTCGGGCGCGGTTGCGATACGCGCTTCGGCGTAGTCGATTATTGCTTCGTATCTTGCGCGGAGCAAGTCGCGGTCGCGGTAGAATTTATAAAGCGTCCAGGGAATAATGTATATTTCATCGCCCCAGCCGTAAACCTGAGCGCACATTTTTCTGCCGCCGTCCGTCCAGCGGGCAAGGAATTCCGACTGGTCGGCAAGATAACAGGCAGTGGTACAAAAAAGTTGCGTGTCGCCCGTCCAGAAGTTTTTTTCCCTTGTGGGACAGTCCATAGGACCGTTTACAATATTATTGTACATTGTTCTTTCCGTTGCGCGGGCAAACTCGGGCAAAAATTTGTATGCGGATTTTATCTTTCCCGTGGCTTTAAGCGCATTGTGCATAACGGTCATTTCAAAATGTTCGATATTTTCTTCTTTAAGCCCCTCAACAACGGCGTACCTGAATCCCGTAAAGGCAAAATGGGGCTCAAAAGTTTCGTTTCCGCCGCGGCAGAAATATACGTCACAGTTTTTTCTGTTAAAGGGCGACGCGCCGCCTGCAAGCGAATCCTTATCAAAGAACACTGCGCCGTAAACGCCGTATTCGGGCGTGCCGTCGGGCGTGAATCGCTCAAAGAAATTTACCCGCACTTTCTGTCCCGGTGCGGCGTCTTTTATTTTAAGTGAAAATCTGCCCGTGCAGTTTTCGTTAAAGTCAAACAATATTCCGCCGAATGCCTGTTTTTTGCCTGCGGGCTGAATACGGCGGGTAATGTAAACCGGCGGATAGGAGCGCTTTACAAAGGGACGCGCTTCGACTTTTGCACCCAGTGTTTCGGCATTATCCCAAAGGGACGCGTCAAATTCGGGCAGACACCAGCCCGATATTTCTTTCCTTGCGTCATAGCGTTCGCCAAGTTGCAAATCATTGTCGTAAAGGGGTGAAAACGCAATTTTCCACGTACCGTCGGTAACAACGGTTTCGGTTTCGCCGGAAGAGTATTCAAGGTCAAGCATGGCAATAATGCGGTTCTTGTTCATATAAACTTCCGAGTGGGACTGGCTGTTGAGCCACCCGTTCGCCGTGATAAACCCGATTGCGTTCTCGCCTGTTTTTATAAGGTGCGTAACGTCAAGTTCCCGGTATTCACGGTATTTTTCGTTTATCCCTTGTGGGAAAACTTCACAGTCGGTTCGCTCTCCGTTTATATATGCTTCACTCTCTCCCGCATCGGAAACAAACAGAGTTGCTTTTATTAAACCCCGGCGGCAGGAAAAGTTTTTGCGCATATAGAGCGAGCGCTTTATGCAGCGGGGATGAATATCGGCACAGAGCGTGCGGTTGCCGATATAGTTTTTCTGCGTTGTCATCCAGTCCTCCGGTTCTTCGTTGCACCAGAAGTTTGCCGGATTGTAACTTTTCCACGTTTCGTCGGTATAAATATCCTTGTCGTCAACGGTTATCTTCCCGATAAGAGCAGACGTAAAATATTCATCGGAATCGGTTTGGTAAGCAAGTATATTCAATCGGTTTTCACCCTTTGTAACGCTGATTTCGCCCTTATATTCCCTTGTGTTATCCGCAACCTTCGCGCCGTTTACATAAAGCGAAAACTTATTGTCGCAGTAAATTTCAACAAGGGCTGTGCCGTTGTTTTCGGCAAAGAATTCCTTGCGTATATGCACGCGGCAGTAGTAAACGGGCCAGATATACTTTGCGTTTTCAATATAAAAAACGTCCTCGCTGTTTTTCAAAAATGCGTCGCTTCCGCAAATCCACATTGCCTTTGAAAAGTCTTTTTTTTCAACCGTATAACCCATAAAATTCTCCTTAAAAACGTATATGATAATTGTATCACGCAGGCGGAATAAAATCAATAAAAAATTTCCGTTTCGGACCGGTTCGGCGGCAGAACGCGGCACACTGCCGTGCAGCAATACAAAGGCGGCAAAAAGCTCCCGGACGGTGCAGTGTCAGCCAAGCAAAAGGAGCGGATATTCACGAATGATTCAGCATCGAATACACATTTTTGTCAACGGGCAGTTAAAAGAGGTTGCAGGAACGGAGTAGCGGACGCATCAGGATATTATTGAGTTACGGAATGAACTTTCACCCGCGGATGCAAGCCTGCGGCGCAATGGCTGCGAGCCTTTACATCGTTCAATGTCTTTCGGAACAGGCAAAAAGCAGGCTGCTTTGCCGCAATATCAGCACAATTTGCAGAGAAATTAAGCTCGGGAGCATCGTTAAGCGAACGCAAAAGCGACACATAAGCAACCGAATATATAATACGGATTGCAGGAAGCTTAACATTGATCATCCCCGACGGCGCAAAAGCATTATTCTCTGCCTGAATCGCTTACTTCGTATATCTTTCGTACATCGGCACGTCTGCCGCGGATCAGAATCCAGCATGCAAGCATGGCGACGGCACCGCCTGCCGTTAAACACCAGCGATAGTCAATCGCCTCGCCGAGAAGGCCCATCAGCAAAGAGAACACGCTTGCGCCTGCGGTTAACAGCACTCCGTTAAACGCATTGATGCGCGACCGTAACTTTTCCGGAATATAGCGCTGCACGGCGGCATTGCGCATAATTGCGCTGTTGCTGCCGAGAAAGCCGCATATTCCGCGGTTGACCAGCATAAGCGGATAAGGCAGCCAGAGCAGACACATATCCATAGCTTCATAAATCTGGTAGACAAAAAATGCAAAGCCGTATCTCTTTTTTGGGGGAATGCTGACCCGGTACTGCAATGCACTGCCTATTGACCGTCCTATGAATTCCGCTGCGGAAAATGCTGAATACATGGCGGCGGTAAAACCCGGGAAGGTGCGGAAGAAAGCTACCAATATGGGAGAAAACCCGCCGGCAATGCCGTTGGTAACAGCCATATATCCGCAGATACTGCGCAGACCGCGCTCTTTTTTTAAATACTGCAACGCTTCCCGTATGTCGTTGCTCCATGCCAAAAGAGAATACGGCTCGCGATGCCCGCGCCCTGTTTCGTCCAGGCGGATAAAACTCTCCGTGACAGCCGCCGTCAGCGAGAGCGCACTTTGCGCAATCAGGATCCATGCAACGCCGAGCGTATCAAGCAGGACCGCGGCCAACGGCGTCATGATGACTTTAAGAACCGGATAGAGCATGGAGGACACCGCATATCCTTTTTGTTCGGCGCCCTCCGGGATCAGTTCGGGATAAATGCTTGTAAATGCCAGTTCGTCTACCGCGCCGAGGCAAGCCAACAGCAAAGAAACCGCAAGATAGCCCACATAGGAAAACCTGAAAAACATCAGCCATACACCCATTCCGGCAAGCAAAACAGCATTTGCAATATCACCGGCAACCAAAAAAGATTTGCGGGGGAGTCTGTCCATAAACGGTGCAATTAAAACGGGAAGCAAAAGGTACGGCAGAAACTGAATTGCTGTGATAAGTGCGGATGCCAGTGTACTGCCGGTTTCATCAAATACCAAAAAAGCCAAAGCAAACCCGCCTGCAATTGAGCCCAGTGTGCCGATGGCGGATGCAGCCATAACCAAGCGGAAGTTTCGTGTCCACAGTTTTACTGTTTTCATGTATCTCACCTCTGTATACAGTATATCACACAGGTGAAATAAATAAAAGCCCGTATATTTGGGAAAGTTACTCCAAAAATATGGGCTTAAATGCGCTTTACAAAGATTTTTCAGGAAACTCCTCCAATAACTCGCAGGCTTTTTTGTATTGCCTTGTCGCCTTATACCATTCCAGCATCCAAGGCAAGTGAAAAATTGCAAAGCCGGAGGGAAGTTCTTTTCGGATGCGTTCAAAACTGCCTGAAAGAAGCAAGCCGTATTCGTCACGGGAAAGATAGTCCGGGTGTTCCAAACGATACCGAACCAGCCGCCAAAGCTGCAATGTAAGCGAGTGTTCCGGCTCGTCCGTCCCGATGCAATCAGCCTTTTTCAGGGCGCAGAGGGCTTCTTCCCGCCGCCCGGTCTTTTCGCAGCAGACAGCCAGCTTGTGCAGCGACAACAGCGTAGGCTGTTTTTGCCCGGAAAACCATGTGTATGCATCCTCATAGCGTCCTGCTTCAATCCATGCCGACGCCGTGTTGTAACCGATAGTTTGCAGGGCATTTCGGTCTTGCAGATCCTCAGCCAGCCGCTTTCCGACCTGATAGTGACGCTCCATATTGGGCAAATCCTGCCGATTGCAGTAGGCGTTGCCGAGGAAAAGCTTTGCCTCCAACATTATCCTTGTAGCACCGTTCCTGCTTGCAAGGTCGTAGGCGGTCTGCAAACGGTCCACGGCGGCAGAATAGTTGCCTGCGTTATAATCTTCAATACCCAGCGACAGGAAAGTATATGCATTCGGCATAAGACGTACTGCCTCGTCTGCCCGTCCCTGCAAGATTCGCTGCAATGCAAGGTGCCGTGTGTTCATACAGGGTTCAAAGGCGGCATCCAGAGGCGCTTTTAAGGAAAGCAGTACCAAATCCAGCCACGCAGGAACAGCCCGATAATGCTCTGTGTCCCTGCCCTGCAACAGTTCTGCCAATTCCGTGCGCCTGCCGCAAAACAACAGTTCCCAACCTCTCTCTGCCAGTCCGGCGGCTTCCTGCTCTGTTTTTTTATCGCTTTTCAAACCCAGCCTATCCGCAAGCAATTGTAAGATCTCCTGTGACGGCTCCGTTTTGCCGGCTTCTATTTTTGATAAATAAGAAACAGAACAAATTCCTTTGCATAACCCTGCCTGACTCCAATTCCGCTGGATTCGGGTACGGTAAATCAGATAGCCCCGGTAATTCATATCTTGTCCTTTCTATTCTTCCGTGCACAGTCGAATCCGTTATTTTGATATCTTATTATAGCACGGATGCAGCCCTTTTTCAACCGCTTTGAAATTTTTTCAAATTCAATTCCCGACAGGTCTTTACAATGATAACAGCCGAGATGATAAATGTGAGAATATCCGACACCGGCATGGAATACAGCACGCCGTCCAAAACGAAGAACATCGGCAGCAGGGCGAAGCCCACACCGAACACCACTTCGCGGAACATGGACGGCAGCGTGGACGGAAGCGCCTTGCCGACTGCCTGCAAGAAAACAAACCAAGCCTTGTTGACGCAGGCGAGAATCATCATGCAGAGATAGGTGCTTTAATGGCAAAATCGGAGTAACAGACACTCTCGTTTTTTGCTCCGAAAACGGCGATGAGCTGACGGGGAAGAAGGGTTAAACGCTGGTTTTTCATGCCTTTTGATCCTGGATAAATTCATACACCGCACCTGTTGCACCGCCCGTTGAACTGCCGAGAAGGAAAATATTGCCGGTAAAGAAAAATCGGCACGGAAAAACCGTACCGAAACGTAGATATTTATAACATTGTTCTGTTGCCCGGTCGTGTTGAGGACTGCTTTTTCCTTGTAACATTGCGCTGACGGGATCGCACCTGCTTTGCACGGCGTCTTCTTACCGTTATACCGCCCCAAAAGATAAGCGCAAGCGCAACAACCGAGAAGAACGGAATGAGGAAATACCTGTTTGAAAGGAACCCAAACGAAATGCGCGTCTTACCCTTTATCCCCAAAGAAACCAGGTCTGACGGGCTGACCGTGTTTGCATCAACCGTGCGGGACGCAAGGGCACGTGCGGTATAAACCACCTCGCTGTTATACACAAATTCCACATCTCCCACATAGTCGCCCGCGGTAACGGGTGCGGTAACGGTGGGATATCTTACGGTTATAACGCTGTTTTGAAATGTACGGATTTTCGAACCGTCGTCTTTTGAAACGGTCATAAACCCGCCTGACGTTCCGGGTTCAAGATACAGTTCCAACTGACCGTTGGATTCGTCGCCCGGGTCGGCGTTTTCCACGTCAACAACAATGCGCTTTGAGGAAAACACGGTGTCTTTATCGAACGTGTCAAAGGATTCCCGCCCGTACTTGAAAAGCGCGCGGGTGTCGTTATCGCGTGAACCCTGGTCGGAAAACGCAACGATTGATACAAGATGTCGGTTGTCTTTTTCCATATAACTTGCAAGGCAGTTGCCCGCAAGCACGGTATAGCCCGTCTTTATGCCTTTAAGCCCGTCAAGGTGCGCCTGTGAGTTCGGGTTAAGCATGGTATTTGTGTTGTAGTATTCCATTTCCTTTTTGTTGTTCATATCGCCGCCGGGATAAACCGCGGCAGTGTAGCGGTAGGTTGAAAATACTTCAACAAGTTCGGGCGTGGCGCAAAGTTTGCGCGCAAGCAGCGAAAGGTCGTAGGCAGTGGTGTAGTGTCCGTCCTGGTCAAAGCCGTGGGCATTTTCGTAGTGAGTGTTTTCCATGCCCAACTCCGCCGCCTTGGCGTTCATAAGTTCGGCAAAAGCGGTTTCGCTGCCCGATGTAACGTAAGCAAGCACCTTTGCCGCATCGTTGCCGCTGGGCAGCATCATAGCGTAGAACAGGTCGTGAATGCTTATCATGTCGCCGTCGCAGAGATTTGCGCTTGACGAACCCGCGGGAACGTCAATCATCTCGGCGGTAACGGTAATAAAGGCGTTAAGGCGTTGTTTGTTCTGTTCAAAAGATACAAGCAACGTCATCATCTTTGTCAGACTTGCCGGCCTTATGCGGTCGTTCATATTTTTTCGGTACAGAATCGTGTCGGTGTCGGCGTCAACAAGAACGGCATATTTTGCGGTTATGCTCGGCGCACCGCCGGATCCGGCCGATACGCTTACGGGCAGAAGCAGCACGCATAAAAGCAGTACGGCGATCATTCTTTTCAGTTTCAAATGTTATTCCCCCAAATAACAGTACTAATAAATTATATATAAGTATATCACAGATTATACTCCCGCGTCAAGCACCGGCGAAAAAACCGCCGCTGTGTCAAAAAATGCTGATTGCACGCCGTTTTCATATACGATTTTCTTGACGTTTTTCACGAATAGTATTATACTTAAAAACGAAATCTGTATGAAAAGCCGGATTCCGTTGTCCGTAAAAGGTGCGTTATGAAAGAATCAATAATAACAAAGTATAAGATGTCAATATGGGTACCGATACTTGTCATGGTTCTCGGTATCTGTCTGTTAGGTCCGTTTGTACGCGGCATTGATTATGCACGCAGACAGCACAGGCAGGAAATCACAACGCTTAACGCCGAAACGTATTCCGAGCGTATGCGCAGCGAACTCAACAAGGGACTTACGGTAACAAACACTCTCGAACAGATTCTTATAAGCGAAAAGGGACAGATAAACGATTTTGATACAATTGCAAAAAATCTGATGTCCGATTACATTCAGTGCATTGAACTTGCGCCCGACGGCGTTATCACACAGGTTTATCCCGAAAGTGAACGGGTGAATCTGAACATCTTTGAATCAGCCGACAGCACAGAGGCTGCCGAATACAGCAGAGATTCGGACAAAGTTATCGCGCAAGGACCTTTTGTTCTTGCGCAAGGCAGCAATGCCGTCGACATGGGCATTGAAATCCTCAATCCGGTATATATCTCAAAGGAAGACGGCGAATCTCCGAAGTTTTGGGGCTTTACGGTCGCTGTAATCAAAGCCCCGAAGATATTTGAAAATTCCATTGAGGCGCTTACCCGATTCGGATACAATTACCGACTTAGTGTAAAATCAAAAATAACAAACGACGAATGGCGCGGCGTATGTTGTTCCGGCGTTGAACTTACCGACCCGATTTCAAAGACGTTTGATTTCGGCTGCAATGAGTGGAAACTTGAAGTTGTGCCCGCGGCGGGCTGGAATAATATCAGCGACTCCGTTATCGTCTGTGCTGTTGGCGGAGTTATTATCGTAATGGTTTCGGCGCTTACGATGGCACTGCTTATCCTTGTGCAGCGGCACAACAAATATAAGCGGCTTGCCCTGATTGATGTTCTTACCGACCTTTTGAACCGCGGCGGATTTGAAAACGAAATTGATAGGTATCACAGTGAACACGCGGGCGACCCCTGCGTCGAAGCGGTGCTTGACATTGACGATTTTAAGAAAATGAATGATATTTACGGGCATTCGGTGGGTGACGAAGTGCTTAAACACCTTGCAGCAGACTTACAGAGCACCTTTGGCGAAAATGCGATAATTGCCCGAAGCGGCGGCGACGAATTCAACATTATTCTTAAAAACCGCACCGCCGATGACGCAAAAGCGGATTTGGAGAAATTCACCTTTGCACCGCACACGTTTTGGCACAATGAGAAAAAGTACAATTATACCGTGTCGGTGGGATATGCGGAATATCCCAAACAGGCAACAACCCGCGCGGAACTTGCGAACAAAAGTGATATCGCCCTTTACGAGGCAAAACTTCACGGCAAACACAACTGCTATGTTTACAGCGATGAACTGAACACTGAAAAGCGGGCGCGTTTAGGCTTTGCACTTAACGATGTTTCAAAAAATCTGCCGGGAGCATTTCTTATCTATAAGGCAGACGTCAACGATGACACCATGCTTTTTGCAAACGACGAAATGATAATGCTTGCCGGATGCACCGACCTTGACGACTTTATGTGCTTCTGCGGACGCCGATTCGGAAATCTTTTGCACCCGGACGATAAAAGTCGGGTGGAAGAAAGTATCTGGCAGCAGATAAATTCTGACGGTTCAAATGATTACGTCAAATTCCGCCTTGCAACAAAAAGCGGCGGGTACAAGTCGGTACTTGACCACGGCAGAATAGTTGACAGCCCAAACCACGGCAAGGTGTTTTACGTCCTGATTATTGATTCCGATTTCATTAAGGAAAGATATGGGGATTAAAACGCCGGACGCAAGAAGGGGGAGAACAGGCAACGGAGAAATTTTGGGGAGAACAATGGGCACCTTTTTTGATTTACTGCGGCGGATTGCTCAACTATCGCATTTTTGCATTAAACCCTGTATACAACATCCTTGCGCAATATCACAAATTGTCCCCTATTCGTCCTCCGGCAAGTCTTTCATAAATCCG
>CAKRZX010000010.1 GCA_934434555.1 uncultured Clostridia bacterium
GCGAGTCCGAAGCGGCGGATCGCCATAGCGTTGCAGATGGTGCGGAACAGCATAGGCGGAACGAGGTCGGCGTCCGACAGATCCGACACGGTAAGATGCTTTGTGCCGAGCGTCAAATCCTTTGCCGCACAGTAGAGGGTGTAGGCTCGTTCGGTGCAGTTATTGAGCTTGATGTTCTCAAAGAACACACAGCCGTTATTTATATGGTGCTTGCAGCAGCTCCACAGCCTTTGGTCGGCAGTGAGCAGATACAGCGCCGAAAGCAATGCGTAATTTGCTTTGGGGATGTTCTTGGCGGCAAGTGTAAATCTTGCCCGATGCTTTTCATTTATATATGTCATTGGTTTTTCCTCGCTTTCTATATATTCATTGAATCTCTTTCGGAAGGGCGGACACCGTATCTGCCTCATGGTGGCTGTCAGTATCTCTGTGGGGGTAGCGGCGGTTGCCGTGATGAATACCTGTGCTTCGGTAAAGCGGAAGCCCACACCTCTCGGTGCAAAATTCGGAACGGTCATCATCAGCCGTTCCATGCGTCTATCATATGGGTTATTTGAAAATACGGTCATTTCGGTTCTCCTTGTGAAATAAAAAAAGCCCTCCGGTTTTGTGTAACCGAAGGGCGATTGATAGTATTACATATTCTGTTGTGGTGCTGATTCCTGTTCAAAGGTGGGCGGCTCGGCTTCGAGGGAAGGATATGCATCCGTGAGTTTTTCTTGGAGCTTATCCAGCTGCCGTTCCTGCTCATAGGTCAGCGTTTCGCAGTTGGCTTTTGCAAAGCCGACACAGCGATAGAGGTCTGCCGATTCATTCTCACTGAAAAGTCGTTCTTTGCTGACGAGACCGGAGCGCACGGCAAAGGCTTCCTTGACATATTCATAGTTCGAAGAATAATCTCCCCAAAACACCGAATCGCCGTCTGCATTCTGTTTCCATGTGCAGAACATAAAGCCGTTTTTTTCGTTGTAGGTTGCCGCCAGTACCGTATCGCCGAAGGCGGCAAGCTGTCTGTAATCGGAAACATCGGCAGCCTGCATTTGCGGTGCGTGTTCGTAAAGACCGACATATTCCCGCACCGTAGAAATCTCATCCTGAATGTCTGCAATTTTACTGCGGTATTCATCGGAGAGGTTTTGGTCGGCGTTGCTTAAATATTGACCGTTGTATTTTATCCGGCAGAGAGGAACGCCGTCCGAGGACACCTCCAGCCATCCGCTGCCGTCCATCTTGGTGTCGTACCGAGCCCTGAGCCGTTTGGATAATTCTTTCTGTAGCATATCTGTTTTCTCCTTTTTTGAGGGTAATAAAAAAGGCAGATAGGTTTTTGATTTCTATCTGCCTTGAGTATCGTTATTCTGTTTTGCGGTTGTCCGAGTCTATTCACAAAGGGAAAACGGCGATTTGACATCTACATTTTAGCGTAGAGGCAAATCGCCGTTTGGGTAGCGAAAAAGCCCGATAAAATCGGGCTTTTCGGCGGACACATCTTTTTTGTGTCCGCATTATGGCGGAGAGAAGGGGATTCGAACCCCTATTTATACGCGCAAAACCCCGATGATATCTGGATTTTCTCTTTTGGGTGTGTACCGGGTGTGTACTTTTTATTTTGAAACGTAAGAATTTAACTTGTCCAAATCTGCGTTTATTCGCTCTGCTTTAAGGTGCGTATAAATGTCCAAAGTGGTGGATATCTGTGCGTGACCCAACAGCAACTGAGCGTCTTTGACATCGATATTTGCATCGTAAAGCATAGATGCATATGTGTGTCTAAACTGATGCGCAGTGACATTTGTATTCAAGTCCTTGCACATTTTGCTCCATTTACGGCAATATTGTGGTCGCGTTATATACCCGCCGTCTTTACCCGGAAACAGAATGCCTCTCTTAAACGATTTTAAGGGGGCAACAAGCGGTTCTAACAGAATGACCGAACGTTTCCCCGATTCTGTTTTCGGTGACTTAATTTGCGGTTCTTTTGTAGCCCAACAAAGCGACTTGTTTATAATTATTCTGCGGTTCTCAAAATCAATATCGGATTTTTCAAGGGCAAGAGCCTCGCCGAGGCGCAACCCCGTAAGCAAAAGGAAATAGGGAAAGAAGTATTTGTCCTTGTTATCTTTTATAATCTGAATCTCTTCCGGTGTAAGGGATTCTCTTTTTGTTTGCGGAAGCGAAGAGGGAACAGATATATATTGGCAACAGTTTTTATCGGTATAGCCTTTTATAATGGCATACTTGAAAACAAGATTAAACACAAGCAAAGTGTTTCGCACGGTTTTCTTCGCATAGCCCTGCATTGCAAGGGATTCCACAAAGCGTTGAATGTCGGACGGCTCAATATCGGAAATAAACGTCCCCGAGAACTCGTCAAGAATCTTGTTTGACCCGGCAATATATCCGTGAAGAGTATTCGGAGAGAGTTTTGGGAAATGCTCTTTCTGCCATTCTTCAATAATGCTGTCGAGCGTAGATGAGTTTCTGACCGTGTCCTCATACTCCAAAATCTTTCTGCGCACTTCACGTTCGGAGTTCCCTCGGAAAACTTTGCGCAAGCCGTTTATGGTAATCTGATGTTCGACTTTGTACTTTTTCACTTTGTTTCACCTACCTTTGAACTATTTGGAATTTCCTAATAGTTGAACGAACTGCTCGAAAAATTCGAGTAGTTGAATTTCTGATTATATTACCTCCCTCTTATAATACACCCACATAGCGGTTTTGACGAGTTCGGGAGGAACGTCGAAGTGTTCGGCAACGTCCCACACGGTGCAGTCCTCAAAGAGGAAAGCGTCAAGTTCGTCAAACGGGATAAGCAGTTCGATTTGCTTTTTGGTGGCGCGGAACTCCATACGCTTAACGTTTATATCGTTGTCGTGTCGGTCATAGTACGCATTTGTGAGGTGGTGAGCGAGTTCGTGAGCGAGAACAAGCCGTTCCCGGCTTTCGTTTTTGAATATATGGCTGTCAAGCCCTATAAACGTGCCGTAATCGGTATTCAGGCACATAGCGGCAGAGTTCGGACACTTTGCCGAGTGCACTTTAATCCCTTGCCGTGCGGCAAGCCCGTACAAATCATTCAGTTGCATTTTCTTGCCCTCCTTACGGCATACAGTATATCATAGTTAGTGTCCTATAAACAGGACTTTGAAAAATTATTTTTTATTTTTCACGAATTCCGCAAATTGGCGGACTTCTTCGAGCATTTCATCGGTGATTCCGTCCTGTGCGTTAAAAAGAGCAAATTTCAGGTCTGAATCTGATACGGGCGAGGGTTTATCCTCGCTGTTTTCTTCCCAACCCATTAAATAGGCGGGGGTAGTGCCTAATGCTTTGGCAAGGGACGCTATCTTATCCCTTTTCATATTTTCAATCATACCCGTTTCCCATTTGCGGACGGTGCTTTTTCCGACACCGACAACGGAAGCGACTTGCTCTAACGTAAGTCCTTTTTCACGGCGAAGTCTTCTTATTTTTTCAGCCATTTCGTTGTCCATTATCTTTCACCTCAATTAAAAAGTTGCATAAATATAATAGCACATTCGTGTCTTTAACGCAACAAAAATTTTCTTAAAAGAAAAAAGTTTCGCAAAAGATACAAAAAAGTGTTGACAAGGACACGCGGACGTGATAGAATACAGGTGTCTTTAAGGAAACAAGACGAAAGGAGGCGATATAAATGGACAAAGCACTTTTGGAATATGAGATGAAAAAGAAAAATATATCAATCGGAAAAATGTGTGAGATTCTCGGCATTTCAAGGTCTGCATTTTATCGAAAATGCAATGGACTATCGGAGTTTTCGCAAGGTGAGATTAAGATGGTAATGACGGCTCTCAACCTTGAATCACCAGTGGATATTTTTTTTAATTAAGAAGTGTCCTAAAAGAAACGACTTGAAAAACACCCTAAAAGCAACAAAAGCGTGGGAATCAGAGCAGAGATTATG
Source organism: uncultured Clostridia bacterium (assembly GCA_934434555.1). GTDB lineage: Bacteria > Bacillota > Clostridia > Christensenellales > QALW01 > UMGS1322. The sequence continues at coordinate 3,950 of CAKRZX010000010.1, forward strand.
ATGATAATTACGATAGTCAATATATTAGTTGCTTTATTGGACAATGCAAACTTTTCGGTCATTTTAGCCCCCATAAAGAGACCTAACGGCAAATACCACCAAAACAAAATGATGTTTGAATAGAAAAACACCTTAATCCACAGTCCGAAAGTTATGCGACTTAGTGCAGAAGAACTTTTTGACGAAGACGAGTTTGTTTCATCGTCAAAGTTGTATGGACATTTGCCGTTTTTGTGCTGATGAGCGGGATAGCCGTGGTGGTAGTGATATTCGCCGGTAGACCTATCGAAATGTCCGCCGTAAGAATCAGTCCTACCGCTGTGAGAGAACACCTGAGTGTTACAACACACGAGAAAAAGCAGTGCAATAAAAACGAACGTAAATTTTTTCATAACAATCACCTAAACAAATTTTAACATAATCATTATTGAATGTCAAGGAGGCAGGAAGATGACAAAAAGAACGGTAACGCTGAAATTACAGAGACGCGAAGTTGGAAAACTGCTTGTGGCATTGACCGCAGTGTCAATGTCCACGGACGGCAGCGCAAGTGAGTGGCAACCGCTTCACGACAAGATTAAGCAAATGCTGGATGACGCTGATAAGGAGGACTAAGAAATGAAACAGACAATGACGGACGAACAGGTGGAACAGGAGATAGCAAGGCTTATGGGTTCGGAGGCGGTTCGCCTCGCCAAAAAGGAAATGCGGATTAAGAACCGCAGACGGCAGTATATGTACGGGCTTCGCAACCTTGAAAAGCGGGGCAAGGAACTTATGGCACAGGGCGTGACTTTTGACGAGTTGGACAGGCTCGACATAGAAGAGGAGGAGTAGAAAATGACAAACTCAACGTATCGGGAAACGGTGGCGGACCTTCTTGCCAAGACGGGCGGGGCAATATATCTGCCCGACGCATACTGGCAGAAAGTTCTCGGCGTGGGACGGACAAACTACGCAAAGTTGGTAGGCAGGACAAAACGCCCAATATCGGTGTATCAAATGGCGAAAATCGTACTGGGAGGGGATACAAAATGAAAAAGTGGCATAAATCAGAGTGGGACATTCTGCTCCCGAGAAAGTGGAAGTACAACAGAATCTATGCCGGGAGTATTGCGTGGACTATCGTAAGGGCTTTTCAGATTCTGCTCGGCGTATTGGGATTCGTTATGTTTGACGTGCTGCTTTGCCTGATAGCGGGATAGGGGGAATGGGAATGGAACGTTATGAAAATGACTGCGTTGACTGCGGAATCTACGGCAAATGCGGGTCTTGCCCCCTTAACGAAGAGTACGCCCACTATTACTGTGACCGCTGCGGCGGTGAAATTGACGAGAACGAACACTATTCCAACGAGGAATACGAGGATTTGTGCGAGGACTGTCTGAAAGACATTTACAGCAAGGAGTGTTGAGGAATGATAAAGAAAATATCGACAGCCGACAGAGAAGCGTGGAAGTCGCTCCGGCACGGATACATAGGCGGGTCTGACGCTGCGTCCGTGGTAGGTCTTAACCCTTTTAAGAGTGCATACGCCCTGTGGGCGGAAAAGACAGACAAGGCACCGTCGTTCGGCGGAAACCTTGCAACGGAGGTAGGGACTTTCCTTGAAGAGTTTGTTGCGCAGAAATTCGCGGAGCAAACGAGGAAAAAGGTTCGGAAGGTCAATCAGAGTTTCTTAAACGACGCATATCCCTTTGCGATAGCAAACATCGACCGGGATATCGTGGGTGAGGACGCGGGTCTTGAAATAAAGACGACATCGGAAATGAACCTGACGAAGTTCAAAAACGGCGAATATCCCGCAAATTACTATGTGCAATGTGTCCATTATCTTGCCGTCACCGGCAAGGCAAAATGGTATCTTGCGGTCCTTATAGGCAACAGGGAGTTCCGCACATTTGAGATAGAGCGGGACGAAGCAGAAATAAACGCCCTTATGAATGCCGAAAAGGACTTTTGGGAATTGGTTAAGACAGACACTCCTCCCGCGCCCGACGGCTCGGACAGCACGTCCGAAACGATAAGCGTTATTTATCCCGAATCGGACGACGAAACGGTAGACTTGACCGCCTATGAGGGCGATATGAAACAGTACATTGCCCTCACAAGCCAAATAAAAGGGCTTACAGCCATTAAAGACGAATTGGCGAACAAGGTTAAGGCTTATATGGGAAAAGCGGGCAGAGGGGTATCTGAGGGCTTTAAGGTGGCATATACGTCCTCAGTGAGAAACACATTTGACGCAAAGCGGTTCTCGGCAGACTATCCGAATATGGATTTGTCGGGGTATTACAAGCAAAGTTCGGTACGGACTTTCAGGTTGACGGAAATAAATTAGTTAGGAGATAAATAAAAATGACAGCGAAAATTCAGAATCAGGTGGCAAAAACCACCGAAAAGAAAACAATGCAGGCGTACATCCAGTCAATGCAGGGCGAAATAAAAAAGGCTCTGCCGTCGGTAATAACACCGGAAAGGTTCACACGAATGGTATTATCGGCACTTTCGGTAAATCCGAAGTTGGGAGCCTGTACTCCCGCGTCGTTCCTTGGTGCAATGATGTCGGCGGCACAGTTAGGTCTTGAACCAAACACACCGCTCGGACAGGCATATCTTATTCCGTATAAAAACAAGGGTGTTGACGAAGTACAATTTCAGGTAGGGTATAAAGGGCTTCTTGACCTGGCGTACCGCAGCGGAGAAATAGACATAATCCAGGCGCACGTCGTTTATGAAAATGACGAGTTTGAATGTGAATACGGACTTGAACCCAAACTTACCCACAAGCCCGCGGATAAGGACAGGGGAGAGGCTATCAAGGTTTATGCGGTATTCAGAACGAAAAGCGGCGGTTACGGGTTTGAGGTAATGTCTATGGACGACGTAAAGAAGCATGCCGAAAAGTATTCACAGGCATATAAGTCGGGCTATTCGCCCTGGCAGAAGAATTTCGAGGAAATGGCAAAGAAAACGGTATTAAAGCGCGTACTCAAATATGCGCCGTTGAAATCAGACTTTGTTCGCGGAATAGTCCAGGACGAAAGTATTAAGAGCGAGATATCAGAGGATATGTACGAAGTCCACAATGAAATCGTGTACGAGGTCGACAGCGAAACGGGAGAGGTGATTAACAGTGACACAACATCAGGCAATTCAGAATTACATTAAGGATTTCGGGTCAATAACGCCAATGCAGGCGTTCTCTGACCTGGGAATCACCAAACTTGCAACAAGGGTAAGCGAAATGCGCAAGGACGGTCTTGAATTCAATATTGAGACCGTGAAAGAGAAAAACAGGTTCGGAAAAACCGTTGTATTTGCAAGATACAGTTTCAGAGAGGGGGCGGAGCAATGAACAGGGCAATGCTTATCGGCAGACTTACAAGAGACCCGGAACTGCGCGCCACGCCCTCAGGCGTAAGCGTATGTACGTTTTCACTTGCGGTAGACCGTCGGTTTAAGCAGGACGGTCAGCCGCAGGCAGATTTTATTCCGGTAGTCGTTTGGCGCGGTCAGGCAGATAACTGCGCAAAGTATCTGCGCAAGGGAAGTCAGGCAGCGGTGTGCGGTTCAATTCAGACACGCACTTATGACGCGCAGGACGGCAGAAAGGTATCTGTAACGGAAGTTATTGCCGAAGAGGTGCAATTCCTCTCCCCGAAGTCAAACGGGGCGGAGAATGGCTCTCAGACGGCTCAAAACGGATTTGACGAGCCGTTTCAGGAAGTGACGGACGATGATGTGCCGTTTTAGGGAGGCGGTATCGGAAATGATTAAGTTACTTATCGGCGGTAGTCCGTGTACATTTTGGAGTATCGCCCAAAAGAACAACAGAGAAACAGAGCCGAGCGGAACCGGTTGGGAATTGTTCAAAAATTATCTCGTCGCAAAAGAAAAATTTAAGCCGGACTTCTTTCTGTACGAAAATAATAAATCGGCTGCGCAAGCGATAAAAGACCAAATAAGCCGTGAGTTGGACGTGGACTTGATGTGTATCAATTCGGCATTGGTATCGGCGCAAAACAGACAACGTTTTTATGCGTTTAACTGGAAAGTCGACCAACCTGCCGACCGAGGAATCCTGTTAAAGGATATCCTTGAAAGCGGAATTACCGATAAAGAAAAAGCCTACTGTCTGACACATCTTTGCGGCAACACAAGAGATTACTTCAAAAAGCATCATACGCAAATAATATTAGAACCGATAAGGATTCCCGAATACGGTATGTCCGACAAGGCTCGTCCTCTTAATGCGCACTATCCGAATAACTGCGGAGGATGGGAACAAAGGGTTTGTTCCGACAATCCGAAAAAGCAACAGGTTGACTTAATTTGTGAACCGATAAGATTAGGTGATATCGGGAGCAATGCCCAAGCTCACAGAGTATATTCCTGCTACGGAAAATCGGTAACATTGAGTGCAAACGGTGGTGGGCAGGGTGGAAAAAAAGGGCTTTACTTCGTGCCTATACCCGAAAAATTAAAAAATTATGTTTGTGATAAAGGCAAAATATATCAAGTGCAGGATGCAAAGATATCTACAAAGTTCGGGACATTTGATATTGCTCTTCCTGACGGATTTTATCTTATCCGAAAACTTACGGTTAAAGAGTGCTGCCGATTGCAAACTATGCCTGACGATTATTGCAGAGCGGTATCTGCTCAACAAGGGTATAAAGGACTTGGCAACGGATGGACAGCAGAAGTGATTATTCATATACTGAACGGTGCCTTAAAAGAAATCCCCAAAGATGAGGAAATAGTTGTTCTTTCGATGTATGACGGAATCGGAACGGGCAGGTATTGCCTTGACAAAATGGGATTCAAAAATGTTAAGTATTACGCTTATGAAATTGATAAATACGCAAAGCAGATTGCGATGAGCAATTATCCCGACATTATTCAAATGGGAGATGCATTTGCAATAAGAGAGGAAAATTGGAAAATATGAAGTGGAGGGTAGTTTAGATGGCGGAGAAGAGAATGTTCGCAAAGACTATAATTGATTCAGACACGTTTATGGATATGCCGTTATCAACGCAGGCATTGTACTTTCACTTGTCAATGAGAGCAGATGATGACGGCTTTATCAACAATCCAAAGAAAATACAAAGGATGATAGGGGCTTCCGAGGACGATTTGAAGGTGTTGATAGTCAAAAGGTACATATTACCTTTCGACAGCGGTGTTGTTGTAATTAAGCATTGGAAAATACATAATGCAATAAAAAAGGACCGTTACAAACCAACGCTTTTCATAGAGGAAAAATCGTCATTAGACGTAAAAGGCAATGGCGAATATATGGAGCGGAGCACAACCGGAGCCACTTTGGAACCCAAACGGAGCCAGACCGGAACCCAAATGGAGCCGCTTTGGAACACAACCGGAACCACTTTGGAACCACAGGTAAGGGAAGTAAAGATTAGTTTAGTAGAGTGTAGTGGAGGAAAGTGTAGTGGAGAGGAAAACACCCCTTCCCCCGCCTTGCACGGCAAATTTAAGAACGTTGAGTTATCTGATGAGGATTATAACGCGCTAAAAAACGACTTCCCCACGCAGTATGAGGACTATATCGAGAAGTTGAGTTGCTATATGGCAGGCAAAAAGAAGTCGTACGACAATCATTACGCGACAATTGTTAAGTGGATTACTGAGGATAACGGTAAACAGAGCAAGAGAGAATCCGGCAATAATATTTTTCTTCAAATAGCAAGCGAGGAGGGCATTGTATGACAAACTACGAGCGCATAAAGGCAATGAGCGTGGAGGAAATGGCAAGTCTGATTGATGACATCCAAACAGATGCATTATTTCTTGAAGGAACAATCAACGACCTTAAATATCCGACAGACTGGGGAAAATGGCTTAATTCGGAGGCAGACGAATGAAAAGCGTATTGATAAGCATTCGCCCGAAGTGGTGCGAATTGATTGCAAGCGGAAAGAAAACAATCGAAGTTAGGCGCACAAGACCGACTATTGCAGTGCCGTTCAAGTGTTATATCTACGAAACGCAGGGCAGGTACGAAGATATGCGAGATTGTAAAACATTCAAGTTTTGGGACATTCGGCAAAAGGTAATCGGTGAGTTTGTGTGCGATTTAATAACGGGTTTAAGGGCGGATAATGGCATACAGATATATTATAACGGGATAAAAGGCACCTGTTTATCCGATGTCGAAATAATCAAATATGCGGGCGGTAAAAAGGTTTATTATTGGCACATATCCGAACTTAAAATCTACGATAAGCCCAAAGAGTTGGGAGAGTTTAAGAAAATAAATCGACACTGTTGGTATGCTGATTTAGGGTTGGCAAAGAGAGATTGTCCCAAGTGTAAAAACGCAGATTGTTTTGTAAGCCGACCGCCACAGAGTTGGTGCTATGTTGAGGAGGCAAAGAAATGAACGAGAAAACACAAAAACTTATAGAACTTATAAAAGAAAATCCCGATTTGCCTATTATACCTATGGTTTATTACGAGGTTGTCGGCGAGGATTACGGTAATTGGGTAGGTAGATTCAGCACTTGTTATGTCGGTGAATATACTTTGTTTTACGAGAAGTATTACGAAGATAGAGAAGAGTTTGAAGAAGATTACTACGATTATTACAGAGAGGAAATCGATGAGAAGTTTAATTATGATCCTTCGTTAAGTTTGCCGAATAAACCCATAGGAATAACGAAAGAGCAATTAGACGCAAATGAAATAGCAGAAAAGAACGTAGATAAATATCTTGAAGAAATTGCAGATGGATTCTTCAAGAAAGCAATTATTGTTCATATTGATTCGTTGGATTGAAGGAGGATAAGAAAATGATTGTTAAAAAGGGGACAAGGGTACGGGTAGCGCATCAGCGCAAAGGTACATTTGAGGCAGTAGCCATTAGAGATTTTGACACAGAACAAGAGGAGTTCTATCCCTTTGCCACTCTTGAATATGTGCAAGGAATGTCAGTGGATTGGGAAGCGGGAGAATCAATAGCGTGCAGAAACTCTCTTTGTCATTTTGAGATTTTAGAAAGAAAGGACAGTGAGGAGGAATGACAAGGATAGTTACATTAGGTAATGACACAGCGATTGAAAAAATCAAAAACGAGAAAACCGTGTATTTGAGACACGGAGTTTGGAACGGATACGAGTTAAGTGATGTGGACAATGCGATAGAAAGCATTAAAAAAAGCGGTTATGGTGCAGATGTTTATTATAATGCCGATAACGGTATGTACTATGTCAGCATACCAAATGATAGCGATATGTGGTAAGGAGCGTGAAAAGAATGACTGATGAGGAGATTGTAAAGGCGTTAAAGGAAGAAAGGCATCTTGCCGAATATGTTGACAGCGAGTATTGCAATGCAGTAGAGGTATCATTGATAAGCGATACTATTGACCTTATCAGCCGTCAAAAGGCTGAAATTGAGCGTTTAACAAAGCAAATGGAATGGCTGACGGGCTATAACGGGAATCTGATAGACGCAAATACAGCGTTATCAGGGGAAATCGAGTTGTTAAAAGAAGCAGAGGAGAATCTGATATGACAAGAGAGGAAACGGTGCAAGTTCTGTCGATACTGAAAGCGGCGTATCCGAATGCGTATAACGGAATGACGAAGCAGGAAGCAAACGGAGTTATAGCCCTGTGGACGATACAGTTTTCAAAAATCCCGTTACAGATAGTGATGATAGCCATTAACAAACTTATAGCAACGAACAAGTTCCCGCCGGCTATAAGCGAGGTTAAGGAGAAGTTGAGTTCACTGTACTTTGAAGCGACTGCCGAACTGATGTATTTCAGAACAACTGAATTGTCGCAGAAAGAGCGAGAAAAACTTGAATATATCAGAGAAAACTGCGGTGAAAGACAAGAGCCTACGCTTATGCAGCTTATTGAAAACGGGTCGGCGGACAACCTGAAACTTACGGAGTAAAAAGGAGCGCATATATGGGTAAGCACACTATCAGCAGCAAAGCAAGGTGCTATTGCTATCGCTCCGAGGGTCCGCAGATAGTATATTGCGGAGTAAATATTACGACGGTTCACCGCGTTTTTGACAGAAAATCCGATGCGAAAGAATTCAAAGAACGGTATTGCCGGAATAACTATGAAGACTGCCCCATATTCAGAATGTTGGCGGGTGATTCAGATGAGTAATTCGCCCTGCCGATACTGCTCCGAAAGAAATATGACCTGCCACGCAACGTGCGGCAAGTATCTTGATTTTGAGAAAGAAAGGAATCGGATATGCACAGAGAGATATATGCAGCGTTCGTTTGAGTGGTCTTTTAAGCAGTCCGAGATAAACAGAAAAAAGAGGAGAAAAAGATGTTAAGTAAATATCACGCGCAGAAAACAACAGTCGACGGAGTTACCTTTGACAGCAAAAAAGAGGCAAGACGGTATTTGGAATTAAAACTGTTGGAGAGGGCAAAAGAAATCAAGGACCTTGAACGGCAGAAAAAGTTCGTGCTTATACCGGCACAGAAGATAAACGGCAAAGTTGCTGAACGGGAGTGTTGTTATATTGCGGATTTTACATACACGGACTGCCGCACGGGCGAAATGATTGTTGAGGACACAAAAGGATTCAGGACAAAAGAATACATTATTAAGCGAAAACTGCTACTTCAAAACTACGGTATCAAAATAAAGGAGGTTTAGCATATAAAACTTGCGAAAAATAAATGCATTTTAGGGGGGGTTTATTTTATTTTTTTCTTGGCTTAAAATATAGAAAAAATCAAGGAGGACACTATGCCTGATTGGAAGAAAATCAAGGCAGAGTATATCCGGGGTGGTGTGAGTTACCGCAAACTTGCAGAAAAACACGGTGTATCGCCCAGCACGCTTTCCAAAAAGGCAATGAAAGAAAAGTGGGCAGACTTGCGGACACAAACAGGAAAGAAGATAGATATAAAAATATCAGATTCCGTTGCAGGTCGGGAAGCAAAGCGCGCAGATATGTTTCAGACCATTGCGGATAAACTTCTGCAACAGATAAGTGACGGGATTGATGACGGCTCGATTGCGCTTACGGGGCGCGGATACAGAGATATAACGGGCGCGTTAAAGGATTTGAGAGAAATTAAAGGGCTTAAAAATGAACTTGATATGCAGGAACAGATTGCAAGAATAGAGAAACTGCGCAAAGAAGCCGCAGCGGAGCAGGAAAACAAGGATATCAGAGTTGTTATTGAACCTGAACTTGACGATTTCAGCGAATAGGCGGCGAATATCGATGAAAACATTAGTTATTAACCCGCCAAGCGACAAACAACGGCTCTTTTTGAGAGCGAATACGAAACATATAGCATTCGGGGGAGCGCGAGGAGGCGGCAAGAGTTGGTCCGTAAGGACGAAAGCAAAACTTCTTGCGTTAAGATATGCGGGAATACGGATACTTATAGTCCGCAGAACGTATCCTGAACTCATAAATAACCATATAAACATACTGCGGAACGAACTTCTTGATATCGCAAGGTATAACGACAAGGATAAAGTTCTTAAATTTGCCAACGGAAGTACGATAAACTTTGCGTACTGCGCCAAAGACGGAGATTTAGACCGTCTGCAAGGTGTTGAATACGACGTTATATTCCTCGACGAAGCGACGCAGTTGTCCGAATATCAAATGAAAACGATTACTGCCTGCCTGCGCGGTGTAAACGCATTTCCGAAACGAGTGTATTATACCTGCAACCCGGGCGGACAGGGACATCAGTATATTAAACGGATATTTATTGATAAAAGATACGAGGACGGGGAGAATCCCGACGATTATACATTCATACAGTCGCTTGTAACGGACAACAAGATTCTTATGAAGAGCCAACCTGACTACATTAAGCAGTTGGAGGCACTTCCGCCCAAACTCCGGGAAGCGTGGCTGTACGGTTCCTGGGACGTATATGAGGGGCAGTTCTTTGAAGAGTTCGCCGACAGACCCGACGGATATGATACACATATTTGTACACACGTAATCAATCCTTTTGAAATACCTGACGGGTGGCAAATATACCGCTCTTTTGACTGGGGATACAACAAACCTTTCTCCTGCGGGTGGTGGGCGATTGACTTTGACGGTGTAGCGTATCGGATATTGGAACTGTACGGCTGCACAAAGACACCAAACGAGGGCGTTAAGTGGACACCGGACAAAGTGTTCGGCGAGATTCACCGCATAGAGAGCGAACACAGGTGGTTAAAGGGAAAGAAAATAATAGGCGTAGCCGACCCTGCCATATGGAACGCCGAAACAGGTGAAAGTTTGGCTGAAAGAGCAACGAAGTATCAAGTATATTTCCAAAAAGGAGATCACGAACGTCTCGCGGGGTGGATGCAGGTGCATTACAGGCTTGCTTTTGATGATAACGGATTCGCAATGATGTATGTTTTCAGAAATTGCAAGGCATTTATACGAACGATTCCGCTTTTGATGTACGATGAGCATAAACCCGAGGATTTGGACACGGACGGTGAAGACCATTGTGCCGATGAAGTCAGATATTTCTGTATGGCACGCCCCATTAAGCCGAGAATGGCTGCGCAGCCGGATAAATATAACGAAACGCCAATGAGTATGTTTTTGGATATACCCAAAGAAGATATAAAAGCCAAGCCCAAGCGAGGGAGAATGGAGGTAATCAGGTAGTGGCTTTATTTAATAAAAAGCAGAAACAGCCCACGAATGATGAACAAATGCAGCGTAGGCAGTCTGCCGAAAGACCCACAGCAGAGGAAGAAGCAAGCAGAATACTTCTGCAACAGCGTCAGCAGACAGCCGCAAACGGTGCTGTTGACGGATTCAGGGCATTGGAACAGCCTATCGGCAAGGAAGCAATACAAAAGGCTACACAGACCCTCCAAAAGTACAAGGAGGGCAAAGCAAACCTTGAAAAACGTATAGTAGACAATGAGCAATGGTATAAACTCCGTCATTGGGAGTGCCTGCGGAAGAGCAGTACAAGTGAGGTTGAGCCGAGTTCAGGTTGGCTGTTCAACTGTATTGCAAACAAGCACGCTGACGCAATGGATAACTTTCCCGCGCCGAATGTGCTGCCGAGAGAAGAAGGGGACAAAGCAGAGGCGGAAATGCTTACGTCAATTCTGCCTGTTATTCTTGAACAGAATGATTTTGAACGTGTTTACGACGAAGTATGGAATTATAAATTAAAGTCAGGCACGGGAGTGTACGGCGTGTTTTGGGACACCACTAAACTCAACGGCTTAGGCGATATATCCATACAGAAAGTAGACCTAATCAATCTGTTTTGGGAAAGCGGCATAACGGAAATACAGAAGAGCAGAAATCTGTTTCACGTAGAACTCTGCGATAATGATACACTTATCAGCCGTTACCCGCAATTGCAAGGAAAACTCGGTACATCGACGATTCAGATTGCAAAATATGTGTTTGATGATTCGGTTGATACAACCGATAAGTCTGTTGTGGTGGATTGGTATTATAAAAAAAGCAATTCACAGGGCAAACAAGTGCTCCATTACTGCAAATACGTGAATGATACAGTGCTTTTTGCGACGGAAAATGAACCGCAATATGCTGAACGCGGGCTTTATGACCACGGAAGATATCCTTTTGAGTTTGACCCTCTGTTCAGAGTAGAGGGAACGCCCGCGGGATTCGGATACATTGATATCGGCAAGTCGGCACAGGAATATATTGACCGTGGAAACCAGGCAATAATGCAGAATATGCTTGCCAATGCGCGCCCGCGGCACTTTATAAGAAGCGACGGAGCAGTCAATGAGGAAGAATATGCCGATATGTCAAAGGATTTTATTCACGTAGACGGAAATCTCGGGCAGGATAGCATTCTTCCGGTGCAGGGAAAGCCTCTGAACGATATTTATGTAGCAGTCATCAACAATAAGGTTGACGAATTAAAGGAAACAACGGGCAACAGGGACGTTTCTACGGGCGGAACAACGTCCGGTGTAACGGCAGCGTCCGCTATTGCGGCAATGCAGGAAGCGGGCAGTAAGATGTCAAGGGATAATAACAAGGCATCTTACAGGGTTTTCAGGCAATTATGTCTGCTTTGTATAGAACTTATACGGCAGTTCTATGATATGCCGAGATGTTTCCGCATTATGGGACAGAATGGCGCGGCACGGTATGTGCAGTACAGCAATCAGGGCATACAACCGCAAATGCAGGGTAATGACTTCGGTAACGATATGGGTATGCGTATTCCGTTGTTTGATATAGAAGTAACTGCGGAAAAACAAAGTCCTTACTCAAAAATGAGCCAAAATGAATTGGCATTACAGTTTTTCGGCGCGGGATTCTTTAATCCGCAGATAGCAGACCAAGCACTTGCCTGTCTTGATATGATGGATTTCGACAGGAAAGAATTTATTATGCAGAAGATATCCCAAAACGGTGGAATGTATCAGCAAATACTTGCAATGCAACAGCAAATGCTCCAACTTGGAGCGATGGTAGATTCTTATCGCGGCGGAAATGAAATAACGCAGGGACTTGCTCAACAGTTCGGAATGCAGATTCCGCAAATGGCTGGCGGCGAAGTCGGTGAACAGACCGATGTTTCGGGAGATGAATCCACAAACACAAAGAAAGCAAGGCAGAGAGTGGCGGATTCCACCTCGCCTACATAAGGAGGAAAAATAAATGAGTAAGCAAGTGACTATACCAAGCAATATGAATCCGTGGTGGTGTAACATCAACGGCGCAGTTTATTCCTATACTGCCGGAAGCACGCAGACGGTGCCTGACGAAGTGGCGGCGGTCATTGAAAACTACAATAATATGCTGCCGAAACTCGGAAAGAATATACCGGACTGGGGGTTGACAACGCTTATCGATAAGACCTAGACGAAAGATGAAGCGGTAAGTACAGGAGTAAAGCAAATAAATATTCCAGAGCAAAATCAAAAGAAAATTACTGATTTAAGAATATCCTTTTATACCGATACTCCCGCAAGCGGTGCAGTATATAGCGACAGTGCGCTTGAATTGTCGGCGAATGAAAACTGCACATTGGGCAAGGTAGCAAATTTCTATCCCACAAAAGCAAGCAAGAATTTCACGGCAACGGGCTATGACACGGTTTCTTTGGACAGTTCTTTGGAATACGATGGCGTTCCCGCAAGTGTCATTGCTATAAAGAAGTTTAAGGACGCAAACGGGGCTTATGACGGGGGCGTTCCCGCTGACGCACAAGCACCGATAACAGCGGGTTCAACGGTAACTGCGGACTTGGGGTCAGGAACTGAACACCCGATTAACGCTGTAACCACCAAAACACACACTATCGGCACATACACTGTTAAAACTTACGCATATAGCGCAAGTACATTGTATGACACCGCATTTCTTGAAGTGGTAATTGAGAGTAATTTTGACGGATTGCCCGTAGGAACGCTATATAACGCAAGTTATAGTGGAAGTACATATTGCTTTTGTGGCTCTTTCGCAACGGGGGAAAGTATTTCGTATAAGAATTTAGCCATTGTAAATGTGGCGGTTTCCGACACAAAATATTCAACAGATATCACCACTGGTAAGCAAAACAAAATAACATCGTTTGATGAACCGTTCGTTGCCCAAAAGACAGGCACTTGCTACATAGGGCAATTTGCAGACGGTATTGTAAAAGCGGTGACATTAAATGTTCCGTCCTCAACGGTGACGGGAACACCCGCAAAAAAGATATATAAAGGAAGTAGGCTAATAGTGCAAGTGAGGTATGAGGAATAATGATACGCAACTACATTATCATAAGCGCAAAGCAATGAGAGAGTTCTACGATGATGAAAATATCTTTTGAAGATAAAGATAACACGCTTGCGCTTACGGTAAATGGACACGCAGGATATGCCGATACAGGACAGGATATAGTCTGTGCGGCGGCAACAATTCTTGCGTATACGGTGGCACAGGCGGTCAAAGATATGTACGGACATGGACGGCTTGAAAAAGAGCCGTATATAAGCCTTAAAGAGGGCAATGCAACGGTAAGGTGTGCACCCAAGGCAGAGACATATGCAGAGGCTCTGCACACCTATTTCGTGGCACAAATCGGATATAATCTGCTGTCGCATAACTATCCCGATAATATCAAACTCAAAATGTTTGGTCAGGCTGAAAAGCCTTAATATAAACCAAAAAGAATCGTTCACTTTACGAACAGAAAGGATTATACAAATGTTAAACGAAGAAAGATTCCCGAAACTTAATCTGCAACTTTTCGGTGACGGCACCGGTGCAGGAAGCGACACAGGAGCAGAGGGAGCAACACAGGGCGTAACCGCGGCAGACGCCTTGCCGCAAACCAAAGGCGAGAAAAAGAACCCGTTATCGAATGTTAAATACGGCATTCAGGGGGACAACCCTACCGCCGGGGAAACAGGAAAGGTCGAGACACCCGACCGAAACGCCGAGTTTGAGAAACTCATCAAGGGCGAATACAAGGACCTTTACGACGCGCGTGTACAGGAAACTATACAGAAAAGGTTCAAAGGGACAAAGGAAACTATTGATAAGTACAATGCCCTTGCGCCTACCCTTGAAATGCTTTCACAGAAATACGGTGTGGATACTTCCGACATCGAAGCATTGAACAAAGCCATACAGGAAGACGATTCGTACTACGAGGAAGAAGCACTTCAAAAAGGTGTCAGTGTCGAGCAACTTAAAAACATCAGAAAAATGGAGCGTGAAAACGCCGAATTAAAACGACAGATGCAGGAGCAGTCGGTAAAAGAGAACGCCGACAGGATATATGCTGAGTGGATGAAACAGTCCGAAGCATTAAAATCCGTATATCCTACGTTTGAACTTGATGTTGAACTTAAAAACCCGAAATTCATCGACCTTATTAAGAACAATGTTGATGTGCGGACCGCTTTCGAAGTCATTCACAAAGACGAGATTATCGGCAGTGCTATGCAGTTTGCCGCAAATCAGACAAAGCAGAAGGTCGCAAACAACATCATTGCAAACGGAATGAGACCGACCGAAAACGGTGTAAGTTCGCAGTCGCCGGCAGTAGTCAAGAGTGATGTGTCGCAACTCTCAAAAGAAGACCGTGCGGAAATAATCCGCAGGGTGCAAAGAGGAGATAAGATACGATTCTAATCCTAAAACACAAATGATTCGCAATCTAATCTCCCGAAAACACACTATTTTTTTATTAAAAGGAGATTAAAAAAACTATGAAACTTTACAACATCAACCTTCAACTTTTTGCCAACACGGTACAGACCACTCTTCTTTCGGGCTTATCTCCCGAAATGAAAACGTTCTACGATATGACGCTTATCGATGAAGCGTCTGCGCAGTTGGTACACGACCAGTTCGGACAGAAGAGACCGATTCCTGCAAACGGCGGTAAGACAATCGAATTCCGTAAGTTTGCGTCACTTCCCAAAGCCACCACGGCTCTGACCGAGGGCGTAACACCTGACGGTAAGTCGCTCACCGTAACGAGCATTACGGCAACCGTATCACAGTACGGTGACTACATTACGCAGTCAGACGTGCTTGAACTGACATCTCTTGATAACACTATCATTGAGGCTACCAAACTTCTCGGCAAACAGGCGGGCGCAACGCTTGACACCATTGTCCGCAACGTACTTGTGGCGGGTAACAACGTTACATATTGCCCAAAAATCGGCACGGGCGGTGCGGAAACAGCGGTAACTTCACGTTCAGGTCTTGACACCACCGCAAAACTTACCGTTAAAACGGTGCAGAAAGTTGTTGCAAAACTGCGTGGGCAGAATGCTCCCACAATCAACGGCAAGTATGTTGCCATTATCCACCCTTATGTTGCGTATGACCTTATGCGTGACCCTGAGTGGATAGACGCTCACAAGTATGCTAATCCCACCAATCTTTACGAGGGCGAAATCGGCGAAATAGCGGGCGTTCGTTTCGTACAGACTACCGAAGCCAAAGTGTGGAACGACAGCACCTGTCCCGCAAACGGCGATTCTGCGTATCATCCCGTATTCGCTACCCTGTTCCTGGGTGACGGTGCTTACGGCGTAACCGAGATTTCGGGCGGCGGTTTGCAGACCATTGTTAAGCAGAAAGGCAGTGCAGGTACGGCTGACCCGCTTGACCAGCGTTCAAGCGTAGGTTGGAAAGCCATTAAGACCGCAGAACTTCTTGTTCCGAACTATCTTGTTCGTGTAGAATCCTGCTCACCTGACTTTGACACCACTGCGGCAAACTAATTGACCACATCGGGAGGGCTTTCTTCCCTCCCGATATATTTTACGGAGGTAATAATTATGGCAGAAGTAAAAGAACACAAAGAAGTGAAAGAAGCAAAAGAAAAAACAGTAAAGATAAAACTTCCCCGAATGAAAGACGAGCCTGATATGTTTGTCAGCGTTAATGAGCGCACGTGGCTCATTAAACGTGGCGTGGAAGTAAAAGTACCCGAATGCGTTGCCGAAGTCATACGAAACGGCGAAGCAATGCAGGAAGAAGCATATAACTTTGACGAAAGCGTCAAAAACTGAACATATCGTCTGATATCAAGGGGGACATTTCGTCTCCCTTTCTTTGAATAGGGGGAATAACAGTGACAATAAGTGAAGCAATTGCACGTACTGACGCATTGAAGCCTAACGATTATACCCAAAACGAAAAGATTCAGTGGCTGTCACGTGCGGATTGGCAGATAAAAAACGAAATAATAGACACGCACGAGGGAGCGGAGAATGTGACCTTTAACGGATACACGGGTACTACTCCCACCGACACGGAACTTCTTGCGGGCGAACCGTATGATGAACTGTATATTGCGTGGCTTATGGCGCAGATTGATTATTTTAATTCGGAATACGCAAAGTACAATCAGAACATAACGAAGTTCAACGATACGTATTATGCGTTTTCAAAAGATTACAACAGGACACATATGCCCAAGGGAACGAAGATAAAGTATTTTTAGGGAGGCGGCAAGGTGAGATATTCGACCATAACAGAAATTGCAACATCAAGGGATATGATTGATGTGTTTAGGGGATATAACCACAATATTCGAATCGGTGAAAGTGAATTCTATGATATGAAGAACCTTACATCGTCATATTACCCTGTTCTTTCGCCGAGAAATAAAAGAGGTATATATGAGTACCCTGCAAGTGAAACGGAGGTTATACACTCTCCCAACGGGCTTATAAGCAAAGACGCATTGTGCTATGTGGACGGAACGACGCTGTATATAAATAAATTACCCGTTGCGGGACTGACATTAACGGATACGCCGAAACAACTTATATCTATGGGCGCATATATCATCATAATGCCCGATAAAAAATACGTAAATACAAAGGACCTGTCAGATTGCGGGAGCATTGAGGCAGCATTCACGTCCTCGTCAACGGTTACATACTCGATGTGTAAAGCTGACGGCAGCGATTACGGCAAGACGCCCATAATATCAAATACCGAACCTGAAAACCCCGAGAATACGGACCTGTGGATAGATACATCGTCAACACCGCATACATTAAAGCAGTATTCGGAAACAAGTGCCGTGTGGGTGCAGATTGCAACTACATATGTCAAGATATCCTGTGCGGGTATTGGAGCGGCATTCAAACAGTACGATGCCGTAAAGATATCGGGAATCGACAATACAATTACACAAATGAAAGACCTTGAAGGTCAGGTAAGCCCGCTATGGGAAGTGTATCACGACAAGGACAATGCGGCGGATGATTACATTGTAGTTATTGGGATACTTGATACATCAACAACACAAACAAGTGAAATTACGGTCGAGCGGAGAATGCCGAACCTTGACTTTATTATTGAATCAAATAACCGTTTGTGGGGGTGTAGGTACGGCTTAGATATAAACGGAAATGTCGTAAATGAAATCTATGCGTCCAAACTCGGCGATTTTAAGAACTGGAACTGCTTTATGGGACTGTCAACCGACAGTTATACTGCGTCCTGCGGTACTGACGGACAGTTTACGGGTGCAATTACACACCTCGGCTATCCTCTTTTCTTCAAAGAGAATTGCTTGCACAAGGTGTACGGAAACTATCCTGCAAACTATCAGATACAGACTACCGAATGTCGCGGCGTAATGAAAGGCGCGGGCAAAAGTCTTGCTATCGTAAATGAAGCATTGTTTTATAAATCAAGGACGGGCGTGTGCGTTTATGACGGGTCTCTGCCCGCGGAAATATCATCAGCCTTTGGAGAAATCAAATATACCGGGGTTGATACTGATATGTCGGATACTCTCCGTAATGGTGCTGTTGCGGGGGCGCATAACAACAAGTACTATATCTCAATGAAATCCGAAGCGGACGGAAAGTGGTATTTGTTTGTTTATGATACATCGGCGGGAATGTGGCACAAGGAAGATAACACGCGAGTTGATACATTCTGTTCCTGTGACGGCGAACTCTATTACATAGACCGTGCAGAAGCCAAAATAAAGACGATATTAGGCTCGGGAACACAGGAAGCAGCAAAGATACAGTGGATGGCTGAAACGGGCGTTTTAGGCACGTCTATGCCTGATAAGAAGTATATATCACGGCTTAATATCCGAATGTCACTTGCAGTCGGCACGGCAGTATCGTTTTATGTGCAGTATGATTCGGAGGCAGAGTGGACAAAAATATCTGCCGTAACGGGTACAAGCCTCAGAAGTTTCACACTGACGGTAAGACCGAAACGGTGCGACCATTTCAGGCTCCGCATTAAGGGCGAGGGTGAAGCAAAGATATATTCAATAGCAAAAACGGTTGAACAGGGGAGTGATATTTAATGAGCGTTGAAATCAGATTGCCGAACATAACCGCGCCTACCGCAGACGGTCAAATGCAACAGATGAAGTCGTATATGTATCAACTTGTGCAACAGTTAAATTGGGCATTACATACCGCAGAAAGCGGAACAACGGAAAGCACGGGCGGCAGTAATGTTGTTGCGGCAAGCACAACTGCGGCAACGTCACAGGAAAATGCGCAGGATACATTTAATTCGATTAAATCGCTGATAATTAAATCTGCCGATATAGTGAATGCATATTACGACATTATGCAGGAGCGGTTCAGCGGAGAATATGTTGCTGAATCGGAGTTCGGAACATATAAGGAAGAAACGAATGCACTGATTACCAAAAACTCTGATTCCGTAAAAGCACTGTATGAGAATCTGCAAACTGTTACGGCGGAAGTCAACAGGATAATAGACACCAATGCGTGGACAAAATCGGGCTTGCTTGGGTATGAAGAAAACGGAGTTCCCATATACGGCTTTGAGGTAGGTCAGAAAACGGTTGTAGACGGCGTGGAAATATTTGATAAATTCTCGCGTTTTACCGCGGGAGGCATATATTTTTATTTGCCCGGTGCGAAAGACCCCATTGCTTGGTTGTCGGGAACAAAATTGTATATTACAAACGCCGAAATAACGGGCGAAATGAAAATAGCGGGATTTAAGATTGTAAAGGTAAACGGGCTTGCATTTAAGTGGGTAGGGGGTATGTCTTAATGTCTACAAGCGGCAGTTTCAATACATCTGCGTATGTGGGAAGTACAACGCAGAGATATCTGACGTTCAGTTGGGAAAGAACATCGTATTCAATAGAGAATAACACAACGACAATCAGTTGGCAGTTAAAAGGTGCGGGCGGAAACAGTTATACGTATTTCAAGGCGGGGAATTTCTCGGTTGAGATTGACGGAACGGTTGTTTATTCTTCAACAACAAGGATAGAACTCTATAACGGAACACTGGTGGCAAGCGGAACATATACGTTCAGACACAATAACAGCGGGAATCGCTCTTTCAGTGCATCGGCAAAGGCGGGCATATATAACAGTGCCGTAAACTGCACGGGGTCGGGAAGTTGGGACTTGGATTCGATAGCGCGAGCGTCTCAGCCGAGGCTGTCAAGCACGACTGCCAATTTCGGTACAACAATAACGATATACACGGATACGGCGTCATCTGTGTTCAAGCATAAGGCATATTACAGGCTGGCTTCGTCGGGATGGACACAAATTATAGACGAAGACCCCGCGGTCGGCTCGGGAGGGCAGTACTGGACAGGCTCTGCTTTATGGACGGTCCCTGTTGATTTAATGAATGCTGTTATATACAGTAAAAGTGCAACGGTTACGATACGGCTTGATACATATTCCGATATATCTTTTTCAAATAAAATCGGTGAAAAAACAACAACGCTTACCGCAACCGTTCCCGAAAACGACAGCACAAGACCCGCCGTATCCCTGTCGGCTTCGCCCGATAACTCACTGATACCGACCTCGGTAAGAAGCGCATTTGACGGAATGTATATTCAGGGTGTGTCGAAAGTTTCAGCCACAGTTTCCGCCACAGGTAAATATAACGCGGGCATTGCGTCTTATCTTACACAAATAGACGGGAACAGTTACAATTCTGCGGTTTTTACGTCTGACTTTTTAACGCTTTCAGGCAGCAAAAAGATAGTTTCCGCCGTAAAAGACACAAGAGGAATAACAAACTCGGACGATACGACCGTTAATGTTACGGAATATTCAAAGCCGAAAGTTATACCCGTTTCGTCTGCTGCCGAAGTTCTGTGTTACAGAAGTGATGAAAGCGGCAGCCCCACAAACAACAGTAACAGAGTGTGGGTAAAGGCAAAGAAAGACTTTTATACTTTGGAGAATAAAAACTCCTGCGTACTCCGATACAGATATAAACTCGGCACGGAAGAATGGGGAAATCAGCCGTGGACGGAACTCCAAACAACAAACAATGAATATAATGCATTGCTTGATATCACATTGCCCGTGACAAACACATATATGGTTGAAATCGGGGTCACTGATACCATAGGAAAAACAAGCTCGCTGTACTTTGATATTCCTACTGACGATGTGCCATTACATCTTGGTGCGGGCGGAAAAACAGTGGGTATAGGCAGATATGCGGATATAAGTAAGGAATATCACGTTGATATCGGGTGGGAGACCTCATTTGATGAAAATGTGAATGTAGAAAAAGACCTAAACGTAGAAGGCGCGGCACATTTAGGGGAGGTTTACATTTCGGGCGTAAAGGTAGATTATATTATAGAGCAAGGCACACAGGACGGGTGGACGTATCAAAAGTGGACAAACGGTACCGCAATTTGTTTTTGTAATGTTAATATGCCGATTTCAAATAACGGTTGGGGCGGCGGTTGGTCTTATGCCGAGGGAAGCGCAAAAAACTATCCGTTTGCATTCATTGCACCGCCGCAGTGTTTTATATCAATGCACGACTACACAAGTCTTGCTTTACCAGCAATAAGAGCGAGCGGGACTGCTACAAAAACGCCTGTTCCGGCATTTGCAAGACCGTCGACTTGGACGGAGGACAGCATAAATATAAGTTTCTTTGCCATAGGCAAATGGAAATAAAAAAGGAGGATAAATCAAATGGCATTCAGTTATAAAAGAAAAGACGCAAACGATTACGATAACGTAAGACTTGCAAGAGAAAATTTGGACGCAAACAGCAATTATAAACAGTCTGACGCTGTAACGGCGGCAATAAAGGCGCGGGACGAACACGCCGCAAACAAAATAGGGGATTGGACGGGCGGTACATATGGACAGGCTGTTAAAGACGCGCTTGACAAAATCAACAACCGGGAGAAATTCTCTTACGATATTAACGGTGATGCACTGTATCAGCAGTACAAGAATCAGTATATCAATCAGGGCAGACTTGCTATGGCGGACACTATCGGTCAGGCTTCGGCTATGACAGGCGGTTATGGAAATTCATATGCTGCCGCCGTAGGCAATCAGGCATATCAGGGGTACTTGCAGAAATTAAATGACGTTGTGCCGGAACTGTATCAAATGGCATTGAACAGGTACAATCAGGAGGGACAAGACCTTAAAGATAATCTGACTATCAATCAAAACCTGTATAACACGGAATACGGAGAGTATAGGGACAGGGTTTCCGATTGGAACGCAGAACAGAGCCGACTTGATTCAAATGCATACAACGAAGCGAATCTTGATTATTCAAAGTTTACGGATAACCGTGATTATCTTGCAAAGTTATATTCTACGGCTCTTGATTGGGCTACAAACGACGCTAATACGGATTATAACAACAGATTCAACGAATATCAGCAGAAAGTATCGGATGACCAGTGGAACAAGTCGTACAATCTGTCAAAGGCGCAGGCAAATCAGTCTGCTGCCATTGCCGCATTGCAGGATGAACTTAAACAGGATAACTACTATAAGGCGATAGCAAACATTGATGAAGTGCCGACAGAAAAATTCAAGGCGCGCAGAGTAAAGAGAGACGGTGAGTGGTGTTGGATTGTCGGAAAGAAAAAATATAGCAATTATACAGATGCATTAGATGCCGAAAAGTATATGTATAACGGCAAAGCCTATGATACATATGAGGATGCGGTAAGTGCATATTTAGATACTTATGATTTGTCAGAAGCACAAATAAACGATATCTTCGATAGATTGGACAAGAAAAACGGCACAAAAAGCAGTGTTGTAAAAGGCGTTATTGATTTTTTTAGAAAGGAATGAAGATAAATGGGAAAGGCGTCAGACGTTTTACGTAAGAGAAGAGCACACGGCAGTTCATATTATGCAATAGAGAATGATACAGCCCAAAGCACAAAGTCTGCTTCGGAGATTCTTAATGAAAGGAGAATCAAAAAGTACAGAACCGAACTTAATGCACTCAATATGCAGCCGTTGTATGATTACAAGGATTTCGGGCTTTCGGAAGAAAATAAAAAATCGTATAATGCGAGGATATCCGAGTACAAAACCGCATTGAACAATCTGAAAAAGTATGATAAATCTATCACGAACGATGATTATAACGGATACATAAAATCCCTCGATGCATTATCGCAGAAGTTTGACGTTCTGTCTGCCTTTGACTCTGAGGACGAACTTAACAAGGCGATTGAATATCAGAAAGACAGGGAAGCAAAACTTTCGTTCGACCTCGAAAAAGGAAAAAGCGAACTTGATAACCTTAAAGATATTCAAGAGAAAATAAGAACTGCATACAAGGGAAAGTCAAAACTTAACTATCAGGACTATGTCAACGGTTATGTTCGTGCGGGTTACGGCAAGGAAAAAGCAGAGGAACTTGCAAAAGAAGCGGTGAACAGCAATCTCACAAACGACGCAGTTTTAGATTCTCAAATTGCGGAATATCTTGACGGGACAGGCTATAAAACCTCGGAGGAATTTAATAATGCGGTAGCCGAAAAAGAGCAGTTCTATAATCAGGCAAAGTTGCTTCAAAATAACGAAGCACTTACAAATGATGCGCTTAGTGCTTCCGACTTTGCGGAATATGCGCAAAAGGGTAAGGAACTTGTGCCAAAAAATGATTGGTGGTATGAATGGGATAAAAACATCAATGTTGTTGAAGCGAATAGAAGAAAAGTAAGCAATGAATTGGGCTTGTACGAAAAAGTTGGCGTTATTTCGAAAGAGACAGCCACAACACCACAAAAACAGGTAGGTATAGGACGAAAAGATAAGGTTAACGCAATCCTGATGATGAACGACGAAGAGGTTCAAATATACGACTACTATTTGGGCAAATACGGGAAGAAATCGGCAGAAGAATACTACAAAACTATTGAGCCTACTCTTAATGCAAGAGCGGCAGGCATAATATTTGATGAAACATATAATGGAAAAATGGGAACGGAAATGCTCCACGGAGTTATTGCAGGCTTTGAGAATTTCGGTACAGGAATTAAAAATCTTCCCAACGCAGTAGGACTTAAAGATGATGATTATATCACGCCTACGGTGAATCAGATGGTATCGGGCAGTATCCGGGAAGACCTTGCAGACAAAGGTCCTGAAATATTAGGCAGTTCTTTGGGGCAGATAGGATATGACACAATTACCACGATATCTAATATGATTCCCAGTATAGTTGCTTCATACGCGACAGCGGGTGCTGCTTCTGCACTTGGCGTATCGGCTGCCGCGGCACAGACAGCGGGTAATATTGCCGGTAACGTTCTGCTTGGTGCTTCGGCGGCGGGAAATGAATATGCGGAAATGCTTAATTCGGGAATGAATAAAGAGCAGGCGAGAGCACTCAGTATTGTTCAGGGTACTTGGGAGGGTGCGTCTGAATACTATCTTGGTGCAATCGAGGGGCTTGGCGCAAACAAAATAGGCAAAATAATAGGCGGTACAAAGTTTGCAAATATTTTGGGAAAGGCGGGAAACGGTACAGTAAAAGCCATTCTTGACTTTTTTGGAGACGCAGCAACCGAGGGTATGGAAGAGGTCATACAGGATATCGGTTCAAGTGTTATCAACGGTGTTATGACCGATAAGTGGGAATTCTCATCAGCCGAAGAGGAAGTGTACAATTTCGTTCTCGGTGCATTGACCGCAGGAGTTATGAACGGCGGAACAGCCCTTTTCCGCGGCTCTGTGAATGCGGTAGGCAACATAGGGGATAACGTTACGTACGGCAAAATGTACAAAGGTGATGTTAATGCGCAAAACCTACTTGTCGAAGAGGGGCTTGCGTCCGATGACGGCACAAAGAGCAAAAAACTTGCTGAGAAATACAAAAGCAGATTAAATAACGGTAAAGAACTCACGGGAAATCAGTTGCGTAAACTTATCAACGCAAATGAGCAGGCGATTATTGCCGAAGATGTGACAAGCATTAAGTCGAATGTCTCGGAATATCTCTCGGAACTCGGAGAGACGGGGAACATTGATGAAATTTCTTCCGCTGTTGCAGATATGCTTGTGGGCAAAGAGATATCTCCTTATCAGGAAAAAGTGCTTGAAACAAGTAAGTATGCCAGTCGTATAATAAACGAACTCAATCCCGAAAACATTAAGAGCGGGGAGTATTCTACTTATCTCCCAAAGAAACTTGATACAAACAGAATAAATCCCGATGTTTACGGGCTTGCGGCAGAGGTAAGCAAGAATGTATCCGCAAACGAAAGTAATAGTGCAAATGCGGGTTATTCCTTGCCGGCAGTAGGCAAAACGGTTGCGCCCAAAACAAACCTCATCGGTGCTGCCGATATCAATGTCGAAAACCGGATTTCAGAGGATGGCAAAACGAAGTCTGTATCCACGGGAAAGGAAATCACCGTCAATAAGGAAGATGCTTTTGCTTCTGCGAAAAACGGGGAAGTATACCTCAATACAGACCAAGGCACCGTAAAATTAAGCGATATTGAATTCGGTACAAAGAACGAGGCATTGCTTTATGAGGCATTTTCCGATTTGAATCCGACCATAGCCAATTCGGCTATCAAGCAGTATGACGGCAAAACGCCTATAATGACTTATATCAACGGTATGCTTCAAGGCATCAATCTGTATGGAAAGTATAATTTCAAAGGCGTTGGCATTGATATATCTGCCGATTCATTCTTTGCGGAACTTTCACAGGCAGACCAAAAGCTTGCGTTGGGTCTTGGCAGAGAACAGGCAAACATTGAAGCAAAAAAGAATGCAGAGAAAATCAAAACAAAAGCCAAAGGTGTTACTGAAAAAGTAAAGAACAGCGGCAAAGGTACTGTACGTTTTGAAAAAGGAGTAAAGGCGAAGAACAAGATGCAAGCAAAGGGTGTTGCTCTCGCAAAACATTTGGCTTCTGCATTGGGAATTGAAATTGTTTTCTTCGATTCAAAACAGGATGCTTCACATGAGAATCACAACGGATGGTATGACCCGAAAGATAACAGTATCCACCTTGACATCAATGCCGGGGATAATTATCAGGGAACGATTGTATATACACTCGCTCACGAACTTACCCATTTTATAGAGAAATGGTCACCGGAGAAGTATAAGACTTTTTCCGATTTCCTTATAGAACAGTACGCTGATAACGGTGTTTCGGTTGAGGACTTGCTTGCAAAACAGATGGCAAAACTGAATACGCAGGATGCAGACTATGCTATGAAAGAACTTGTGGCAGATGCTTGCCAAACTATGCTTCTTGACAGTAAAGCGGTTGAGAAGTTAGCGGCACTCCGTCAGCAGGATGCTACTCTTTGGGAAAAGATTAAAGAGTTTATAAGCAACCTTCTTGCAGACATTAAAGAACTGTACAATGGAATCACGCCTGATTCTGAGGAAGCAAAAGCACTTCGGGAATTGCAGAGCGGTGTGGAACAGATTCATGCTTTGTTTGAAGATGCGGCAGTTGATGCGGCGAAGGCATATGCACAGGGTGACAGTTCAGAAGTAAGATATTCTACGAGAAAGTCGTTTGCTGAACAAGTGAATGACGTAATAAACGGAATACATAATCCCCGGTATGACCTGTATATTTCACACACACCTCAATATCTGATTGAATTAAATTTTTCGGATGAGGCTCTTTTGATGAGAAGTGGTAAGTTACGTGAAATCTTAAACAAACATTCTGAAATGAATGTTGAATTGATAAAAAAGATTCCCGAGGCATTAAAGGACCCGTTGTTGGTGCTTAAATCCAAAACAAATCCAAGCGAGAGCGTCGTTGTAATTACGGATATTACCACATCAAAAGGCGATATGATAATTCCTGTATGGGTTAATCAGGAAGCAAACTACATAGACATTGACTTCAAAGAAAAATATACAAAGGCGAACTTTGTGGCAAGTTCTTACGGAAGAAATGTTAAAGGCTTGATAGAATACGCATTAGAAAATGGAGGAGTACTGTACCAAAATAAGGATACAAAAAGAGTTAGAAGTTTGCTAACAAGAAATGGACTGCAATTGTCCACACCATTAACAATTTCTAACTCCGATATTAGTATACGTCAAAACACCGAAAAAAGTCAAGGAAAAAATTCGGATTTTGAAAAAAATTTTTCAGATACGAAAACAGACGGTGCGGATGTAAGGTATTCATTCAGAAATACTGAAACAGGTATGGCTAATAACTTCCTGATTCGTTATAATAAAGAAATGTCATCTCTCATTGAAAAAACGGGGAACGTCATCGTTGACAGTTATGATAAACTTGTCGAACAGGTGAACAGGGCATTTGATAAACCGAAAGAAAAGGCAACGCTGTATTTCGGAATTCTGGACAAAGATATTCTTTCCGATATCAATGACAAGATACCCAATTTGCCGAGAGAGATGAGCGGTTCAATATTCAAAAAAGGACGGCAGTATTCGGTTGCAGCAACATTGGACAGCATCAGACATCTTATTGATGACAAAAAGGGCATGACAAAGGAAGATGTTATTGATTATCTTGACAGATTTGCAGATGCAATTGTGGATAATGACAGTGTTTCTTTTGCAAGTTATAACAGAGGAAACTTGAAAATTGATGGGTTACTTTTTAAGAAGGCGTTCCCCGATGGCACTATTCTGACTTTTGACCTTGTATCAAACGGTAAAAAAGTTATCGGTTTGCAGACCATATATATGGATAAAGCAGGGTATAAAAAAAGAAAGTTTGCCAAGCCATTGATGATGCAAAATGCCCCGACCAAAACGTCCGAAACGCATGGTGGTCAAACTTTCAACCCGAATGATAGCACGGTGCCCGAAAAAAGTCAAGGAATTTTTTCTGACCGCACCACGGGCGGGAATGTCAAATTCTCTGTGCGAAGCATTGACTCGGAAGGCAAAAATCTCTCTGAGGGTCAGCAAGAATACTTCAAGGACTCAAAAGTCAGAGACGAGAACGGGAATCTGCTTGTCGTTTACCACGGAACTGATGCTGACTTCAATGTATTTGATTTTGGCAAAGCGGGTAAAAACGGCAGAGCGGAAGGCTACGGTTTCTATTTCAGCGATGATAAAGAAATAACGGGCAAATACGGTGACCGTCAAAAGGAAGTATATTTGGACATTAAAAAGCCGATGTACTCGGATAAAAAGACGCTCACCAAAAGCGAACTTAAAAAGTTTGTAAATTCCCTTATTGACTATGCGGCAGAAGAGTACGGTGAGGATTGGAAGGATTCGTTCATTTCAAACTACATCAATACGTACGATAGCGGCGTGACGAGGACTTCCTGTGTTCGAGATTTCGTAAATGAAATTTGGGGATACAGTGAAAACGACCAAGAACTGATATACGAGATTGCAAACGGAAGCGGAATGAATTACGGCACGGATACAATGAAACCGTTTTATGACGTTTTGTTTGATTCTGTCGGAGTTGACGGCAGCATTGCGACTTGGGAACATGAAAACGGAACATCAAAAGTGTATGTTACGTTTAGGTCGGAACAATCAAAGAACACCGACAACCTCAATCCTACAAATAACGCTGATATCAGGTATTCATTGCGTGAAGGTGCAAAAGAAGATGTAGAAAAAGCCCTGAAAGAAAAGGACTATACCGAGGATGTATGTTTAACCGAGAGCAGTCCGAGTATTATTGCAAGCCAAAATGGCGTTAGAAATCTGCCTATGCTGATGAAAGCATCACACATCAGAGAGAATGTTTTTACAAAAGAAGAGGCTCTTGAAAGGGGCTTGAAAGCAGATTCTCATACCCATTATCACGGACTTGGGGAGGAGTTGTTCCTGAAAATAATCGGCGGATTGGACGAAGTGCAACTTGCTTACCGAGGTACTAAAAATGCAGATAATGCAGCGAGAAGAGAGAATTATTTCCTGTTGATATCACAGTATAAAGACGCAAAAGGAAATATTGTAAACGTGCCTGTTTATATCAATGAAAAAGCACAGTATAACCGTATATTTGTTGATACAAACAAAATAGCGACTGTATTTGGCAGAGATAATTTCTTTGAGTATATCCGAAAAGAAGTTCAAAACGGAAATCTTGCAAGGATAAAGAACAAGGATAAAATTAAAGAAGCCGACACGGCGTGGAAAACACAGCCTGAATCGACTTCTGTTAATAGAAACATCAACCAAGTCAGTGAACTGAAGGCACTAATCGCCAGCAGTTATAACAAGAGTGCTTCTGATAACAGAAGCGATCGGGTCGGTGACCGGACGGTTCAAAAGACCGAAGGGTACGGCTCGAATGTTTCTGATAATATTATACTCCAAAAGTCCGAGAAAAGTCAAGAAAAATTTTCCGTGCGCAATCCTGATGCCACAGATAACCGCACGTTGCTTTCGAATGCGCTTGCTTCTGCGGCTCAGAATGCGATAGAGAAGAAGTACATTGAGCAGTATCAAGAGAAGATAGACACCGTAAATGCGGAGCAGGAGAAACTTGCAGACCTTAAAGCCAAGATTAAGGAACTTTCGTTTGCGCCCGGCAAAAGGAACACGGAGCAAATCCGTAATCTGCAAGACCAAGCCATAAAGACTGCCAACCGCATCAATATCTACGATAAGCAACTTCTTCGGTTAGAGGCTATGAAGCCATTGAAAGACGTTGTGGAGAGGGAAAGAATACTTGCAGGGAAGAAGGCTGAACAAGTGGGCAGAGAAGCCCTGAACGCTTATAAAGAGCGTGCTGCCAAGAACGAAAAGGAACTTATGAACAAGTACAATGAGAGGATTAAGCGTGGTGTTGAAGGCAGGAACAAAACGGTAATCAAGAACAAGATACGGAATGTTATCGGGCAACTTAACACAATGCTTAAAAGCGGTAAAGACAGAGCAAATGTAAAGACCGAACTCAAAGGTACAGTCAGACAGGCTCTTGATACGGCAACGGTTCTCTTTTCGTCACTTGATGCCGAGGATATCTATGCGGTAGGTATCACTGCGGTTACCAATGATGAGCAAGCACTCCTTTCAAGGTATGGCGAACTTCTCGGTAAGCGCAATGCAGAAACCGATGCTACGGAACTTGAAAAGATTAAAGGGCAAATTTCAAGGATTGAGTATAAACTCAAAGATGTTTTTGTAAGAGAGCGTAACCGTTTGCAGAAAACATATGTAGACATCGCAATCGATGAACTCATCAATGCGTATAAGGTGACCGCTGAGTCTGAAAAGATTTATGTTTCCGAGGCATACGACCAAAACATTGTAGACCGCCTTGAAAGCATAAAGAAAGACCTTAAAGGCACGACTGTTGACGATATGACCAAAGAGCAACTTCAATCGGTGTATGAAGCGTACAAACTTATCCTGCATTCGGTAAGAGAGGCTAACAAACTGCACCGGGAGGGCAGGAGCGAGTCCGTATCGGATAATGCCAATGCCGTTGTGGAAGAGGTAAGGAAAGTCGGCAGAACAAAGGATGACAGCCCGAAGATTGTTGATTCCGCAAAGACTGCTACGTGGAATGAGTTAAAGCCTATATATGCCTTTGAAAGAATAGGTTCTCCCACGCTTATGAATCTCTATCACGATGTCGAAACTGCCGAATCAACATGGGGCAGAGACATCTATGAAGCGAGTAATTTCATAAACGATATGCGGGAAAAGTACGGATATGATTCTTGGGATTTCAAAACAAGACATACCGTTGATTTAAGTTCGGGTGCAAAAATCAAACTTTCACTTCAACAAATGATGTCAATATATGCATATTCAAAGCGTGAACAAGCGATTGACCATATGCAGAAGGGCGGTTTTGTATTTGCCAACAAGGCATTCAAGAAGACAAAGAAGGGCTTGATTGAATACGTACCGACACAATCCCGGTCATTTAAGATATCTGCTGAGGATGTGGCAACGATAAAGGAGTTAATCAAAGACCAAATCGGCTACGTTGACGAAATGCAAACGTATTTATCGGCGGCAATGGCTGATAAGGGCAATGAGGCTTCCAATATCCTGTACGGAATAGACCTGTTCAAGGAAAAGGCGTATTTCCCGTTGCGGTCATCTTACGATTACCTGCAACAGCAGAATACTCCTGCCGGGGAAGTATCGCTTAAAAACAACGGAATGACCAAAGAGACAACGCCTCACGCAAGCAATCCCATTATCCTTGACGATTTCGATTCGGTGTGGTCGGCTCATGTGGACAAGATGTCTGTATACCATGCGTTCGTAGTGCCTCTTGATAACTTCAATAAGGTGTTCAATTATACGGATGGATTCAACACTGATGATTCGGGAGCATCGTCTGTCAGAACGGTTCTCAAAGGCATTTTCGGAAACGGCGTTAACGAGTACATCAGCAATATGTTGGTAGACCTCAACGGCGGTGCTATGACTGACAGGGTAAGCAATCCGTTTATCGGTATGGTCGGAAAGTTCAAGAAAACTGCGGTTGCTGCATCGCTGTCGGTTATTGTTCAGCAGCCTACGGCTATACTGAGGGCAATGGCGTTGGTAGACCCGAAGTATTTCAAGAAGCACGATAAGTTAAAGCACGGCGAGAAGTGGGAACAACTTAAAAAGTACGCTCCTGTGGCGGTAATAAAAGAAATCGGCGGCTTTGATGTCGGAAACGGCAGACAGGCAGTGTCCTACCTTGAAGGCAGTAAATCCCTTATGGATAAAGCCGATGATTTTCTGATGCGAGGTGCAGGACTTGCCGATGAAATAGGTTGGAATGCTATTTGGGATGCCGTGCAGAATGAAGTTGCCGCCAAGAAAGGCTTGACGGGCGAGGAACTCTTAATTGAAGCGGGTAAGCGCTTTGAAGAAGTTGTAAGATATACACAGGTATATGACTCGACACTTTCAAGAAGCGGCTTTATGCGTTCGAAGAGCGATATCTTAAAAATGGCTACTGCCTTTATGGGAGAGCCTACAACATCGTTTAATATGCTTTATAATGCCGTTCTGCAAGCCAAGCGAGGCACAATGACAAAGGGAAAGGCGTTAAGGGCTATTACGGCGGTAGTTGTATCAATTATAGCGGCAAATGCTCTAAAATCAATAGTCGGAGCGGGTCGTGACGATGATGACGATGAAACGCTTGTTGAAAAGTATATTGAATCTTTTACTTCCAACTTTATAAGTGATATATTTGTCCCGAATATGCTCCCGTTCATCAGGGATATTATCAGCATATTTGAAGGATGGGATGTAAGCCGTACCGATATGGACTTAATCAGCGACCTTAAAGATGCTATTGACAGTCTTTCAAAGGACGGCTCAACATACCGAAAGGTCGAAGACTTCGGCGGTGCAGTGGCAAATCTTTTCGGTGTGCCGTTAAAGAACATAATGAGAGATTTCCGTTCGATTTACAATCTGTTTGCAACGCCGTTCAACGGTGAAAGAACAGATTCCGAAGGCTTATGGAGCGCATTCCTTAAAGGGTGGTCAGGCAAAGGTAAGTCTGAAATAGAGCAGTATTTATCATACGTCAAAAACGGTAATCCATCAAAAGCAAAAGAACTCTACGGTGAAATGCTTGATAAAAAGAAGCAGGAAATCGCAGATGACAGAGCGGCAGAGGGCAAGAAGGAACTTACGGAAAAAGAGGTTGAGAAAAAAGCCAAGAGCAGTGTTAAGTCGTCTATTTCTGCTAAGTACCGAGAAGCATACATCGAGGCGTACAAGAAGAAAGACGATGCGACAATGGCTCAAATCCGCAAGGAAATGTATGCAACAGGACTTTACGGAAGTGTTGACGCGGTTATTGAAACCTGCCGAAATTGGCTTAAAGAGTACAAATGATAAATTTAATTTAGGGGGGGTTTATTAAAGCCCTCCCTTTATTTATAATAATAAAAAAGGAGGATAACAAATGCAAAACACAATCAGCATAACAGTAAGCGCAGACCATAGGGTGTGCTGCCCGGAGTGGGACATAGCGCGAACGGGGGAGAATGAATGCACACGCTTTGATATAACGCTTGCGGAAGAATTGAGTACATACAGCGCATATATCGATTTTGAGAAGCCTGACGGCGAAAAATTCAAAACGCCACGGCTGAATATCGAAAATAACAAAATAACCTACGACTTGCCGTCAGCCGTGCTTGACGTAAAGGGGAATCTGCTTGTGCAGTTGGTTCTCCAAAATGACGAGGGCGAGATATGGAAAAGCAACGTGCAGAAGTTCTATGTGAGCGAATCAGTAAACGCAACGGAAGCGATAGCCGAAAAGGACGATTTTGTGGCGGATATCGAGAAGCGTGTGGACGGGAAGTTGGATAAGGACATAGCGGGGTCAAAAGGTTTTAAGTTAACGGAGAGTAATTTCCATTATGGGTGTTACGGTTTAATCATATTGAGAAAAACATATGCTGATACTACAATCCGTACAACACGTAAAATAACTTGCGAACGATATGGCTCAACACAAGAGTTTACCACTATATCGTCAACACCTGACGGAAGAGCATTCCTTACAAACGAAGTACCTTATCTGTATTCAGAAGACTTATACAGTTTTACTAAGATTACTTTTAAGGACTCTTCGGGTAGTGTAATTAAGACTATATCTGCAAGTAGTAACACAACCCCTGATTTAATTGATTGGTATGGCTGCGTAACAGATTGGACTACAAATCCCACTACTGATATGTTAACGTATATATCGACTTCCGAATCGAATTGGATGCCGGAAGAGGACAAAATCGGCGCATTCTATTACGTGGATATTCCGAGCGATGTTATCACGGAGAACCTTACAAACGAGCCTACCTGCATAAAGATAGACGCAAACTTTGATTCGGGATTAAGACAGAACTATATCGACTGGGGCGATGACGGCACACTTACAACTGCTATTGCAGACAGTTGCCTTAAAGCAAATTACAAGGTCGGGGATAATTATCTGACTTTATCTCTTAAAAAGAACAAAAGAGCAGGACAAGGTTTAGAACAGAAGCCTGTGTTCAAAGATACGTCCAACATACATTTCCCTGACCGTCCGGATATCGGTAATGTAACGGTAGGCGAGGGGTTTAACGTTGTTGCGGGCAAAGAGAATAAAGCATTGTTTGATTACGGATTCTCTTCGGGCAAGAACAATGCTTC
This sequence comes from uncultured Clostridia bacterium, assembly GCA_934434555.1. Lineage (GTDB taxonomy): Bacteria > Bacillota > Clostridia > Christensenellales > QALW01 > UMGS1322. The sequence continues at coordinate 37,800 of CAKRZX010000010.1, forward strand.
ACTCGGCAGATACAGCATAACAGGCGGTACGAGAAATACTGCGGCTTATGCCGGTATAACGCTGGGCAATCATAATATCGTTCTTGGACAGAGTGGCTTTGCGGCGGGTGCAACAAACCTTATAGGGCGTGGCGGCAGTAACGGCGTTACACTTGGCTCGGAAAATGTTATTAACGGTAAAAACGGAATAGCGGGAGGCAGAGCAAATAATGTATCCGGCATTTACGGTGTAGCGTTGGGCTATGGAAATAAGGTAAAAGGCAAAAGCAGTTCTGCCTTAGGCTATACAAACAGTCTGAATGATGACAGCGAGTTCGCCGCAGGCACGGGCAATACGCTTTCGGGCGAAAATGCCGTGGCAATAGGTCGAGCAAATCAATCTTACGGGAAGTCAAATACTTGTATTGGTTACGGCAACGTAGTTAACAAGGGTGTATGCGGAACAGCAATCGGTAATGTAAATCACGTCTATGCCAATTATGCCTTTGCGGCGGGTAACAATAACACCGTCAATGCTGACGCATCGGGTGTTATAGGCTTAAACCTTAATGTAAAAAATTCATCCGAAGCAGGTGTTTATGGTAATGTAGGGCATCTCTTAGGGGGCAGTAATAATACAATAAACGGCGGACGCAACCTAATAATGGGCGGACAGTCGAATATCGCATTATTGCACGATTCTATCGTAATCGGAAATAACCTTAAAGATACGTCAAAAGGCTTTGGCAAGGCTATTTTCGGAAACTACAACGCCGAGACGGGCGCAAGTATTATGCTTGGTGCGGGCAATCAAGATAACCGTAAAAATGTTTTTGAAGTCTATAATGACGGTGCTGTAAAGACGCCCAACGCAAGAGCGTACAAAACCGACGGCACGGATGCAAAACGTCTTACGACGGTTGAGTTTGTCGAAGGTAAAATTGCAGATGCACTGATACTGAAATCCCCCAACGGGACGAAATACAAATTGACCGTAGCGGACGATGGCACATTAAGCACGGCAAAAGTGATTTAAGGAGAGAACAAATGAGTGACGCAATAATCGTAGCACTTATATCGGGCGGATTAACCTTTGCGGGGACGGCTATCACCTGTGTTGCGACATTAAGGAAGAATCAACAAAATATGCAGACCACACAGGCGGTCACAGACACGAAAATCGAGGAACTTACTCGTGAAACCCGTCTCCACAATAATTTCGCTCAACGTGTTCCCGTTATTGAGGAACAAATAAAAGTAATCAATCACAGAATAAGTGATTTAGAGGAGGAGAGAAAATGAAAACAGCAGACAAATTTACAGACCAAATGAGGGCGTGGGTCGGACGCAACGAAGCGGACGGCAGCCACAGGGCGATTATAGATATCTATAACGCTCACAAGCCCCTTGCGAGAGGGTACAAGGTGAAATACACCGATGCCTGGTGCGCTGCCACCGTTTCAGCGGCGGCAATATCTTGCGGTTACACCGACATCATTCCGCTTGAATGTTCCTGTCAGAGAATGATACAACTTGCGCAGGGTATGGGCATATGGGTTGAGAATGATGCATATGTTCCAACGCCCGGCGACATCATTCTGTACGATTGGCAGGATTCGGGCAAAGGCAATAATACCGGGTGGGCAGACCACATCGGCGTGGTCGAAAACTGTGACGGTCAGACCATTACCGTTATTGAGGGCAACTTGAAAGACGCTGTGGGACGCAGAAACATAGCCGTAAACGGAAAATATATCCGAGGCTTTATTACTCCCCGTTTTGAGAAAGAACCCGTTAAAGAGCCTGAAAAAACCCTTAAATCGATTGACGAAATCGCAAAAGAAGTCATCAACGGCAAATGGGGCAACGGTGCGGAGAGAAAGCGGCGTCTTGAAGCCGAGGGATATTCTTATACCGAGGTTCAGGCAAAGGTCAACGAACTGTGCAGAAAGCCGTCAGCAACGCCCGCAAAGCCCAAAAAGACGCTTAACGAGGTTGCCCGTGAAGTCATAAACGGCAAGTACGGTAACGGCGCAGAAAGAAAAAGACGGATTCCCGCAGAAACGGATTATACATATGCGGAAGTTCAAGCAGAAGTAAACAGAATCTTAAAATAAAGGAGATATGAGAAAATGAAAATGTCGAACAAAACTTATGATGTGCTTAAATGGATAGCGATGTATCTGCTTCCCGCCATAGGAACGCTCTATTTTGCCCTTGCGGGTATATGGTCATTCCCTTACGGCGAACAGGTTGTAGGTACCGTCACTGCGGTTGACACCTTTTTAGGCGTTATCCTCGGCATCAGCACGGCACAGTATAAGAAAGAGCAGTAATCTGCTCAACAAAAGAACAGCCCGTTCGTTCCGGAGCGGGCTGTTTTCAATTGATTTTAGTCCCATTTAGAAACACTACACTCAAACAGATTAAACAATCGGTACGCTGTCCACGTAACAACTGTCAGGGCAGATATCGACCTTGTTGTTCCAGACTTTACGGCTGTCTACTGTGGGGTCAATATCCCACGCTATGCTGTTGTCCTCATCTACGTATACGCGACGAAACGCCTGTATATCGGTAAAAGGCTCGAAAACCGTGCCTTTCTTTAAGGACGGACGGACATCGTACAGACGCTTTTCTCCGTTGTCAAAAGATATTGTTAAAGTAAAATCGTCGTTTGGAACTACTCCGACTATCTTTTTTCTTCCTGCGGCAAAGTATTCCGCCATTTTCTGATTAAATCCTTTGGACAGATAGTACTCAACGGATTTCGGCATATTTTCATCTCCAAACTTAAACAGTCAGGGTGTCGTGAGAATAGTCGGGAGACATCCATTCTAATTCAGAAAGACTGCCGATAGTGTTGATAATATCGGTTTCTTTATCGCCTTTCCAATGGGGTTTCCACGTCATAACATAATCGAAAATTTGCTTTTCGGTCACTTGATTATTTCTTTTACACAGTTCATCATAAGAGAATAATACTGTTGCTATAATCTCTGCCTGCTCTGTGCTTGTTATTCTGCTTAACAAGTCAAAAGTTTTATCTGCACGGGAGATTTCGTCCTGCGTATATGCCGAAGCATCAAACTTGAAATCGGGAGAAACAACAGTTTCAACCATTCGCCCAAGATTCCGTTCAGATATAAGATTTGCATTTGAAAGGGCAGCCACTGCTTGTTTTGCTTCGTTTGAATAAGGACCGTAACTGCCCTCGTTGAAAACAAAGCCTGTCGGAATACCCGCATAAGTGAGCAAATAGCATATCTTTTGAAATATTGTCCGCCCGACATTAAGTGAATATCTGTCGTTGTTCAATTTTCTGATGACATACAGAATCAAGTACCAATACTTGTTAATCTGTTGACGCTGTTTACCGATTATTTCTCGCGGAGATTCAATTTCTTTGGTTGCCAAAAATCTCTCGGTAACTTGCTCGGGAGCAGTGCCGTAAGGTGCGTAAATCTCAACAGCAATAGGTAAATCTTTAAGTTTTGAATACATCAAGGGACCCACCACATCCCACGGAAGCCCGCCATTACCGCAACCCAAAGGCGGAAAGGCAACAGAGGTAATACCTAACGATTCGTAATTATCTATAAACCAGTCCAATCCGGATATGATGTAAGACAGTTTTGACGGAGAACGCCAATCGTTTTTAGTGGGAAAATTGATTATTGAAACACCGCAGAGGTCTTTGTGACAATACGGTTTCCCCGGCTGAACGGTTCCGTTTTTGCACATTGCAACATATTCCGAAAACATTGCCGGATATCTCTTCTTGAATTCAAGAGCGATGCCCTTGCCCATAACGCCCACACAGTTGACTGTGTTAACCAAAGTGGTGGCTTTGCTCTCAAAAATATTACCGATTTTTATAATCATATTCGTTGCCTCCTTCCTTGCAATAAAACACCTTAGGTTTGACTGTTATGTTTTTATCAAAACCCAGTTGTTTTAATTTTTCCTCATTTTCTTTGCTTACCACGCACGCACCGACAATATATTCATACGGAATACAAGCAGGGATAAGTATTTCTGCGCATTTTGATGCGCTCTTAAAACTTTTTGCATACGGGTTTTGGTCATTCCAATTTTGTGCAAACACCAAATCAAAATTTATGTTTCTGATGCCTTCCTCAGGGGAATAAAACCGAACCATATTGCTTGCGGCATTTTTGTCTGATAAAACGCAACCCTCGATATTCAGGACAGACTGGTCAATAGCCAAAATGCATATGTCTTGTGCCTCGTCCTGCCTCTTGTACAACATTGGATTATGATACGTGAAATATAAATTTGCGTAACTGTGAAGCCTTCCTCCGTTTGGAATGTGCACGTTGTCACGACGGTCCTGGACGGAAGAAAGTGCTATTGATTTGTGAGGTAAAGAGTAAGTCTTATCAAAACTTAATATACCGTGTTGTATTACTGACGGAATATTTTTTATAGGCATTATGTTATAAAAATACTTACTCCGCCCTGCCGATTCTGTTTTAAGCAATGAAATTAAATCAGTCATAATCCGTTGCACCAGTTCAAACTTTACACTGTTATTTTATCACACACAAGGTAGTTTCGCAAGCGTTGTTTTAGATTTTTTTGCCGGCACATTTTTGTGCCATTGGGTGTGTACTTGGGTGTGTACTTCACACAGAAAAATACGGCTTTTCAGAGAGCCGAAAAACAATATAAAAACGCTAAAAACCCCGATAATCACTGACTTTTCAGTAATCATCGAGGTTTTTGGAGTGGCGGAGAGAAGGGGATTCGAACCCCTGAATGGGTATTAGCCATTACACGATTTCCAATCGTGCGCCTTAGACCAGCTCAGCCATCTCTCCAAAGAGTATTTAAGATACTCAAACAGTATAATGTCAAAACATAAATTTGTCAAGCAATATTTGCTATGCGGCGTTAATTTTAAGCACCATAACGGTCATATCATCGTCGTTGCCGGAGGATTTTGCTTTTTCCATAATGTTTTCGGCAAGAATTTTTGGGTCGGAAGAATTGAGGACGGGCAGCATAAGTGAAATTGCGTCGTCATTGCCTTTGCAGAGCCCGTCATATATTCCGTCGGACACGAGGACGATTATATCGTCTTTTTGCAGAAGTTTTTTTGTGGTGGTTGGGTTTATGCGGGTGACGATTCCTATGGGCAAAGCGTCGGACTGAACTTTTTCAACCTTCCCCTGACGGAGAATGTAGCCGGGAACGGCGCCGATTTTCGTCCAGTAGAGCATACCGCTGTCCAAATCAAGTTCGGTTACGTCCATTGTGGAGTATTCTTCGGGATTGCATTTTGAAAGCAAAAGACGGTTCATTGTCTTAAACATTTCATTGCGTTTTATGCCCGTGTCGGAAAAGGCTTCGAGAAGGTCAAGAGCACTTTCGCTTTTTGCCTGTGCCCGCTTTCCGCTGCCCGCGCCATCGCTTATGGCGGCAAGGTAGCGGTCATTGTCAATACTTTTAAGGGTGAAAGAGTCGCCGCAGACTTCTTCGCCCTTTTTGTTTTCACGCAGGGCAAAAGCGTCCACCGAGAATTTGGGGACGGGCGCGAAAATTCCCGTGAAACCGCCGGACTTGTCGCTGCCGCCGCTTAAACAGCGGTAAAGACCCGCGCTGCCGTTTTCAAGAGCAAGGCAGATATCGTTTTTCGTTGAGCGACAGTTCTTTTTCATTGAAATTTCGAGCGTGTGACTTTCACCGCTCTTTTTGCATATTACGCCCGTAACGCCGCCGATTCGCGAAGAAAGCAGTTCGCGCACCTGCTTTTCTTTTTCCCTGTCAAACTCGGGAAGAGAATCAAGTTCGTCGGCAAGGGAAAACAACAGTTCACTTATGCTTTTTAATTGAAGCGCAATTTCGTTTTCACCGTTTTCTTCCTTTGAAAGCGAAAGTGTTTTGTATGCTGCCTGAAACGCCGCAAGCAAATTTACGGGCTGAATGCAGCGGGCGGTAAGGGTCAGGGGCAGCGAGGAAAGTTTCCCGGAAGCAAGCAGTTCATCGGCGGCGGTGCCGAATTCTATCAGAGTGTCACTTTTGCGGCTTACGGAACAGTATTCGTTTTTTTTGCACCTGTCGCACACGCGGGACGCAGCGGAAATAAGATTTTCGCGGAAAACATCATCGTGCCCGGCGGAAACAAAGGCGTTGGCAAGTTCGGTATACATTCTGCCCGCGCTTTCAAGTTTTGCTTTCTGCCGGCGGCGGAGACCGTCAATATAATTCATTTCCAGGTCGTTTACGCCTGAGTATCTGCCCGAAAGTCTGCCTAAACGCTCAACAAAACTTTTTTTCAAAAACACCGTGTAGCCGCAGCCCAAGGCAATATTTACCGCACCCAAAGAAAGAGAAGGCTTGTTTAAGGAAAATAGGGTGATAAGCAAGTCACCCAAAATAAAGCCGAGAAGAATTCCGCCCCGTTTCTTTTCAAGCATTCCCGCAATTATTCCGCCCGAAATAAGGCACAGGGCGCATAACGCGTCGCCGCCTTTAATCACCCATATTATGCCGCAGACCGACGCCCATATGCTTCCCCGGGGACCGAACGCGCAAACGGCAAAGGAGGAAGTGGCAAGCAGCGCGAAAACGCAGAGATTGAAAGAAAGAATATCGGTTTTGGGCAATGACGATACGGCAAGTCCGCCCACAAGGCACAGGGAGAGAATGTCGGCACGCTCCAAGCACAGACGGGATTCGATTTCTTCCATAGAAACCCACAGCCGCTTTAATATCGGGATAAGACAGGCGCTTATAAGCCCGGAAAAAAGACAGGCGATTTTGTCCGCAAGGGGCGCGGGCACAATCAGCGCGGGGAGCGCACAGGCTAAGAGCGCGGCAAGCATATGAAAATACAGTTTGTCCTTAAAAATCTTGCGCAGAAGAAGTATTTCCGGCAAAAGAACCGCGTAGGGAACAAGCGAAAAAAGCATATTCGCGGGGTCAAAATCAAGCGTAGCCGCGCCTAAGATACAGCCGGAAAATATGTAGAAAAAGTCGCCGGAAATTCCCTGTACGCACAAAAGCGCGTAGCCGAAAGGGTGTACGCCGTCAATGAACGAAATTTTTGCCGCAATAAAGCCCACAAGCGCCATAAGCACGGGGCGGATAAACCTTTTTATTTTCATTATCAATCACCTTTTTTCCTTGATTATAGCCGTCGGCAAATAAAAAAAGTGTCGGTTGAGGAAAAAATAAGAAATTTTAATGTCACACCGGGAGTCCGATTTTCAGGTGCGGGTGATATACTGAAACTGTCGGGGGAACAAAAAGGCAGGTGAAGTGATGAACGACATATATTCAAAAAAGGTTCGCCCTCATTTGAAGCAGGCGGAACTGCTTGCGTTTTGCGGTAAAACCGAAGAGGAAATAGCGGAGTTTTTTGATATAAAAATAAATACGCTTAAAAAATACCGACGGGAACACGCCGAACTTGACGAGGCGCTGTCGGCGGGGAAGAATTCTTCGGCACAGGTGATGAAAGCGTTTTTTAAGCGTGCCTGCGGATATACCGCACAGGAAGAGACCTGTGAGTTCAAGGGTAAGAAAAACTCAGACGGAGTTATTGAGGATGAACAGGTGGTAAAAAAGACGGTAAAAAAAGACGTTCCGCCGGATTTGAACGCCATAAAGTGGTGGCTTGACGCCACGGGCGCAAAGAATTCCGACGGCAGCGAACCTACGGTAGAGGAAGCGAGGGAAATGCTGCTTGAAAAACAGAGAATCATTGAAGAAGATAAATGAGCAGGCGGCGCAGTCACCTCAGGTTTTCAAACTTGCGGGCTATAACCTTATAAAAACCCATAAAAAGCAGATGGAGTTTCACGCCTGTAAAAAGCGCAACAGGTGGGTGTTCGGCGGCAACCGCACGGGTAAGACGGAATGCGGAGCGGTTGAGGCGGTATGGTTCGCAAGGGGAATACACCCGTACAGAAAAATAAAGGGCGCCACAAAGGGCTGGGTTGTAAGCCTTACACAGGAAGTGCAGCGCGATGTGGCGCAGGAAAAACTGCTTTCATATATACCTAAAAGTTGGATTGCCAAAATCATTATGCGCAGGGGCAGCGAGGACAGCCCCGAAAACGGAGTAATCGACTTTATGCTTATCAAAAATGTTTTCGGCACGCTTTCACAGATAGGGTTCAAAAGTTGCGATCAGGGCAGACAGCGGTTTCAGGGGACAAGTCAGGACTGGATTTGGTTCGACGAAGAACCGCCGAAAGACATTTATGACGAATGCCGTATGAGGGTGCTTGACACCTGCGGCGAAATATGGGGCACGATGACGCCGCTTATGGGGCTCACGTGGGTTCACGATGAAATATACTTAAACGAAAACAACGATCCGGAATGCTGGTACACACTTATGAGTTGGGAGGATAATCCGTATCTTAACGAAAAGGAAGTGGATATGCTGCGGAAACTTTTGCCCGAAAGCGAGCGTGAAAGTCGCGAACACGGGCGGTTTATGAGCCATTCGGGGCTTGTTTACGGCGAGTTTGACGAAAACGTGAATGTTATCGACCCCTTTGACGTTCCGAAAGAATGGCAGGATATGATATCCATAGACCCTGGACTTGTCAATCCTCTGTCGTGCCACTTTTACGCCCGCGACGGCGACGGAAACGTTTACGTTGTTGCCGAACACTATTTTTCGGGCAGGGACGCAAAGTGGCACTGCGAGCGGATTCTGGAAAAATGCCGTCAACTTGATTGGAAAAAGGGCTACGGCGGCAGAGTGGAGGCGCTTATGGATTCGGCGGCACTGCAACACACTCTTTCTTCGGATAAAAGCGTGGCGCAACTGTTTTATGATTACGGCATAAACGTAAACACCCGTGTAAACAAAAACGTGTGGACGGGCATACAAAGGGTAAAACAGTACCTGACAAAGCGCGACGATATGCCGCGGCTGTTTATTTTTCGCACTTGTACGGAAATGATAAGGGAAATAAAGGGCTACCGCTACGGCAGCGGCGATTCGCCCGTAAAAAAGGACGACCACGCAATGGACGAAATGCGCTACTATATTACTTCTCTGCCCGAAATAAAGGCGGAAAAGCCCGGGCGCAGTCCCAGAGAAGAGGAACGGAGAAAAATTATGAGCCGCGCATAGCGGCAAAAGGAGGTTAAAGTTTGAAAGAAAACAGCAAAAAAGCAGGCTTTGTTCAAAAGGAGTTTCAGCGGCGCAGCCGAGAAAGACAGAAATTTGAACTGCAATGGCAACTGAATATGAACTTCTTTTCGGGAAATCAGTATTGCGAAATACTGCCCGAGGCGGGACGAATTTATTCAAGCGATAAACAGTATCCCTGGCAGGAGAGGGAAGTGTACAATCACATTGCACCCATTGTGGAAAGCAGACTTGCAAAACTGAATAAGGTTTTGCCGCAAGTAAGCGTGCGTCCCGCAACCGATGACGAGGAGGACGTGGAAAGCGCAAAGGTAAGCACCCTTGTACTGCGTTCGGCATTTGAGAGAAACTCAATGGACGCGGTTATAAAGGAAGCCACCGTATGGTCGGAACTTTGCGGCACGGTGTTCTATAAACAGGGCTGGGTAAGCGCAAAAGGCACGGTTGTGGGCAGAGATGAAAACGGCAGGGATATCCGCGAGGGCGACATATTTTCTTCCGTTTGTCCGCCGTACGAGATTTATCCCGACACGTCGGCGGTACAGGATATAAGCGGGTGCAATTCGGTTATTCACGCAAAAGTGTATTCCTGCGATTATATAAAGGAACTCTGGCACAGGGAAGTAAAGCCCCAGTCGGTAAGGACGCTTGGAGTAAACGAGTTTTTCTACAAAAGCGAAAACGAAGAAAGCGACAGGGCACTGCTGCTTGAATATTATGAGCAGCCCTCGGAAAGATATCAAAAAGGCAGACTGCTTGTTGTATGCGGCGAAGAATTGCTTTTTGAGGGCGATTTGCCGTACATAAACGGCGAGGGAAACACGAGGAAGTTACCATTTGTTCAGCAGAATGCGGTTACGCGTCCCGGCTGCATATGGGGTGTTTCGGTGGTGGAAAGGTGCATACCCGTACAGAGAGCGTATAACGCCGTGCGCAACCGTATGCACGAACTTTTAAGCCGCTCGGCGGTGGGCGTGCTTACGGTTGAAGAGGGTACCGCCGACGTGGACGATTTGGTTGAAAACGGTCTGCGCCCCGGAAAAGTAATTGTATACCGTCAGGGCGCGGGCAAGCCGGAAATGATGTATCCCGGTAACATTCCGTCGGAATTTGCGCGGGAAGAGGCAGCGCTTTTGGAAGAATTCAACCTGATTTCGGGAACAAGTGATTTGATGCGCCAGTCGGTTGCACCTACAAACGTAACGAGCGGTACGGCACTTAACACCATTGCCGAACAGGACGACACCCGCCTTGCGGTTACCGCCGACAGGATTCGCGACGCGGTACTTGAAATTTCACGGCAGTGGCTCAGACTTTTCAAACAGTTCGCGGGGCAGATGCGTCTTGAACGCGTGGTTGGCGCAAACGGCAAAATCGCAAAAATGTACTGGTCGGCAAGTATGCTTACTGCCGACGATGTAATACACGAAACGGAAAACGAACTTTCCGATTCTCTTGCCAACCGCCGCCAACTTATATATGAACTTATGTCCCGTGGGCTGTTTTTGGACGAAAACGGCAGAATGAGCCAGAGAGTAAAGGGGCGCTTGCTCCGTGCGTTGGGTATGGGCGACTGGGAAAATATTTCCGACATAAGCGAAATTCACGTTGCCCGCGCGCAGCGGGAAAATTTAAGGCTTAAAAACGGAGAGGAGGTGCGGGTGCTGGATTCCGACGACCACGATATACATATATCCGAACACGCAAAGGTGTTTTTAAGCGAAGAATTTGAGGAAAACGCGGCGTTCGGCACCGACACTTTTGCCCGTTTTGAAGAGCATATAAGACAGCACAGAGAAAAATTGAAGGAGGAGAACTATGGAGATAAGCGAATTGGAAGAGAAAATCAGGACGCTTGAAGAGGAAAACGGCAAGTTGCGTGAGCAGTTGCCGCAAACCGACCCGGAAGAACAGGAGGCAGAGGAGTTTTTGAAAGAATTTCCCGTTGCCGGCGATTTTGCCGATGATATCTGCCGCTGTTTTGAAGAGGATGAGACTTTAAACGGAAAAGACGGACTCAACAAGGCACTTATGCGCGTGCTTATTGAAAAGCACCGCACACCCGAAAGTTTCGCAAACGATAACGAATTTTTGGAAAAATTCATTTTCGGCAACGAAACGGTTAAGAAGAGGATAATAGAAGATTATCTTTCGTCACTTTCAACATCACCGGCAGTCAGTTTCAAAAAAGGCTGTCTGCCCTGCACGGAAAGAGAAAAGCCCGGCGATGTGCGCGCCGCAGGGGAACTTGCAAGGGCTTTTTTCAGAAAAAACAAAAAATAAGGAGAAATAAAAATGATTTCAGTTTCAACAGTTAACGCAGCATTAAAAAGTTACTATCTTGATGTACTCATCAACAACCTTAACAACTCAATAAGCCCCTTGTATCAGAAGTTCAAAACGACTCAGAGTTTCGTTTCCGGCAAGGAAATCCTTAAACCCGTTTGCTATGAACTTTCTTCCGGCATTGCCGCACTGGGCGAATATGACGAACTTCCCGCGGCGGATTCAAACAAGTACGCAGTTCTTAAAAGCGAACTTAAAAACCTTTACGGCACTATTCAGATTACCGATAAGGCTATGCGCGCTTCCGCCGATACCGAGGGGGCGGTCGTAAACCTGCTCAATGCCGAAATGGAAGGACTTATTTCGGCGGCAAAACAGAAGTTTTCGCGGATGCTTTACGGCGACGGCAAAGAGCTGCTTGGCACCGTTACGGCGGCTACAAGCGCAAAAACGACTTTCACCATAAGCGACGCATCGAAAATCAAGGCGGGTATGAAGTTGAAGTTCGTTGCCACCGGCACAATGGGCGAGGGCACGGTTGCATCTGTAAGCGGAACAACCGTTACTCTTACCGCCGCGGTAACGCTTGCCGAAAACACTGCCGTTTATAACGGCGATACCTACGCCAAGGAACTTAACGGCCTTGAAACGTTCTTCTCAAAGCCCACTACGCTTTACGGCGTAAACACTAACGGAAAAGCGTGGCTTAAACCTTATGTTGGCGCGGAAACGGGCGATATAAGCGACATTAAGATTCAGACCGCCATTGACTCGGCAGAAGAAGCAAGCGGCGGCAAGATTGACTTTATCACCTGCTCTTACGGCGTTCGCAGAGCATATCAGAACTATCTTGAAACCACCAAGCGCAACATCAATCCCGTTGAACTTGAAGGCGGCTACCGCGCAATAAGTTATGCTGGCATTCCTGTTGTTGCCGACAGATACTGCCCTTCGGGAGCAATGTATCTGCTTGACACGACTCTTTTTGATATGCACCAACTTTGCGACTGGCAGTGGCTTGAAGGCGAGGGCGGCACGGTGCTTAAACAGGAAGCGGGCAGAGCGGCATATACGGCAACTCTTGTAAAATATGCAAACCTTATGTGCTTCCTGCCCTGCGGACAGGCTAAACTTTCGGGCGTAACCGAGAAATAATTTTTCAGAGGTGGTTTTATGGCAAACGCAAGGTATTCGGAAAACTATATCCCCGTCTGCTCGGATTCCCTCGGCATAATCGACAGATTGAAAGAGATAGACGGCAGTTATTTTGTTCTTCTTAACCGCACAAGCGGCAGGTTTGAAATCCATTCGTCTTTACAGGGGCAGGACAGCTTCTGTCTTGAACTGCCTTTCCCGTTTCTCGACGCGCGTACTCTTACCTACGCGCGCCGCTACCGCAGAGAAAGGGCAAAAGAGATAATGGAAGAGATAGACAGAGAAAATGAAAAACTAAGGATAAACGAGGCGAAAAGACGCGCCGAAACCTTGCGGGAAGCCATTGAAAACGCGAAGGGAGGAAAAAATGAAACTTTCCGAAATGATTGAGCGGGCGAAAGAACTGCTTGATAAAAACGATACCGATACTGCTTTTGAAAAGGCATTGAAAAACGGGATAAACACGGCATACCTTATTGTAGCAAGGGATAAATGGCGTCCCGTAATGCGCGAGGAAGTGAACATCGAGGACGGGACGGTGAAAATCAAGAACCTGACGAAGACATTTGTTTCGCTTAAATCGGCATATACTTCCGGCGGGTTCAGGCTGGGCGCGTGGGCGGGAAAAGACGCGGTTCATTTTCCGCCCTGGGCGACGAGCGCGGAAATAGAGTATTTCTATCTGCCTGCACCTTTAAGTGCCGATGACGATGAGCCGGTTATTCCCGAATCGGCGGTGGACGCGTACGCGTATATATACTTTGCGGTTGCAAGATATTATAATATCAAAAGCCAGCACGCAGAGGCGTCGGTATGGGATACACGGTACAGGAATATTATAGATAACATCAGGGAAATGCAGGGATGCGCAGTTATGCATACCGAAAGGTGGGTATAGATGCTTGATATAAAAAGTCTGCCGCAGAAAGAGACGGAAACGTATTTTTACAGGATTAAAGAGTTCAAGGGGCTGAATATGCACGACGACGGCACGGTTATGGATTTTGAAGAAAGTCCCGACGCGGTAAACGTGCGTTTTGACGGCGGCAGACTTAAAAGGATAAAAGGATTCGGCATTTCCACGTGGCTTAAAGACGGTGAACAGGTGCTTTTAAGGCAGTTGCCCGAATCTGTTGTGCGCCTGTTTGAATTTCAGGCGTCCTCACCCGATGACGAGGGATATAAGAATTTCTACTTTTCCGGCGATGAGGGGAATTTATATAAATTCACCTATGACAGCACCTTAAAAAAAATCTGTGCGGTAAAGGTGGAAAACGAATCGGGCGAAACGGGGATCTATACGTATTTTACGCAGTTCAGGCTCGGCAAAGAAAACTGCGCGCTTTTGGGCGGACCGCAGTGCGGACCTTATATATATAAGGAAGACGGCAAGTATACGCTTATTACGGGCGACAACAAACCCAAAATGAAACGCACGGCAATGCACTACGGGCGCATGTTTGGCGTGGGCGACCCGGGATATCCCCAAAGAATATGGTTTTCGGCAATAGACGAGCCGGGGAATTTCGCCGTGTCGGAAACGGCGGGCGGATACATAGAAATAAGCGATATGACAGGCAATGCAATAGACGTTGTATCGTATTTCGATACGCTGTACGTGTTCTGCCGGTACGGCATTGCGGCGCTTAACACGCTTTCGGTGCAAAGCGACTTTTCACTTGAAAACATATATTATTCCGACAGCGAAATTATCGAGGGAAGTGTGTGCGTGTGCGGAAACAGAATTCTGTTTGCCACAAGATACGGCGTGTATGCGCTTTCGGGAAGCACGGTAACAAAAGTGTCGGGGAAAATAGACGGTTTCTTTGAAAACGTGGTCTGCAAGGAAGAAACAAGCGTGTATTTTGCGGGACAGTACTTTTTGTCTTTTAATAAATCAGACGGCGCAAAAGGAATGCTTATTTTTGATTTGTTAAGTCGGCAGTGGCAGATTTTTTCGGGCACAATGCCGTCAAGTATGGCGGTGTTCAGGGGAAAAAACGAAGAAAAACTGCTTATTTCCCAGGGCACAAGCGGCGTGGTCCCACAGTGGGGCACGGGCAATTTTTTAACAAACTCCGGCGCGATAATCGCAAAGTGGACAAGCCCCGTAACCGACTGGGGCATATCGGGCAGCAAAAAGCGCGTGCGGGAAGTGCATTTGACTGCGTCGGGCAGCGGAACGCTCAACGTTAAGATTTCTGCCGACGGCAGCACCCAGACCCGCACTGTTACGTTAAGCGCCGACGATAAACTTTTCAGGCTTCCCTTTGATATTGAGGGGAACCTTGTGGGGATTGAACTGTCCAACAGTACCGGCAACGATTTTTCCGTGGGTCCGGTTACGTTTATATATACCTTAAAGCGGGAGAAGGTGAACTGACGTGACGATAGAAGACGAACAGCACTTGCTTTTCAGGCTTGCCCGCCTTGAAAACAGAATGAAGAAAGCGGAACTATCACCTGCTGCAATGCCTGCACTGCACGTCAATTTAGGTTCGGAGAATCCCGTAACGCGGACACTTTACTGCTACACGTCAAACGCAATGGCAAAGGTGAGCGCAAACGCGCCGTCGGGCGAACTGGCGGTTACGCTTGACGGAAAAACGTACAGTATGACCGCGCCCACATACATATGTGTTCCGCTTAAAAAAGGAAACAACACACTGAATATTTCAAGTTACGGTTCATACGGCGACCTGTTGATTGAAATACTTGAAATTAAAAGTTAACGGAGGTTTTATGGCAAACGCATTTGAAACGGTTAAGAGTTCGGGATTTCTGAACGACATAAAAAAGGCGGCGCAGACAGCGGCAAAAAATGCGGCGTCGGACGCGAAAGCCTACAACAAAAAGTCTGACAGCGAAACAAAGGCAAAGAAGAACGCGGCGGCAAAACTCAAAGAGTACAACGCCAACATACGTTCCGCTCGGGAAGACTATAATTCCGGCGCCGAAAAAGCAGCGGAAGACTATAAGGCAAACAGCAGAAAAATTGCGTCGGCGCTTAAAAACAGAAGTATCGCCCTTAAAAGCGACCTGGCAGCACAGAAGATAAGTTCGTCAAGCATTGCGCAAAACGAAACCGACAAAGTACAGGCGGCTTTCGGTGCCCAGCAAGCCGAAAATAACCGAGATTACGGCGAAAAACTGCGCACCTTAAAGGAAAAACGCGACCGCACAATAGAAAAACAAAAGAATAAAATCAGCGCACTGTAAAGGCAAAACCCCTCTCCTGCGAAAGCAAGGGAGGGGTTTTTGTTATTCCTTTACAAATTCTATTATATCGTTTACACCGCAATCAAGCGCATAGCAAAGAGCGTCAAGAGTTTTCGTACTTATTGCTTCACCCTTTTTTATCCTATATAACGTGTTTGCCGAAAAGCCCTGTTTGAAAATCAGGTTATATTCCGTAATCCCTTTTTTGAAAAGAGTATCGTAAAAAGGCTTGTAACTAATCAATTTCATCACCGTATAAATATTATCATACTTAAATGCTTGACTATACTCAATAAATTGAGTATAATTAAATTGACTGAAAAATTAGTCGAATTTTTTTAGGAGGTTTTGAAATGAAAAAACTTTTAGTAATGGCAATGATGTTCCCGATGGGCGGATGTTTGATGTGCAATGAGGTTCCGAATGCAGAGGAAAGTAATAACCCCATAACATCAGGTGAAACAGTTACAGGCAGTGAAGTGAAATCAGGAAAGCCGGGCAAGGCAAAAAGAATATTGCTTGGTATTTTGTGCGGAGTGGCGGTAATTTCGGTGGCAATGTATATTGCAACAATGAAGATTATAATTCCTAAAACACATTATGACAGCGGTATTTCACTTATGGAATCAGGAGAATATGATAAAGCAATCTATGAGTTTTCCGAGGCGGGCAGTTACAAGGATTCTGCTTGGAAAATAGAAGAAACTAAAAAATTGATAGAAGAAGATAAAAAGCAAAAAGAAGAGAAAGCCGCAAATGATGCAAAAAAGGCGCGGTTGGATAAGTTTAAGTATGCGTTTTCGCAAGATTTGTCAGACAGAACAACTCTTTCGTCAGATGGGAAAAGCATAATTGTTGATTCGATAGATTGGTTTGATATGTTTGGAGAATTAGATATATTGGTGATAATAGACGCACTTGAATTGCCGGATTCACTTTACAGCGAAATGACCCATACAAATGCACTTATGGGCAGACAAACAGAAACATTCGGAGATATTCAGGTTTCTTGGTCATATCACCCGGATAACGGACTTGACGCTGTTTTCAAACTTGTAGATTAGTTTTACTTGAATTCGGATTAATTCTTAATGCAACAGCCGCACTCAATCGGGTGCGACTATTTGTGAAGTCTTATTAATTCTCTTGCCCACAACCCTTTCCTCAACAACGGAAATTGCCAAATGTGCGACCATACCGAAACCGAACATTAAAATAATTGTGTTCATATTAAACTCCACGGCGCGGGTTATATAGAGAATGTAAAAAATTCCGTAGTAAATAAGGTTGATTATCAGGGAGTTGACCGCGGTGCAGACGGTTTTGCCCAGACCGATAAATATATTGTCAATAATAACGCAGCCCGTATAGGCAAAGTAGAAAGGCACAAGTTTTATTACGATAAAAAATATTTCTTCGGCGTTTTCAAGGTGCTGACAGTAGCGGAAAAAGGGCGTCCACAGGGGAACGGTGATTATCCACAGTGCAAAACTCAAAAGGGCGATAAAGTGATAATTTGATTTATGAAGATTTTCATATCCGTCCTTGCAGTCGGAGCGGATAACTTCGGCAAGGGCGGTAACGGGAATAAGCAGCCAGCCCCATATGAAGTTGTTTGCAATCCAGTAATTTCCCGATTGCGAAACGGCGTTTACGGTTTTGCAGACCATAACGGCGTAAATAAAGTTGTCAATAAACTGTTGCAGTCCGGAGAAAAAACCGGTTTTGAACCAGTCGCGGAACAGGGCGAAATCTGTTTTCTTAAAAGGACAAAACTTAATATACTTTTGCTTGTAGAGAAGAGCGGCACATATTATCGAAAGCAAGGTGTTTGAGATTATATTCGATACCGCAACGCCGTAAATGCCGAAAACGGGAATGAGAATAAAGTCGGCAAGCAGGGAAAGCAAAGTGCGGGCAGCAAGAAAAATGTATACGTTTTTGTCCTTGCCGATAACCACAAAAACCACATTGGCAAAACTTACAACTATGCCCGCCATAAATGCAACGGTTTCAAGGCGGAGATACGCTGCCGCAGCGGATAAATCGATTTCGGCGGGATTCATAGCCGTCAGAAGATATTCGCCGTAAATTAAAACGCCCACGGAAAAAAGCGTGTAGAGAATAAAGGAAACCGTGCCGGTCTTAAACGTTTCAGCCGCAAAACTGTCAGGGCGGTGCTTGAAAATTCTGTTAAGAACCGAGTAAAGAGGAATAATCAAAAATGCCTGCAACGTTTCGTTTATTAAATCGAACCATTCCATTTGCCCTATAATGTCAAAAGCGCCCGCCTGACCGGAAAAAGAAATAAGAAATGTTTTTACCGTTTGATACAGTGCGGGAACAAGCGCCAAAGCGCAAAGGGAAATCCACAGACGCATATTGAAATTTTTTAAGTCGGAAAAAATCTTTTTCACTTTTCACCTCACGAAAATATGATAATATATTCATTATACTTATAATTAAGAACGCTTTTCAACAAAAAATCCCCGCAAGGCGGGGAAATTACATATAAACTATCTGTCCGATTTTCCTTAAAAGCGTGTTCTTCCAAAAACCGTACTTAAAACAGGTGCTTATTTTTTTCATTTTGTTCATTTCCGCCATAGCGGCGTAGGCGGAAACGGTTTTGAAGTTTTCGCCCAGTTCGGCTTTGTAGATTTTGGCAATATCACGGGCTTGCAGAAATGTATCATAAACGGACGATGTATTTTTTTTGCCGTCGGAAATCTTCTTTATTTTGTATTCAGCCGAGCGCACGTCTTTTGCGCCGACTTCGTTATCGCCGTGCTGACGGTAGAAAATAAGCGGACGGTCGATAAAATCAACAGTTCCTGCCGCAAGGGCGAGAATGTTAAGATACCAGTCGTGCATAATCATATTTTCCAAAGAATCTTTTTTTAACATAAGGGCGCGCAGTGGCTGATTTATCATTGCGGTGCAGCCCGTTACGGCATTTTGTATAAGCGCGTTGTTAAGCGTTTGTTTTTTGGGCAGTTTCTGCATTGAAAACAGCGACGGTGAAATAATATTAAAGTCCGCATCGGTAACAAAAAGGTCACTGTGGACGAGCCGCGGGCGGTGAAAATCGCCGGAAATCATTCTGTTAAGCGTGCATTCAACCTTATCGCTTGCCCATTTGTCATCGTGGTCGCAGAACATAAAGAAGTCTGCGTCGGGGGCATTTTTTAATAAAAACATAAAATTCGCCTGCGCGCTTTTTAAGGGAACGCCGCTTTTAATAAGTTTTATGCGGGAATCTTTATTTTCGTATTCTTTAAGAAGATCGGGCGTTTTGTCAACGGAAAAATCATCGCTTACGGTAATTGATATGTTACCGTAACTCTGGCAAAGCAGGCTGTCAAGCTGACAGGAGATAAATTTTTCGCTGTTGTGGGCGGCAACGAGAATTGCCACACTGTAATTATTCATTTGATTTCTCCCATAATATACTGCGGAAAAATAGTACCACAAAACGCGGATATCGTCAAGACATAAAAAAGAGTAATATTTTTTTAATAAAATCGGTGTACAGATAATGTGAAATAGTGTATAATAACAAAAAAAGACGAATTAAGGAGAGAGACATATGCTGTTTGAAACACGCGATACAGTAAGTTGGTGGTTGCAGATAGTTGCCGTGGCTCTTGCAATTGCAATAGTAGTTACCGGAGGTTTGCTTATAGGCTGGGACGCCTACTTCGGGCAGATGAAGGGGACAAGGTATAAAAGTCAGGGCGGTGTTGATATCAACAATACTACCATAAACGAGGGTAACGGCGACAAAGGTCCGAACCTTGATGAACTTGAACCGGCGGATTCGGGTGAAGAAGAGAATAACAGCGAGATAACCGGCGAAACAATTCACCCCTCACAGTTAAACAACCTTAAAGACAATATTAAGCAGTGGATGAATACGGGCAGTGCGGTACACGATTCAAACGTTACCAACATTCTGCTTGTGGGTATGGACGACAATTACAGCAAGACGCTTTCCGACCATGGCAGGGCGGACGCAATGATGCTGATGTCAATAAACCACAAAACAAAAACAATAACTCTTGCATCGCTTATGCGTGATCAGTATGCGTATATCGTACACAACGGCAAGGGCAGTTTCCAAAAACTGCACCATTCGCTTAACTACGGTCCCGCAACGCTTATTCAGATGATTGAAAGATACTATAAAGTTACTATCGACAACTACGTTATAGTAAACTTTGCGTCGGTTGCAAAGGTTATAGATGCGCTCGGCGGAGTTACGATTACAATTGAGCCCAACGAGGCAAAATATCTGCGGGATACCTGCGGGTGGAACATCTCTTACGGCGAAAGCACCATAGGCGTCGACGGCGCTCACGCGCTGACGTATATGCGAATCCGTAAAGGTTCAACCGGCGGCGATACCGCAAGAACCGGCAGACAGCGTAAGGTTATTATGACTATGATGGACGAGGCAAAGCAGTGCTCGCTTACCGAACTTGTGGGTGTTGTAAACGCAATGATTCCGTATGTACGCACGGGACTGAGTTCAACAGAAGTGCTTGCCTATGCCACAAACGCTCTTACGGGCGGATGGTTCAATTATGAAATAAAACAGGTTGTTCTTCCCGACGACGACTGTGCGGTAGGGTTTATGAATCCCGAGGATAACGGCTGGTACTGGAAAACCGATTTCCCCATAGCCGCACAGAAACTTCAAACCGCGATTTACGGTAAAACGAACATCGAACTTGAAAAGAACAGAAAGAGCTGGATTAAATAATTTTCGCTTGCAAAAAAAGCGGGCGTGTGCTAAAATACATGCGTAAATACAGTGAAGAAGTAAAGTAGGCATATTTCCTTTTGCAAAGAGAGGGACGGAAAGGTGAGAGCGTCCCCGAAAGCGTATGTTGAAGTTCACTTCGGAGTTTCCGTGCCGAAAGGTTTTTGTGTAAGCGCGGGCGGCAGACACCGTTATCGGTCATAAAGGCGTTTTAATTAAGCGTAAATTAGGGTGGTACCGCGGTCTTCGTCCCTTGGGATGAAGACCTTTTTTTATTTTTAGGAGGAAAGAATATGTTTGACAAATTAACAGCCGTAAGAGAACGTTTTGAAGAACGGCTTAAAAACCTGGACGGACCGGGTGATTTGGAAGATTTGCGCGTGTCCTTTACGGGAAAGAAAGGCGAATTGACCGAAATACTCCGCTCAATGGGTTCGCTTTCGCCGGAAGAAAGACCGAAAATGGGGCAGAAAGTAAATGAACTGCGCAATGCTATTGAAGAGGCTATTGCCAAAAAGAAGGAAGAGTTTAATTCCGCAATGCGTGAGGAACAGCTTAAAAACGAGGTTATTGATGTTACCGTTCCCGCACAGCCGCAAACTTTGGGCACATATCACCCTCTGACGCTTACACAGGAGAAAATGTGCGAAATTTTCCGCAGCATGGGCTTTGATGTTGTTGACGGACCCGAGGTTGAAACCGATTACTACAACTTCAAGGCGCTGAATCTTCCCGACGATCACCCCGCCCGCGATATGCAGGACACGTTCTATATCGCAAAAAATCTGCTGCTGCGCACACAGACGTCTGCGGCACAGATACGCACAATGAAAACCCGCAACGTGCCTATCCGCGTTATCTGCCCCGGCCGCGTTTACCGCGCAGATGAAGTTGATGCCACACACTCGCCTGTTTTCCACCAGCTTGAAGGACTTGTGGTTGACAAGGGCATAAACCTTTGCCACCTTAAATATGTGCTTGAAGAATTCGCTCACGAAATGTACGGCAAGGACGTTAAGGTAAAATTCCGCCCCTCGTATTTCCCCTTTACCGAACCCAGCGTTGAAGTGGATTTGACGTGCAGTGAGTGCGGGGGTAAAGGCTGCCGCGTTTGCAAGGGAACCGGCTGGATAGAGATCCTCGGCGCGGGTATGGTACACCCGAATGTTTTGCGCGAATGCGGAATTGATCCGGAAGTATATTCGGGCTTTGCGTTCGGCATAGGCATAGACCGTATTACAACAACACGCTATAAGATTCCCGATTTGCGTCTTGTATTTGAAAATGACGTAAGATTCCTTAAACAGTTTAAGTAATGGGGGGAAAAAGATAAATGAAAGTATCATATAACTGGCTTAAAAAATATGTTGATATAGACGTTACGCCCGAAGTGCTTTGCGATAAAATGACAAGCCAGGGGTTTGAAGTTGAGGGAATGGAGAAAAATGCCGCCCTTACTAACGTCGTTGTTGCAAAAATTCTTAAAATAGAGCCGCACCCGGATTCTGACCACCTGCTTATCTGCCAGCTTGACTGCGGTCAGGAGGGACCCGTTCAGATTGTTACCGGTGCGCATAACGTGTTCGAGGGCGCTTTTGTTCCCGCTGCACTGCACGATTCCTGTCTTCCCGGAAACGTTCACATCAAAAAAGGCAAACTCCGCGGCGTTCCCAGCAACGGTATGATGTGCTCGGGAAAAGAACTTGGCATTCTCGGAACAGATTTCCCCAACGCGGACGTTGACGGAATCCTGATTCTTGACGAAAAGTGGGCGCCGGGCACTGATATGAATACCGTACTCGGACTTGATGACTGTGTTATTGATTTCTCCGTTACGTCAAACCGCCCCGACTGCAACTGTGTTTTGGGTATTGCCCGCGAAGTTGCCGTATGCCTTAACAAAAAAATCACTCTGCCGAATACGGGCTACGAAGTTAAAAGGCCCGCGGAAGAGCCGGTTGAAGTAACCGTTGCTGACCGCGACCTTTGCCCCCGATATATCGGCGCACAGGTTGAGAATATCCGCATTGCGCCCTCGCCGAAATGGCTGTGTGACTGCCTTTATGCAGCGGGTATGCGCCCCATAAACAATATTGTTGATATAACAAACTTTGTAATGCTTGAAACGGGTCAGCCTATGCACGCGTTTGACGTTTCGGACATTGCAAAGCATAAAATCATAGTTCGCCGCGCCGAAAACGGTGAGGAACTTACCACCCTTGACGGCAAAAAGCACACGCTTAAAGACGATATGCTTGTTATTGCCGACGGCGACCGTGCAGTAGGCATTGCAGGTGTTATGGGCGGCGAAAACAGTGAGATTAAGGACAGCACAAAGGCAATATTTTTTGAATCGGCAAAATTCCGCCGCGACAGCGTGCGCAAAACCGCCCGCGGACTCGGTATCGCCACGGAAGCGTCGTCCCGTTTTGAAAAGGGTGTTGACGCTGCGGGCTGCCGCTTTGCACTTGACAGAGCGCTCCACCTTATAGACGAACTTGACGCAGGCGATATCACAAGCTGGAACCCCGATGTTTATGATTCTCTTCCCGCGCCCCGCGAACTCAAAGCGCTCCTTAAACGCATTGAGGAACTGCTGGGCATTACCGTGCCCGCCGAAACGATACTTTCAATACTCAACAATCTCGGTATTGACGCATATCTTTCCGGTGAAACGGTAATATGCAATATTCCCACCCGGCGCGACGATATTGAGGGGGTCGCCGATATAGCGGAGGAGATAATCCGCGTTTACGGCTATGACCATATAATTTCCCGTCCGCTTTCGGGCGTGCTCACGAGGGGAACGAAAACAAAAGACAGGCTTATGAGCGATAAAGTAAAGGAACTTGCCGTTGCCCTGGGCGCAAACGAGATTGCAACATATTCGTTTATCTCTCAAAAGGCTTACGATATGCTTGGAATTTCAAGCGAAAACACTGTAAAACTGCTTAACCCCCTGGGCGAAGATTATTCGATAATGCGGACGCAACTTTATTCAAGTATGCTTTCCGTAATGGCTTTCAATGCGTCAAAGGGAACAAAGGATATGCGCCTGTTTGAAATCAGCCGCCTGTTTATTCCCGAAAAACAGCCGGTTGAAGAGCAGCCCGAAGAGAGAAACACGCTTATTTTCGGCTTTATGGGCGAAAAAGAAGATTTCTTCACCCTTAAATCCGCTTTTGAAACCGTGCTTGATTACTTCGGAATTAAAGCGACATATGAGAAAAATGACCTGCCGTTTATGCACCCGGGCAGGCAGGCGCGGATTATTGTAAACGGCAAAAAAATCGCCGATATGGGCGAAATTCATCCCGACGTTGCGGCGGCATTCGGCATTTCGGGTCGTCCACTGGTCGTTCAGGCTGACTTAAAGGATATGTTCGCGGCGGCAAACACACGGGTTATATATAAGGCTCTGCCCAAATATCCCGCAATTCAGCGCGATTTGGCGGTGCTTGTTGACGAAACCTGTGAAATAGGACCTATGATTGACGCCATACGCTCGGCGGGTGGAAACATAATAGATAAGGTTGAACTTTTTGATATTTATAAAAATCCCGTTCTCGGTGCGGGCAAAATGAGCGTTGCATTCTCCATAACAATGCTCAATCCCGAGCGCACCCTTAAAGCCGAAGAGGCGCAGAAAGCGTTTGATAAAATCGTTCGCTCTCTTGAATACCGTTTCGGCGCGTCATTGAGAGGATAGTTTATGATAAAGCAGATTTCGGTCTGCTTTATTTTTTTAGTTGAACTTTTTTTAGTTTAATGATACAATATAATAGAATATTTATCCTCATTGGGAGGGAAGCCAATGGCAGATAAGCCTGATAACAATTTTGAAGTTTCTTCGGTAAAACCGAATAAGAAAAATACAAACGAAATACCGTCTTATGAAATCGGCACGGTGCGCCGTGAAAAAAGCGAGCGTCAGAGCCGCCCCGCGTCAAGCGTGGGAGTGGAAAGCGTACGTCCGCGCCAAAGCGAACAGCCGCGGCAGAGCCGTCCCGCGTCAAGCGTGGGAGTGGAAAGTGTACGTCCGCGCCAAAGCGAGCAACCGCGACAGACCCGACCCGCGTCAAGCGTGGGAGTGGAAAGCGTACGTCCGCGCCAAAGCGAACAGCCGCGGCAGAGCCGTCCCGCGTCAAGCGTGGGAGTGGAAAGTGTACGTCCGCGCCAAAGCGAGCAACCGCGACAGACCCGACCCGCGTCAAGTGTGGGAGTGGAAAATGTTCGTCCGCGACAGAACGAGCAACCGCGGCAAGCACGACCTACATCAAGCGTGGGAGTGGAAAGCGTACGTCCGCGCCAAAGCGAACAGCCGCGTCAGAGCCGACCCGCGTCAAGCGTGGGAGTGGAAAGCGTTCGTCCGCGCCAAAGCGAACAGCCGCGACAAGCACGACCCGCGTCAAGCGTGGGAGTGGAAAATGTTCGTCCGCGCCAAAGCGAACAGCCGAGGCAAGCCCGCCCCGTGCCGGATTCGGGCAAGGAAAATATCCGTCAGCGTCAGGCAATGACCACGGCAGATACAGGCGAAAAAAGACAGCGCATTTCCAAGTCATCGCGCAAGGAAGCCGCAGAGAAGGAAAACGAACGCAGAATCAAGGAATTGGGCGCGCTTGCGGAGTATTTCAAACCCCGCGACAACAAACCCCGCAACTACTTTATAAATCTGTGCATAGTAACATTCAAAATGTTCCTTGTGTGCGTGCTTATCGTGGGCTTTTCGGGCATGGGCTTTGTACTCGGTATGTCAAAATCCTACCTTGAAACTGTCCCCGAAATCGACTTCACACAGGTTACGGGTCAGGACCAGGCGTCAATTCTTTATGATGCAAACGGAGAGGTTATAGGCAATTATTACAATATGGAAAACCGCGAGTGGGCGGAGCTTTCCGAAGTGCCGGAAAACTTACAAAACGCAGTAATTGCCATTGAGGACGTTCGTTTCCGCCGTCACATGGGTATTGACTTTAAGCGTATCGTGGGCGCAGCCATAAGCAATCTGGGCGGCGGCAGTATGCAGGGCGGTTCAACCATAACACAGCAGTTGATAAAAAATACGATGCTGTCATTTGAGCAGACGTACAAGCGCAAAATTCAGGAAGCATCGATTGCGCTTGAACTTGAAAAACTCTACTCAAAGGATCAGATACTTGAAGCGTATCTTAATACAATTTATATGGGCGGTTCCTGCTACGGTATGAAAACCGCCGCAAAGGACTATTTCGGCAAGGACCTGAGCGAACTTACTTTGCGCGAGTGCGCCTGTCTTGCGGGACTTATACAGAATCCGTCAAGATACAATCCCCGCAGCAACTACTATTCCCGCTCAAATCCCAAGCGTACAGACAACAGAACGAATCTTGTTTTGTATGAGATGTGCGAAAACGGCTTTATCACAAAGGAACAGTACGAGGAAGCCAAGAAAGACACGATGACCGTACTTGAAGAGTCGCCCTACGCGTCGCAGATAAGTATGATTTACTTCACCGATTATATTCTTGACAGCGCCGTTGACGCAATAATCGAGGACAGAAACCTTGAAGACAACGCCAAGAACAGAACGGCTATCCGCAAGGAAATCCGCACCGGCGGTTACGGGATATATTCGACCCTTGACAGCAAAAAGCAGCTTGCTGCCGAAGAGGCACTTTATAACTACAACAATTATCCCAAAATGCGCTCGTCAACGGATAATTACACCGTTGTGGGCACAAACCCCGACGGTTCGGTAATCCGTCTTGTTCAGCCCCAGGCGGCAATGGCGGTGGTGGACTTCCGCAACGGGCATATAATCGCCCTTGTGGGCGGACGTCAGGCACCTACGGGAAGCCTTGAATTCAACCGTTCATATCAGTCAACAATGCCGGTAGGTTCGTCAATCAAGCCTATCTCCGTTTACGGACCCGCAATAGAAAAAGGCGCGGGCATCGGCACGGTTTATTACGATTTCCAGATGCGTATAAAGGGCTGGGGAACGGAAGCGGATAAGGGCTATCCCGCAAACAACTCCCGTTCGTACAACAATGCTCCCGTAACGATGCGCAGGGCGTTTACCGCGTCCCTGAACGTTACCGCTGCCCAGGCGCTTATGTATGACGTGGGGCTTGACGACTCCTTCAACTTCCTTAAAAAATTGGGCGTTAATGAAAAGCATATAAGCAAAACCGGCTCCGGTCTTGCATTGGGAAGTTCGGGCATTACGCCCCTTGAAATGGCAGGCGCGTATACCGCAATAGCAAACCTGGGTACCTATATTGAGCCTATCGCCTTTACAAAAATAGTTGATAAAGACGGAAACGTTATTGTGGATATGGAATCAAAACAGATAAAACGCAAGGTGTTTTCCGAAAGTACTGCATGGCAGATAACCGATATGATGCGTTCCGTTGCACTGGGAATGCCGAAATCGAATGTGGCGGGGCAGACCGTTTACGGTAAAACCGGAACAAACTCCGACAGCCGAGGCGTATTCTTCGCGGGCTTTACGGGCTGGTATGTTGGCTGCTGCTGGATAGGCTCCGATGCCTACAAGGCGCTTACCGCCAATGCAGGCGGCGGCTCGTATGCGGCACCTTTGTTTGCAACCGTTATGAAAGCCATTCATAAAGGTATGGAAAACCGCGCGGCAAACGACGTTGACCCGGAGACAATAGGCGTAACGCAGATGCAGTACTGCTCAATTTCGGGCAAAAAGGCAACGGCGGCGTGTCCGAAAACTCACACCGAGTACGGCAATTCTTCCACTATTCCGGATTGCGACCTGCACGCAACGGTGAAGATATGTACATCTTCCGGCGCCCTTGCAACCCCGTACTGCCCGGAAAATCTTATTGAGCAGAAGAGCATAACCATGGTGCCGTCATCGGGAATCCTTAATGATATGTACAATAACAACCACAGTATATTTGTGCGCATTGCGGGTGAAGCAGTGCTTAATATGAGTAAGTGCTCCGTACATTCTTCCGCTCCGGAAGAAAAACCGGCAGAATAAAAAAGGCTCCTCCGAGATTTTTCTCGGGGGAGTTTTTTATTTTACGGAATGTCGTCAACAATGGTTTCAGGCGGAGCATCAAGTTTCTGAGGATTGTGCAGCAACTTTTCCATACCCTTAAATGCCGTTGCAAGATAATGTCCGTCGGTAATGCGTTCATCGGTAACAACAGTATAGTCAACCATCGTTTTCTGATAAACGCCGCCCTCAGGGTTAAGGCAGAGTTCACGCCGTTTTGCACCGAAAGTAATAAATACGGGCGTGTTGCCGAAATTGTAAAGGTGATGGTATATGGGCGGAATTCCCAAAGAGCCTAAGTTTGAAACGTAAATGCTTGAATGAAAGGGCGATGCCGCTTCAATGGCTTTGGGAAGTTTGCCGAAGAAATCAAGAAACTGCATAAAGGAAACAAACCAGCGCAATATAAGCTTCGGCATACGGTTTATTATGCGGGCAACGTTATCAAGAGCGGTGGTATCGCCGGCTTGACGCGCCTTTTCAATTTCTTCCTCCATTTTGCGATAAACATCTTCTGCGGTGTCGGAGGGCGAAAAGAAAACCTTGATTGCTGTTTCCTGTGCGTTCAGTTTCATTTCTTTCTTTACCATCATACTTAAAATAATGTCGTGACGGGCAAAAATTTTGTAGCCGGCAATGTAGCGGTTGATTGCGGGTTTCTGGCTTACGGTGCGCACGTATGCGGCTATAAGCAGGTGCATAAAGCCGAACCCGGGCAAACCGCTTTCCCGCTTTTGGCGGATATACTCTTCAACATTTGCAAAGTCCACACTTGCCGTAAACAGGTTTTGTGCATCGTTACGTGTGTGCATAATGCTTACCGCAACATACTGCATCGGCGGCAGAGTGCGTATTTTACGCGCATCGTGTCTGTCACCGAAGCGACGTTTTCTCTTTTTGGGCATATTTAGCCTCCTTATAAGTTATAAAAATATAATGTGTATAAATACAGAAAATATTATAACAGAAAATATTCCGTTTGGCAAAGAAATTTTGAATTCAATGCAAACGGCGAACGTTACACGGTGAAAAAATTCTGTTTTTATAAAAAAAGTTGTTGACAGGATAAAAATGCGGTGCTATAATTGCACCATCATTAGCAAAGGAACGGGTTAAAAGATGAAAATAATGTCTGCTGATTTTGCATACTTTTATTACTTTTACTTTACATCAAAAAGTAAGAGTGATTTGTGATGCAAAAAAGCGGATAATTTAACTGTTCAGGAATTTAAGAAAAACAGGTTATCAACCGTACGGCATACACAAATCCGTACGGTTTTTTGTTTTTCCACCCGTTCCGGAACTAACAATAAACTCAATTTTAGGGGGAAATGAAAATGAAAAAGATTTTAGGCGTATTACTTACGGTTGCGGCACTCGGCACAATGCTTGCCGGCTGCGGAAACGATTCTGCTAAAACGGAAACCAAGAAGGTTTATAACGTAGGCATTGTACAGCTTACACAGCACCCGGCGCTTGACGCGGCTACCGAGGGTTTCAAACAGGCTCTTATCGATAAACTGGGTGAGGAGAACGTGAAGTTTGACGAACAGAATGCTTCCGGCGAAGCAACGGTTTGCACCACCATTGTAAACTCGTTCATCTCAAAGAAAGTTGACCTTATAATGGCAAACGCAACACCCGCACTTCAAGCAGCTTACAATGCGACAAGCACCATTCCGATTCTGGGTACATCGGTAACCGAATACGGCGTAGCGCTGGGTATCGATAACTTCACGGGCGTTGTAGGAACAAATGTTTCCGGCACAAGCGACCTTGCACCGCTTGATGAGCAGGCGGCAATGTTTACCGAACTTCTTCCCGATGCAAAAACGGTAGGGCTGTTATACTGCTCCGCAGAGCCCAACTCCGAATACCAGGTAAAGGTTGTTGAAGAGGCTCTTAAAGCAAAGGGACTTACCTGCACCAGGTTCTCGTTCTCTGACACCAACGACGTTTCAACCGTTACTGCTGATGCAGCGGCAAAGTGCGATGCACTTTACATTCCTACCGATAATACCGCTGCGTCCTGCGCATCGACCATCGGAAATATTGTTCGCGACAGGAAAGTTCCCGTTATTGCGGGTGAAGCGGGTATCTGTGAGGGCTGCGGCATTGCAACTCTTTCAATAAGTTACAAGGATCTTGGCTACAAGACAGGCGAAATGGCGGCAAAGATACTTGCGGGCGAAGCAAAGGTTTCGGAGATGCCCGTTGAGTACGCAACCGCTTCAAAAAAATACAATCCCGTAATATGCAAAGAACTTGGCATTGATATGACCGCCCACAGCGATTATACCGCGCTTGACTGATTAAAAGGAGTTTGCTTATGAATTTGCTTTCTGCTTTGCCCGGCGCGGTTGCGCAGGGACTCGTTTGGGGAATTATGGCGATAGGCGTTTACATATCCTATAAAATCCTCGATTTTGCCGACCTGACCGTTGACGGAAGCCTTTGTACGGGTGCTGCCGTATGCACGGTTTTAATACTTGCGGGTGTTAATCCCGTACTTGCAATGCTTGCGGCAATCGTCGCGGGCTTTGCCGCGGGAGCCGTTACGGGGGCACTGCACATTGTGCTTGGCATACCGGCTATTCTTTCCGGAATTCTCACTCAACTTATGCTTTGGTCGGTCAACCTTGTAATAATGGGTAAAGCCAATCTGGCGCTTATGTCAAGGAATGCGGGCGTTTCAGTGCTTATTACCCAGATGTTCACGGGCAGAAGCATAGGCATACTTGCGGGAATCTGCGTTGTGCTTGTGGGTCTTCTTTATCTGTTCTTCGGAACGGAACTGGGGTGCAGTATCCGTGCAACGGGCTGCAACAGCGCAATGAGCCGCGCACAGGGTATCAACACAAACTTTACAAAGATTCTCGGACTTGCTCTTTCCAACGCCATAGTGGCATTTTCGGGCGCGCTGCTTTGCCAGTATCAGGGGTCAGCGGATATAAATATGGGGCGCGGCGCCATCGTCGTAGGTCTTGCGGCGGTAATTATCGGCGAAGCGATATTCTCCCGAATCAGCAGCAATTTTGCAGTTCGCCTCGTCGGAGTGCTTGCAGGCTCGGTTATTTACTACCTTGTATATCAGGCGGTTATTTCCGTGGGATTCAACTCGGATCTGCTTAAAATGTTCTCGGCGGTAGTCGTAGCGCTGTTCTTGGGAATACCGTATATAAAAAACCATTATTTTGCGTCAAAAGGGGGCAAAAAAAATGCTTGAACTGTGCAATATAACAAAGAAGTTCCACGCCGGAACAAGCGATGAAAAAATCGCGCTTGATAACGTAAGTCTTACGCTTAACGACGGCGATTTCGTTACCGTTATCGGCGGAAACGGCGCGGGCAAAAGCACAATGCAGAACATAATTTCAGGCGTATACGCTCCCGACGGCGGAAAAATTCTGCTTGACGGAACGGATATAACACATCTGCCGGAATATAAACGTGCAAAGTATTTGGGCCGCGTGTTCCAGGACCCGATGATGGGTACCGCTGCGGATATGCAGATTGAAGAGAATCTTGCTCTTGCGTCCCGCCGCGGGAAAAAGCGCACGCTGCGCCCGGGCATAACTGCGGCTGAAAGAGAAAAGTTCCGCGAAAAACTTGCCGAGCTGGGGCTCGGGCTTGAAAACAGAATGAAGCAAAAGGTGGGGCTTCTTTCGGGCGGACAGCGCCAGGCGCTTACACTGCTTATGGCGTCACTGCAACAGCCTAAACTGTTGCTGCTTGATGAGCATACCGCCGCGCTCGACCCGAAAACAGCGGCAACGGTTCTCAGCATAACCGACAGGATTATCAAGGAAAATTCACTTACCGCGCTGATGATCACGCATAATATGCGTGACGCCATAGCCTACGGAAACAGGCTGATAATGCTTAACGAGGGCAAAATTTTGATTGACGTTTCCGGAGAAGAAAAACAGTCACTTACGGTTGAAAAACTTTTGGAAATGTTTTCGCTTGCAAGCGGAAGCCAGTTTGCCAACGACCGAGCAATTCTGTAAAGGGCTTATAAGCAAATTTCATAAATTAAAAAGCGATACGGTTTGCAGCCGTATCGCTTTTGTGTTTATGGAAATGCGGTGATTACCGGTTACCGGTGCAATAACAGGGAGCGTTTTGCTTTTTTTTGAATCGCTCTTTTTATGCTCTTTCTTTATCTTATATGGCAGATTACGTCCCGCCGAATTCCGAAGAGGTAATTTTATATGGGGGAATAGGTACTCTGCAACATTATATCCCTTGCAAGTCATCTATCTTTTTGCGCCCGCGGCAGGAGATAAACCCCTGCCCTACAATGTTGAAATAGGTTATTGAAACAAAACAAGCCTTGCGGAAAAATTATGCTTTTTGCAATGCTTGTTTTACTCTCTTTGGTTGTCCCTCACGGTAGGGCGGGGCTTTACGTCCCGCCGTTTTGAGAGATGCTTTTATGTGTGGGAATAGGTGTTTTGCAACATTATATTCCTTGCAATCTCTCAATCTTCTTGCGAGCGCGGCAGGAGATAAACCCCTGCCCTACAATGTTGAAATAGGTTATTGAAACAAAACAAGCCTTGCGGAAAAATTAT
>CAKRZX010000011.1 GCA_934434555.1 uncultured Clostridia bacterium
TGTTACAACAACATATACGTATGATAATGGCGGGAACATTTGCTCCGTAAAAACTTATGCATACACAACAGGCGAACTTGGCACGGCGGTAAGTGAAAAAGCATACACTTACGGTAACACTGAATGGAAAGACTTGCTTACCAACTACAACGGTGTTGACATTGCATACGACACTATCGGTAACCCGCTTAACTGGATAAACGGCGAAACGTTTACTTGGTCTGGTGGACGGCAACTTACCGGCATTGTTAAGGACAATGATACTATATCGTATACCTACAATGATAACGGCATAAGAACAAGCAAGACGGTTAATGGGGTAAGAACGGATTATTATCTCAACGGTACTGCAATTATAATGCAAAAGACCGGGGATAACGTAATTTGGTACACTTATGATGAGAATGGCAATATTGCCGGAATGAATTACAATGGTAGTGATTATTGGTTTTATCGTAACGCACAAAATGACGTTATAGGTATAGTCGATTCATCAGGCGCTGTTGTAGCAAAATATACCTACGATGATTGGGGCAGGATTACTGCCGTTACCGACGGACAGGGTAACGACATATCCGCAAATTCAACGCATGTTGCCAACGTAAACCCGATTAGGTATCGTGGGTATTATTACGACGTGGAAACCGGATTGTACTATCTGCAATCAAGATATTATGACGCGGAAGTCGGTAGGTTCTTGAATGCAGACGGATATATTTCGACTGGACAGGGTACAGTGGGCAGCAATATGTTTGCTTACTGCGGAAATAACCCGATTTCAAGGAATGATAAAGGGGGCAGATTCTGGATTTTTGCAATAATAGCTGTTGTGTGCATTGGAGCAATAGGAATGACTTTGACAGGATGCTCAAAAAATTCTGAACCAATAAATACAATTAGCCCAACATCAACTCCATCATCAACTCCATCATCAACGCCATCACCGTCGGCTACGAAAAGTAATGCAACGCCGACAGCAGCAATACCATCGGGAGGTGTTTCTGTATATAAAGGAAGACCAAGAATATGTACAGATGGGTCAAAAGGCAACATGATTCCGGATAACGATTGGAATGCATATACTGCGTATTCAAAATGGGGCAAAGATGCTGATAAGGTATTGGATGCATATGTAATGCCGTATGTTGTTATTCCCAAAGGAAATACATTGGCCCAAAAAGGCGATGTTGCCTATTTGGTTAATCACGATAACGGAATGAGCGTTAGGTGCATTATTGGTGAAGTTGGTGGTGCTGACAATGGCTGGGGAGAGGTTTCAATTGCAGCAATATGGGACACAGGATACCCAAATCATCGGACTGCTAATAATGCATCAGGAATTACGGAGAACTATGAAATAATCGTTTTCCCGGGCGTATCATACAATTATGATTGGAGTTGGGGGTTCAACACTATCAAGAAAGAGAATAAGAAATAGATGAGAAGAATTATATGCATACTGCTGGCCATTTTTGTTCTGTGTTTTACCGGATGTCAAGAAAGTGGGGGTAATGATGATTCATATTTTGTTTTAGAAAAAAATGAAACGTGCAGCATTATAAGAGTGAATTCCAAGGGCAAAAAGAAAAGCATTTATACGACGGGAGATATTATTACGTTTGCGGTAAATGATGATGAAATATGTTTTGCGGACGGAGACTTTAATATTTGCCGCATTGACAAAAACGGCAAAAACTATTCGGTAATTTTTAATTGTCGGGATAAGTTGGGCGAAGTTGAATCGGTAACGTATTTGCACTCTACCGATAAATACATATTTTTTCGTGTAAACGGATTTGAATTTTACCTGCTTGACAGAGAAGACGGTACAATCAAAGAAATTTATTATGACGCACGGTGCATCGGTTTTACAGAAGAGTATTTGCTGTTTTCGGGCAGAGAGAAAACCGTTTATAAATTTGATTTTCAGTCAACAGAATTTGCGCCGCTTTTTTCGGCAAGAAGTTTTATTATTATTGATAATTTGATTTTTTATACGGGTGTTTCCGGCGGGATATTTGAATTCAATTCGGGCACAGAGATTGATGACAGCAAGAATATTCGGATAGATTCACTTGGTAAATATAAAGGCAATTTGTTTTACGTTAAAAAAGAGAATGAACAGTATTGTCTGTTCACCTATTCGGGAGACGGACTGAAAAAGGTCGCTGTGCTTGAAGATTACGGCAATGGCGGAAGAGTTGACGACGGGTGGTTCGTGTATATTGGAAAGAACAATGACATAATTAAAGTCAATATCGCAAGTCAGGTGAAAATAAGATAAGTGCAAATATTCAAATAAACCAAAAATATCTTTGAATGCAGGCTTATGTGATAAATTATGCAATAAGTGAAAGGAGCAAACGTGTTTCGTAAACTAATTTCAATAGCACTATCCTGTGCAATTGCAGTCACGACATTAAGTGTTGTTGCAGACGCAAAGAGTGCGAAATTTGAAGATGTGCCGATTGCAACGGAGAATGTTGAACTTGCAGAACCGGAAGAAATGGTGCCTGACAGTTTAGACAAAGTACCGAAACTTGTTTTGCGTTCGATTGATATTTTAATAAATATCGATGGAGCGCAGAATCGGACAACCTTTATGTTCGGCAACAACAGCATTGTAACGGGTGTAAAGTACAACGGCGTTGAAAAAATTTCGTATACATATGACTTGCTTAAACGGCAGACGAAAAAAACGCTAAACACCACCGTTCCGTTTACAACATCGTATCAGTATAAAAATATAGATAATTACAGAACAAGCACGTTAATTGATAAGATATCTTACTCTGACGGCACGGCACTGTCTTATACGTACGATGCGAACGGGAATATTTTGACTATTGCTGACGCAACCGGCACGGTGATAGCAAGTTATACATATGACAGCCTTAATCAACTTACGGGAGCAACAGTCGGCTCTGATGTTTACGCCTATACATATGACAATGGCGGGAATATAACGGCAAAAACTAAAAACGGTGTAGAAGTAGCCTATACATATGGCAATACCGAGTGGAAAGATTTGCTTACCGCATATAATGGCACAAGTATATCTTATGATACTATCGGCAACCCGCTTAACTGGATAAACGGCGAAACGTTTACTTGGTCGGGTGGACGGCAACTTACCGGCATTGTTAAGGGCAATGATACTATATCGTATACCTACAATGACAGCGGAATCCGCACGTCAAAGACTGTAAACGGCGTTCGCACAGATTACTATCTCAACGGCACTGCAATTATAATGCAGAAGACCGGGGATAACGTAATTTGGTACACTTATGATGAGAATGGCAATATTGCCGGAATGAATTACAACGGCAGTGATTACTGGTTCTACCGTAACGCACAAAATGACGTTATAGGTATAGTCGATTCTTCGGGCGCTGTCGTAGCCAAATATACCTACGATGACTGGGGCAAGGTTGTTGCCGTTACCGACGGGCAGGGTAATGACATATCCGCAATTGCAACGCATATCGCAAACATAAATCCGATTAGGTATCGTGGATATTACTACGACACGGAAACTGGGCTGTATTATCTGCAATCAAGATATTATGATGCGGAAGTCGGTAGGTTTATCAATGCGGATAACCAGTTGCCAACAGGGGATATTATAAGTAATAATCTGTTTGCTTACTGCGGAAATAATCCTACTAGTAGAGTAGACTTAACGGGTGAAGCGTGGTGGCATTGGGCTATTGCCGCAGCACTGGTCGTTGGCTGTGCGGCAGCAACGGTAGTCACTTGTGGAGGTTTTGCGGCGGCAACGGCTACGGTAGCAGCAATTTCATGCGGAGTAGCCGCGACGGCAACACCGGCAGCAACAATAGCCGCGGGAGCATTTGTTGGTTCAGCAGCAGTACTTGGAACAGCAGCGCTTACGGCATCTACATCTTGTACAACAGTAGAACAGTTTTTCGATGAGGGCAATTGGGGCGTAGTTGCTTCTACTGCCGTAGGTGGTGCTTTCGGAGCAGCACCGGGGATAATTGAGAGCAGAAAGAAAGGAGATGGATTTGATACTTATTATAGATTGAAGAAAAAAATCGGAAAAGCAGGCGAAGGAAAAGAATGGCATCATATTGTTGAACAAAATCAAATAAAGAAAACTGGATTTGAGCCAAGTCGTGTTCACAATACGGATAATATAATTTCGCTGGATAAATCTATTCATAAGGAAATTAGTAGGGTGTATTCTAGTAAAACTTGGTATTCAAATGGAATGACGGTGAGAAACTGGCTCGTTGGAAAAAGTTTTGAGGAACAATATGAGTTTGGACTTAGAATAATTAGAGAGTATTATTAACGAGGTATGATATGAAAAATTACTATGACACATTTGTTGGATTCTGTTTACAATTGTGCACAAAACATGATTATAAAAGTGCGTTAAAAGTAAAGAGACATAATAGAGCAATGACAAAAATTGATAAACTGATAGAGGAAATAAATAATGCAGATTGTTCTAAGGTTTTTGGGGAATTGCTTAATCACGACAATGAAAATGTAAAACTTGGTGCCGCGTCTGCATGCTTGCAGTCGAATATTTTTGTGGATAAAGCAGTTGATACATTAAAAAAACTGTCTGAGACAACGGAAGATTGGTCAATTTCTTTTTCAGCAAAAATGGTTTTAGAACAATTCGAGAAGAACAATAAAATGTCTACGAAAGAGACAAATAAATGAACCTTTGCAAACTAATATCGGTCGCGATATCAGTTATTTTACTAACGCCGATACTTCAAAGCACTGTTGACGCGGAGAAATGGACAAGCGCGTTTGATTCCCGCCAAACGGCGCAGAGTATCTCGCTTAAACTGAATTTTAATCCGCTTTCGCTTGATTCGATAGAGAAACATTGAAGGATATTTGGAGGACGGTTATGAAGGAAATGATATACACAAATAAGATTGATGATGAAATGAGGAGGTACAGACAATGGTAAAAAGAGTTGTGCTCAAAAGCATTATAATAACAACAGCAGTTATAATGTGCAGTTGCGGGATAAAAAAAGAAAATACATCAAGCAATACTTCTCTACCGCAGCCAATGAAGCAAGTGACTGATGATTTCACGGAACAAAACAGTCAGCAATATGATATTTATGAAATAACCGACGGCGAATCGGATTTTTCGAAAGCAATTAACGCGAATGAAATTGATGCTGAATTCAATAAGAAACTTGAAGGTGCAACAAGCACGGCAGAAATAAATGAAGTGCAGATAGAATATAAAGATGCGTGGGAAAGGGAGATGCACTCGACGGAAGAAGAGTATTGCGAAATGCTTTCGGAACAGGATGCAACGGATTTTCGCAGAATTCAGAAATCGTGGGAAGAGAGCGTAATTGCCGATATTCAAAAAGACCGCGAGATTTTGCAGAATAATGATACTTCGTTGGGAAGTGCATCATTTTACTTGTTTACGGCTGAAATCAGGAATCAATTTAGAAACAGAACGATAAAGATTAAATATATGATATATCTGCTCAAAAACGCAGAATGAGCAGAACTTAACGGTTTGCAGAAATAGACGGAACGAAAGTAATTTATGAACACGATGAATTAGGCAAGAGGTGAAGGGCGCAATTAACATGAAGAAAAATATGAATTTTGTGTTGTACTTTCTTTTAATTGTAAGTATGCTGATGTGTTCCTGTGAAAAGAAAAAGGGCTTAGAGTGCGAAAATAATCCAACTGAAAAAACGGGTAATAATTTCGGAATAGTCACTGTTGAACAGATAAACGATGATTATATTAAAACTATGCTTATATGCGCCTATTCTGACGGCAAATTTATGAGTATTGAAGATTTAACCGCAAACGGTGAGAAAATCGGAGCCTTATTTGACAGTGGCTGCTTTGAAAACGGAATTGAACTGAAAAATATTTCGTTGGATTTTTTAGGGACAAATAATGCCGTTGTTTTTCAAAATAGCATTGGTGGGAAGTGTGCTATTCGCAACGAAATTATTTTCAGTGATTCAAATGCTGAGTTTTATGCGTATGTATATTTGCAAAGCATCAAATTGACGGGAGTTAAAGAAAATCAAATAGGTGTTATCGGTAATGTTAAAGTTAATAACTTTGGTGAATGTGTGTTATCGGTTTCTGATAACAGCATAAAAACGGAGAATTATTCTGTTGATATCAGCGAAGATGAATGCATAAAAACTGAACTGATGTCGGGCTTTGAAATAGACAGCAAACAGTATTTTGTTTTGAAAAGGGAATATGTATACGGTTCGATTGCATATCAAGTATATTTTTTAGACAATGACGGAATAAAGAGAATCAGCCATATTTCATTTGAAGAGGCGTGATGTGTGGGAGGGTAAAAATATGCGAAAACTAAAAGACTTTATCGTTTGCAAGTCTGCATTCTTGGTTTATGTGTCTTCTATATTCAATTGCTATCCCACGGGTACACTTTGGTTTATTGCGTTTAACAGTTCCTTGATAAACTATTTAGCACTGTTTCCCGGCTACGGAGCCTTTTATATGTACTTGGCAGAAACTTTGAATCGCTTTAATCTTCTCATTTTTTTGATGTTTGAAATAATTGGGATTATATACTTTGCGCTCTGCTTTGTTTGCTCTAAAAGAAATTTGTATTCGTATGTTCCGTTACTGATTGAAATATTCATATTAGCGACTGATATTTGCCTGTGGGTGGCGTTTTCCGCACGGGTGTCACTTATAAAAATTCACGGATATCAATGCTTGGTGGAATGTGCGGTTATTGCGATTCAGATTTATCGGATAACGGTAATGTCGAAGCAAAGGAAAGAGGCAACGGGTATATGTGAACCGCTTGATGTTACAAAGTTTGATGAATAATGCAGAGAAAAGGACGACAAAAAATGCTTAACAATACCGCAAACGATGCCAAATTTGTGATGAATAAAACATCAAAAGTATTATGTATTGCCGTAATACTTCTGATAGCGTTGACAGGGTGCAAATTTAATCAAGCAAAATATGCAAGCGAATTGATTACAGAAACGTACTCCGCCGCACAGGCAAAGGAGTTAAAAAAAGCGGCGGAAGATGGAGATGTTACTTTTTCGATGTTCAAACGGAGTTTTAATGCGCAATGCGTCCGCAAGACGCATCAAGGGTATTATGCGGTGCTGTTTCTGAATGACGGCGGAAATGCCTTTGTATTCTTTGATGAAAAGAGTATGCTGAAAAGCGTAATGATTTCATACGGTTTCAAATCAGAAACTGAATTTCGGAATCATGTTACGGAACATATGCGCAAAAGCGAAGTGCTGAACTATGATACAAATTCAATTACTTTGCCTGTGTCGGCGGTAGATACAACGGCACATATTGTTCAGGAAGGCGTTTTTATAGTAAAGTATTCGCGCTTTGAGAACGGAAAGATTATTGATGACCCGATTGTAACATCAATAGTGTTTGTTAAAAACGAGGAGATAGCAACAAACGAAGATTTATTTATCAGAAATGAGATACCGTTTATTCTTGAAATTGATAGAGATAAACAAAGTACAGAAATAGGTAATGCGACGAATGACAAAACAAGTGAAGTCCTCTGCATAGAGAAAGGCGAATACTTTGAGGTATATAGAAATTCACGTGCGGATATATACTTTTATATTGTTAAGAATTCTAAAAATGAGTATCTGGATTTTGGATATCATGATGGGCGCGGCTCTCTTAAATTCTTTAAATCAAACGGATTGCTTTGCTTAGAGTATGGCGTTGGTGGTCCGACTTGGTATGAGCGATACTATGATATCGAAAAGGGAAAAGTGTCTAAATTTTTTGCAATGCCTTATCTTGGATATAACAATTTAGTTGCTTATTTTTCTTTGGCAGATAATGATGTTTGTCTGTTTGTTGAAGATGTGTTTGATTCAAACATTCGATACGAAGTAAAACGTGGGTTCCCGAGGTCGGTTTTAAGAGAAAAAGTTAAATTGAATTTTGTTGAAATGAATAAAATACATGTGGAGTATAATGACGAAAATGGAGATAGCATAAGTGAAGTTATTGGATTTTAGTGCATGCAAGTGTATTGATATAAATTAGACTAATACAGAAGCAAATAGAGAGGAAGAAATGTGCTTTTTGATGAATAAGACTGAAAGGAACCGGGGTTGGAGGTTTTTATTCAAATCTGGACTTATGCGTTCCTTTTTTTCAGTGAGGGTATATAAATGAAAAGGTTGACCGGAGAGGAAATCGAATTGTTAAGGACATTCTTGGAAATGCCTATACCAGAGTATATTTTCAAGTATCAAGACGAACAAATCGACCTTGTGGACTGTTATGAAGTAGCATTTAATTTTGCGAATGATCTTTTAAGAGGTGGGAGAATAGACCCGAATACATCACCATGGGGAGATGGTCAAAGTGTAATATTTGATCCATGTTACACAAAGTTATTGTCAGACATTCGGTGCTCAAATTTAGGCACAGATATTAATAACTATTGCTGTGTATTTCTAAAAGTGTTGGATCTGTTTAGGGCACATCTTGTCTGAATGCTTTTTGCCGATGCATTAAAGCACTGCTGACGCGGAGAAATGGACAAGTGCGTTTGATTTCCGAATAACGGTGCAGAGTATCTCGCTTAAACTGAATTTTAATCCGCTTTCGCTTGATTCAATAGAGAAAATAAGTGACGCGATTGCAAAATCCGCACGTCAAAGACGGTTAATGGAGTAAGAACAGATTATTACCTCAACGAACAAGACGAACAATCAAATAAACGGAATAAGTCCTAACAATCCTAAATTAGGCATTTATAAAGAAGCGACGAAAGGAATGCTTGGTTACGCATGGAATCAAGTTTCGAATGAAATCCTTTATTGGACCGAAAACTAAGGAGATAATAGTATGGGAACATGGGGAGTTAAACTGTATGAAAATGATACTGCATTAGAAGTTAAAGAGCGATTCGATGATTTGCGGAAAGGGAAAAACGTTCGTCAGATTACCGATGCATTAATTGATGAGTATTCGGAAGAGTTGAATGACGAATATGATGCACCAAATTTTTGGTTCGCATTGGCAGATATGCAGTGGAATTTAGGACAACTACTGCCGGACGTTATGCATAAGAGAACCGACGCCTGACGCCGAAAACGGTTCTTTTTGCCGATATTCTGTTTCGTCCTCCTTGAAATACGCCCGGTATTCCTGCGTCGTCCTCAACAAATCTCGACAAAAATAATCCGTTTTCGGTGCGAGCAGTTTTAACGGAACAGATTTTTGTCGGGACAAGAAAGACGGTGAAGGTAATATCGGGCATATTTCCAAACCGTCTGCCGCAGTATCCGGCGAAAATATGTCCGTTAAAACCGTTAGGTGTTCGGCTCTCTTATGCATAAAGAACAGGCACTTGTATGGCTTGACAGAGGCGGAGATTTGCCGGTATGGAGAGAGGAAAATCCAAAACTTGCGGCAAAAAGAGAAAAGATATTGTTCGAATTACAAAGGAAGTTAAATTCTCCGCAACCGCCCGAAAAAAAGATTCCGCAGTACCGCCTTTATAAGTGCGAATGGAGAATCGGAGATATTTTTGCGTATCAATTTAACAGTGAATATGCCAAAGACAATGGCTTTTATCATAAGTATATTTACTTTGTAAAGGTGGACGAGAAAGTGTGGTATCCGGGACATATTGTACCTGTCGTGTACGTTTACAAAAAAGTTGATGATGCAATGTCAGACATAGATTCATTGAAAAATATCGGCTTTATACCGCAATTTTATGAACCGACAGCATATAAAAACTATCCCGAAATGAAAGTGCAGTATTTGTTGACATTACTTAATACATCGCCGCGGGTAATACCGAAAAATCAACTGACGTATCTCGGAAACACGGGCGATGTAAAACGCATTGACGGTGAAAATCAGAATTCGTATGATGTAAATTGGAAACGCTTTGAGAAATATATGATTGATAATTTCAAAGCATGGCTTTAATGTTCGGTTGACAGGACAGAGCGCAAAACGCGCGGGAACGATTATGGAAAAAGGCAGTTTTTCAAAAGAAAAAATACGTTGGTGGCTTAGATATCTCTTTAATATGCGCAGTGCAAACGATGAGTTGACGTCTTACAGGTACCCGATAATAAAAATACTGTTTTTTGCGGTATTGTGGTGTATGCTGACACTTAGAGGGTATGTATTTAATTACGATACGACAATGAAAAAGATTATCGATTACGTCATTGTTTCGGGATTTATTCCGCTTGTTGGAATTTGCTCGATAATTGCATTTGCAGAAATGATACTTGTATATGAAAACAAGGAAACCGAAAAGAAACTAAAACGAAAAAAGGCTTATGATATGCCTGTTGACAAAATAGTATCACTGGCAGAGGAAAATGATATTATAGAATTTATGATTGCAGCAGATGATAAAAAAATAAAAATCGGCGCAAGTTCGGATTGTGAGAACAATAGTTTTACATTCTTCGATAAGCGGTATTATATCGGAAAACAGGAATATGAAAACATTGATGAATTCAGGGAAAAGGTACAGGAATTCTCGGATAACGGAACAATCAAGGTTGTTTCGATTGACGGAGTTTCGCCGAAGTACTACGAGTAGGGAATGTTTATGATTTGCAAACTAATCTCAATCGCTTCATCGGTTATCTCTCTAACGCCGATATTTCAAAGCACTGCTGACGCGGAGAAATGGACAAGTGCGTTTGATTTCCGCCAAACGGTGCAGAGCATTTGGTCTCCCGAACGGCAGTGAAAGGCGATGAGGCATATCGGTGATTGATGCTTGGCATTTGGTGAAAAGGGTGATAAGTGATGTTGAAATATAATAAATTGTTAGACGTTATGATTGAGTGCGAAAAAAGGGGGACAGACTATGTTTGCCCGTCGTCTGACAAAGATTTATTACATAAGTTGTTGGAAGAAATTAATAGTTACGCGGGCACAAATTATCACTATCTTGCTGAATTAGATGCATTTAATATTCCAGGCGCCGGAAGTATTGTGGCTAAATATATCACAAAATTTTCGTCAGAAAGTGTGAGGGGCTATCTGATTCCTCAAATGGTTTCGGATAAAATAAAAGATTGTGATAAGTTGGTTCTTCGATTATATACGCATTTTAGATTATCAGATGAATATATTGCCGCGCCCGGAGAACCGGCGCCGGCACATATTTATGTCAGATATGATAACGCGTTTAGAAAACTGAAACCGAAAAGACTTGCAAAAGAATTGATGGAGTTTGCACATAGCCCGCGGGATGCATTTTATTTGCCTTTTACGGTGCGGATGCTTGCCTCTTGGAAGATAACGGAAATGAAAGACTTGTTGTTATCTTATTGTGCTGATGATTCTTTTTCTGCGCAAGATGTCGGAATTTTTGACGGAGAACAACAGTATTTTCCGTCGTTTGAATTCATAAAAAGAGAACTAAAATTTACGGCAATCAATGGTTTGAAATATTATCCGACAGAAGAAGTGAGGAGTATTGTTGCGTCTCTTGCAAATAGTGCAGATAAGGACATTGAATCGGCGGCTAAGCGAACACTAAAAGCACTGACAAAATAACTCGCATTTTCCGAATATGACATTATGGTGCTTGCTGGGAATGTCAATGAAATTCTATGGGCAGGGATTATCGCAGCAAGCAATTTGTTCAAACAAGTTTTTCTTATTACGAGGAACGCTTTTGGCCTGTTGATATGAGTTGCCCCGAAGAAGATATTGCACAAAAATCAAAAATCAAGTATGAAGTAGATGAATACGGCTTTTTGCCGCAATACAGAATCAGTTTAATAATTACTTCAACGAAAAAAATCCCTCAAAAATTGATATATGTCGGGAACTTCGCGGGGGCAGTACGCCCGCCAAAAGAGTTCGTTCCGCACGCGAAAATCAATATAGGGTGTGTTGAAATGAAAGAAAACAATGATGAATTTGAGAAAAAGTTGATTGAACGCTATTTTGGACACAATTTAAGAGAGTTTGAGATTTATAAAAAGAAGAGTATTATCGAATCTTTTGACACGGGCTTAAAGTGTAAATGCGGCGGAATAACGTTGAAGTTGATATGCTATAAGTCAGGAGAGAAAAACACTTTTTATATTGAATCAAAAGAATTCGGGGATAAGAAGATTTTCTTGCTTGATTCTGAACCGGGGCTGATGGAGTATTATCGTTTGTCGGGTGAATTAAAATGTCTTGATAAAAATACCGTTGCCCTGCTTGACAGAAATAAGGAAGTTGTTAAAACTATCGATTTAAGCGATGAGATAAATAAAAAAGCAAAGGATTTGCAGTATGGTAATTGCTGATTTTAATCTTGTTTGTATCGGTGAACGGGAACCGGAGTTTTTGAAAACAGAAAATATCGGGACAGATATTTTCGACACTGAGTACGGAAAAGGAAAACATTGCGGTTACGGCTCACATTGGCGGGGGCTTGAAGGACAGATAGGCACATGGTATCAGTTCTATCCGACAGCCGACTGCAACAAAGATACGCGCAACTATGATGATGAGTTTTTTGACCTGAGAATAAAAAAGAATAAATATATTCTTGTCCCGTTGAAAGCGCATGGCGATGATGTACTGCATATAGTTGATTTTTATATAAAAAAGTCCCCGATAGGCGAAGTCCTTGTGCTGTTCCGCCTTGATGAAACGGGCGAATCAAGTTATATAGAGCAAATTGGATACACCGATTTTGCTGACAGATTTAAGAGAAAAAAATTGAAGTTTAACAGAATTTATCGGGTAACGGAATAATTGAAAAAGACGTTGTTTACGTCAGATATGACAATATAAAAACTTGCTTTTCAAACGGAAATTGCA
Source organism: uncultured Clostridia bacterium (assembly GCA_934434555.1). Taxonomy (GTDB): domain Bacteria; phylum Bacillota; class Clostridia; order Christensenellales; family QALW01; genus UMGS1322. The sequence continues at coordinate 12,843 of CAKRZX010000011.1, forward strand.
TTTTCCCCTTGAAAAACCAACCGCAATGTGATATAATATCAAAAAAGAGAAGTGAACGGTGCCGCTGAGCGGCTTTTTGAGTGAAGTTTGGTTAGCGTTGGCTAACCAATGAACGGAGGTAATACGGTATGGGCGAAAAAATTAAATTATCCGGTGTGACGGAAACAATGTTGCAGACTGTTTATGCCCGCGCAAAAGAGAGCAAGGGGCGCGGTGCAATCATTGACAAAAAAGCCGAGGAAATTATAGAAAACATCGACTATGACTTTTCGCTTGCGGACAAGGATTCCGCCATGCACAGCGGCGTTATTGCCCGCTCGATTGTGCTTGATAAATTGGTGTCTGCGTGGCTGGATAAACATAAAAATGCGGCGGTTGTAAATATCGCCTGCGGGCTTGATACGCGGTGCTGCCGAATGAAAGGGTATTTGCATTGGTATAATCTTGACTTGCCCGAAACAATCGCCGTCCGCGAGAAACTTTTGTCCGAACAGGGCGGGATTTCGCAAATCGCAATGTCCGCTATGGACGATTGGGGCGACAGAATTTTGGAACAAAACGCGCCGGTGCTGATAATAATCGAGGGCTTGACAATGTATTTGTCGGAAGCCGATGTAAAACGCATATTTGAAGTGATTTCAAATCGGTTTGAAAAAGCGACAGTGTTCGTTGAAACGATGAATCCTGCGGTTGCAAAGCGCTTTAAGGAAAAATCCATTGAGGGAAGCAAGGCAAAATTCACCTGGGGCGTGAAGAACGGAAAAGTCCTTGCGGAACTTTTGCCCGGGTTCAGATTCGTCGGCGAACATTATCTTACCGAGGGCATGGCGGAGTTTGTGCCGATTTATCGTTTTTTAGGCAAAATCCCGTTCATACGGAATATTTCCAACAAAATAATCGTATTGGAGAAGTGATTTTATGAAAGACAGCGAACTGATTAAACAGATTGATATCGCCTGTCACGTGCCGTATACAAAAGGATGCAAAAAGGAAATTCAGAAAAAAATCGCACTGCACTATAACCCCGAAAACAGGGAAGAAGTGTGGGAGCGTGTGCAGAAGTAGTATATTGATTTTCTTTCCGATTTGCGCACCGGTTTGGGCGGTAAAAAGAATTTCCATAACGGAAAGGACGGAAATTATGACTGCATTGCGCTAATGGCGTATTACGTGGTTTGCAAAGATATTACAAGCCTTGCGGAAATAGAGGAAATGGAGGGCAATCTTTTTCTCGGCGCATTCAGAAAAATGAAATTTGTCAACTGCAATAAGCCGATTTTTAAGAAACTGATGTACAGGGCGTTTCTCAATACGAAAAAGCAGTGCGATAAGTGGGGAGATTTCAAAATGAGCGTGGCTCCGTTTGAAAAAGACAAGCCTATTTATTACGAGTTTACATCGTGTCCCACGGCTGAATTTGCGAAAAAGCATAATTTGCTTGAAGTTATGCCGGCGCTGTGCAATCCCGATTTTGAGGCAATGGAGTGCATTCACGCAAAACTTGTGCGTACTACCACTTGCGCCAACGGCGACAAATGCGATTATACTATCTGCGGCGACTGCGATGAGTATGTAAAAAATCACCCCGAATACCGCGATGAAGCGGGATATCGAAGAAATAAGTGAGGGGGAGAACAGTATGAAAATTTTGGTATTCGGCGCGGGAGTGCTTGGGTGCAATATGGCGCGGAATTTTTTCCTTGCGGGGAAAGAGGTAACTTTGCTTGCCCGCGGCAAATGGGGAGAGGAAATAAAGGAAAAAGGGCTGCGGATAAAGGATTTATTTTCGCCTTGCGTTTCGGTAAGCCGAATTCCGGTAACAGAAAAACTTACGGACACATACGACGTAATTTTTGTTGTTGTAAGATATACGCAGATTGACGCGATTATCGGCGACCTTAAAGCAAACGGGACGAAAAACATTGTGTTTGTGGGCAATAACGTGCGTGCGGCTGAACTTGCCGCGCTTTTGCCGGAGAAAAACGTGATGTTTGCCTTTGCAAGTTCGGCGGGACACAGGGAAAGCGACCGTGTGGTTTCGGTAGACCTTAAAAAAATTACAATCGGTACGCTTGCGGGCGCACCCTCACAGGAAAAACTTATAAAACAGATTTTTGAAAAAACAAAATACAAAGTTGAATATGAACCCAATATAGGCGACTGGCTTCTGTGCCACGCCGCGTTTGTGGTTCCCGTAGCATTTGGCTGTTATAAGTCGGACGGCAATCTTAAAAAACTGAAAAAAGACAATGCGTATCTTAACAGTATGATTGACGCGAATATTGAGGGCTACCGCGCAATAAAGAATGCCGGACACGAGATTCTTCCCGACGGCGACAAAAATTTTGAAAGCGACGCATACCGCAAGAATATTTTTCGCTTTTTCAAACTTATGTGCGCCACAGATTTAGGGAAAATATACGCTTCCGACCACGCAATGAATGCAAAAGAGGAAATGGGCGCGCTGAATCGGGATTTGAAAGAATTTTTTGACAAAGCCGATACCGAATATCCCATATGGCGGGCAATCGAAAATATAAACTGAATTTCGGAGTGATAAAATATGCTGTTTGAAACAATGGGCGATAGGAAGAATCCAGCGATACTGTTTTTCCATGCCATGGGCGTTACGGGAGCAAGCAGCGAGCCCGTTGCAAAGTTTTTAAACGATAAGTATTTTTGCATTATGCCGACTTCCACCGTTTACTGTGAAGGTCAGGTTTACCGCGGCAAGGCAGACGAGGTACGGCAAATACAAGAGTTTCTGCACGAACAGGAAGTTAAAAGCATTGCGCTTGTTGTTGCTTCGTCAATCGGCGCGGATTTGGCGGCGGCATTTCTGTCCGCAACCGAAATGCCTGTTTCACACGCGTTTTTTGACGGCGGACAGTTTGCCCGAATCGGCAAATTCACGCGCCGCATTATGGTGCCGTTTCTGTATTTTGCAATAAAAAGCCTGTATCGGTCAGACGGCAGGACACTCAAAAAGGTTATGTGGTGCGACGATGACGCAATCAAGCCGTATTTTATCGCTGCGGGCAAGGCGCTTAAATACGGCAATATGCGCCGACAAATGGCGGACAGCCTTGAAGATAAACCTTTTCCGATTTTAGGTGAAGAACTGCAAAAGAATACGTACTTTGAATTCGGCAGTGTCGAGGAACATTTCAAGTACCGTGATGCGGTTATAAATGCCTATCCTTACGGCATTTGAGGGGTATAACCATATGCAGTATCAGATTCGCGACCCCAAAGGTTTTGCGGAAATGCTTCGTTCGGTTATTGAAGAGAACAGATTGCCGAACCTGCCGCTTTTACGAAAACAGTGAGGGATAAAAAATGTTTTGGGACAATGTTGCGTGCGTTTACGATATCTTTGCCGAAATCATAAACAGAAAAGCAAACAAAAAACTGTGCGCGGAAGTGCAAAATCTGATTTCCGCCGATGAAAACGTTCTTGAATGTGCTTGCGGAACGGGACTTCTTACAGGCGTAATCGCACCGAAATGCAAGAGTATTACCGCCACGGATTTTTCGCTTAAAATGCTTAAACGGGCTGAAAAGAAATGCGCCAAATTCAGCAACGTGAAATTTGAACAGGCGGATATTCTCAATCTTGCCTATCCCGACGGGTATTTTGATGCCGTTGTTGCCGCCAACGTTATTCATTTGCTTGACGAACCATATCGGGCTTTGAGCGAACTTGAACGTGTCTGCAAAACAGGAGGAAAAATTATTATTCCGACGTATATGAATCAGACCGACCAAGGGACAACAAATAATGTTTCCGGTGTTTTGGGCAAAGCGGGAGTGGATTTCAAGCATGAGTTTACTCTTGAAACGTATAAGCAGTTTTTTGCCGCAGCGGGCTATACAAATGTCCGATACATTATGTGCGAGGGCAAAATCCCGTGCACCGTGGCGATAATAAGTAAATAATCGAACCGTCGGCAGTGTGCCGGCGGTTTTTTCAGTATTGACAGGAACTCGGCTTCGGTATATAATTTATTAAAAAAGATTTGAGATAATAATAAAATATTGGTTTTTGTACTGGGTTATGGAGTAACAAATGATTAATTTACGGGATTATCTTAAAAATAAAGTGTGCCAAGTTGTTTCGGAGTGGGACGAAGAAAAAATTTATGCGATTTCGTTTCTTGTATATTCAAACGAGGCATATGAGTATGACGGCTGTTCAAATGTGACCGAATTTTCGGTAAGTTACAACACCGAAGATGATTGCAGCAGTGCGGACGACCTTTCGGAAGAACGTTGGAATTATGCTTTCTGGCGCCAGAACGAAACGCCGATAATAGACACCGAATACGGCGGAATGGACGTTCTGTTTGACTGGTATAAGGAAAACGGCATAGAAAATATCGGCTATGAGGATTATGAAAACTGTTATGACAGCGAAATGAGATACATAGGAAAAGGACCCGTTGGGTATATCGAATTGCTTGCGGAGATAACGGCGGTTGCAAAAGAGTTGCAGGAAAGCGGTTTTGTTGAGAAGAAGTTCGGCAAGCGCATTCCTATAATTATTCACGACTTTGATTATGCGTGGTATACCGTAGACGCCACAAAACAAGCGAACCCTAACGGAGAAGCCGACAGGTTTCTTGCGGCAATCAGGGAATGGGGACTGATTGAGGAGTGAAGTCAGTGACGGCAATAAAACGCGCTATAACTATCTTTCTTGTCGGCGTGCTGCTTTCTTTAATTACAGAGGTGTATCGTTACTTATACGATAATTCGATAATTAAAATGCAGATGCCGCTTATCCTGTTTACAATAATTTATATTGTTGCGGTTTCCGTTTTTTCGGCAAAGAAAATGCAGAAGTGCATCTGCAATGAAGTTGTTATGGTACATGGGGCAGTGTATTACTTTTGCCGAATGAGAAATGCAGTAATATATGAAGATATCGTCAATTTTGCGGTATATGGTGTTGCTGCATTAGTGTATTGCTTTTTCCTGATGATTTTAGGACAAATAGCCGTACTTATATTGAGTGGAATATCTAAGAATGCTTATGCGAGAGAAACATCAATAATAGATGTTCTTATAGGCGGAACATGCGGAATTTCTATTTTTGGTTTCAGTGTGGTGAAAATCTATCCATTGGGAATATTTGCGAAGAATATAGCCCTTTATCCGATTGGATTATCGATAAGCGCTTTACTTGATTTTGCTTTGCTGTTTGGCTTTTATATGCTTTTGTTCAGGAGTAGATTGGAGAAAAAAGAAATATGCTTTTTCAGCGCCGGAGCGTCACTGCATATAATTGCGTTTTTTGTATATGCCGTGGCTTCGATTTGGAATGAAACAGATGCATCATTGAACGGGACGGTGAGTTTTAAAGCATTATGGTTATTTCCGATTATAATTCATACATTCTGTATATGTGCGCTTGTGGCAGTGCGGACAATTAAATGTCTTATTAAATTGATTGGGGAGAATAAATGAGTCTTATAAGAGACTATTGCTTTATCCCAAATGTATTTGATTCGGATTTGCCGAGGACGGAATAAATAATGGGAGATTGATACGATGCTTAAAACGATTTTCTTGTTGGCGCTGACTTCTATTATGTATCTTGTGATTTATTTATATTTTTACATTGTTCTTATTGATGATTGTTATTTTTATTACGGTAAAAATGCTGAAAAGTGGAGGAAAAAAACAAAAGGATTCTGGCGAAAGTTTTTCTTTATTGATATAAGAGATAAAGTGGTTATTTGGCACTATGTTTTGTTTTGGAGTAGTTTTATTACATTTGTCCTAACAGAGATTTTTATTGTTACTTGCAGTTTCTTAAAGGCGGAACAGGTGAAAGTTGTAATCTATATTTTGATAGTCCTCTATTCATTATCAGTTATACCTATTACTTATGTTCGCCTTGGATTGTACTGGCCTAACCGAAGCGGAAAAATAAAAGACAGGAAAAAGTATAAAAAAGAGCATTTTAAGTAACGACGCTAATTTTGAGATGTAAGGAAGTGAGAACAAAATAAATGAATCTTCGTAAACTGATTTCAATAGCACTATCCTGTGCAATTGCAGTCACGACATTAAGTGTTGTGGCAAGCGCAAAGAGTGCGAAAATTGAAGATGTGCCGATTGCAACGGAGAATGTTGAACTTGCAGAACCGGAAAAAATGGTGTCAGACAATTTTTGCAAAGTGCCGAAACTTGTTTGGCGTTCGATTGATATTTTGATAAATATCGATGGAGCGCAGAAGCGGACAACCTTTATGTTCGGCAACGACAGCATTGTTACGGGCGTAAAATACAACGGGGTTGAAAAGATTTCGTATACATATGACTTGCTTAAACGGCAGACGAAAAAGACGGTAAACACTACCGTGCCGTTTACAACATCTTGCTAATTTTAATATAATTTGTGCGAAAAGAGGTTGATATTGTGGAAGTTAAGATTCTCGGCAGCACGGCAAGCATTCCTGATGTGGGGAACGATTGCCCTTGCTTTCTTGTCAATGAAGAGTTTTTGATTGATTGCGGTTTTAATGTTCTTTCGGATTTAAGAGAAACAAACTGTGATTTGTCAAAAATAAGGTATATCATTTTTACTCATATGCATCACGACCATTACTTAGGTCTTGCGGGGCTGATTTTTTATTATATACACAGCAGAGTGCTTGATATAAGTGATCTTACCATCATAGGTCCTAAGAATAATTTATGCGATGTGCTTGAAAAAACTTACGGATATTTGCAGATTGAAAAGTATTTTTCAAAAATTAAACTTCCGAAAGTTATGGAACTTTCGGGTAATGAAAAGTTCACTTTGTCAGATTGCGACTTTGAAACAAAGACGGGCAACCATTCGGTATTTGCAATTAAGTACCGCATGACGGAAAAAAGTACCGGCAGTTCCCTTGCGGTAGCCGGAGATACATCGTTTAATCCGTCCGATTCGGAATTTTTTAAAGCATGCGATCTTCTTATTCATGATTCTACTTTAGGTGTCTGCGACAAAGAAATATTAAATCACCGTCCGAACGGCCATTCCACGATATTCGAGGCGGTAAAGGCTGCGGAATGTGCGGAAATAAAAAATCTTATTCCTATGCATATGTCGGTTAAGAGCGCACAGAAAGCAGTAGATACAGTTAAAAGCCTTACGGATGTTAATTTGATTGCACCCGAAAGAGGAAAAACATACAGATTTTAGATTTTTTTGAGGTGTATAAAATGAGAATTATTACTCTGGGGACAAGTCACGGGGATTCCACGTTTAACCGTTTTAATTCTTCGACGCTTTATGAAACTTCATCGGGGCGTCTTTACTTGGTAGACGCAGGGGCTCCATGCGAGGCGCTTATTCGCAGAAAAGGGCTTAATATAAAAGACTTAAAGGCTGTTTTTATCACACATATGCACGATGACCACGCGGGCGGTCTTTCGGGTCTTATAAAGCAGACTACGAAATACGGGAAGGAAAGAAGTTTTGACTTAAAGATATATCTTCCGGAGTCAAGGGCAATAAATGCGCTCAAAGAATGGGTGAAGGTTCTTCACGAAAACGCGGAAGACAGTATTCTTGACTACTGTTCCGTGACGGACGGAGAGATCTATTCTGACGATGAACTGACGGTCACCGCTATTCGCACCAAGCATTTAAGAACGATAAGCCGCACAGAAGGCGATCCGTGCAGTTTTGCTTATGTTTTGGATTTTAAGAAGGAAAACAAAAAAATCCTTCATTCGGGCGACCTTTGGATCGACTTTTCGGATTTTCCGAAAATTGCCCTTGAAGAGCACTTTGATCTGTGCCTTTTAGAGGCCACACACTACAAACCCGCTGTTGCGGCTGAAATTTTAAAAGATGCGAAGTTTGACAGACTGATATTTGTCCACGTTTTTGATAAATGGCATATCAGGGTTTATGACGGTTGGAAAACGGATAATGGCGAAAAAGACTTGCTTGATTACTATAAGTCTTTACCGTATCCCGTCAGCATTTCGCATGACGGCGATGAGTTTTTGTTATAATTTCCGAAATTTGCGAAAATGTCAGGATTAAGGATTCCTTGTACTTATTGCAATGAATTTGCTTGCTTAAAGAGGGCGAAACCATTATTATGCCCAAAGATGTTCCGCACGCGGTTTACGGCGAAGAAAAGTTCAAAATGCAATTGAGTGTTTCGTATTAAACGCGGTGTTTTGAGGTAAGTGTGGGCAAATATAATCTGCTTTGGGACTACGTAAGAAAAAACGGAAATGCGACTGTTTCTTTTGATGAGGCGGAGAAAATCGCGGGAGTGCCGATAGACCATTCTTTTTTGAAGTATAAAAAAGAACTTGACGGATACAGGATAAAGATATCGTTAAAAGAAAAGATAATCAGGTTTGAAAAGACCGATTGAGTTTTTGAGGGAAATATGGAATACAGAAAATTCGGCAATACGGTTAGGGTTGCGGCACCTATCCAAACCACGCCTTAAACCGATTCTTTTTCCGCTTTTCTGCGTTGCCGAAACTTGAAATACTCCCGGTATTCCTTCGCTCCGCCGCCTTGAAAAACGAAAAAATAATTCGGTTTAAGGTCGGAGATTCGTAAAAATGTGCAGATACAAGGAAAAGCGGTGAGATAATATAGGGAAATATATAAGCCGCTTTGACGCCGTAGATGTGCGTTTTTTGCACATTTGAACGGGTTCGGATGGGTGTCGTAACCCTATTGCGCGTATAGACAGGGGCGAAGAGATTCTCGAAAGCGTAAAAAGAATTGCTTTGGCGGAAAATATAAAACTGGCGTCGGTAAGTGCCCTTGGCGCGGTTGACGATTTTACTGTCGGCGTCTATAATGTGGACGAAAAAAAGTATTATTCAAATAATTTTACGGGCAGTTTTGAAATTGTATCGCTTACGGGAACGATAAACACAATGAACAATGATTTCTACGCCCATTTGCATATGAGCGCGGGCAACGGCAAAGGCGAAGTGTTCGGCGGACATCTTAATAAAGCCACGGTCAGCGCAACCTGTGAAATGGTGATAACCTTAATAAACGGCAGAGTTGACAGAGAATACGACGAAATAACGGGACTTAATCTGTTTAAGTTCGTGTAAAAGGAGAAACGGCAATGAATACTTTTTTCAGGCGCAGGAAAACGTGGATAACGTCTGCACATCAGGGATTTGTAAAGGGAGAAATGCATTCAAACACTCTTGCGGCGTACGCTTTGGCGGCGCAAAAGGGCGCGGATATGATTGAAACGGACGCACGAATGACGTCGGACGGCGTAATTATAGTCAATCACGACCCGATTGTCCGCGGGTTTGACGAAAACGGCGAAATAAAAGAATATGTTATTTCCGAAACCGACAGCGAAACAATAACAAAACTGCATTTAGTAAAAAACGGCGGGGAACACGACAGGGTTCCGACGCTTGAACAAACGCTTGATTTTGCATATAAAAACGGAATGTGCGTAAATATCGACCTTAAAGAGGGCATAAAAAACGCCGCGCGCGTTGCCGAACTTGTTATAAATTCGGGAATGCGGGGAAGAGTGGTTTATGCCACAAACGCGTCGGGAGCGGAAGCGATAAATCTTATCCTTTCCATAGACCCGGAAGCACGGTTTATTGACACGCCGCTGAATTTTACCCGTGAAAAATTGCAGTCGGTTCGGGATTATCCGTCGAAATGCTATGCCTATACGGGCGATTTCTCAGAGGAAAATATTTCAAGGATACGCAAAAGCGGCTGTATGCTGGCGGCGATATCGCTGAACGAATCAAATATAAAAGCGGCGTTTGCGTTCCACCCGGATATGGCTGAATATCCCCACACAAGCGATTTTGAGGAAATAGAAAAATTGCTTGATTTATAAATTTTAATCCACTCTGTTCAGAATGGATTTTTTTGTAAAAGAATTGCGATAAAAATGTGAAAGGAAGAAAAATACCGTTTGCTTTTTTCGACACAATATGATATCATTATAAAGATGTTGTGCGCATGGAATCCGCGCAACTTTGACACTTGAAGATGAAGGAAAACCGAAGTGCAGAAACTTTATAATTTAGGCGGTTGCCGTACGATAGACGAATTTGTAAACAAAAAACTTAATATCCTTAAAAACACGGAACGGACGTTTGATGCGCTGTTTCCGCTTATGTTTTCCGAAAGCGAAAATGTGCTTTATGAGCAGAGTATCGGATTCAAAACGGTAAAAACCACATATGGTGAGTGCAAAACGGAAATTTTGCATCTTGCGGGGATTTTGAAGAATACACTTTCCTTTGCACCCGAAAATGCGGTTGTGGGGATTTATATGGAAAACAGCCTTGAATGGATTGAAATATTCTGGGCGGTTATAATGGCGGGATTCAGACCGCTGCTTATGAATCTGCGCCTTTCGGATTCAGTTCTTGAAAACGTGCTTGATGACGTTGACGCCTGCGCGGTTATTTCGGATAAAAAATCATTCTCAAAAAAGACTTTTACCGTCAATGAGATAAAAAAAGGAACTGAAACGGCTGAACTCGGCAAAGCGGGCACGGAACTGCTTGTAATGTCGTCGGGAACGTCGGATAAAGTGAAAATCTGCGCGTACACTGCCGAAAATATTTTTTATCAGATTAAAGACAGCGGATTTATAGTTAAAACAAGCAAAGAGATTTCACGCCATTATAACGGCGAACTGAAACTGCTTACCTTTTTGCCTTTTTACCATATATTCGGGCTGTTTGCCGTATACTTTTGGTTTACATTCTTTTCGCGAACACTTGTACATCTTCCCGACCTTACGCCGGAAGCGATCCTTCAAACCGTGCGCGAACATTCGGTAACGCATATATTCGCCGTTCCGCTTTTCTGGGAAAAGGTTTATTCTTCCGCAATGCGTCAGATTCATCTGCGCGGAGAACAAACGGAAAAGAGATTTGAAAAGGGTGTAAAAACAGCGCGGAAACTCGATAAAATCCCGTGCCTGAAAAAAGCGTTTTCAAAAATTGCTTTCAGGGAGATACGGGAAAACATTTTCGGCGAAAGCATATCATTTTTAATAAGCGGCGGCAGTGTGCTTGACAATAAGGTGCTTGAATTCTTCTCTTTTATCGGCTATCATCTTGTAAACGGCTACGGAATGAGTGAAACGGGCATAACTTCGGTTGAACTTGACAAAAAGTATATTACCTCCGGTTCGGTGGGAAAACCCTTTCCGTCGCTTGAATATTTTATTGATTCTGACGGTGTGCTTTCGGTAAGGGGAATGTCAACCGCCAAGTACGTTCTTTGCGGAAAAGAGAAAACTCTCGTTTGCGGCGAAAAATTCCTGACACGCGATTTGGCAGAGGAAAAAGACGGGCATTATTATATTCTCGGCAGAGAGGACGATGTTATAATCTCTTCTTCCGGCGAAAATCTCAATCCCGCGCTGGCAGAACCTCTGCTTTGCCCCAAAGGCGCAAACGATGTATGCCTTGTCCCGGGCAAAAACGGTTCCGCGGCTGTATTGCTCATCTCGGTTTCAAAGTATAAATCGGATTTAGCGGGCGTTCTGAACGAGGCAAAGGAACTGCTTTGTAAACATAATTTTTCTTCGCTTGTTGGCAGGACGGTGCTTGTAAGCGACGGATTTATTGAAGCCGACGGATTTAAGAAAAACAGAAAGCATATTGCGCAAAAGTATTATGAAAAAGGCTTTTCCGTTATCAATGCGGAAAAAGCCGACGAAAACGCACGGCGCAGTGCAGTTGAAGAGCGTATTGCGGAACTTTTTGCGCTTGTTCTCGGGAAAGAAAGCGTAGGATATACGGAGGATTTCTTCCTTGACGCGGGCGGCACAAGCCTTGAATACTTTGCGCTTATTTCGGAACTGAAAAAAGAATTTGAAATTGATTTCCCGCTTGACGAAAGCGAAGAGTTGCGCACTCCGAAAGCGTTTTTTGAGTATATCAGGGACAGAATATGATTCGGTTTGTAAATTTTATTACCAAACTTACCGCGTGGCCCGTGCAGAAAATTCTTTTCCGCACACACATTTATTATGAGAACAAAAACGTGCAGTCGCGGAAGATAAAGGGCAGGGCGATTATCGTTTCAAACCACACGTCGGTTTACGATTACGCGGTGTTCCTGTTCGTGTTTCCGTTCAGGACTCTAAGGTATCAGATGGCGGAAGTGCTTTTTAAGAAAAAAGTGCTGGGCGTGTATCTTAAAATGCTTGGCGGAATATTTGTTGACAGGGCGAGTTTTGATTATTCCTTTATGAAAAAGTCGGAAGATATCCTTAAAAAAGGCGGTGTGGTGGGGATTTTTCCCGAAAGCCGACTTCCGAAAAAAGACGAAATTCCGCCTATTGAATTTAAGCCCGCGGCGGCATTCCTTGCGTTAAAGACGAATACGCCCGTTATTCCCGTTTTTACAAGCGGCGGATATTTCAAAAAGCCTTGCAGGGTGGTTATCGGCAAGCCTATGGATTTAAGTATGTTTGCTGACAGCGAAAAAAGCGAAAAAGAAAATCTTGCGGATATCTCCGCGATAATGCGCGAAAAAGTTATTTCGCTCGGGGAAATGTATGAGTTTTGATTATCTTTTATATGATATTATCGGCGCTACGGCGGCATTGCCGGGGCTTTTGTGGTTCAGGACAAAGCGAATTTACGCAAGCGAAAAAGCAAAGGAAAAAATCCGCGGCGGTGCACTTGTAATATCGAATCACGTGGGATTTTTTGACCCGATTTATCTGATGTTCGCCATTCACTATCGCCGACATCACTTTATTGCCACAAAAGAACTTTTTGACGGCAAGGTAAAGCGGTTTTTATTCACAAAGGCGTTTCACTGCATTGAAATTGACAGGGATAATTTCAATATGGCTACGTTCAGGAAAATAGTTGACGTGCTTAAACAGGGCAAAATTGTTTCAATGTTCCCCGAGGGTCACATCTGCAAAGAGCAGGAAAACGCGGCGTTTAAGTCAGGTATGGTTTTAATGGCGCTGCAAAGCGGTTGCAGCATTGTACCCGTGTACATAAAAAAGCGTGAGCATTTTTGGCAAAGGCAGGTTGCCGTAATAGGCGAGCCGGTAACGGTAAAATCCGAAAACGGAATCAAAGTGCAGCAGATAAGCGAAAAAACGCAGTATCTGTTCAAAATAGAAAAAGAACTTGAAAATCTTGCAAAGTAAAAGGAGAAAAGCAATTATGAAATTTGACAATCCCGAAGTTTTCAGAAAGTATACCGACGAAGAAACGTTTTCGCGCATTAAGGAAATGCCCACCGTTAAAGCAATGTGGGAAATGTGCGCAAAGGACTATGCGTATAAGGTTGCCGTAGTTGATAACGGCAGAGAAATCACCTATGCCGAGATTGATAAGGATATATCGGCGCTCAGGGCAATGCTTGATAAAAACGGAATCAAAAAAGGCGACAGAATAGGCGTTTATATTCCCAACAGTTATGAGTTTGTAAAGGCATATCTCGCAGTCGTTACTTTCGGCGCGGTTTCGGTTATTCTTCCGCCCCAGCTTGACGCCATGACGGTTTTCGGATGCACAATGAAATTTCAACTTTCCGCACTTCTTACCGTAGAGGATATGGACGAAAAAACTGCGGTTGCAAAGGCAAAGAACGTTAAAATTATGCTTTTAAGTTCGGCGAAAGATGAAGTTTGCCCAATGGGTGACGTTGGCGAAAACGACCCGGCGGTTGTTATGTTTACCGGCGGCACTACCGGCAAGAGCAAGGGCGCTGAACTTACTAACGGGGCTGTTATGCAGGGTACCGTAAACGGGTGCTACGGCTTAAAGCATGTTTTCTTTCAGCGATATCTTAATGTTCTGCCATTCTCCCATGTTTTCGGGCTTATCAGGAATCTTATGACGAGCCTTTATACCGGTAGTACCATTTTTATATGCCGCAACAATAAAGATATGTTCCGCGATATCGCAATGTTCAGACCCACCGTTATGGTTATGGTGCCCGCTTTGGCTGAAATGGCACTTACGCTTTCAAAGCAGTTCGGCAAAAATATGCTGGGCGACGATATAAAAATGGTAATCTGCGGTGCGGCGGCTGTTTCGCCCTATTTAATTGAGGAATACGATAAAATGGGCATTATGCTTCTGCCCGGTTACGGACTTACCGAATCGGCAAACCTGGTTTCGGGCAACCCCGAAAACATAAAAAAGCCCACGTCCGTCGGAATTCCGTACCCCAATCAGGAATTTAAGATTGTTGACGGCGAACTGTGGATTAAAGGCAAAAATATAATGACCCGCTATATCGGCGAAGATATTTCCGGCTTTGAAGACGGCTGGTTCAGAACGGGTGATCTTGTCCGCTTTGATGAGGACGGATTCCTTTATATTACGGGACGATTGAAAGAAATAATCATTCTTGCAAACGGCGAAAATATTTCGCCCGCGGAAGTCGAGGCTCACTTCAATGAACTTGATTTTGTTCAGGATTCGCAGATTTTCGAGGCGATAGGCGATAACGGCACACATATTCTTGCCCTTGAAGTAGTACCCAGAATGACGGAAGTAAAGAAAATAGAGGGCGACGCAAACGCATTTATGATGAAGGAACTCGAAAGAGTGAATTTGTCACTGCCATCGCATATGCGCGCCGTGAGAATTACTCTGCGCGACAAGGACTTTGAGCGTACACCCAGCATGAAAATCAAGCGTTACACGCTCGGATAAGGAGAGTTTTTTATGAAAACAAGACAGGAAATTTTTGAAGAATTAAAAGATTCGGTTGTATCCATTGACCCTACGCGCAAAGAAGTTATCGAAAAGTGTGACGAAAGCACGAATCTTGTAAGCGGACTCGGCTTTGATTCCGTGGGGCTTATTTGCCTTGTAATTGTTCTTGAAGAGCGTTTCGGCATTCGCTTTGACGATTCAGACGGCTTTGAAACCGTGGGACAGGTTATTGACTACATAGAGGGCAAACTCGGATAATGCATTTAAGGGTAATTGCGGGCGTTGCGGCTTTTCTGCTTGCGGGGTTTATTGTATCGTATGTAATTGTAAACATCGCAATGTTCAAAAAGTTCTTTGCCCGTGCGGATTCGGATAAACTTAAAGCCCGTGCGCTTGAAGATGCCCACTATGCACCGTTCAGAGAAGAAATCCTTGCAAATTATACCGAACTTGAAAAACTTCCCGCAGAACGAGTTTTCTGCGTTTCTTATGACGGAACGCGGCTTTCGGCAAGATATTACGATTCCGGCAGTAAGAAAACGGTTGTGCTGCTGCACGGATATCACGCCGTGCCGTGGATAAATTTTGCCGCATCGGGCGAAGGGCTGATTGAGAGAAAGTATAATATTCTTCTTATTGACCAGCGTGCATACGGCGAAAGCGGCGGAAAGTATTCAAGTATGGGGCTGTGCGAATCAAAAGATTTGCTTTGCTGGATTGAGTATCTGCAAAGAGAAAAACAACCCGAAAGCATTGCGCTTTACGGCATAAGTATGGGCGCGGCAACGGTAGGGTATGTTTCGGACAGTCTTGAAAACACCTGCGTACGCGCACTTGTGCTTGACTGCGGGTTCTGCTCGCCTGCCGAACTTCAAAACAGTATCATTTCCCGTATCGGTGTGCCGAAGTGGATGTTTTTTATGTGCAATTCGCTTGTAAAAATAAAGATGAAGGTTGATTTGAAAGAATCTACCGTAAAACATCTGGCAAACTGCACTTTGCCGGCACTGTTCCTTTACGGTGAAAAGGACGCCGTTGTGCCTAAGGGCGACACAAAAAGAATGTTTGATGCGTGTAAAAGCGATAAGATTCTGCTTTCCATTCCGGAAGCGGGGCATACAACTGCCCTGATTGCGGGCGGAGAAAAGATACAGTCGGCTTTTTATAATTTTTTAAAAAAATATATGGGGGACAGATAATATGGATTATGTTATTTTGACCGATTCTTCTTGCGACCTTAAAAAGGAAGTGCGCGAGGAGTACGGAATCGAGCTCATTCCGGGGCATTTCAATGCGCCGGATAAAACGGACAGAATTTCAGACCTTGAATGGCACGACACCACGGCAGAGGAATTCTATCAGGACCTGAAAGCGCACCCGGACGGTTACACTTCCGCACCGCCCAACGTTCAGGAGTGGTATGAAAAATTTAAGGAGTTCACCGACGCGGGGAAAGCGGTTCTTGCAATAACCATTTCTTCCGGCATAAGCGGCTCATTTTCATTTATGTCTTTGGGGCGTGATAAACTGCTTGAAGAGAATCCTCAGGCGAAAATCGTGCTTGTGGATTCAATGCGCTATTCCGCGGCAATAGGGCTTATGGCAATTTATGCGTCAAACCTGCGGGCGCAGGGTAAAAGCATTGACGAAGCGGGGCAGTGGCTTAATGAAAATAAGAACTGTTTCCGTGAGTGCGGCTGGCTTGACGACCTTTCCTTTGTTGCAAAAAAAGGCAGAATATCTCACGCTACGGCATTTTTCGGTACGCTTATAGGCGTAAAACCCATAGGCGAATTTGACGAAAACGGCCTTACCACGGTGCTCGGCAAGACAAAGGGTGAAAAACAGGCGTATAAAGTTTTTTTGCGTTATATGGAAGAAACGGGCGGCGATTTTTCGGATAAAACCGTGTTTATTGCCCATTCAAACCGCAAAAAACAGGCGCTTGCTTATATGGATATGATTAAGGAAAAGTTTAATCCCGCGAAAATTTACTTTACGGAAGTTTATCCGTCCTGCGGAATAAATATAGGTCCCGGACTTATGACGGCTTTTTATATGGGCACGCCCATTTCAAAAGGGCTGGAATTTGAAAAAGAACTTGTTACAAAACTTATTGAAGAAAAATAACGGAGCAAAAAATGAACACACTAAAAAGCAAAAAATCGATCATACTTTACGGCTGCTCGGCAATGGGCGTGAATCTGCTTAACCTGTTTATGGGTTCCTATCTTTGCAGCGCGCTGCTTGTGGGCGGATTCGGCGAAGCGGCGATACCGTTTCAGACTTTTAAGCAAAAAGACCTTGTTATAGCGGGCGTTTGGGCAGTTTTTGTCCTGATTGCGAAAATTGTCGACGGCGTTGTCGATATTCCCATGGCGGCGTTTACCGATAAACTCAAAAGCCGTTTCGGGCGCAGGCGTCCGTCCATAATTATGGGAATGATTCCTATGATACTTTCCTTTATAGCCTTTACGGCGTATACACCCGTTGACGGCGTATCAATGACTAACACGGTTTACTACGGGGTGCTTCTGTGCATATTCTATTCGTCCTACACCCTAACCATGGTAACCTATTATGCAACGTTTACCGAAATAATCGATAACGAACAGGACCGCACGTTTCTTTCAAATGTAAAGTCGGTATGTGATATCGTTTATTTCATTATCGGCTACGTGGCTGTAAGCGCACTGCTTAAAGGCATAAATATCCGCATCGTTGCGCTTATTCTGCTTCCTCTTGTGCTTACAATGCTTATTCCTCTGTTTATGATTAAGGAAAAATCAACTCTCGGCGACGAAAAACTTGATTTCGAAACCGTAAACCTGGGAAAATCCTTGCTTTATACACTGAAAAATAAGGATTTCATCATCTGGATGCTTGTATATTCTTTTATGACTTTCGGCGTGCAGTTGTTTTTGGGCGGAATAAACGAATACTTCTCGTTTACAAAAATGAGCATGATTCTCGTTATGGTTGCGGCGTTTGCGCCTGTGCCGTTTACGCTTATGATTTATAACAAACTCATTCGCAAAAAGGGCTTCCGCTTTGCGTTCCAGTACGTTTTACTTGTGTTTTCAGCATCAATGCTTACGCTTTTCGGAATTTCGTTCATTCCGGCGGGCACATTAAATACGGTGCTTTCAATTGCGGGCGGGCTTATTGCATCTCTTGGTATAGGTGCACTGTTTGCGGTGGCGTATTCAATACCCTCTCAACTTGCCGCAGACGATGAAAAGCGCACCGGAATATCCCATTCGGCGATGTATTTTGCCGTTCAGGGACTGTTTTCCGGCGTTGCAACGGGACTGGGCGCGGGCGTGGTGCTTACTGCGCTTAAAGGTTCTGAAAGTGCCGGTTCTGACGCGATTATTTATCTTACGGCGATATCGGCGCTGGGATGCCTTATCGCCTATACGCTTACATTCATATTGCCCGCTTCAATAAAGAATTTAGGTAAAACGGAAAAGCAGTAATAATGAGAGAAAATCATATTAACGGCAGCATTTTTCAGACAATGCTCATAAGCGGACTGAACAATATCCGCAATCACGAAAAAGAGATAAATGCGATGAATGTTTTCCCCGTTGCCGACGGCGATACGGGAACAAATATGTGCCTGACCCTTGAAAACGGCGTAAGGTGCGCAAAAGAAGAAAAGCATTTGGGCAAATATCTTAAAGAAGTTAGCACGGGTATGCTTTTCGGCGCAAGAGGAAACTCCGGCGTTATACTTTCACAACTGTTTTTGGGCATTTATAACGAACTGAAAAGTTGCGGGATAGCAAACCCCAACGAATTGCGGAATGCGTTTGTCTCGGCGTACCGCACGGCTTATCGCTCGGTGGTAAGGCCCGTTGAGGGGACAATACTTACCGTTGCCCGCGAGGGTGCGGAAAATCTGCGTACATACAGGGGAATAACCATAGACGAACTGTTCTGCCTGTACGTGGGGCAGATGAAAGAAAGCCTTAACCGCACGCCGGAGATTCTGCCCGTATTAAAAGAGGCGGGCGTGCTTGACAGCGGCGGCATGGGCTATATAACCATAGTTGAGGGTATGGCAAAGGCGCTTATGGGGGAATCTGTGGAACTTAACGTAACGCCCGTAAAAACGCTTCCCGCCGTTAATGAACAGAATATTGATTTTGACGAAAACAGCGAATTCAATCTTGGCTACTGCACTGAATTCCTGCTTCAACTTATGAACAGCAAAACCGATGTACACGCATTTTCGCTTGAAGATTTCATAAAAGAACTTGAAAAGTCGGGTAATTCCCTTGCAGTAACGCGGGCGGGGACGGTAGTAAAGGTGCATATTCACACCTTTGAGCCGGCAAAGGTCATTGCGCTTGCAAATTCATACGGAGAGTTTATAACGTTCAAACTTGAAAATATGGAGGTTCAGCACAGCGGACTGAACAAGCCCAAAAAGAAAATCGGCATAGTTTCCGTTGCCGAGGGTGACGGAATTGTTTCGCTTATAAAGGAAAGCGGCAGCGATATAATTATAAACGGAGGGATAACCTCTAATCCGTCTGCTGAGGAATTTATTAATGCGTTTAACGAGGTAAATGCCGAAAATATCGTTGTTTTTCCCAACAACTCAAACATAATCAAAGCGGCTGAACAGGCTGCGGAACTTTCAAAAAACGGAAAAATCACCGTTATTCCCACACGCTCGTTTATTGAGGGCTACTATGCGCTTATTATGGGCACGTCTGATATCGAAGATGTATCCGCGCGTATTGAGGCAATGAAAAACGGCGCGGCAGAGGTTAAGTGCGCGGCGGTGGCACGCTCCGTAAAGGACTACACCGGCACGGATTTTTCCTGTAAAAAAGGCGATTTTATCGGCTTTGCGGACAATAAACTCGTTTCTTCCTCACAGGATATTGCACAAACGCTTATAAGCGCAATGCAGAAACTTGACGGCATTTCCGAGGGCTATTCCGTCTGCGTTATAACGGGCGAGAATTTTGACGGAGCAGAGGAAGATGCGCTGCGCGAAAAAATAGAAAGCGCTTTCCCCGATATGGAAGTGAATTTCTTCCCCGGCGGACAGAAAGTGTACAATCTGCTTGTGGGGGTAATGTGATGGCAAAAATCATTCTTATTGCTCTTTCGGCGGTCGTTGTACTGTGCGTGCTGCCCACAATGCTTATTTCGCTTATAATTTTTAACGTTCTGCTTGTAAGGCAGAATAAAGAAAAGTGGTCAAGAGAATGCAGTTGGGATGACCCCGAACAGGAAGAAATGTTCCGTGTGGGTGCTGTTTGGGGCAAAGAAAACGGAGAATTTTGCAGTGAAGTTAGTATAGAAAGCGACGGATTCCGTTTAGTTGGCGAATACTTCGATTTCGGAAATAAAAAAGCGGTAATAATTATTCCCGGCAGAATGGAATCGTGCATATATTCTTACTATTTTGCCGAGCCGTTTAAGAAAAGCGGATATAACGTGCTTGCCGTAGATAATCGTTCCCACGGCCTTTCGGAGGGCAAATTCAATACTTTGGGGTTGAGGGAATACAAAGATATAATTGCGTGGGCAAAATTTCTTAACAAGCAGTGCGGCATTGAAACAGTGTTCCTGCACGGCATATGTATCGGCTCGGCAACGGCACTGTATGCTTTAACAAGCGAAAACTGCCCCGAATGCATAAAGGGTATGTCTGCCGACGGAATGTACGTGAACTTTATAGAAAGTTACAAGAATCATTTAATCGAGCGCAATAAGCCGCTGTTCCCGTTTTTAGCGGAGTTCAGGCTTTTGATTAAACTTGTTTCGGGCAAGGACCCTGTGAAATTTTCACCCATAAACCTTATGCCCAAACTTAAAAAGCCCATACTTTTTATTTATACAAAAAAGGACACTTATTCGGTGCCTGAAAAGGGGCAACTGCTTTTTGATACCTGTACCGCGCCGAAAAAACTTGTGTGGTTCGATAAAGGCATTCACTCTCACGTGAGAATAAACGCGGTTGAAAAATACGACAGCACAATCTGCGAATTTTTGAAAGAATACATACAATGACGGCATATGTGACTATGGACGCGGAGTCTTTTTTTGAAACGGAGTGTATGCATAGTGCGGAATTTGATAAAAACCGCGCGTGCACCGAGGGGCTTGATGCGTTTCTTGACTTTCTTGATGGAAAAAATATAAAATCCACGCTGTTTGTTACCGAACAAATGCTTGATTTGTGCGCCGAACGGCTGAAAAGGGCGGCGGAAAACGGGCACGAAATCGCGGTGCATTCGTTAAAGCACAAACCGATAAACACTTACGAAGAGTATTCTCTTGTGCTTTCGGCAATGAAAGAAAAGATTCTTAAAATTACCGGCATTGAACCTGTGGGTTACCGTGCGCCCTGCTTTTCCATAACAGATGAGGGATTGCGGGCGCTTAAAGACAACGGATTCTTATATGATTCAAGCGTGCTTGAAGTCAATAACACTTACGGTTCAAACAGAGTGTCGCTTGCGTCTTTTAGGAAAATAAACGACTCCGTTTGCGAAAAGGACGGTTTTTTTGAGGTAAAACCCGCCATTGCGAAAACGGCAAAGATTCCCGTGTCGGGCGGAGCATATTTAAGGCTTTTTCCTTGGTGGTTTATGCGCCGTGTGCTTAAAAGGCATATAAAAAATGCGGATTCCTTTCTGTTTTACGTTCACCCTTTTGAACTTACGGATAAAAATCTGACAAAGGGGTACAGGCTGAATATTACCGATTGGCTCTTTGTAAACAGGGGCAGAAAAAAATATTTTGAAAAGTTTGCCGAAACTATTGATTTTCTCGAAAAAACAGGTTATAATTTTTATACGGTAAAAGATTATATTAAAAAAACAGGGGAGAGTGAGAACGACGGATAAGAAACGCATTAAGGCAATAGTTGCCGCCGCTGCGGTTTCGGGATTGAGCGTTGCTGCCGCAATGGGTGCCGCCGCGCTTTATGACGCCTGTTTTCCACGCTTTGAGCGCCCCGATTATTCAATCACACCCGGGCTTTGCAATTACGAACTTGTAAAGGACGAACTCCCGAGAAGAGAAATTTCGTACCCGTCGGGCAAAGTGATACTTAAAGGCTATTACTATCAGGCTGAAAATTCAAAAGGGCTTGTGGTGCTTACCCACGGTCTGCACGCCGGGGCAGACGATTATCTTTCTGTCATACGGTACCTTGTAAGAAAAAACTATTCCGTTTTTGCCTATGACGGATGCGGAACATATTCTTCCGGCGGAAAATCCACGGTGGGTATGTGTCAGGCGCTTGTTGACCTGGATAACACCCTTGCATATATTCAGGATTCCGATGAATTCAAAAATATGCCCTTGCTTTTACTGGGACATTCATGCGGGGGATATGCGGCAACATCGGTGCTTGCCTTAAAGGGCAATATACGCGCCTGTGCGGCTGTTGCACCGGTAAATGACTGCTATCATCTTATTGTTGACAAAGGGCGGCAGTATGCGGGCGAAATCGCCTCTGACGGGCTTCCTCACGTTTTCCTTGACGTGTATCAGAAGATTCTTTTCGGCAAATATACCGAATGTTCGGGCGTCAAGGGAATAAATTCAACCGATATTCCCGTGCTTGTCGCTCACGGCAACAGGGATATGATAATATCGTTTTCGGGGCAGTCGGTTATTTCCCACAGGGTGGAAATAACGAATCCCAACACGGAGTATTATATCGGCACGGGCGCAGAATCGGGACACGAAACGATATTGTTTTCTTCCCGCGCGGTCGGATACAGAAAGCAGGTGGCGCGAGATGTAAAACGCCTCGGCAAAGAGCCTGCACACGAGCAGTTACAGGCTTTTTATGCGGGCGTCGATAACGAACTGTACAGCGAAATAAACGAAACGCTGTTTAGTGAAATAACAGAACTTTTTGACCGTGCGGTCAAATAATTGAAAGGGGACAAATTTATGTATTGTATCAAATGCGGAAAACAGGTTGAGGGCAACGAAAAATATTGCGAAGATTGCCGTAACGAAATGCTTCTTTTTGAGAAAGAAAAGGCGGAAAACACCGGAAGCGGACAGACTGCGGAACAGCCTGTTGTGAACAGCATTCCGTATACTGCGCCTGCTTCAATGCCCGATAACGGACCGTGGAAAGTGTTTGCCATAGTAGGCTTTGCACTGGGAATCTTCTCACTTTGTATGAGTTGGTTTATTTACTTCTCGCTGATTTGGGGCGCGTTCGGGCTTGTATTCTCCATTTTAGGCAGAAAGAGCACAAGAAACGGCGGCAAAGCAAAAGCGGGCATAGTAATGAATGCCATTGCCATGGGCATATCGCTTATTGCAACGATTGTTTTCTTTGCCGTAATAATCGGAATTTCTTCCGGAATGGGCGGATATTACCGTTAAGATCAGGGGGGAACTGATATGTTTTGCACAAATTGCGGAAAAGAAATCCGGGGAACAGAAAAATTTTGCCCTGAGTGCGGCAATCCCGTTAATATTGAAAATGTTCAGTATTCAGCGCCGCAGAGTTTTGAAGCGTATTCTCAGCCTGCGGCAGAACCTGCCGATATAGGTCCGTGGAAGGCATTTGCAATTCTCGGATTCATATTAAGTCTGTTTTCGCTTATTCTATGCTTTTCGGGTCCGCTGGCGTTTTGTTTGGCTCTCAATGCACTGCCTTTTTCAATAATGGGCAGAAAAAGCATACATAAGCGGGGCATGGCTCTTGCAGGAATTATATTAAGTTCCATAGCATTGGGTTTATCGGTTATATTTTTTATAGCGTCCTTTCCCGAACTTATAAATTTGCATAAATAATATTATATGCACCCCAAAAGACATGTGCTTTTTGAGGTGCATATTTTTTGCAGGGAAACCCATTATTACTTGTAAGGGCGGTGTTTCTTAACGAAAAAAACAGAATAAAAGGCGTTTTTGTCAAGTCTTATCATTCAGGTCTTTTTCGCTGTTAAAGTATTCGTAAACGGCAAGTGACGACGGCTTATTCATGCCGTCAACATTTTCTATATCTTTCAAGTCCGCCTGTTTTATTTTTTCAACCGAACCGAACGCCCTGAACAGTGCTTTACGGCGTTTTTCACCTATTCCCGGAACAGAATCAAGACGCGAAACAAGGGAATGCTTGTTGCGTAATGAGCGGTGAAATGTTATGGCAAATCGGTGTGCTTCGTCACGTATTGCCTGTAAAATCTGTATTGCAGGTGACGACAGCGGCAACAGGATAGGCAGCGGCTGCCCGGGAAGATATATTTCCTCCAACCTTTTTGCAAGACCTATCATCGGTATGTTCAGCCCCAATTCTTCATGAATTATTGAATAAGCCGAACTTAACTGACCCTTGCCGCCGTCGATTATAATTAAATCGGGCAGTTTCTCAAATCCGGGTTTTTGATTCTTTCCGTCGGAATACCGCCTGAAAGTAACTTCCCGCATAGACGCAAAGTCATCGTTGCCGGGGTGCTGAATCTTAAAGCGCCGATATTCCTTTTTGTTGGGTACTCCGCCCGAAAAAACTACCATAGACGCAACGGTGTCCGTACCCTGAATGTGGGAAATATCAAAACATTCCATTCGCGCCGGTATCGTTTTAAGCCCGAGAGTTTCGGCAAGTTCGCGCATTCCGTGTTCTGTGCGTTCGTTGCGGTATATTGCGCTCAATGATGATTTTTCTATTTTTTCCCTTGCGTTGCGCTTTGCCATAAGGCAAAGTTCTGCTTTTTTACCCCTTTGCGGAACGGTTATAATTACTTTTTTGTTTTGCTTTTCGGAAATTAACTGACTTAACGGTTCAATATCTTCCGGTGTGCGGTCGCAAACAATCTCTTTGGGGATCATTGCGCCGGAAGTGTAGTTCTGAATTAGGTATTCCCTTAAAAGTTCTTCTTCGGTGCAGAAAACCTCGGTAAATTCGCGGGTGTTTACGCCCGTAAGTCTGCCGGAGCGCACGTAAAGCGAACAGATAACGCCGTATGTGTTGCGAATCATAACTGACACAACGTCAATATCCGTGTTTCTGTCAAGCACTATCTTCTGCTTTGAAAGTATCTCGTCCGCCTTTTTTATTTTATCCCGAATTTCCGCTGCGGTTTCAAAGTCAAGCCGTTCAGCCGCGGCTTCCATTTTTTTTCGCATTGTGTCAAGCACGGCGGAATCGTCGCCTTTAAGAAAAGCGATTACATTCTGCACGTTTTGCCGATATTCGCTTTTGCAGTCCTTTGCACAGGGTGCGGGGCACTTGTTTATATGGTATTTAAGGCACGGCCGCACGTTCTCAAAGGAAGTAAAATTGCACGAGCGCAGGGGATAGAGAGAAGTGGCAAGTTCGGCGATTGCCTTTGCGCTTCCGCCGCCGTGATATGGACCGAAATACTGTGCACCGTCAAAAGCCATTTTTCGGGCAAGTTCAAGTTTGGGATAACTTTCCCGCACGTCAATGCGCAAATACGGGTAGCCCTTGTCGTCTTTAAGCAGAATATTGTATTTCGGCTTATATTTTTTTATAAGGTTATTTTCCAAAAGCAGCGCTTCAAGTTCGTTTGAGGTTACAATATAGTTTATGTCCGCTATGTTTGAAACAAGTTGCTTTGTTTTGGGAGTGAGCGAGGAAGAATGAAAATACGAACGTACGCGGTTTTTGAGTACACGGGCTTTGCCCACGTAAATAACCGTTCCGTTCGCATCTTTGTAGATATATACCCCCGGCTCGGCGGGGAGATTAGCCAGAATGCTTTCAAAAGCCATAATCAGTCAAAATCGCTTATGTGCAGCAGCCCTTGCAGAATAATCTGCCCGATATGGTCGTCGTCAAGAGAATAGTAAACTATTTTCGCTTCCCTGCGATATTTAACAATCCTGCTGTTGCGCAAAGTTTTTAACTGGTGCGAAACGGTAGACTGATTCATATTAAGCGTGGCGGCGATATCCGAAACGCACATTTCGTTCATTGTAAGCAGATATAATATTTTAAGCCTTGATTCGTCGGAAAAAAGCTTGAAGAAATCCGACAGGGACATAAGACTTCTTTCATCGATAAGTTTTTGGCTCATAGCCTCAACAAGTTCATTGTTGATTATAGGTTTTGAATTTTCGCTCATTTTCTTCACTCCGTAAAAATACTACATATAGTATATTATAAATAGCCTTGATTTGTCAATACAAAAGTTTCGTTTTCGGCTTTTAAGGGAAAAAAAGTACTCATTTTTTTATTCGGTGCATAGATTTTTACTGAGGTGATTTTGTGAAAAAGTATATTTATGCCGTATGCGCGGTACTTTTGCTGGCAATAGTTATTGTTGAAACTGTGTTTATAAAAAAAGACATCACGGTTTTCGGCACAATGGGAAAGGAAAAACCCATATATTCGGTTGATACCGACGAAAATAAGGTGGCAATCAGTTTTGACGCGGCGTGGGGTGCGGACAATACGCGGCGGCTTATGGACATCTGCGACAGTTACAACGTTAAAGCAACGTTTTTCCTTGTGGGATTCTGGATAGAAAATTATCCCGAAATGGTAAAGGAAATAAGCGATCGCGGGTTTGAAATAGGAAATCATTCCGAAAATCATCCCGAAATGAGCAAACTGACAAAAGAGCAGATGATAAAGGAGATCGAAAGCGTGAATACCAGGGTGGAAACGCTAACGGGCAAGCGTCCGAAGGTGTTCCGTCCGCCATACGGCGATTATAACGACACTCTTGTGCTTACGCTTAAAGAACTCAATATGAATCCCGTGCAGTGGTCAATAGATTCTCTTGACTGGAAAGAACTCGGCAAAGAGGCACTTGTGAACCGTGTGCTTAAAAGCGTGAAAAACGGAGATATAATTCTTTGCCATAATAACGCCAGGTACACGCCCGACGCATTGCCCGAAATACTTGAAACTTTGCAGCAGCGCGGGTTTACCGTGTGCCCCGTAAGCGAGGTTATTTACGGCGAAAACTATTCGGTGGATATGCAGGGAGTACAGCACAAATTGCCTTAAAATATTTCTTTGCAAAATTTCACAAAGCGCCCAAACGGGCAACACAATCATATTATAGAATATTTTTGTAATAAACAGAGGAACAGACGAATATATTAAACCGAAAATATATACATCAGGAGGAATTTATAATGATTCAAGCGGAAAATAACAAGATTACTCTTTGCGGCACGGTTTGCGGTGATGCGGTTTTCAGCCACGAGGTATTCGGCGAAAAGTTTTATTGTCTTCAAATTGAAATAAAACGTATGTCGGGGCAGAGTGATATTCTGCCGGTAGTTATATCGGAACGCCTTGCCGACATTGACGACCTTAAAACCGGTAAACGCATTCAGGTAGAGGGACAGTTGCGCAGTTACAACATTCTTACCGACCCGCAGAAGAGCAAACTTCAATTACAGACCTTTGCCCGTGAAATCAAAGAGCCTGAAACCGAATATGACGTAAATAAGATTACACTTGACGGCTACATCTGCAAGCCGCCCATATATCGTGTTACCCCGTTTTCAAGGGAAATTGCGGATATTCTGCTTGCGGTAAATCGCGCCTACGGCAAGAGCGATTATATTCCGCTTATTTGCTGGGGCAGAGCGGCGAGGTATTGCCAGCAACTCAACGTAGGCGATAATATCGCTATTGAGGGCAGACTTCAAAGCAGAGAATATCAGAAGAAAATCGATGATGAAAATGTTGTTACCAAGGTTGCATACGAGGTTTCCGTTGCGAAACTTGCGTATAAAGAGCCTGAAACGAAGGACACTGAACCGGAAGATAACAGCGAGAACGAAGAGTAAATTTATAAGATGCACGGCGCGGGAGATGATTCCTGCGCCGTTTTTTTGATACAAAAAAAGCGATACGAATTTCTCCGTATCGCTTTTAAGTATCTCAGCAAATATTATTTTTCAAGATTCTCTTTAAGAGTTTTAAGTTCGCCTTGAAGTTCTGCGGGAACTCTGCCGAGTTTCGCATAATGCTCTTCAATGCCTTTAACTTCATCCTCCCAGAGAGCCTTGTCAACGTTCAGCAGACCTTCAACGGTTGCCTTGTCAATGTCAAGACCTTCGATGTTGATGTCCTCTGCCTTGGGAACAAAGCCGATAGGTGTTTCAACAGCGTCTGCCTTGCCTTCACAACGGGCAAGAATCCACATAAGAACACGCATATTGTCGCCGAATCCGCGCCAGATGAAGTGTCCGTTATCATCGGTACGGAACCAGTTAACATTGAATATTTTGGGAGCCTTGTCGCCGAGTTTCTTGCCCATATCAAGCCAGTGAGCAAAGTAATCGTTTGCATTGTAGCCGATAAAAGGAAGCATAGCCATGGGGTCGCGGCGAACAACGCCTACCGCACCTGCCGCCGCTGCGGTGGTTTCACTTGCCATTGTTGAGCCTACGAACACGCCGTGCTGCCATGAACGGGACTGATATACAAGCGGAGCGGTCTTTGCGCGTCTGCCGCCGAAGATAATAGCCGAAATCGGCACACCCTTGCCGGAATTGAATTCCGAAGAAATGCAGGGGCAGTTTACAGCGGGAGCCGTGAAACGGCTGTTGGGATGAGCCGCATATGTCGACTTGTCTTTCTTGTCGAACTTAGCGGGTGTCCAGTCGTTGCCTTTCCAGTCAATAAGATGTTCGGGCATTTCGTCGGTAAGACCTTCCCACCAAACGGTGTTGTCTTCGGGATTAAGCGCAACGTTTGTGAATATTGTATTCTTTCTTGTGCTTTCAAGCGCATTGTGGTTGCTGTGAGCGTTGGTTCCGGGAGCAACGCCGAAGAAACCGTTCTCGGGGTTGATAGCCCAAAGTCTGCCGTCGGGACCTATGCGCAGCCACGAAATATCGTCGCCTACGCACCATACTTTGTAGCCCTGTTTGCGATAGATTTCCGGCGGGATAAGCATTGCCAGGTTCGTTTTACCGCAGGCAGAGGGGAACGCGGCACAGATATATTTGATATCGCCCTTGGGATCCTGAATACCGAGGATAAGCATATGCTCAGCCATCCAGCCCTCTTTGTTTGCAAGGTAGGAAGCGATACGGAGCGCAAAGCACTTTTTACCCAAAAGAACGTTTCCGCCGTAACCGGAGTTGATGGACCAAATTGTATTGTCCTCGGGGAAGTGGCAGATGTATCTGTCCTCTTCGGAAAGCTGAGCCTTGGAGTGAAGACCCTTTACAAAGTCGCCGTCGCCAAGCTGGTCAAGTACGGCTTTGCCCATACGGGTCATAATAGCCATTGATACCACTACGTATATAGAGTCGGTAAGTTCAATACCGATTTTTGAAAACTCACTGCCTATGGGACCCATCGAATAGGGGATAACGTACATTGTGCGACCCTTCATTGAGCCGTCAAAAAGCTTACCAAGTTTATCATAGGCGTCCTTGGGAGCCATCCAGTTGTTTGTGGGACCTGCGCCGTCTTTATCGGTGGTGCAGATGAAAGTACGCTGTTCTACACGCGCAACGTCGTTAATAGCGGAGCGGTGAAGATAGCACCCGGGAAGTTTTTCTTCGTTTAACTTAATAAGTTCGCCGGTAGCAAGCGCCTCTTTACGAAGTGCTTCAAGTTGCTCTTCGGAGCCGTCAATCCACACGACTTTGTCGGGCTTGCAAAGCGCAGCCATTTGGTCAACCCAGTTAAGAAGTTTGATGTTCTTTGTCATAAAACTGCCTCCATAATTTTTTAAGATTAAAGCGGGCGGATTTAGTATCAACCCAAACCTCGCCAATCTAATTTTCGATAATATTATAACGCTTAAATTGTTTTTTGGCAACAGGAATTTTGACGATTTTTGAACCTTTCTGGTGCTTTTTATTCAAAATACACTTAAAAATCACCTGAATTTCAAATAAAATAAATGAATTTTGCAGGATTGAAAATTCAAAATTGCAAAAACGGCATAAACCGCCCCGTCAGGAACGGTTTATGCCGCAAGTTTGCAGGAAAAAGCAAAAATCCGTCAGAAAACTATATGTGTCACGAACTTGTCAAGGCATACGAGGAATCCGAGAACAAATACATATACTGCAAAGGGCTTGAAAGATTTATCCGAAATAAGTTTAAGCATCCACTTTATTGCGGCATAGCCTACGATAAACGCCGTAACCGTACCGATAATAATGGGCAGAGGAGTAATTGCCACCGCTGCGGGTTCGCCGCGCTTTAATATAAGTTTAAGTACGTCCCAGCAGAAAGCACCGAGTATTGCGGGAATACTCATAAGAAATGAAAAGCGCGCAAGAAACTTTCTGTCGAGCCCGAAGAACACGCCGCCGGCAATGGTTGAACCGGAGCGGGAAACACCGGGAAGCGTTGCAAGCCCCTGAATACAGCCGATTTTAACGGCATCAAGGGGAGTAACATTATCAAGGTTCTTTTTTTGATGTTCTTTGGGAATAATCTCCATAGTGTAAAGCACAAGTCCCGTAATCATAAATCCGTAACCGAGGAACGCCGAAGAAAAATTATCGCTTAAAACAACTTCAAGCAAAACGGCGATTATCACCGTGGGAATCGTTGCGGCGATAATAAGCAGCGTCATTTTTTGTTTCGGGTGGCGGATTATCGACCATATATCCTTGCGGAAAACGATAAAGACCGCTGCAAGCGTTCCGATATGAAGACATACGTCAAAAAGGCGGGGAAGACCGTCAAGGTTCATTGCCGCTTCGGCAACTTTAAGATGTCCGCTGCTGGAAATGGGCAAAAATTCAGCCAAGCCCTGCAATATTCCGAGAATCAGCGCCTGCCACCATGCCACGGTTTTTGTTAAAAGCACAAAATTCATTGTTTCACCTCCGTGTTTTTTACAGACATAGTATATCATACTATTGCCGTATTGTCGAAAAATATTTTGCTCGGAATAAAAATATATGATAAAAAGCGAAAAAACAGAACAATTCGGTTGCTATTTTTCTTGAAATTAGTTATAATAGTTGCGGTAAATAAATTTTTAAGGAGGAAAATTTATATGCAATACTCAAATGAAGTTGAAGAAATGATGTGTGTTGCAAAGGGCGCTAAACACGAACCCGCTCCTATTCCCGAAGAAGGCAAATGGGTATGTTCCAAAGAAATTAAGGACATTTCCGGTCTTACTCACGGCATAGGCTGGTGCGCACCTCAGCAGGGCACATGTAAACTTACCCTTAACGTTAAGGACGGTATTATTCAGGAGGCTCTTGTTGAAACAATCGGCTGCTCCGGTATGACACATTCTGCGGCTATGGCTGCGGAAATACTTCCGGGCAAAACCGTGCTTGAAGCGCTTAATACTGACCTTGTTTGCGACGCAATCAACGTTGCAATGCGCGAACTTTTCCTGCAAATAGCCTACGGCAGAACACAGACTGCGTTCTCCGAGGGAGGACTTCCTATCGGCGCAGGTATGGAGGACTTGGGCAAAGGTCTCCGTTCACAGGTAGGTACAATGTACTCAACAGCCGCAAAGGGCGTCAGATACCTTGAAATGGCCGAGGGCTACGTTCTTGAAGAAGGACTTGACGAAAACGGCGAAGTTATCGGCTACAAGTTTGTTCATTTAGGAAAAATGATGGAGGCTATCAAAAAGGGTGTTGACCCCAAGGAAGCCTACGAGAAGAACATCGGTACGTACGGTCGCTTTGCCGATGCCAAAACTTATATCGACCCGAGAAAGAAATAAGGAGGACATAGATGATGGCAAATTTCGAAAGTTATGAGAGAAGAATAGATCAGATCAATGTTGTCCTTAAAGAATACGGTTTTAAGGATCTGGACGAAGCAAAGGAGTTTGCACTTTCAAAGGGTGTTGACGCTGAGGCTATCGTAAGGGACACACAGCCCATCGCATTTGAAAATGCTTGCTGGGCTTATACTCTGGGCGCTGCTCTTGCACTTAAAAAGGGCTGCAAAACCGCCGCGGAGGCTGCAAAGGAAATCGGTGTAGGCTTACAGGCATTCTGTATTCC
The DNA here is from genome assembly GCA_934434555.1 of uncultured Clostridia bacterium. Taxonomy (GTDB): domain Bacteria; phylum Bacillota; class Clostridia; order Christensenellales; family QALW01; genus UMGS1322. The sequence continues at coordinate 44,475 of CAKRZX010000011.1, forward strand.
CGGCTCCGTTGCCGACCAGCGTAAAGTAGGTCTGGGTCACGGCAATCTTGCTTCAATGCTGTTAAGCGAAGAAACAAAGTGCTTCTGCTTCCTTGCAGGTCACGAAAGTTTCGCTGCCGCAGAGGGTGCTATAAAGATCGCTCTTAACGCAAACAAAGTCCGCAAAGAACCTTTAAGGGTTATCCTTAACGGTCTTGGTAAAGACGCGGCTTATATCATCAGCCGTATCAACGGTTTTACATATGTTGAAACCAAATACGATTATTATACCGGTAAACTGAACATCGTTTACGAGAAGGCATTTTCAACCGGCGACAGAGCAAAGGTTAAGTGCTACGGTGCCGATGATGTTTCAGAGGGCGTTGCAATTATGATTCACGAGGGCGTAGGCGTTTCCATCACCGGTAACTCCACCAATCCCACAAGATTCCAGCACCCCGTTGCAGGCACTTACAAGAAATGGGCTGTTGAAAACGGCGTTAAGTATTTCTCCGTTGCTTCCGGCGGCGGCACGGGCAGAACACTTCACCCCGATAACGTTGCGGCAGGTCCCGCATCTTACGGTATGACCGATACTATGGGCCGTATGCATTCCGACGCGCAGTTTGCAGGTTCGTCCTCCGTTCCCGCTCACGTTGAAATGATGGGTCTTATCGGCGCGGGCAACAACCCGATGGTAGGCATGAGCGTTGCTGTTGCAGTTGCTTGTGAAGAGGCTATGAAGAAGTAATTCTTTATATAATTTAACCGCTCCGTTTGTTTTCGGAGCGGTTATTTTATTTCACGTAAAACGTCTGCTTGGGTCCCGTGTCGCGCATAAGAACCGTTTCGTCCTTAAAGCGGAACAAATAAAGAAATGCATCGTAAATATCGCCTGAGCACCCGCTTAAATGAAGCGAAAGAAGAATTAAGGAGTAAAGCTTATCCCAAGCGTCAGGCAGAAATATTGCGGGCAGAAGAAAAACAGGAATAAAAATAACAAACGGCGCAAGCAATGCAATAAGCGCAGTGCGGCGGTATACATAAATGTTCGGAACGCCGCAGTATGCAACGCTCAGCGTCAATCCGAAAGTAAGTTTTTGCTTTGTCAGAATCTTATATGCCGCGCCATGCACAAGTTCGTGCAAAACAATGTATAAAAGCATTGCAGCGATAAAAACAACAGCACGGGCAAGGCTGTAATTTTCAAAGAAATTCAAGGGGCGGACAATCAGGAACGAAAGATAAATACAAATCGCAGCAACAGCGAATGCGGCAATATTCAAAAGCACTGCCGTTTTTTTGTTTTTAGCGTCAATTTCATAAATTGCATAATACCCCTCGGGCAATTCTGATTCAAAAGTTCTTTTCATAAATTCTCCTTTCAGCGGGATGTTTCGTGACGTTCGTCAAAGGCGGAGTAGTTTTCACAGAAGCGCGCATAGAATGAAGGCTCTTCATTGCCGGCGTAAAGATGTGATAGGTCGCCGAAGCTGCTGCACCTGAACGACGCAATACCCTGTTCGCGCTCTTCGGTTGCAAGTTCGGTAACGGAAGAGGGGAGTGCCACAAAACCCTGCCACAGCGCCATAGGCGAAATATTCAAAAGGTGCGAAAGCAGTACGCACTCAACGCCGAAATGGCAGAACAGCGCTATTGTCTTTCGGTTTTCCTCCTTAACCGAAAAGTACGTGCCGGTATGAACATATCCGTGTCGGGCAAGAATTTCGTCAAGACCGCGGCAAACGGCGTCATATTTTTCTTTAACGTCGCCGCTTTTTATAAAGGGTGTTTCAGCCCAAGCGCGGCGGTCAAAATAATCCTCGTTGCGGCTTATAAACTCAGGCGTCCTGTCCCATGCATAAGTTTCTTTTCCCGTGTCGGTATTTATCGCCACACCGTCAAATTCCCTTAACCACGGGCAGATTTCCGCATGTTTCCCCAAGGCTTCCAGGGTGGGCTTTGCAGTGTCTTTTGCTCTTCCCAAAGGGGAAGTGTAAAAAAAATCGATTTCCCGCTTTATAAGGCGCTGTTTTAACAGTTCTGCTTCTCTCCAACCCTTTTCGGTAAGCGAATCTATTGAATAATCCGGTTCCGCGTGGCGTATAATAAGTAACTTCATAATATCAAATCTCCTTATAAGATATTCTATCACATTCTTTTCTTTTGCACAAGTTGTTTACAGAGCAGTAATTGACAAAAGTCCGAAATCGTACTATTGTATCCGCTGTTAAATTGAAATCCAAGGAGAAAATATGAAACAGTTCAGTTCAAAAGACACGCGGCGGTTACGCTGCTTTTCCTGCTGATAAAGCGGAAAAAGTACGGATAATAAAAAATGCTTTCGGCGTGAAAACCGAAAGCATTTTCTTTATTTCCTGTAAATCTTGACGCCGTCCTCGTCGATATCGTCATTTTGCGGGGCTTCGTCATAGTTTTCGTCGTACTGCTCTTCATAGTCGCTGTCGTCGGAATCATAATATTCGTCCTGGTCATCGTAAGAGAAGTCAACGTCCGTTTTTCTGTGAACTGCGCCGCTGCCCGAAGGGGTTGAACCGCCGTTATTCCTGAACCTTATAAGGAAGAATATTGCCGCGCCGATTAAGGCAAGCAGGCACACGCCCAAAACAATCCATAAAACCGTACCGGAACCGCCGCCGTTGGTAGGAACGGGTGTTTCCGTCGGAGCGGGGGTATCGGTTGCAACGGGAGTTTCAAGGGGCGAACCGAAAATTACACGGTAAATGAGCGATGAAGAATAACTTTCGCCGTCAAGGGTGTAGGCAAGCATAAACTTGACTTCCGTGCCATCGGCGGGAATGTTTACCGCAACGTCCTTTTCAATATACGAAGCAGTATTCATTGACGCCGCGGGAATTGATTCCGCAACAAGCGTGCGCTGCGCAAGTGAGTTTTCTTCGGAAATATATACGTCATTTATATCAGCCTGTGAAGCGTTTTCAACACGGAGTTTGAAGTTTATTACACCCGCCGCGGTAAGCGTTTCGGGCGAAAAACTTACGATGTTGAACTTGACTTCATCGGGCAGACGGATTGCCTTGTCGGTTTTTGCGGTAATGTCTTTTTCCGATTCAGCACCGTCATAAGAATAGGTTACTTTAATCTTGTAAAAACCGCTCTTGTTTATTTTCTGCGTGTAAGTGCCGCTTAAAGTATTGCCCGGTTCAAGGCTTACGGGACCGTTTACTATCTCCGCGTCCGATGAATCGGAATTGTAAACTTTAAGGTTCTTCAAAATCGTTTTGCTTTCGTTTCTTATTTTATAAGTGAAAGTAACGGTTTCGCCTGCCTTTGTTACCGAGTAAGTGTTGCATTCAAGCGAAACAAAGGGAACGGCGTCGTCAACGGTTATCGTTTTTGTTGAACCTGCGGTTTTGCCCGATTTACCGTCATAACTGAAATTAACGGTGGGCGCCAATGTAAGTTGGGCAGAGGGTGTAACCTCAACGGTTTTGGTAATCGTTTCGCCAACGCCCAAAACGGCATTTTTGTCTGCCATATAAACGTAAGTTTTATTCAAAAGTGAAGAAACTTCTTTATCAAGTACGGAAACATTCGACAAAGGCACGTTGCCGGAGTTGTGAATCTCGTACTTTATTTTTATCGTTGACCCGGGTGCGGCGGAAGTCCTGTCAGGCTCTGCCTTTACCGTAGCGTTGGGATTGGGGTCAACAAGGGTGATTTTTGCTTTTTCAATCACTGTATCCGAAGAGCCGTCAAGCCGCCAATGTGCCACAAACTCAACCGACTGACCCGCATGTACGGAACTGTTAAAACGGACAGATTTTTTGTCGGTAGCATAGGCTCCCTCTGAGGATTCAAAACTCACCGGTTCTCCCAAAATAACTGTGTCGGAAGAATCCACGGTAATTTTCTCCAACGTAAATTTTTTGCCGAACGAACTGCCGTTGCGGGGCTTTATTGAAAATATAAGATTACATCTGTTGCTGCTTGTGAGAATTGCCTCGTTTGTTTCGTAGGGCAAAACTTCAAAAATAAAAGGGGAGTCCTCGTCGGCTGAAACCGAGAAAAAGGACAGGCACATTATAGCGCAAAGCAAGATACATAAAAAACGTTTCATAAAATTCCTCCGTGAAAGAATATTCACACTTATAATTTTAGTGTATAAGAAGAAAAAAGTCAAGTCTTAACTTGAATTTTCGTTCTACAAAAAATCCCCTTGCTGTACAAGGGGATTTTTTCTAAAAATCTTCCGGCACGGCTTTTTTAGCGGAATTTTTCGGCGGAATTGTTGAATAAATGCCGAAAAGCGCAAGCACGATACCGAGTCCCGTGGAAAACAGGCAGTGGTAAAACGCCAAAGAGCGGGTAAAGAAATCAAAAATACTGTAAATCTCGGTTTGCGAAAGAAACATTACGAGAAAAGCCGCAATGCCCGAAACGATAAGCATTATCGAAGAATATGCCACGGACAAAAGAAACAGGTGCTTCTTTTTTCGCTCCGTAAGCAGATAGCAGACAAGCCAGCCCGCAACGTAGCCTACCGCCGCCGCAATTTTTACGTAGCAGACAAGCAGTATAAAATAAAGCACGGCACAAACGGCAAGCAGTACGGGAACACCCATGTTCGAAAGCATAAAACACTTGAATTTCCCCGCGTTTTCGAGGTTGGGAAGTTCGTCGGGCTCGCTTTCGGGCGGTGCGGTATCGTCAATAGGCGCGGCAATGGGCTTAAAGACGTACATTTTTTTGTGCAATAAAATATTCAGTTCCGGATTTGAAAACTCAATGCCTACCGAGATAAGAAAAGCCGAAAGTTGACGGGCAAATTCGTGAATGTAATCTTCACCCTTGACGATTTCACGGTCAAAGTACATATACAGCCCGTCACGGGTGAATTTCTTTCCGTCAAGCTGAACGGCGCTTTCCTTTATATAGCAGGAAATCATTCCGCGCTCGTTTTTGTTAAGTGCGGGAAGATTTACCGCAAGCACAAGACGGTTCTTCTTACCGTAGAGGGTGTAGAGAAAGCCGTCAATGTTTGCATAAAGCAAACCGTTGCCGTCGTCGGTAAAGCCCGATTGTTCAATTTTCAGATTTTTATCATTATTATCCATAACAATTCCTTAAAAAAACTGCCCGAAACAGTATTTCCGGGCAGTAAAAACATCAGCCGTCAATGTTCTTCATCATCTCTTCAAGTTTCGGAGCAAGCGCTTCCTCTTCCTTTTTGAAGATGATGTCGTAGAATTTAAGCAGCAGCGGAGCATTCCATGCAATGCCTGTCATAAACGAATTGCCGCCGATTTTATGTATGGCCTGTACGCTTGTGGTTTCGCCGCCGGTGTAACTGTCGTTTACGGTGGAAACAATGTCAACAGCGTTGCTTACGCCCTTTTCAAGCAACTGCTCAACACTTTCGGTGGAAGTGTATCTCGTATCCCAGGGCGTCATCCACTCGGTATGGTTTTCATTCATAAAGTCGATGTCTTCTTCGTGACCCGCGTAAACCGTTTTTGTGAAATAACCGGAAGTAAATTCTTTTGAGAATTTCTCATAAATTGCGGTTATGGGCTTTAACAGACCCGGCTTGATTCTTGCTTTAAGGCGGGCATTCATATCCTGATAAGCCTTTATAACATCCTCGCGGGAAATATCTTTGCCGTAAACGGTTTTGATGTTTACGGGGAACATACGGCATACTTCCAGAAGTTCGTCATAAGTAACCCAGAAAAGGTCGTCAATTTTAACATCTGCGGGAGTTATGCCTTTTTCCTTTTTAAGTATTATTTCATCAATTGCATTATTTATGCGTTTGCGGTAAATTCCGAAACGCTCCGGCATGGGTGCGTTGGGCGTAACAAAACCCGAACGGTAAAGAATATACGGGTTAACCGCACAGTCAATTGCATAGTGGGTAAGATAGCCGTAGAAGTAGGGGACGATAATTTCTTTGTCGGCGTCCTCCTGCTTGGCAATATACCTGTATATAAGCGACATCCACTCGTCAACCGAACGCTCGTGCAGCATCATGCTCATACGGTGAATACTTGCGTCGGATTTAAGCGGCGTGCCGTAATAAGCAAAGAAATCAGGACCTTGAAGACCCAGATCGAAAACGCTTTTGCGCTTATCGATAATTTCACGGGCAGAAGCGGGAAGATTTTCATAAACCTTTTGTCCGGCAATGTAGTGAGTAAAAAAACCTGGCATAAAAATACACTCCTAACAGTTGTAATTTATCGCTTTGGCGGAAATCGCGTTTGGGGCACATACCGCCTTTTGAAGTATTATAATATATTTTTCTCCATTTGACCAGTAGAAAATAGAAAAAATACTGCACAAATTTTAATGTTATTTTGTTGAAGCGAAAATATCCACTTCGTAACGGCGCATATTTATGTTTTCTTTTTTGAGAAAAACGGTTTCAAGAAGTTTCCCGCCGTTTGATTCGATTATTTTTGCGCTTGCGGTATTTTCGTCACGGCAGGTAATTATTATTCTTTCAAAACCCATTTCATGTGCCTTTTCAATAAGAAGAGCGCACATTTTTGTGCCGTAGCCGCATTTTCTCTTTGACGGCGGCACTCCGTAACCCAGCTGCCCCGCAACAAGCACGTTGAATTTTGTCGCTTCGTGGCGCACGTCGCCCTGTGCGTAAACAGTGCCCGATTCGTCAACCATAAAATAGCGCGTATAGGGCGAAACGCCTTTTTCAAGCCCTATTCCCGCAGAATGCTTTATGCAGGTCCGTACAAAATAGGGAAAGATATCGGGCTTTGTCATGCCCAAAAACGGAGTTCCGCTTACGGCATAATCGTCTATGAGTTCGCAAAAAGCCGAAAAAGTAAGTTCGGCGGCGGTAATTAAATGCATTTTATCACCTTGTTTATCTGAATGATGAGGGAGAATATCCCGTTTGTTTCCTGAAAAATCTTGAAAACTGCGATACGTCCGGGAATCCGCATTCCCTTGCAATGTCGGTTATGGGAAGTGAGGATAACTGCAACATATCAAGCGCCTTTGACAGCCTGTACGACATAAGGTACTGGTGCAGGGATTTTCCGGTATGGTGCAGCATAACCCTGTTAAGGTAGTTTGGGTGAAAATTCAGTTCCTGACCGATAATTTCGTTTGTTATATTTCTGTTGAAATTATCCTGAATATATGTTATTATGATGTCAGCTGTCTTTTTCGGCAGCGGACGCAGAGATGAAACACTGCTTTGCACTATCTGCGTAAGCAGAAGCTTCAGTATTGCGGAACATTTTTCCGAATAGAACAGCAGTTTTGTTTCGTAATCGTTTATAATCTGCTTTGTATGGTTAAGCAGCCGGGTTTGCTTTTCCATATAAAAGGGGGCGTTAAGGCACGGTGCGTCGGAAAATGTTATGTTTTCAAGGCGCATTTCGGGCTTGTATCCGCCGCGGCGCTCACTGGCGGGCACGATAGGCGTTATCAGATTACGGTGCATGTCGGTAAAATCGAAATTTATCCCCGCAAGCAGATACGAGCTGTCCGCATGGTGCAGATGATATTCCGTTCCCGACGGTATATATAAAAGGTCGCTTTCGCTTAACAGGTAATCTTTCCCGGCTACCGAAATCGAAACTTTTCCGCGGGCGCAGAAAAAAATACGCTGGTCGTATGCAGTCTGCGGGTGCGAAGTAAATTCGGGCAGCAGTTCCGTGTAGTGCGCATACCTTACAAAAGGCAGAATTTGCCTGACTTCCATTGCGTTTCACCTCAAAAAGGTTTATTTTTGTCAAAAAAACGTTTCTATTTACTATTTATTAAACCACAAAATTGTTGTATAATCAAGTGGAAAATTAATTTAAGGAGAAATTTTTTTATTATGCTTGAAAGAGTACCGTCCAAAAAGCCCGTAATAGGCATTTTCGCCGCAGCCCACGGCACATATTGGGGGCAGTTCCCCGGGCTTAAAGAAAATATGGAGAAATATCACACCGATTTTGTTTCGCTTGTTTCAAAAAACGAGGGCGAAATCGTTGATTTGGGAATAATCGACACGAGTATTTCCGCGTTTGACGCGGCGGCAAAGTTCAACGCCGCAAACGTAGATATTATCTTCTGCAATATGATAACTTATGCAACATCAAGCGTGTTCGCTCCCGTGCTGCGTGATTGTTCCGCACCGATGATTCTCTGCGCACTTCAACCCCGCCGCGCAATGGATTATGAAAACGCCAACACGTTTATGCAGCTTGAAAATGACAATATTTGCTCCGTTCCGGAGTTTTGCGGAGTTGCGTCAAGAATGAACAAACCGATTCACGATATTATAATCGGCACGCTTTATAATGACAAAAAAGCGGAGCAGTCAATTCACGAATGGTGCCTTATCGCCAAGGCGTTAAGAACCCTGCGCGGCGCGAGAATAGGGCTTATGGGGCACGTACTTGAAGCAATGTACGATATGCATACCGACCCCACAGCCGTGTTTAATTCGTTCGGCATACACGTTCCGCTTTTGGAAATTGACGATTTGCTGACCGAATACAATAAGGTAACAAAAGAAGAAATCGACGAACAGACGGCAATAATAAAGGACGAATTTGATATGCCCGAACCCAAGAGCGACCCGGTAACAATGAAACTTACCGATGAAGACCTGTTTAACGCCGCAAAGGCTTCGGCGGCGCTTGAAAGGTTCAGAAAAACATATAAACTTGACGGACTTGCATATTTCTACGCGGGTGCCGAGGGAAGCGAAAACCGCAAACTTGCCGGTTCGCTTATTTTAGGCAACTCAATGCTTATTGCCCGCGGAGTGCCAATGTGCGGCGAATTTGACATTAAGACCTGTATCGCTATGATGATTATGGATACCATCGGCATCGGCGGAAGTTTTGCCGAAATACATCCGTTTGATTTTGACGGTGACTGCATTCTCGTAGGTCATGACGGCCCTCACCACATCCAACTTGCCCAGGGCAAGCCCGTTGTGCGCTCATTAAAGAAATATCACGGCAAAGCGGGAAGCGGTGCATCGGTTGAGTTCAAACTTAAAGAAGGACCTTTTACGATGCTCGGCATAAATCAGACTGCCGACGGCGGTTTCAGGTTTGTTATCGGCGAGGGAATCTCAAACGCGGGTGCAATACCCGCAACCGGAAACACGAATACACGTGCGTCCTACAAGCCCGATACGCCTGCGTTTATTAAAAAATGGTGTCTTGCGGGGCCGACACATCACTTTGCAATGGGTACGGGAAACTATGCATCCACCCTTGAAAAATTGGGCAAAGTGCTTGGTGTTGAAACGGTTGTTGTAGGCACTAACGAATAAGGAGAACAAAATGTACAATGTAAAACTTTATGATTATGTGCCTGTGCCCGAGCCGGCGACAACGGATTATATCGTTGCCGCCCACGTGTATAATGCGTGGAAAAAGGGCGGCACAAACGTGCATAAGGGTTTTGACCAATTTCTTGATTATCCCGAGCGGCTGCCGCTTTTGGGAAGATACGATGAGGAAAATCCCGAAGTGTGCGACTGGGAAATAAAATGGGCGCTTGAACACGGCGTAAACTGCTTTATCTACTGTTGGTACAGAAAAAAAGAGAGTATGGACAGGAAGATAACGGTTGACGATTTGCGTCTTGCTCACGGCATTCACGAGAGCCTTTTCAACGCCCGATACGGCAAACAGATGAGGTTTGCAATTATGTTCGAGGCGCAGTCCCGGTGGGGGAACACGAATCCGAAAGATTTTGAAGAAAATCTGCTGCCGTTCTGGATGGAACAGTACTTCTTAAAAGAAAACTATCTTGTTATCAATAATAAACCCGTACTGTTTATTTACGATTATCAGAACCGCGTCCGTGACGGATTCGGCGGCGAAGAAAAACAGGCGGAAGCGTTTTTAAAGGCGCAGGATTATGCAAAGAAATTCGGCTTTGACGGTATCACATTTACGGTTGAGTACCGCTATGACGACCTTTCGAGATATGATGAATACAAAAAAGGCGGGTACGATTCCACCTTTACGTATTGCTGGCCTGTAAACAGCCCGCTCCGCCCATCGCAGGAAGAGGTAATAAACGAGCAGATGCGCATTATGTACGCACGTGCCGCAAAAGACCCGTATTATTTTCTTCCCTGCGCAAGCAAGCAGTGGGACCCACGTCCCAGAATGGACATAATGCCCGAGGTCTACGGCACTCCGGAAAAAACACCTATCTGGAATCTTGAACCCGCGTCGTGGCGCGAATTGCTTGAAAAAATCAAACGGCTTATGGATACATTGCCGAAAGATTCACTTGCGTCAAAAATGATTTTACTTGATAACTGGAACGAGTGGGATGAGGGACATTACCTTTTGCCGCACTACGAAGGGGGATTTAAGTATCTGCAAGCGGTGCGAGAGGTGTTTACGAAACGTGACAATCTTCCCGATTACCGCGATCCGGCATTTCTCGGATTGGGACCCTACGATAAAAACTGGGGAAGCGCCGATTATTCACAGTACTGCAAGGGCAAAAAACTTGATAAATAACAAAAATCCGAAAGTCTGCGCGGCTTTCGGATTTTTTCTTGACAAAAACAGAATTAAATATTATAATATTAAAAATTCTAAAATTAGAATAATTCACGGAGGCAGATATGTCCGCAATAAAAATGATCGCACTGGGCAGAAAACTTTCAAATACGTACTGTACAATGGCACAGCCGATTTTGCGCAGGTATAAGATAAATCAAACCTGCTTTGATATTCTGTTGTTTTTGGCGAATAACCCCGAAAACAACACGGCACGGGATTTGTGCGAAATCCGCGGAATCAAAAGCGGAATCGCGTCGGTGGCGGTTGAATCACTGATAAAATCAGGCTACCTTACGCGTGAAGACGATAAAACCGACCGCCGCATACACAGGCTTGTTCCAACCGAAAAAGCGCAGAATGCAATCTTTGACGGACAGGAAATGCAAAAGATTTTTACCGAAAAACTCAGGCACGGGATAAGCGATGAAGAAATTGAAATGTTCAATAATTTCATTGAGAAAATAGAAAAGAACATAACGGAGGAACAATAATGTATAAGGTGTTGATTTGTGTTCTTGCGGGGCTCGGCGCGGGACTCGGCACGGGATTTGCCGGAATGAGCGCCGCGGTACCGTTCTTAAAGCATATCATGCTTATCCTGCGGGAAATTACGAACACATTTCTTTCCCGGAGTGCATCAAGTATATTACATATCCGGTGGGAACGGCTTTGCCTCTCGATGACAAAAAACGCATGAAAATCATAAACGGCATGGATGTAAATTATATGACACTTGACTTGTTCAAAGGTATTGAGAACCGCAACGAGCTTACAGACGAAGAAAAAGCAGTTGCCAAACGCTTCCGAGAAAGCATAAAGAACGGCTTAATGAAGTAGTTCTCGCTCTGCCGATTATTTTTGGCAGAGCTTTTTTGCATTCAGCCGTTACGGCGTTTCCTGTACTGTCCGGGACTTTCTCCCGTCAAGAGCTTAAATTGCTTGATGAACTGTATATCGTTTTCGTAATTTAATATCTCAGAGATAGTTTTTATTAAGTAATCGGTTGTAAAAAGCAGTTGCTTTGAATAGTTTATCCTGCTTGCAATCACGTCTTTTATAGGAGTTGTATTAAAGCACTGCTTATACAAATGCTGAAAATACGATTTGCTCATATATGCCTTATCGGCGAGCTTTTGCACGGAATATTCCTCAGTGGGCGTGTTATAGATTAAATTGCGGATTTCGGACATTTTATTTTTGTGTAATCCGATTTCTTCCTCTTCAAAAGCGCTTTGGAATTTAATAAGTATTGCCTTAAAGAGCAGCTCGGATATCATTTCCTTTTCTCCCGAAAGCCTTTCGTTCTGCATCAATCTAATCAAGTCTGAACAGTCCTGTACGATTTTATTTGACTGTGCAAATTTATTAAAAACAATTTTATCAAATAAAAATCCCTCTTTGCCGGCGTCAAAGTTAAACGCAACCCAATCGTTTATATATCTGCCGCCGTCCGCACCGAAGCTGTGGGGAGTGTTTTGCTCTATCATTATCATGGAATTCGGTTTCAGCCGCATTTTTTCGTTGTTTATAATAAACCATGCATCCGACCGAATTATCAGCAGCAAATATTCTTTCAGCCCGTTGGGGCGAATAAGCTTAAAATCCTCGCTGTGCCTGAAATCGTGTCCTACCGAATTAAATATCATTTTTATTTCTCCCAAAAGCAGTATTTGACAGTATATAAGCATTATATCACATTGTTTCGGCATTTGCAAGGATGTATAATAAACAAGACAAAAATCAGAAAGGACACAAATATTATGAATTTTCGGGCACAAAAATTATTTGCAGGCGGTGATGCCTTTATATTAAAGCATGACGGCGCTTACTATGTTTACTGCACAACCGAAAACGATATGCCTGCTTTCACTCCGGAGTATCCTTTTTTTGAAACGGTAAAAGACGGTATGGACGGAATAGAAGTACACATATCAAAAGACACAAAGAAATGGGAAAAGCCGAAATATTGCTTAAAAAAAGGCGATGTTTTGGGCTCACACGGATTTTGGGCTCCCGAGGTTGCCTATTATAACAACAGATTCTATATGGTATACTCGGCAGACGAGCATATGTCAATAGCAGTTTCCGACAGTCCCGAGGGTCCCTTTGCCCAGTGGTCAGACGGCTGGCTTCTCCCGTTTAGGTCAATAGACGGTCACTTATTCTTTGATGATAACGGAAAAATATACTTATATTACGCTTATCTTAACAATTGCAACAAAATACGTGTTGCAGAGATGTCTTCCGACTTAAAGAAAGTTACTCGCGTATATGATGATATTCTTATACAGGCAGAGGAAAAGTGGGAAACAGTTGATTCCGACGTTGCGGAAGGACCGTTTGTACTTAAACACAAGGGGCTCTACTACCTGACCTATTCCTGCAATCACACGAGGTGCAAGGACTATGCCGTGGGCTACGCAGTATCCGAATCTCCCACAGGGCCTTTTAAGAAGTACGAGGGAAATCCCATTCTCCACAGATTCGGCAACATCGTGGGAACAGGGCATCACAGCTTTATGCCCACCGATGATGAAAATAAATTCATTTGTGTTTATCACTGCCACAGCGATAATCCCGAATCATTTAAGCCCCGTCAGATATGCCTTGCGGAAGCAGAATTTGTTGACGACGGCTCGGGCTGTGACAAGCTGGTAATACACCAATAATTTTTAGAAAGAATGTATAAAAAGGATTACAGTAAGAAAGGATTGCCGTCCCCCACGGCAGAAAAATAAGGACCGATACAAGGTCCTTATTTTTTATTATTCATCAGCGAAGCCGTTATTCATTTGAAAAAGTCGCTTTAATTAATATTGAATAATACAAGTAAAGTCCCAAAGACGCAAGCCTTTGGGACTTTGGTGGAGAGAGATGGATTCGAACCATCGAAGTCGAAGACGGCAGATTTACAGTCTGCTCCCTTTGGCCGCTCGGGAATCTCTCCGAAATGCTTATTCAGTATACAAAATAACAAAAAAATTGTCAAGCATAATTTGCTGTGTCGACGGCATATAATTTTGCGGAGGGATTAAAATGTACAGGACAGGCAAGTATATGATTTACAGAGAACATATGAATCTGCGTGCAAAACCGGGCGCGAGCTCAAAAATACTCGGGATTATTCCGCAGGGCAGCTGCATAGAAGTAAAGGAAGTGCGGGACAACTGGGGGAAAACGGAGTTTGACGGTAAAACGGGGTGGTGCTGTATAAGCGAATGTTTTGCCCGAATTGTTTCCGATTGCGAAAACGGCAAATGCTGTTATTACGAAAAATGCGCACAACTTGAAAAACTTCTTTCCGTGTTGTGCGCAAATGTTGAAGAAATAGAGGAAATCATTGAGCGTAACGGCATATAATTATAGTTTGCTGCTTTTATTGCCGTTTGCTCTTTTTGCTGTTTCTTTTACAATTGAATTATTTGCCGTTAAAGCAAAACTGTTTCCGTTTGACTTTGCGGCAATTTTTTTTACCAATACAATCGTAATCAGCATCAATACAAAACCCGGCTTTCCTTGACGGGTTTTGTGCTTTATGATATAATTCATAAGTTGAAATGAGGAATAAATATGATAAACAGAATCTGCACGGCAAACAAAAACTGTAATTTTGAAAAAATGCGCGCTCTTGGCTACACGGGAGTTATATTTTTTGAACCCGATGAAGACGGAATTAAACTTGCAAACAGCCTTGGGCTTGAAACTTATGCTGACAGCGAAAATGCGTCACTGCTGTTTCTTGACTCGGTAAGTGAAGAGAATATACAAAAAGCGAAGAATCACAAGGCGGTTTTTTATCTGCCCGACGTTGCGGATTTTGACGAAGAAATTCTTATTTCACGTCTGCCGGAAAATGCGGGTGTGATAATTCCCTTTGAGTCGTGGCAGAACGTGGAGCGGGAAAACGCTTCCGTAAAGGCGGGTTTCGGTGCAGTGGCTGTGTGCGAAGCAAGCGACGGACTTAAAAGTTTTATTTTGCATGCGAAAAACGCGGGCATAATAGTGTTGATTCAGAACTTTCTTTCGGGGAAAACGGACGAACTGCCTGTTTTTGTTCCCGCTTTGATGCAGTGGATGCTGAGAAAACAATCCTGCGATACGCTTGAATGTGACGGCTTTGTTGAATCGGGTGCGGACGGATTTCGGGAAAATATCGTTTCCGAGTTTGTTTCACGTTTATATAATACTTCCGATGACCCGGGACTTTGCCTTGCCAAACTTGCGGGTGAAAAATACAAAGAAAACGGTCAAAAAATGATTATGGCGTTTAAGTATGCCTCGGACGGTGCAAACTTTATTCTGCCCGAGGCTGCCGACGTGAACGGTCCGTTTGCTTTTTCTGCGTCATACCCGCTTGTTGAAGATGAAATTTACGATTTTCCCTTTGACAAAAAAGACGTTACTCTTGAAATAGATTCGCTTTTAAGGGCAAACGAGAATTTTATAAAAGCCGCAAATGCCGCTGCGGGAATTGACGGAGAAATCGAGGGAATCTGCCGATTCATTTCTTCGACCCTTGAAACGGCGATAAATGCTAAAAAGTGGTATCGCAGACTTCACGCCGCTAAGCGGGAAAAACAGAATGTACGAAAGAAATTCCTTTTTGAACAAATGGTCAATATTGCCAACAGAGAACTTAAAAATACGCAGGTTTGCGCTGAAATTCTGTTTAATAACCCTGCGATTGCACAAAAAGCCTGCGGAATAAATGCAATAGAAGCAAAAATTAGGCTTACCGAGGCGGCGGCACAGAATTTGAAGATACAAATTCAGCAAATGTAATAGTCATTTTGCAAAATCTATGGTAGAATATATCGAAAAATAAATTCGGAGAAGAAAAAATGCTTCAATTAAAAAATATATCATATGCGGTTAAAGACGAAAACGGAAAAACAAAAGATATTCTCAAAAATATTACCGCTGACATCGGCGACCGTTTTGTTGCGGTAACGGGTCCTAACGGCGGCGGCAAGAGTACTCTTGCAAAAATTATAACGGGTATTTATAAGCCGACGGAAGGGCAGATTATTCTTGACGGAGAGGACATAACTCCGCTTTCGGTTACCGACAGGGCAAAGAAAGGTATAAGTTTTGCTTTTCAGCAGCCGGTAAGGTTTAAGGGGATAACGGTGCTTGATCTTATAACTCTTGCGGCGGGCAAAAAACTTAACGTAAACGAAGCGTGCGAATATCTTTCGGAAGTTGGGCTTTGCGCAAGGGATTATGTTAACCGCGAAGTTAACGCAAGCCTGTCCGGAGGAGAGCTTAAAAGGATAGAAATTGCAATGGTCCTTGCACGCGGAACAAAATTTTCTGTTTTTGACGAGCCTGAGGCAGGCATAGATTTATGGTCGTTTAACAACCTTATACAGGTTTTTAAAAATATGCACGCAAAAACCAACGGAACTATTCTTATAATTTCGCACCAGGAACGCATACTTGATATTGCCGATAAAATCCTTGTTGTCGCCGAGGGCGAAATTGCCGCATACGGCAGGAAGAACGATATTCTGCCGACACTTTTGAACAGTAAGCAGATCGCGTGCAAAACGCTTACCGATAAGTTTTAAGGAGGACGGCAATGAATCAGATACAAAAAGACCTGCTGGAAAAAATAGCTGATATCCACGGTGTTCCGCAGGGGGCATACAACCTCCGCATGAACGGCGAGGGAGCCGGCAGAAACACTACGGAGCATATTGATATCGTTACAAAAAAGGACAAGCCCGGTATCGATATTTTCATAAAGCCCGGCACGAAAAATGAAAGCGTGCATATACCGGTAATTATTTCGCAGACTGGGCTTAACGACCTTGTTTATAACGATTTCTTTGTAGGCGAAAACTGCGATGTTACCATTGTAGCGGGGTGCGGAATCCATAACGGCGGTGACGAAGAGAGCCGGCACGACGGTATTCATACTTTCCACGTTGCAAATAATGCGAAAGTAAAATATATTGAAAAGCATTACGGCGAGGGCGACGGGAACGGTGAGAATATAATGAATCCCACAACCGTTGTTTATTTGGACGAAAACGCATATATGGAAATGGAAACCGCCCAGATTAAGGGCATAAACTCTACAAAGCGCAAGACACAGGCGGAACTTAAAACGGGCGCAACGCTTGTTATTCACGAAAAAATTCTGACCCATGGCAGCCAGTACGCCGAAACGAATTTCGACGTTGATTTGGCGGGCGAGGATTCCTCAACCCACGTTGTTTCCCGTTCCGTTGCAAAGGAAAACTCAAAGCAGTTGTTCCTATCAAATGTGCGCGGCAACAACAGGTGTTCGGGACACACTGAATGTGACGCAATTATTATGGATTCGGCGTCGGTAAGCGCAATTCCCGAAATCAGCGCGAACCACGTTGAAGCAAGCCTTATTCACGAAGCGGCAATCGGTAAGATTGCGGGCGAACAGATAATAAAACTGATGACCTTGGGGCTTACGGAAAAAGAGGCGGAAGAGCAGATTATAAGCGGGTTCTTGAAATGAAAATATTTGTTTATTCTTTCAGAGAGTTTGACGAAAAGAAGATATTTGACGGGTTAAGCGAAAAGTACGGCTTTGAATACGGCTTTTCGCCCGAATATCCCACAAAGGAAAATGCATATCTTGCCGCTGGGTACGATGCAATAAGTTTTACGCCCTGTGAATTCGGCAAGGATATGATTGACGCATATAAAAGTGTGGGGGTAAAGTACATTGCCGCCCGCTCAATCGGATTTAATCATATTGATTTGGACTACGCAAAAAAGGTGAATATGGGCGTTTCCCACGTTACCTACGCGCCTGATACCGTTGCGGATTACGCGGTTATGCTTATTTTAATGGGCTGCCGCAAGGCTGCATATATAATCGACAGAGCAAAATTGCAGGACTATTCGTTAAACGGAAAGTTGGGCAAGGATTTGTGCGAAATGACTGTTGGCGTTATCGGCACGGGAAATATCGGCGCTACGGTTACAAAGCGGCTCAGCGCGTTCGGGTGCAGAATTATTGCTTACGATATTTATAAAAATCCCAACGCGCAGTGCGAGTACGTTTCCCTTGAAACGCTTTTTGCACAGAGCGATATAATTACGCTTCACGCGCCCGTTACGGTGGAAACCACACATATTCTTGACGAATCCGCCTTTGATAAAATGAAAGACGGCGTGATGATTGTAAATACCGCCCGGGGGCTGCTTGTTGATACCGACGCACTTATAAAAAATATAAAAAACGGCAAAGTTTCGTTTGCGGGGCTTGATGTGCTTGAACATGAGGACGGACTTTATTACCATAACCGTATGGGCGATATTATCGACAATGACCGCCTTGCTGTTTTAAGGGCATTCCCCAATGTTGTTTTAATGCCTCATACTGCGTTTTATACCGAACGGGTTTCGCGTGCGATGGCGGAGAACGTTGTAAAGTGTGTTTTTGATATGGCAAGCGGAAACAGTAATCCGCTAATAAATGTTATGCCTGCGAAAGAACAAGAATTATGATAAGAGTTCATACCGTGCCTGAATATGACGTTATAGTCGGTAAAAACCTGAAAGCCTTTGAGTCACTTGACGACACAAGGCTTTTTGTACTCTGCGATGAAAATGTATTTTCCCTTTATGAGAATATACTGAAAAACTGTTGCGTTTATACATTTCCCGCAGGCGAAAAGAGCAAAACAATGGATACGGCAGTAAAAATTCTTACCGCAATGGCTGAAAACGGATTCGGCAGAAACGACACGCTTGTTGCTTTCGGCGGCGGAGTTACGGGAGATTTGGGCGGATTCTGCGCATCGGTATATATGCGCGGAATAAGATATATACAAATACCCACAACGATTCTTGCCGCGGTGGATTCGTCTGTCGGCGGCAAAACCGCAGTGGATTTTGCGGGGCATAAGAACCTTGTGGGTTCGTTCTGGCAGCCATCGATAGTTTTCTGTGATACGGAATATTTCAAAACACTTCCGCCGCGCCAGTATTCTGCGGGGTTCGCCGAAATTGTGAAATACGGAGCAATAAGCGACAAAAACCTGTTTTCAATTATAGAAAGCGGAGAATTTGAAATTGAAAACGTAATTGAGCAGTGTATTGATATCAAAAGAAAGATTGTTGAAAAAGATACCCGCGATACCGGAATACGCAAAATACTTAATTTCGGGCATACAGTCGGCCATGCGGTTGAAAAGCTGAGTAATTTCGGAATGCTTCACGGCGAAGCGGTTTCAATAGGAATGTGCGTTGTTTTAAGGGGTTCCCAACGGCTTGGACTCTGCAAAAGCGGCACGGCACAGCGGGTTTCGGAAGTGCTGCAAAAATACGCACTTCCGGTATCGTGCGATTTTTGTGCCGAAGATATATTAAACGAGGTAAAATCGGATAAAAAGCGTGCCGGAAACAGTACGGATATAATTATTGTTCCCGAAATCGGCAAGGCGGAAATTGTACCTATGAGCGATAATGAATTTTTTGAGATTATCCGGGCGGGCATATGAACAGGGAAATAAAAAACATACCGCGCAGCGGAACCGTAACGGCAATAGGTTCAAAATCCGAAATACAGCGGTACCTGCTTGCCGCGGCACTTTCCTGCGGCGAAACGGTAATAGACAATTTTTTTGCTTCAAACGATACGCTTAATGCGGCAGAATGTTTAAGTAAATGTTTTTCCGCCGTGAATGTTAACAAAAACAAATGTACGGTCATTCCTTTTAAGGAAAAACGGTTCTGCGGGGATTTTGACGTAGGGGAAAGCGCCACTCTTTTAAGGCTGCTTTTGCCGATATGCGCATTACGCGGGGGAGAATACAGGTTTTCCATGGACGAAACCCTTGCAAAACGTCCGCACGCGCCGTTAATCGGGCAGTTGAATGCAGCCGGTGCACACATCGTGCAGGATGGAAAAAGTATTGTTCTTACGCAAAAAGCATCCGCATCGGACTTCGTGCTGCCGGCAGACATAAGTTCGCAGTATATAAGCGGTATGCTTATGGCAATGCCGGAATCCGATAAAAACGTAATATTACGCATGGAAGGCAAAATAACATCAAAACCGTATATTGATTTAACCATTGATGTTTTGAAAAATTTCGGGATAAACGTTAAATCATTTTCAAATTCTTTTTTTATAGGCAAAAACGAAAAATATATTACGCCCCAAAAGCTTACCGCCGGCGGAGATTGGTCAAATTCATCTTATTTTTTGGGGATGGGTGCCCTTGTGGGCAGAGGAATTACCGTATGCGGGCTTGATATGCGCTCCATTCAGGGAGATAAGCGAATTACAGATATATTAAGCGCTTTCGGCGCGAAAGTTGCTGTGCGGGGCAGCAGCGTAAGCGTAACAAGGGGAGAATTAAAGCCTGTACGCATAAATGCCGACGGCATCCCCGACCTTATACCGATAATTGCCGTACTTGCCTGCGGTGCTTGCGGCACAACCGTAATAAACGGCACCGGAAGGCTGAAATATAAAGAAAGCGACAGGGTAACAGGCATTTGCGAACTTATTCTGTCTTTGGGCGGCAAAGTTAAAATAGGGCAAAACAGCATTGCTGTTTACGGAACGGGAAGGCTTAAAGGAGGAACGGTTAATACATATGCGGACCACAGAATAATTATGGCTGCATCGGCTGCATCGGTTATATGCAGTGAACCGGTAACCGTTTCCCATGCGGAAAGCATTAACAAATCCTATCCGGGCTTTTTTGAAGTTTTGGATTCATTGGAGGAATAAAATGGAGAATTTACGGCGGGAAATTGACAGCACAGACCGCGAGCTGATTCAGCTTTTTATTAAAAGAATGAAAACGGTCGGGGCGATTTCGGAGTATAAAAAAGCAAACGGATTGCCCATTTTTGATGAAAAACGCG
The DNA here is from genome assembly GCA_934434555.1 of uncultured Clostridia bacterium. Taxonomy (GTDB): domain Bacteria; phylum Bacillota; class Clostridia; order Christensenellales; family QALW01; genus UMGS1322. The sequence continues at coordinate 64,871 of CAKRZX010000011.1, forward strand.
AAGCGGAAAAAATCGCACGGGCGGTAAGCGGTATTGATGAGGAATTCAGGGGCGAAACGGAAGAATTTATAAAATTTCTTATGGACATAAGCAAGCGCCGTCAAAGACGTTTGCGCGGGGAAAACAGCAAATGACGTTCGGCGTTTTGGGAAGAAAACTTACGCATACGCTTTCGCCCGAACTGCACCGTTTTTTCGGCGATTATGAGTATAAAATCTATGAAAAAGAGCCTGACAAAATTAAGGATTTTATAAAAAACGGAGAGTATTCGGGCTTAAACATCACCGTGCCGTATAAAAGAATTGCTTTTGAGTGCGCGGACAGACTTTCGGAAAACGCGCAAAAAACAAAAAGCGTAAACACGCTTGTAAGGGAAGCGGACGGGTCGCTTTCGGGATATAACACCGACTGTTCGGGCTTTTCATATCTGCTTGACAAAAACGGCTTTGATGTAAAAGGCAAAAAAGTTCTTATTCTCGGAAGCGGAGGCGCGGCAAGTGCGTGCGAACTTGTTTTAAGCGAAAAACAGGCGAATGTTACGGTTGTTTCCCACAAGGGTGAAAACAATTACGATAATCTGTATTTGCACCGCGACGCCGATTTTATAGTAAACGCCACACCTGTGGGAATGTACCCGAATTGCCCGGAAAACATCGTTTCACTTGAAAATTTTGATAACCTTTCGGGCGTTATTGATTTAATATACAACCCGCTTAAAACGGGAATTCTCATTCAGGCGGAAAAAAAGAACATAAAATATGCAAACGGACTTGAAATGCTTGCGGCGCAGGGACTGTATTCGGCTGAATATTTCTTAAAAAAAGAAATTGACAAAAATCTTATCGAATCTGCCGCAAAAACGCTTGAAAGACAAATGAAGAATATCGTTATAGTGGGAATGCCGGGCAGCGGAAAAACATCGGTGGGAAAGCGTCTTGCCGAAATTCTTGAAATGAATTTTGCCGATACGGACGAAATAATAAAATCCGGAACGGGAAGAACCGCCGAAGAGATAATTTTATCAAGCGGGGAAGAGGTTTTCAGGAACTTTGAGTGCGAAGCGGTTGCTTTTGCGGGCAAAATGCACGGCACGGTTATTTCAACCGGCGGCGGAACGGTGGAAAACGAAAAAAATTTTTATCCGTTAAAGCAAAACGGTGTTATAATATGGCTTAAAAGAGATACGGAAGAACTTGTCCTTTCGGGGCGACCGCTTACGGGCACGAAAGAACGGGCAGAAAAGGTGTATGAAATGCGAAGGGAAAAATATCAGTCCTTTTGCGATATATCCGTGTTTTCAAAGAAAACTGTTGAAGATACGGCAAAAACAGCAGCAGAAATATTAAAGGAGGCGAATTTGCTGTGAACAGGAATGTTAGAAAGTTGGTTTTTTGCGGAGTGTTTATTGCACTGATTTTTGCCGCTACGTATTTTACAAAGATACCGTTGCCGCTCGCAGGATATTTTAATGCGGGCGACTGTATGATTATACTCGGAAGTGCTGTACTCGGTCCCGTTTGGGGTGCTGTTTGCGCCGGAGTGGGCTCAGCATTGTCCGATTTGATTGCCGGTTACGGAGTTTATGTTCCCATAACTCTTGTTGTTAAAGCACTTATGGGTGTTGCGATAGGTTTGATTCTTAAAAAGAAAACTTTGCCCCGCGGCATTATAAGCGCCTTTGTAAGCGAAATAATTATGGTTTTAGGATATTTTGTTGCCGAAATGTTTGTTTTCGACACGGCAACCGCCACTGCGGGCGTACTCGGAAACCTTGCGCAGGGCGGTGTAAGTGTGGTTCTCGGAATCGTACTTCTTGCAATTGTGACAAAAAATACTGCAATAAAGACGTATATAAGCAAAATTTAAGTGAAAATTTGCATAATTTGAACTATTGACTTGCAAAATTATTGACATATTGAACAATCGGTATTATAATGTTTCCGTAAAAATTTGAATAGAGGTGTTACAAAATGAGTTTTCACAATAAGTATCTTGAAGAACTTATGGCTACTGTTGTAAAGCGTAATCCCGGTGAGCTGGAATTCCATCAGGCGGTACAGGAAGTGCTTGAATCCCTTGAACCCGTAATCGAGAAACATCCCGAGTATGTTGAAAAGGGCGTGCTTGCAAGCCTTGTTGAACCCGAAAGAATTATTAAATTCCGTGTTCCGTGGGTTGACGACAACGGCAAAGTACAGGTAAACAGAGGTTTCCGTGTTCAGTTTAACAGTGCTATCGGTCCTTACAAGGGCGGTATCAGGCTTCATCCCTCGGTTTATGAGGGCATAATCAAATTCCTCGGCTTTGAGCAGATATTCAAAAACTCCCTTACCGGTCTTCCCATCGGCGGCGGCAAGGGCGGCTCGGATTTTGACCCCAAAGGCAAGAGCGATATGGAAGTTATGCGCTTCTGCCAGAGTTTTATGACTGAACTTTGCAAACACATCGGCGCAGATACCGACGTTCCCGCCGGCGATATCGGAACGGGCGCAAGGGAAATCGGCTATATGTTCGGGCAGTATAAGAGAATAAGAAACGAATTTACCGGCGTTCTTACGGGCAAGGGGCTTACATACGGCGGAAGCCTTGCAAGAAAAGAGGCAACAGGCTTCGGTCTTTGCTACTTTACCGACGAAATGCTTAAAGCAAAGGGCAAATCCTTTGAGGGTAAGCGCGTAGTTATTTCAGGCTCGGGCAACGTTGCGATATATGCAAATCAGAAAGCAACGGAACTCGGCGGCAAAGTTGTTGCAATGTCCGACTCCAACGGCTATATCGTTGACGAAAACGGCATTGATTTGGACGCAATAAAGCAGATTAAAGAAGTTGAGAGAAAGAGAATCAAAGAGTATCTCAATTATCATAAAGATGCCAAGTACGTTGAGGGCTGCTCGGGAATATGGACTGTTAAGTGCGATATTGCACTTCCCTGCGCAACACAGAATGAAATCAACGAAGAAAGCGCAAAAACTCTTGTTGCCAACGGCGTTATCGCTGTTGCCGAGGGCGCGAATATGCCTTCAACTCCCGAAGCAATTCACGAATTCCAGTCTCACGGTGTTCTGTTCGGACCCGCAAAGGCGGCAAATGCGGGCGGCGTAGCAACATCTGCACTTGAAATGAGCCAGAACTCAATGAGATATTCGTGGACTTTTGAAGAGGTTGACGCGAAACTTCACGAGATTATGAAGCGCATCTACAAGAACTCTGCTGCCGCGGCGAAAGAGTACGGTATGGAAGATAATCTTGTTGCGGGCGCCAACATTGCCGGCTTCCTTAAAGTTGCCGATTCAATGCTTGCCTACGGTGTGGTTTGATTCATTGAAAAAATTTGACGGTACGGATATTTTCCGTGCCGTTTTTTTGTGTAATCTGGGGCAGAATTGATTCAAACAGTCATTGCGTAAATATTTGCGGCTGAAATGCGTGTGCGGCAGGAGATAAACCCCTGCCCTACGGGATAAAATGAAATTCAGAGGACAAGGCACATTGTCCGATAAAATCGACTTTTTAAGACGCCTTTTCTATACTCTTTGCCTGTTCTTCACGGTAGGACGGGGCTTTATGTCCCGCCGAATTCGGGAAGAGATTTTTATGTGGAGAGATAGGTTTTTTGCAGAATTATGTCTCTT
>CAKRZX010000012.1 GCA_934434555.1 uncultured Clostridia bacterium
GACATAAAGCCCCGCCCTACCGCGAGGGACAAACAAAGAGAATAAAACAAGCACTGCAAAAACAAAGTTTTCCGCAATGCTTGTTTTGTTTTAATAACCTGTTTTAAGCCCGTAGGGCAGGGGTTCATCTCCTGCCGCGAACGGAGAAAATGGGGTTTGCAAGGGATATAATGTTGCGAAACGCATATTCCCCCGCATAAAATCACCTCTCCGAAATCCGGCGGGACATAAAGCCCCGCCCTACCGCGAGGGACAAACAAAGAGAATAAAACAAGCACTGCAAAAACAAAGTTTTCCGCAAGGCTTGTTTCGTTTCAATAACCTGTTTCAACCCCGTAGGCAGGGGGTATTTCCTGCCGCGAACGGAGAAAATGGGGTTTGCAAGGAATATAATGTTATGAAACGCCCGCCACCCGGCGTGAAGTCATCGCTGTAAAAAAGGCGGGAGCGCATTTGCGTTCCCGTACGATGAAAGATAATAATTTGCCTACCTGAACTCACAATGCCGCAGCATTGCTTTTTTGTGGATTCGGTCGTGCCATATAAAACGGCGCATAACCTTGCGCAAAGACCACTCTTCACCGAATTGCCCTGAATAAACCGAACCGTCACATATAAGACCGCGGCGCTCGATTTCTTCAAAACCATGCATACGACAGGAAACGATATCGCCCCCGTTGTCGGCGTGTATTCCTATTTCGCCGAAATAATACGAATTCACGTTTTTTGTATGAATGTACATTTCCTCGGCCGTGCGCGGAACGAATCCGTAAAATGTTTTCCGCGGGGTCAGGAAAGAGGCGTTTTTATCTTTTACCGAATTGTACGTTTTAAGAAAATCTTCGGCGGACTTTAAGGCGATTTCTTTTTGAAGAAAGTACTCTTTTTCGGAAAAAGGCAGTCGTTCGGTATCAAAAATTACGTCTGAATCCGCGTCTTTGATATCAAGGTCAGAGATTTTCTCCTGAACGGTTTCAAAGGTAAAATCCGCGGGCAAAGCAATTCCGAGCCAATTGCAGTAGTCGGTAACTTCGTCTTTTAGTTTGCTTTTTGCAATGATAGGATTCTCGCCGCGGGTGCACGCGCCCGGATAGTTTGTTACCCAAAGCAAGGTTGAATCTCCGTTATGTTCCCACACACAGTGCATTAAATTCTCACCTGATTCTTATGGTCAAGGGGCAAGCCCTCTTTGTAAAGGTGGGAATCGTTTGAGAACGAGAGTAACTGCGGGTAAACAAAACCGTCGGTGTGAACGGAAAAATTGATTACCGAATAGCAGGAATGACTTATGCTGAAAATCTGCCACACGGTGGGAAGCGGCAAGTCAAGGATTGTTGCAAGCCACGACATTCCGAATCCTTCGTGACAGAACGCCGCAATGCGCCTGTCATTGTCGTTTACGGGAATGTAGCGGCGGTTCTCGTAGTCGTGCCTGTAACCCAGATTCTCCAAAAATGCGTCGGATTCGCGCAGAATGCGTTCGCAGCCCTTTTTGCAGTCAGTGTCCCTGAAAACGTCAGCCTCATACCAGCGGCGGTCAAGTTCAACAACTTCTTTTGAACGCATTTTTTCAAAAAGACCGACCCAAACCCAGCACCAGTCCATTTGCGAGTGCTTTATTCTGAAATCGTTAAAAGCGAGATTTTCGCTCATAAAATCTTTTGTTATTATCTCTTTTTTTAACATTTCGGCAGCGGGCGCGGCGGTTTGCTGCGCACGCTTTAAGGGCGAAGCATATATTTCGTCAAGCCCGAAAACGGCAAGGCGTTTGCCGACCGCCTCGGCTTGCCTTAACCCCTTTGGCGTAAGACTGTCGGGATTGTATATGGGGTCGCCGTGGCGAACTATGTATAAAATCATTTTTTGTACTCCTCAAAACATTCATACATCGGCTTATTGTCCTTAACGCCGCGGATAAGCGCACTGTTTCCTGACTTTTCATAATAGAATTCAACGGTATCGCCTAAAAGAATTTCACGGTGGAAATTTATCTGAAAATTCTGTATTTCGCCGTGGAAATCAAGCACGTTTTGCGCAAAATCGGCATATCTGCGGTTGTTCACGTGACCGTTGCGGTCTAAATCCGAATATTCGGCGGTTTGCGTTTTTTTAAGCCTTTCACCCTTAAAGTCGGGCAGGCGAAGAATTTCACCGTCAAAAAAATATTCGTCCGAAAGCACGTTTTTCCCGTAAAGATTAGTCGTGCGCACTATTCTGCGTGTTTCGCTGCTTATTACCGTCCACATTGACGCACCTGTTATAAGCAGAGTACCGTCTTTGCCATATACGGCAAAATCACGGCGGAATTCCACCAGTTTAGGCGTATATGCACGCGTGAGCACTTTAACATCTTGCTGAAAATGCAGCGGATTGTGCACCGTGTAACGCACTTTTGTCAATACCCAAAACATTTTGTGGGCAAGCATTTCGTCAAAGCCCGTGCCAAGTTCCTCTGCGTGGCGGGTAGCGACTTCCTGAAAGATGTCAAGCACTGCCGACGGCTTTATTCTGCCCTGCGCGTCAAAATCGGATGAGCGCAGGGAAAAGTTCATTTCAAATGTGGTCTCAGACAATGGTGTAACCTCCCGAAACGGACACTTTGCGTATACCGTCAACAACATCAACGGTTATGCTGCCGTTTTTAAGGGGCAGGACGGCGTGGGCGTTGGCGGGCGAGGTGAAATCGGAGTTAAGAATAACGGTCCTATTCTGCTCGTCAACTTCGCTTATGCCTAAACAGTCACGGAAAATAAACCTTACAACGTGGGAAGCAAAGCCGTGGTTGCAGCTTGCGTTGTCTTTTTCCATTTCCCAAAGCGTGCCGGTCAGGCGCGCCATATAGTCGAAATAGTCCTTTATTTCACCGATAATCTGCCTGCGGTGCCCGTTTTGGGACAGCACTTCCATCCGCAGATAGTTTCCTATAAAAGCGTTTGCGGGATAAACGCCCGGGTGGGTCTTTTCACACTTGTGTCCCGCACCGAAATCCTCGGCAATGATTCTTATAAGTTCGGGATGGGTTTCCTTATCGGCAACACCGGTAAAGAAAGCGTAGTACTGGCAAACCTCGGTTATGTCTTCGGGCGTAGAAAGAACACCGTTTTCATAGACTTGGCGGTCGCGGAAGAACGTGCCGTTAAACGACAGTTCGCGGATTTTTGCCTTTATCTTTTCGGCTTTTATATCAAGAGCGGAATCGGAGTACATACGCGCCATTGATTTAAGCATTGCATAGTACATCATATTTGAGGGGAAGTTCACGTCCTGAACCCACTTGTTCGCCTGTGACCACTCAACAAATACCCAGCCGTCAAGTTTTTCAAGCAAGTCGTCCTTATTTATGAAATTGCAGAAGTATTTTTCAAGCCCGTAAAGACGCTCTTTTGCAAGAAGCAGCATATTGCTGTCACCGCTGCGCTTTACGTACTCTTCCAGTTCTATTACAAGGAACATTGCCCAGTTGGGAATAAACGAACCCTGCAATGCGTCGGCGGGGTAACACATAGGCAGCATTCCCTCTGGTAGATTCGGGAAAGAAGTTGCAATAAAGAAGTTTTCCAAAAATCCTTTTTCAACAAAGGAATGACCCGTCAAATCCCTTTCGGTTCTGCCGGTAAAGAAACTGTCACAAAGCCAGCCCGCACGCTCACGGGAGGGACAGTCCATAAAAATATCAACGGCATTTTGTTTGAACGTGTTCACCGCAGCATTGTAAACCCGCATAAGAGCCTCGTCATCGCATTCAAAAACAACGTCATCGCCGGCGGGATTAACATATTCCGTAAGGCAGAGATTGCTTATTTTCACGCTGCCGTACCTGCAAAGTACCTTTATGTACTGCATTGTTTTCGGCTCGGTTTCCATAACGGCGTGAGTGCCCTTTTTCATATAAAGGGGAAGCATGTTGCAGGTGCTGCCGTAACGGCGCATTGAGTTTGCGTCGTTATTTACAAGAATTTCATCGTAGGCGATGTATACAAGAGAATCCTCGCTGCACTCTATGTTACAGGTGATAAAGCCCGAATCTTCGGCGGGAAGCCTGAACATCTGCCATTGATTTTCGGTAAGCGCAAATGTGTAGTCCTTACCGATTTTTTTGTTTACGTCCTCGCGGGAGGTCAGTTTTGTGTTGTACTCTATTATCCTGTACAATTTGCCGATTTCTTCTTTTGAATATGAAAAATCCGGCATATCGGTATTTTCAAAGCGTACGTTGTTGGGGTCAATGCCGTCGTCGGGAATTTCCGCTTCGCCCTTTGCAAGCAGTTCTATGGGATAAACCTTTTTGAACTCCGGATACGGCGCGGTGCGGGGAACAATGTTCACGCCCTCAACCTTAACGGTTTCAAGGGATTCTGACAATTCTTTCGGGAAGTGACGGACTTCAATAAAAGGGCGCTGAAAGGCATAGCGCTCAACAACCTGCTCACGGGAGAGGTCGCGGCGGCAGATAAAATCTTTGCCCGTTGCCACCGCACTTTCGCCGTTTTTGAAGATTTCCGCCATTAAAAAAGCGGGTTGATTTATAAATTCAAATGATTCGACACCAAAGTGAAGAACTTCGATTACAACCGTATTTTTGCCCTCTTTAAGATAGGGAGTAATGTCTTTTTCATCTCTTCTCCAAAAGCCTTTGCCGCAGCGCTGGGGACCGTGAAGAACAAATTCGCCGTTAATGCGCACGCGGTAAACATTGTCCGCGGCAACGGCAAGGTCCCACTTCTCGCCCGCAAAATCTATTTCAGCGCAAAATTCAAGCTGGATATTTCTTTCACCCACATACTTTTCAGCCCACACGGGCACTGCATTCTTAAATTCCATTTCTTTTCACCTTTCTTTTATACCGATGACGGTACTATAAGCAAATTATCCTCATCGGGCAGCGTAAAGTATTCGCCCGTTGAAACCGCAATTTTGCGGTCGGATTTAGTCATAAAATCGGCAAGGCTCTCCAAATTCTCAAAGCCGAACTTGCCGTTTTTGTAGTGCATGGGCACTGCTATGCGCGGGTTCACGTCGTGAATGACCTGCCACGCTTCCTTTGAATTTATTGTATAAGTTCCGCCGATAGGCACCATAAGTACATCGCAGTTTCTTAAATATTCAAGTTGCTTTTCGTTAAGTAAGTGCCCTAAATCGCCCAAATGTACAAGTTTTTTGTCGGTTGTCTGTATTATATGCACTGTGTTTTCGCCACGAAGCGCACCGCGGGAAGAATCGTGATAGGTTTTCATCATCGTTATTCCGAATGGGTTTGCTGCTCCCGACGGTTTATACTTCACGCCGTCAACGGCGTTGTGGTCAAAATGGTCGTGACTGCAAAGCACCATATCGGCGCTTGTTTTAACGTCGCTGTAACCGCGCACGTTTTTGAACGGATCAATCACTATCGAAAATCCGTTTTCTTCTATCTTAAAACAGGAATGACCGAAATACTTTATTTTCATATCTTCACCTTAAAAACAGGGGCGAACAAAATGCCCGCCCCTAAATGCTTTTTTATTCAAGAACCGCCTTTATGCGCCTTACGCCCGCAGAGGAACTTTCCTCTTTTACAATGCGGAATTTGCCTAATTCGCCCGTCCTTTTTGCGTGGGGACCGCCGCAAATCTCTTTTGAGAAGTTGCCCATGGTATAAACCTTTACCATAGCGTCATACTTGTTTTCAAAGAGCCCGATTGCGCCGGAAGCCTTGGCTTCTTCAAGGGGCATTTGCTCGCATACCACTTCAACGTCGGCTTTTATGGCGTCGTTTACAAGCTTCTCAACCTCGGCAAGTTCTTCCTTGGTAAGTTTTCTGCCGAAAGTAAAGTCAAAACGCAAGCGCTCGCTTGTAATGTTGCTGCCCTTCTGTGCAACGTCGGGGTCATTAAGAACCTTACGGAGCGCAGCGTGCAACAGGTGCGTTGCGGTGTGGAGCCTTGCGGTTTCTTCCGTCTGCTCTGCAAGTCCGCCCTTGAAACGCTGTTCACTGCCCTGTGAAGATTTTTTCTGATGTTCCTTAAAGCACGCTTCAAAACCGGGCATATCAACGGTAAAGCCCTGTTCACGCGCCATTTCGCCCGTGATTTCCGGCGGGAAGCCGAAAGTATCGTAAAGGTGGAAAGTGGTGGTGCCGTCGATAACCGTTTCGCCCTTTTCGCGAAGTGCGCGGGCAACCTTTTCAAATTCCCTCAAACCCTGTTTAAGAGTGCGGGTGAATCTGTCCTCTTCAAGTTTAAGCTGCTCAACTATAAAATCCCTGTGGTGTTCAAGTTCGGGATAAACATCCTTATACTGCTCTATGTACACTTTCGCGATTTCGCAAATGGAGTGTTCGGGCATATCCATACCGTTGGCAAAGCGTATTGCGCGGCGGATAAGCCTGCGCAGAACATAGCCCTGGTCAACATTGCTGGGGGTAACCGCCTTGGGGTCGCCGAGAATAAACGTTGCGGTGCGGATATGGTCGGCAATAACCCTGAACGCCTTTGTGGTCTTTTCGTCCTGACCGTAAGTCTTATCTGAAAGTTCGGCAATGCGGGCAAGTGACGAAGCGAACAGGTCAGTATCGTAAACGGATTTTACGCCCTGCAAAACGCCTATCGTGCGTTCAAGACCCATGCCGGTATCAACGTTCTTCTTTTTAAGGGGTGAAAGAGTGCCGTCCGCATTGCGGTTGTACTGCATAAATACGTCGTTCCATATTTCAAGATACTTGCCGCAGTCACAGGCGGGCGAACATTCGTCACAGCACTTGGGTTTTCCGGTATCAATGAACATTTCCGTGTCGGGACCGCAGGGACCCTGATTGCCTGCCCACCACCAGTTGTTTTCCTTGGGCAGATAGAAAATGTGATCCTCTTTTACACCGTTAGCCATCCAATAGGAAGCCGCCTCGGTGTCCTTGGGGCTGTCTTCGTCGCCGGCAAACACGGTAAAGTAAAGTTTGTCTGGGTCAAGGGCGAGCCATTCTTTTCCCGTAAGGAATTCCCACGACCAGCCGATAGCCTCTTTTTTGAAGTAGTCGCCCAGCGACCAGTTGCCCAGCATTTCAAAGAAAGTAAGGTGCGATGCGTCGCCCACTTCGTCAATATCGCCCGTGCGCACGCATTTCTGCACGTCGGTAAGCCTTGTTCCCTCGGGATGGGGCTGACCCAAAAGATAGGGTACAAGCGGGTGCATACCCGCAGTGGTAAAAAGCACGCTGGGGTCGTTTTCGGGTATAAGGGACGCGCCCTGAATAACCGTATGACCTTTCGATGCAAAAAATTTAAGGAATTTACTTCTTAATTCTTCTGACTTTATCATAATTTTTCTCCGTTCAAAATAGTATATATATTATATAGAATAATTCATTCCGTGTCAACTTTATCTGCTTGATTTTTAGCGCGCAAGCCCTTTAAGAAGTGAAATTTCTTCTTTGTATCCGTCAGTGTCGTTGGGGGTTTCAAGATAAAAAGGAAGATTTTTAAGCGCGGGGTGATTTACTATCCGCTCAAAGGCATCAATACCGATATACCCTTTGCCGATTTTTTGGTGTCTGTCCTTGCGGCTTGCAAAAGGATTCATTGTGTCGTTAATATGTATCGCTTTAAGGCGGTCAAGACCTATGACGGAATCAAACTTATTCAAAACGCCGTCAAGGTCGTTTACGATATCGTAGCCCGCGTCAAAAACGTGACAGGTGTCAAGGCATACGCCCAGTTTTTCTTTAAGGTCGGCTTTTGAGATTATTTCGCTCAGTTCTTCAAACGTTGAGCCCACTTCACTGCCCTTGCCCGCCATGGTTTCCAAAAGCACCGTTGTGGTCTGCTCTTTTGTAAGCACCCGGTTAAGAATATCGGCAATAAGTTCAATGCCCTTTTCAATGCCCTGTCCCACGTGGCTGCCGGGATGAAAATTATACATCTGCCCGGGGGTGTATTCCATCCGTTTAAGGTCGTCAAGCATAACCTCACATGCAAAGCGGCGGGTATCGTCGTTTGCCGAACAGGCGTTGAGCGTATACGGCGCGTGAGCAAGAATTTTTGCAAAGCCGTGCTCTTTTATAAAGGCGTTAAAAGCGTCGGTATCGGCTTTATCTATGGGTTTTGCGCTTCCGCCCCGCGGGTTGCGGGTAAAAAACTGAAACGTATTTCCGCCTAAGCGCACTGTTTCGTGAGCCATAAAAAGATAGCCCTTTGACGATGAAAGATGACAGCCGATATTGAGCATAAATCAAAATCCCCTTAAAACTTTTTTATCAGTATATCACTCCGCGGGCGGTTTTGCAAATCTTTTTTTGTCCTTTATCTTCATAATTACAAAAAGCGCAAGCGGAACGGCAAAAAGCAGTATAAGGTTTGCGGGAAGAAATATTTTTTTCGAAAGCATTTTAAGTTCGCCGTCGTTTCTGCCCATCATCGGCACAAGAGTAATACAGAGCACCGCATAGGGGAACGCGAAAGGTTTTGCGTCTTCCGTTTTGGCTCCGTAGGCTATAATTTTAAGCATTGCCGAAGAAATAAATGTTACGATAACAAAGTCGGAAAGAATCCATATGGTTACGATAAGCGCCTCTATGTGCTGAATGAATTCGCCTACCGAAATCTGTTTTACCGCGCCGAAAAACGGATATTCAAGTTTCTTTATAAGTTCGGGACCGAGCGAACCTATAACCGTAACGAAAAGCCAGACCGAAAGCAGAGATATTGCGCCCACGGAAAGAAAACCGTGCTTTTTGAATTTTTCCTTTTCGGTCAGTTCGTCGGCAAAAAACAGAATAAAGGTAATATAGCCGAAACTTGCAAGAGTAAAAAGCGCGGTGTGGGCAACGCTGAAAGAATCGTCTAAGGGAAGAAGATTTTTTTTCTCGGTTTCGCCCGAAAGCAGAATCATTACGCCCACGGTAATAAATGCCATAAGCATTGAAATTATTTCGTTCATTCGTGCAAAAGCTTCAAGCCCCGACAAAAGTGCCATAAAGCACAAAAGCACCATAACGATTATAAACGGGTCGATTGAAATATCGGTGTATATGGTGGTGGTTATGCGCTGTGCGTAGTATCTTAAATGTAAGGCAACAAGCAGAGTTCCCCAAACAAAATATACCGCCGCAAGCACCTTTGTTCCCACCGTTCCGATAGCAAAATCGGCACAGGAAGAAAAACTTCTGCCGGATTTTAATATTCCGTTAAGCACAAGAATAAAACAGGAGGCAGCAGCGCCGGCAATAAGCGGCGCAATCCACGCGCTTTGGTTTACGTCGCGGGAGTAAAAAGCCGAATACAGCCTTACCGCTGGGGAAAATACCGTGCTTACCACAAGCAGCAGTGCCTGACGGGACGAAATCTTCTTCATTTCATCACCCCGAAAATCATTTCCGGCAGATAAAATTCAAAAATCATACCCGCCGCCCCGAGAATAAAAGTAAATGCGCACAGCGCCCAAAAAAGCGCGCCGGATTTCTTTTTGTAAAAAAGAACATACACGGGCAAAAGTAAAAAAGCATATTTCATTTTCAGTTCCCCTTTACGTGAGCCTGTTGGATTTTTGCCATATCGGTTTCGGCGTTTATCTCTGTTTCGTACTGTATTCCCGCAAAATTTTCCTGCCACAAATCTTCGTTTTCCCGCGCGCTTTTCTTGTTCGCGCGGTAGTATGCAAGCCCGAACGCACCGCCCGCGTCTGCCGGCACGGCTTTAAGTTCTTCAACCGTGTTTCTTATAAGTTCGTCCGCAATAGCGGCTTCCTTTTGCGTCATTTCGCCCGCCGCGTCCTTGCTTATGTCCCGTCTGCCGCTGTTGGTCTGCAATACCGCCGTTTTGAATTTGACGTTTATTTTGAAAATTCCGTCTTTAAGCGTGATTTTTGTATTGCTGTCGGAAACTATAACGGTAAAAACATCGTCTTCAACGTTAACGGTGAACACCCACGAACCGAAAGTGTTGTTTAAGAAATTTATGCCCCGCGAAATATCGGCGGATAAAAACTTTATAAGTTTGTCTTTTGAAAAAATGCAGTAGCCCCCCAACGCGGGTTCGCCGTCAAAAGTAAGATAGGGCAGATATACCGCTTGCAGGAGGTCCTCGTTCATTTCAACAAGGCGCGATATCTTTATGATTCCCGACGCCGAAACCGTGTCTGCCGATTTTAATAAACTTTCCGTTTTTTCGGAAAGTTCCGCTTTGCCCGATTCAAGGGCACGGGCGGCAGACGTTCCCTTTGCAACAAGCACCGGCAGGTCAAATCGCATTTCCGCCGAGCGCACAAAGAAATCAAGAATGGCACAGATTCCGTTCCTTGCGCATTCTTCACCCAAAATAATTACGCGTATCTGCCCGAAAAAAATTCTTTTGTCCGCTTTTTGCGAAAGTTTGTTTATTCCCTCACTGACGCTTTTGCATTCGGTTTTTACGACCTTTGAATCTTCACTTTCCTTTGACGAATCTTTCAGCCCCACGGTTACGGTGTAGGTTTCACCGTCAAAATCGATGCCGAGAACTTTTGCAAACATCAAATCATCCATTTGATAATTTTTGTGGCAGCCCGCAAGCAAGAGCGGAATTATCAAAAACAGTGCCGAAAACTTCCTCATTTTGTCCTCCGCTTATTTTTCGTGTTCAGTTCTTCGGGACGGAAAACATTGTATTTGTCGGGAATGACGGCAAAGGAATCCTTAAAGCGAATCTTTTTTACTCCCGCAAAAGGTGCAAGATAAGGCACGCCGAAACTTTCTATCATTGATATGCGCAAAAGCAGCAAAAGCCCGCCCGCAACTATGCCGAATAGGCCGATTAACGCGCCGAAAACAGTCAAAAGCACACGCCAGAGCCTGAGCGCGTTTGAAAATTCCTGATTGGGCATTGCAAAAGAGCATATTGCCGATACCGCAACTATGATAAGGGTGGCAGGGGATACCAAATCCGCGCTTATTGCCGCCTCACCCACAACAAGCGCACCCACAATAGACACCGCCTGACCCGAACTTTGGGGCATATGCCGTCCCGCTTCAATCAAAACTTCAAACAGCGCAAGCATTGCAAGCACTTCACACACCACCGGAAACGGCACGCCCGAACGGGTTTCGGCTATCGAAAGGGCAAGTTTTCCCGGAATCATTTCAAAATGAAACGTTGTAAGCGCCACGTATCCGCCGGGCAGAAAAATTTCAATAAACAAAAGAAAATATCTCAGCGCCCGTACAACGCTTGCGAAAATAAAGTTGCCCGAATAATCTTCGGGAGTGGAAAGAAACTGCGCCGCCGTTGCGGGCAGGATATAGGCAAGCGGTATGCCGTCGGCAATAATCGCCGCCCGCCCCAGTAAAAGCGAACGGCAAACTTTGTCCGGCCGCTCCGTTTCCACCGTTTGCGGGAAAAGCGTAAACAGATTTTTTGAAAAATACTGCTCTATCACTCCCGGCGTAATTATGCCGTCGATGTCGATTGAATTGAGAACGTCCCTGATTTTCTCCGTCAAATCATTAGATGCAATATTGCTCATATAAACAAGTGATACTGTTGTAGCGCTTTGTCTGCCTATTTTTATGTTTTCTACCATAAGGTTCGGACTTGCGATTTTTTTGCGCAAAAGAGTAATGTTTGTTTTAACTTCCTCAACAAAACTGTCCTTTGACGCCTTTACCGCGTTCTCTTCGCTTGGCTGGCTCACCGAGCGGGACTGCATATTGCGCACGTCAAAAACGTACGTGCTTCCGCCCGCCTGTTCCACCGCCGCTTTGCCGCGCACAAGTGCTTCCGCCGCGTCAGGCGCATTTTCCGCTTTTTCGGCACTGCAAAAGGAAATTGTGCCGTCTTCAACGGCTTTTTCAAGATTCTTTATGTTTTTAAGTTTATCGGTAATCAGCCGGGAAAGCACTTCCGTGTCAACGGTGCCGTCAATATAATACACGGTAAAAGTTGCAAATTCGCCGCATATTCTGTGCTTTTTGAAATCGGAGTTTTTGCCCAAAATATCTTCAACGGTCATTTTTATATCCTCACTTTGCATTTTATTTTTTTTCAAAATGAAAATAATATACTTGTTGACGGCAAATTTTTTAATTGATATAATTAAAACAGGATTTTATAAAAAGGAAAAGTTATATGCTTAAATTTTGGATAAGACTTTATAAGGACGGCAAAATAAAAAAAGATTACGTTTGTGACGCAAAAGGCACAACTCCCGGAGAAATGCTCGAAGAGGGCTTAAAAGAAGCGTGCTACGCGCTTGACCTTTCAAACCCGATTATAATGAAAAAACATATAAACGATATGCGCGAATATTCTCTCACGCGGTTTTTGCCCGCGGATTTTCCCGAAAGCGTGGATTTTGACAAAGCGGACGTAAACATTTTTGACGATTCCAAAAACAAGAAACACACATAACACATAAAAATCAACTCCCTGAACAAAATAATACCGTGCAAAAGCACAAAAACAATCGGGGAGTGAATTTTATGGTAATAGATAAAACCGCCCTTGCAATAACGATAATCGGCGCTCTTAACTGGTTGCTTGTGGGTCTTTTCTCGTTTGACCTGGTAGCCTTTATATGCGGCGGCGGAACTACCGTTGCGGCAAGGATAATCTACGCGATAGTAGGTATCTGCGGCCTGTGGTGCATAACACTTCTGTTCCGCAGAATCAGACCTATGGGTGAAGAATAAGTATTGACTTTATACCCTTTTAAGTGTTATAATATTTATCTCAATATTACACACTTCGGAGGGTATTTTTTTATGGAAATCTTTCTTAAAGATTATGCACATCTTAATGAGGACGGCGACTGGACGCTTGCTCTTTTAACCGCGCTTAAAGATGCGAAAAAAGAAAAGAATCCCGTGCTTCATCTGGGCGGCGGAGTTTTGAACTTTTATAAAAAGCATACGGTGCAGAAGTTTTATTACATATCAAACAACACTTACGGTGTAAAAAACATCGTTTTTCCTCTTATCGGCTTTGACGGGCTTACCGTTGACGGTGACGGTGCCGAACTTCTTTTTCACGGCACGGTGCTTCCTTTTGTTATAGATTCTTCAAAAAACATCACGCTTAAAAACTTTTCGGTTGACTATCCCCACCCGTTCTTTTTTCAGGCTGAAATTACCGATTCTGGCGAAAATTTTGCCGACCTTAAATACGATAACGGTCTTTTGAATGTTGATGTTGACGAAAACGGAAAGCTCGTGTTTTCCTGTGAGGAAGAAAACTGGAAATTCGTAAAGGACAACGTGCTTGCCTGCGAATTTGAAAGGGACACAAAGGCGCCGTCGGCGTACATTCCGCCATATATCATTTCACTTAAAAAGGAAAAAACAACGTCGTTTTTAGGGGGAATGTACCGTTATCTTTCGGCGGAGAAAACGGGAGAAAACTCGCTCCGCCTTTCGGGCGAATTCAGGTTTTGCCACAATAAGGGGAATATGTTCGTCTGCACATTCCCGGGGCGCGAAAATCCCGGCATTTTCGGCAACGAATCGGAAAATATCTTAATAGAAAACGTTACCCTTTACGCTACCGGCGCAATGGGCGTTATCTGCCAACTTTGCGAAAACGTTACCCTTAACGGAGTTAAAGCCGCTGCAAAAGAGGGAAGATATCTTTCGGTAAATGCGGACGCAACACATTTTGTAAACTGCTCCGGTGCGGTAAAACTTACGAATTGCGTTTTTTTGAATATGCTTGACGACGCGGGCAACGTTCACGGAAACTACCATAAAATAGTAAAGAAACTTGACTCGCACACGTATCTGCTTGCGTTCGGTCATCACGAACAGGCGGGCGTAAATATTTACCGTGCGGGCGACAGAATTCACGTTACCGACAATAAAACTCTGCAACCTATCGGCGAATATACGGTAAAAAGTTCTTTTCTTATATCAAAAAATTACATTATGCTTGAACTTAACGAGGAGGCACCCGACTTTAACGAGGGCTTTGCCTGTGAGAATTTTTCGCGTATGCCCGAACTTTACATCAACGGCTGTATTTCGGGGTTCAACCGTCCCCGCGGCTTTTTGCCCTCTACATGGAAAAAGACCGTTATAGAGAATTCAACATTTTTTAATATGAGCTGCGCTCTGCACTTTACGGGCGACTGCAACGACTGGTTTGAATCGGGTCCCGTAAACGACGTTATCATACGCAACAATAACTTTGCCAATTCGGCTTATACTGGCAGAGCGGCAATAAGCATAAATCCTCACGTGCTTGAAGGGGATAAACCCTATCACAGGAACATAACGATAGAAAATAATGTGTTCCGCCTGCACGAAAAGCGGTTTGTTTACGCTTCTCACGTTGAAAACCTGAAATTCAAAAATAATAAGTATATCTGCGATTTATCGCTTCCCGCCCACGAACCCTGCGGCGTAAACGGAATGATTATAGAAAAATCATGCGTTAACGCCGAAATTTCGGAGGCGGAGGAATGAAAAAACGCAATTTTTGCATTACTCTGCTTTTTGCTGCGGTATATTTTACAAGTTACTTAACGCGCACAAATTATGCCGCCGTTTTAATTGAAATGATTCGCACCGAGGGCTTCACCAAAGAAGCCGCGGCGCTCGCACTTACCGTAAGTGCAATAACGTACGGTTTGGGTCAGGTGGTAAGCGGATATCTGGGCGACCGCTTTAAGCCGGAAAAAATAATCTTTTTCGGGCTTGTGACCGCAACGGTTATGAATCTGCTTATTCCTCTTTGCCCGTCGGCAATATCAATGAGTGCCGTATGGGGTGTAAACGGATTTGC
This sequence comes from uncultured Clostridia bacterium, assembly GCA_934434555.1. Classification (GTDB taxonomy): domain Bacteria; phylum Bacillota; class Clostridia; order Christensenellales; family QALW01; genus UMGS1322. The sequence continues at coordinate 14,718 of CAKRZX010000012.1, forward strand.
ACAGGCAATGATTTGGCCGCCTATGGTAAAGATGCTCGCGGGACTTTTTGAACCCGATGAATATAAAAAAGCCTGTGTTTTTGTTTCGTGGGGCTCGTCGGTTGCCACGATATCAATTTATCTTGTTGCTCCCCTAATAATTTCATTCCTCTCCTGGCGGGCGGTGTTTATCGTTTCTGCCTGCGCAGGCGCAGTGATTTCCGTTATATGGGCGATTTATTCAGGAAAACTTGATTTCCGCGCCGTGCGCACGGTTAAGAGGGAAGAAGAAAAATCCGCTCCCCGTTTCGGCCTTTATGCAACAGTATTTCTTGCGTTTGCTATACTTGCCGTTGCTTTTCAGGGGCTTCTGCGCGACGGTTTCACCACGTGGACGCCCACGCTCTTGTCTGAAAAATTCAATTTTTCCGCATCGGGCGCAATACTTTCGGGCGTGGTTCTGCCCATATTCAGTATGGTGTCACTTTCTTTTGCGTCTTTCGTTTCGCGAAAAATGCTTAAAAATGAATTTTTCTGCGCGGCGTTTTTCTTTTTTCAGTGCTTTGTGGGCTCCGTCACCGTTAAGTTTTCACCGTTTGCGTGGCTTACCGTGCTTGCGGCGGCGATTGCCGAGGGCGGCGCTCACGGCGTAAATTACAGCCTGACCTGTCTTGTTCCGCCGCTTTTTGCAAAATACAATAAAACGAGCCTTATTTCGGGGCTTCTCAACGGCGGAACGTACATCGGAAGCGCCTTTTCGGCGTCATTTATTGCGTCGCTGCTTTCAGCTTCCGGGTGGGGTGGCGTGTCGCTTTTATGGATAATTTCCGCGCTGGCGGGTATTGCAATATGCGCTGTGCTGGCAATAAGAAAGAGGAAAATAATATGACACTTGATGAACTTAAAATCGGTCAAAAAGGAAAAATTCTTGCAGTAGGCGGTGAGGGCGCTTTAAGAAACAGGCTTATTGATATGGGATTGATTCCGCGCACGGAAGTGGTGCTTAAAAAAGTTGCGCCCATGGGCGACCCTATGGAAATTCGTCTGCGCGGATATGAGCTTACGCTCAGGCGCGAGGACGCGGCAAAAATTACGGTAGAGCCGATAACGGATGCGGAGTATAAAAAATGAAATTTGCGCTTGCGGGAAATCAGAATTGCGGAAAAACCGCGCTTTTCAATGCACTTACGGGTATGAATTGCCATGTGGGCAATTTCCCCGGAGTGACAGTTGAACAAAAAACGGGCGAAATCAGGGGCAGGAGCGACTGCACGGTTATAGATTTGCCGGGAATATATTCGCTGCGTCCGTATACGCAGGAAGAAATAGTTACCACTGATTTCATACTTAACGAAAAGCCTGACTGCATAATAAATATAGTTGATGCAACAAATATTGAGCGAAATCTTTATCTTACAATGCAGTTGCTTGAACTTTCGGTACCTATGGTTCTTGCCCTTAATATGATGGATGAAGTCCGTGCAAACGGCGGTACGGTTGACGTAAACGAAATGAGCCGTGAACTGGGAATACCGGTTGTTCCCATAAGCGCCATAAAAGACGAGGGAGTATCCGAACTTATTGACCGTGCTGTTGCGGCGGCAAAAACGCATACTCTGCCGGTGCGCGCCGATTTTTGCACTCCGGATTCCCCGTGCCACAGATGCATTCATGCTGTTATGCACCTTATAGAAGACCACGCAAACGAAGAGGGAATACCCCTGCGGTTTGCCGCGTCGAAACTTATAGAGAGCGACAATGATATTGCCGATAAACTCCGCCTTGACGAAAACGAAAGAGAGCTCATAGAACACTGCCTGGTGCAGCTGGAAGCGGAATCCGGACTTGACCGCAACGCTGCCCTTGCCGATATGCGGTATTCGTTTATTGAAGCGGTGGTGGAAAAGTCGGTGGTAAAGTGCCACGAAAGCCGCGAACATAAGCGCTCTGTTGCAATCGACAGGATTCTTACGGGAAAATATACGGCAATACCTGTGTTTTTGGCTGTAATTCTGCTTATATTCTGGCTTACGTTTAATGTTATCGGTGCCTTCCTGCAAGACCTGCTTGCAAGCGGAATAGGCGCTCTCTCGGATGTTGTTGACAGGGCTCTGACATCTTTCGGGCTCAATCCCGTAATACACAGCCTTATTATCGACGGTATTTTCAACGGCGTGGGAAGCGTGCTTTCGTTTTTGCCGGTTATAGTGGTGCTGTTCTTCTTCCTTTCCATACTTGAAGATACGGGCTATATGGCGCGTGTGGCTTTTGTTATGGACAAGCCTTTAAGGAAACTGGGACTTTCGGGCAGGTCGTTTGTGCCGATGCTTATCGGATTCGGATGCTCCGTGCCGGCAATAATGGGTACGCGTACCGTTTCAAGTGACCGTGACCGTAAAATGACCATTATGCTCGTGCCGTTTATGAGTTGTTCGGCAAAAATCCCCATTTACTCGGTGTTCGTTGCGGCTTTCTTCCCTAAAAAAGGCGCTCTCGTTATGTTCGGACTGTATCTTTTAGGTATTTTGCTTGTAATTTTAAGTGCGACGGTGCTTAAAAATACGGTGTTCCGCGGAAAGCCCGTGCCTTTTGTGATGGAACTGCCCAACTACCGTTTCCCGTCACCCAAAAGTGTTGCGCTTCTTTTGTGGGAAAAGGCAAGAGATTTCCTTGAACGCGCGTTTTCGGTTATCTTCATCGCAACCGTTGCAATATGGTTTTTGCAAAGTTTTGATACAAGGCTTAATCCCGTTGACGACTCGTCAGAAAGTATGCTCGCGCTTATAGGCAAGGGTATTGCGGTAATATTCAAACCTCTCGGATTCGGCGACTGGCGTTTTTCAACTGCACTTATATCGGGCTTTATTGCAAAAGAACAGGTCGTTTCCACTCTTGCGGTGCTTTGCGGGTGCGATTCAAGCGTGCTGTATTCGGTTCTGCCGGGAATATTTTCTTCCTCGCTTGCTGCGTGCAGTTTCCTTGTGTTCACATTGCTTTATACACCCTGCGTTGCGGCGGTTGCGGCAATAAGAAGAGAGTTTAATTCCCGCACAAAGGCTTTGGGAATAGTGTTTATGCAGTGCGCAATTGCATGGATTTGTGCATTTGCGGTTTATAACATCGGGAGGCTGTTTTTGTGAATCCGGTTGATATCGCAGTTCTTGTACTTGTGCTTGCGGCAATAGCCGCGGCAGTTGTGTTCTCAGTAAAAAAACGTAAGAAAAACGGCGGGTGCGGCTGCGGATGCGGGTGCGGCTGCAACGGATGCAAAAAGAAAAAATAACCATACCTTTTGTGACAAAATCCGCTTGCATTTACGGTTGATAAAGCAGAAAATCTGTGGTAAAATATTACTGACCCCATAAGGAGATTTTGTAATATGCTTTTTAAGACTGATGACCCGGTTAATCTGTTTTTTCAGATAATAGCGGTTGCACTGTGCATTACCATAATCGTTTTGGGCGGCGCTTACGGCGTGGCAACGTGGTATTTGGGAAGAATGAATTCGGGCGAGGACTATAACGCAAACGGCGGAGCGGATATAAATTCCGGCACGATAAAGGAAAAACCGGGCGGAACGATAGCGCCTATGGTAACGGATTCCGACGGCTTTACTCACCCCTCGGAAGCGGGTTCGTTACAGGAAAACATAAAAAACTGGATGAACAACGGCGAAGCGGTTAAGGACAGCAACGTTACAAATATTCTGCTTATCGGTATGGATATTGAAACAAGCGATATGAGCAAGAATTCCCGCGCTGACGCTATGGTGATATTCTCTTTGAACCACAGCACAAAAACCATAACCCTTGCGTCAATTCTGCGCGACCAGTACTGCTACATTCCCTATAACGGCGGAAAGTTTGAAAAACTTCACCACGCATGCAGCCACAAGGGTCCCGCATATCAGATAGAAATGCTTGAAAAGTACTATAAGGTGAAGATAGATAACTATGCGGTGGTGAATTTCTATTCTCTGCCGAAAATCATAGACGCGCTTGGCGGAATTGATATTGATGTTACGCCCGCCGAGGCAAAGTATATGAACGAAAACTGGACGCCCATGAAATCCGGAACACAGCACTTAAACGGCAAAGAGGCGCTTATTTATATGCGAATCCGCCACGAAACGGGCGGCGATGAAGCACGTGTTTCGCGTCAGCAAAAGGTGATAGGGCAGATACTCAACAAAGCCAAAGGTTACAGCAAAACGAAAATGATTTCAATGGTAAATGCGCTTATACCGTATATCCGCACGGGCTACACCGGCACGGAACTTGTTTCCCTTGCCACCGATGCCCTTGTAAACGGCTGGCTGAATTATGACCTGAAAAAAACGTCATTGCCCGATTCCGACTGTGCAGCCGAATTCAGGGTAAAAGAGGGCAGCAACAAAATATGGTACTGGAAAGTGGATTTCCCCGTTGCAGCGCAAAAACTGCAAACCGCCCTTTACGGCAAAACGAATATTGAACTTGATAAAAACAGAAAAAGTTGGATTAAATAACGGACGGGCAGACAAAAGTCTGCCCGTGCTTTTTATATAAAATCGTAGAAACAATCAGCCCTTCACTGCGTTAATCATTTGTTGGGCTTGTTCCTCTGTGGTGCAAAGGCTGTTTTTGGAGGAAAGGTCATATAAAGATTCGCTTGAACCGCCGTTAAGCGCTACGGTATACGATTTCCCGAGTTCAACCGTTCCGACAAAGAATTTTATGCGGATTTCATTTCCCGCGATATTGCCCTTATACCTTCCCGTAATTCGGCATACGTAAATTTCTGTACCTTCATTGTCTAACGATTTATCAAGTTTTGTTGGCTTTACCTGGATTAAATGGTCGGATTCGCTTGCAATAAAACTTAAATCATCACTGTCAATGTATGCTTTTACCGGTGCGGCGGTTGCGGCAGTCACCAGCGGCGGAATCGCTGCTATATATTCTTCCGTTTCGTTGATGTCGGCGAACGTTCTTTCTGAAAATTTGGTAAGCGGACAACCATACATTTTTGCGGATTCCACATTTTCTGTAAGAATGGTCATATCCGCATATGCTACATATATGTCGCTGCTGTAATATACAGATGAAATCATATTGCTGATTATCAGATACGATTCGCCGAAATGGTAGTCGGCAAGCCCGTCAGCAGCCTAAACAGCAAAAGAAGCATTGCTTACTAAAACAACAACATATTCTTTATCTATTTGACCTTTTATCTGTTTTTTTACGCGGGCAGTATATTCAATGCCGTCACTTTTTTCAGCCGCGCTTAAAAATTCACATTCAAATATATTCGTAGTCCTGCTGACTGATTCTTCAAATGTAAAATCAAGATAATCGATGATAGGTTCCGAATAGTCGTCGATTTTGGGCAGTTCGGAAATCATAGCATTGTCCGGATTTTGTTTCCCGCACCCGATAAAAAGCATAACGCAAAGCGCCGCGGCAATGAATGTAATAAATTTTCTCATTTTTCTTCTCCTTTTACGCGCTGAATATATGTTTTCAGCCCGATTTCATATATAAAACGCATCAGAGTTTCAATTTGTTACACTCAAAACAAAAAAATTTGCAAAAAAAACCCCGCATAAGCGGGGAAAGAGATTTTATTTTAATCTACTTCAACAAACCTTACCGACAGCATTCGCTGTTCCTGTTTGGGGCGGTCGCTGCTGTCGGTGGGCGTTGCGGCAATTTTATCTACCGTGTCCATACCGGCGATTACCTTGCCGAAAGCGGCATACTGGCCGTCAAGAAACACAGAGTCGGCGTGGCAGATGAAAAACTGTGACGATGCGGAATCCGGGACATTTTTCCGTGCCATTGAAACTACGCCGCGGGTATGGGAAAGCGTGTTGTTAAAGCCGTTTGTGCCGAATTCGCCTTTAACGGTTTCCTTGCTCCCGCCGGTGCCCGTTCCGGTGGGGTCGCCGCCCTGAATCATAAAGCCCGAAATAACACGATGGAAAATTATGCCGTCGTAAAATTTTTCACTTACAAGTTTTTTGAAATTTGCCACCGTTGCAGGCGCAATATCGGGATAAAGTTCGATTAGTATTGCGCTTCCGTCGGCCATTTCAATTTTAACCGTGTCGGTTTCTTCCCCGGTTTCGGTGTAGGAAATGTTTTCAACCGTGCCGTTTTGCGTGCTTTCGCCGCTCGGAATTTCCTTTTTGGGCGAACATGCCGCAAAAACGAAAACGAGGGTCAAAAGTGAAAGCAGTTTAATCAAGTTCTTTTTTACCTGTGTAGAGTTCATAATATCTTCCTTTCAGTGCGAGAAGTTCTTCGTGTGTGCCGCGCTCGATTATCTCGCCGTTTTCAAGCACGAGAATTATATCCGCGTTGCGCACGGTTGAAAGCCTGTGGGCAATAACGAACGTTGTACGGTTCGCCATAAGCCGCTCCATACCGTGTTCAATGTGCCGCTCGGTTCTTGTATCAACCGAACTTGTTGCTTCGTCAAGTACCAAAATCGGCGCTTTGCTTATTGCCGCGCGGGCAATATTGAGAAGTTGGCGCTGACCCTGCGAAAGGTTCGCTCCGTCCCCTTCAAGCATTGTGTTGTAGCCCTCGGAAAGCCGCATTATAAACGAATGCGCACTTGCGGTTTTTGCCGCCTGAACAACTTCTTCGTCCGTGGCGTCAAGCCTGCCGTAGCGGATATTCTCCATAACCGTACCGGTAAACAGGTGCGTGTCCTGCAATACCATTGCGATATTCTTCCTCAGTTCGTCACGCTTGTAATCCTTGATGTCAACGCCGTCGATTATAATTTTGCCCTCATTAATATCGTAAAATCGGTTGAGCAGATTGGTAACGGTCGTTTTTCCCGCGCCGGTGGAGCCTACAAAGGCAACTTTCTGCCCCGGCAATGCACGGAGCGAAATATGTTTAAGTACCGTCTTTTCGGGAACATAGCCGAAAGTAACATTATCAAGAACAACGTCGCCCTTGATATCCGTCATATTCTTTGCGTCGGGAACATCGGGAATTTCGGGGTCGGTATCCATAACGGCAAATACCCGCTCCGCGCCCGCAAGAGCCGCAAATATTGTGCTCATCTGTTGGGAAATCATATTTATCGGCATTGAAAACTGCCTTGAAAGCCCGCAGAAAACCGAAAGTCCGCCCACGTCAAAGTGACCCGCAAGGCATAGGATACCTCCTACACCCGCAGTTACCGCATAACTTATCTGACTCGTGTTGCCCATAACGGGTCCCATAATGCCGCCGAAAAACTGCGCTTTTAATAACTTGTCGCGCATATCGTTGTTCAGCAGGTCAAATTCTTCGTTGCACACTTCTTCGTGGTTGAATACCTTTACCACTTTTGCACCGTTTACGGTTTCTTCGATATATCCGTTCATTGCGCCCAGCGCCGCCTGCTGCGCACCGTAGTATTTGCCCGAAAATTTTGCAATCAGGCTCCCGCCGAAAGTGAAAATCGGTATAAACGCAACGGTTATAAGGGTAAGCCAAATGTTAGTGGTTACCATAAGCACAAAGGTGGAAACAAGTGAGATTATGCCCGAAAACGTATTTGTAAGCGTCTGGTTAATCATATTGTCGATGTTGTCCACATCGTTTGTAAAGCGGCTCATAACTTCACCGGTGGGATTCTGGTCAAAGTACCTGGTGGGCAGCGTCTGCAATTTGTTGAACAGGTCATTGCGCAGTTTTTCAACGGAATTCTGCGAAACAGTAAGCATTATTCTGTTCTGCGCATAGGTGGACCCGATGCCCACAAGATACACGCCCGCAAGGATAATCAGCGTCTGGGAAAGATACATAATCCTGTCGGTTGCGGGAGTGTCGGCGGCAATAAGATTATTTATTATGGGTCGCATAAGGCTTGTTGCGTATACGCTTGAAACCGACGCGACGATAATCATTATAAATACGCCTATAAGCAGATATTTATAGTGCGCGATATAGGAAAACAGCCGTTTTACCGTGGCTTTGGTGTTCTTCGGCTTGCCTGTTGCACGTCTGCCGCCGGGACCGCCGCCTCTTCTGGGACCGCCCATCATTCCTCTTTGCGGTATTGCAGAAGCGGATTTACTGTATTGCTTTTGGAGGTCGGAAAGTGTTCGTTTCATATTTATGCCTCCTTATCTGTCTGGGAAGTGTAGATCTCCCGATACTCTTCGTTGCTTTTCAAAAGTTCGTCGTGGGTACCGATACCCGTAATTCTGCCGTCGTCCATAACAACAATCATATCTGCGTCCATAACGGAGGAAATGCGCTGTGCAATTATTATCTTCGTGCAGTTTTTAAGTTTTGTTTTGAACGCAAGGCGAATCTGCGCCTCGGTAGCGGTGTCAACGGCACTTGTTGAATCGTCAAGAATAAGAATTTTTGGTTTTTTCAAAAGCGCGCGGGCAATGCAAAGGCGCTGTTTCTGTCCGCCCGAAACGTTTGTTCCCCCCTGGTCAATATCCGTTTCGTATTTCTTGGGGAACGAGGAAACAAATTTGTCTGCCTGTGCATACTCGGCGGCTTCCTTTATTTCTTCTTCCGTTGCGTTTTCATCGCCCCAGCGGAGATTATCCGCAATGCTTCCCGAAAACAGCACGTTTTTCTGCAATACCGTGGCTACGCCATCCCGGAGGTTAAAAAGCGAATAGTCTTTAACCGAAACGCCGTCAACAAGCACTTCGCCCTCGTCACAGTCGTAAAGGCGGGGGATAAGTGAAACAAGCGTTGTTTTTCCGCAGCCCGTTGATCCGATTATGCCTACCGTTTTGCCGGCGGGAACGGTAAAGTTTATATTGTCAAGCACCTTGCCTTCGCTGTTCTTGTAGTACCTGAACGAAACGTTCCTGAACTCCACCGAACCGTTTCCGATTTTCCTGTCCGGATAAGCGGCGGTAATATCGTCAATGTCAATTTTTTCGTCAAGCACTTCGGCAATACGCTTTGTTGACGCCAGCGCACGGGACATCATCATAAACATCATCGTAACCATCATCAGTGACGAAAGAATCTGTGTTATGTATGTTATAAATGCGGTCAGGTCGCCTGCGGACATACTGCCCTTTACAAGCATATTTCCGCCAAACCAGTAAATTGCTATTGTGGTGGTATTCATAAAGAAGTTCATTAAAGGCGAAAGGAAAATCATTACGCTCATTGCGCGGAATCCCGCTTTGCGCAGATTGCCGTTGGCAGTGCTGAATTTTTCTTTTTCCCTGTCCTCACGGACGAAACTCTTTACGACGCGCACGTTTGTTATGTTCTCCTGAACTACCGAGTTAAGGGAATCGATTTTTTCCTGCATACCCGAAAACAGGGGAAAGCCTTTTCTTATTATAAAGAATATACATATAAGCATAAGGGGCATAACTATCGCAAGCACAAGGGTCAGGCGGGGGTTGAGCATAATTGCCATAATCAGCGCACCGATAAGCATACCGGGCGCGCGCAGAGCCATTCGCAAAAGCGTGTTGATGAAGTTCTGCACCTGGGTTATGTCGTTGGTGAGCCTTGTTACAAGTGAACCGGTCTGGAATTTATCAATATTCGCAAACGAGAATTTCTGCACTTTGCGGTAAACGTCACGCCGAAGGTCGCTTGCAAACGAAACCGACGCTTTTGCACCGAACCACGCTCCGCCCACGCCGCCTATCATCATAAGCAGTGCGGTAAGTATCATTCCTGTCATTATTGCGGCTATAAAGCCGTTTCCGTGCCCAAACACGTTGTATAGCCACATAACTGCCGGGGGCGCTTCTTTTCCGCTTATGCCGTAGTCGATAATGGAGGCAAGCAGTTTAGGCATAACAACTTCGCCTATAACTTCCACTATCATGCACAGCGGACCTAAAATAAATGCCGGCAGATAGGGCTTAATATACTTAAACCATCTTTTCATTCTTTTTCTCCTTTTCGAATTCTGAAAGATTTTTTTGCATTTTGTCAAGACAGCGGGTAAAAACTTCGTATTCTTCGGGAGAAAAACCCTCAAACATACGTCTGTCAACCGCATCAACAAGCTTTTTTGTGTTTTCTAAAATTTCTTCGCCTTTTTTAGTTAAAGAAACGCTGTTGCGGCGGGAATCGTTCTCGTCACTTTTGCGTTCAATGTAACCCGCATTTTCAAGCTTCTTCATAGTAACCGCAACCGCGGCGGGGCTGATAAGCAAAAGTTCTGCAAGCTCCTTTTGCGTGGGTGCGTGGGAACAGCGCTTAATATACAAAAGCATTGCGTGCTGACTTCGGTGCATCCCTGAGGCACCCACTTCTCTTTCAAGCAGGCGGTGATGTTCTCTGTCAAGGGCAATAAACTTTTTCATGAGCGTATTGTACCGTTCATCATTGTACACTTAATCATCCCCTTAATAATTAACTCGTTAACTATTATATGCGAAAAGCGGTGATTGTCAATAATTTTTAGATGAATGTTTTGTGAAAACGGGCTTTGCAAAAATCGGGTGCGGGTGTATAATATCTTCGGGGTGAGAATATGAAAAACACAACGCTTGTGCATATAGAAAAAGACGGCAAATACTTAATGCTGCACAGAGTAAAAAAAGAAAACGATATAAATAAGGATAAATGGATAGGTGTGGGCGGTAAGATGAAATAAAACGAAAGTCCGCACGCATGCGCAGTGCGCGAAACACTTGAAGAAACGGGGCTGACGATAGAAAGTCCGGAATACAGGGGAATAGTAACTTTTGTTCCCGATAAGGGCGAGGGCGAGTATATGCACCTGTTTGCGGCAAAAAACTTTTCGGGAAAAATAAAAGAGTGCGATGAGGGCGTGCTTGAATGGATAGATAAAAAAGAACTTCGCTTAATGAATATATGGGAGGGGGATAAAATTTTCCTTGACCTGCTTGATAAAAATGTTCCCTTTTTTGATTTGCGTCTTGAATACAAGGGCGATAAACTTGTTTCGGCTGAACTTAACGGGCTGCCGTTCGGGACTCCGCCCCGTACCCCGTCAACTTTCTTGAAAGAAAGTTGAATAAAGAACTTGAAACCTTAATATGGTGGATTCTTTGCTTTTGTGCGGAGGGCATATGATAAATAAAGAGTATAAGATAAGTTTATCAAAAAAATATTTTTCCTAAAATTCTATTTCAAGATTGTAGGGCAGGGGTTTATCTCCTGCCGCGGGCGCAGAAAGATATCAAGTTTTGCAAAAAATATAATGTTGCAAATATCCGTCACTCCGCAAACACCAACCGTTCCGAATTGCGGCGGGACATAAAGCCCCGCCCTACTGCGCAGGGCAGACAAGGGTATTGAAAAAAATATCGTAAGATACAGTTTTACCGTATAATTATTTTATCCATAAAACTCATTTCAAACCCGTAGGGCAGCGGCTTGCTGCTGCCGCTGACGCAGAAAGATTGTGGGCTTGCAAGAGATATAATGTCGAAAAACACCTATCTTTCTGCACAAAACAACCTATTCGAACCCGGCGGGACATAAAGCCCCGCCCTACTGCGAAAGACAGATAAAGAGCATAAAACAAACAGCGCAAAAGGCAGTTTAACCGCAAAAATGTTTTTCCTAAAATTCTATTTCAACATTGTAGGGCAGACAGAGAGCATAAAACGGACGTTCCAAAAGCGCAAAACACCCCTCTTTATTGTAGCGGCGGCTATTGTTCGCCATATTCACACAATAAAAAAACGGGAGCGCAATGCGCTCCCCGTACTGCAATTTGTTTTATTTCAAACACTTATTTCAACCCCGCAGAGCAGCGGCTTGCTGCTGATTTTTGCCGCGGTTTCAATGTGTTATTCATCGTCCTCGGTTTTCTTTTCGTTTACTTTTACAATTACGGATTCCGCCCTGTGAGAGCCTATTTCGTTTACGGTTATATCAAGATTTTCAATTTGAAGTCTGTCGCCCTTTTCGGGAACACGTTCAAGTTGCTCCATAATCCAGCCGCTTAAAGAAACGCTTTCATATTCCGCACGGATATCAAAAAATGCGCAGAAATCGTCCATTGTAACGTTGCAGTCGACACGGTACGTGTTTTCCGAAAGTTGGCGGAAGTCCTCTTCCACCTCGTCGTGTTCGTCCCATATGTCGCCAACAAGCTCTTCCAGAATATCTTCCATTGTAACTATGCCCAGCGTTCCGCCGTATTCGTCAACAACAACGGCCACGTGGGATTTTTCCATTTGCAGTGTTTTAAGAATATCGCTTATCTTTTCAAACTGGTGAATGTAGATTGCGGGGGCGATAATGTCTTTAAGGGGCTTTTTGGTAAGTCCCGTGCCGGAATACAGGTCCTTTTGGTGAATTACGCCCACGATACTGTCCATATTTTCCTTGTAGACAAGCAACCGCGAATACTTTGTTTCGGTAAACGCCGCGGCGATTTCCTCTTTTGTCGCTTCAACGCTTACGCCTTCCAAGTCAACGCGGTGGGTGAGTATGTCCTCGGCGCGCAGTTCAGTAAATTCAATGGCGTTGCGCAAAAGGTCTCCCTCGCCGGAATCAATACCGCCGTCCTGACTTGCTTCTTCAACAATTGTCAGCAATTCTTCCTGGCTCATTTTGCTGTCGGACTGAATCCTGAACATTTTTGCAAGCAGTTTTTTCCACTGCGAAAATATAAAATTCAGGGGCGTGAAAACCTTCACGAGAAAGCCTATAAGGGGAGCAGCGAACATAGCAAACTTTTCGGGGCAGTCCTTTGCAATGCTTTTTGGGGAAATCTCGCCGAAAACAAGTACGAGTACCGTTATTACCACGGTTGAAACGGTTGCGCCCGCGTCGCCGATAAGGTTTACGAATACTAACGTACCCAGGGACGCAAGGGTGATGTTTACAATGTTATTGCCTATAAGTACGGTGGAAATAAGTTTGTCGTAGTTCTCGGCAATCTTCAATACTTTTGATGCTTTTTTGTTGCCGCGCTCGGCAAGGGTTTTTAATTTCGCCCTGTTAAAGGTCGAAAATGCGGTTTCGGTGGCTGAAAAATACGCAGACATTATTATGCAGAAAAGCATAATTGCAAGTTGAGCCGCCATAGTGTTATTCATTTTTTTTTGTTTTGCGGTATTTGTCGTACCGCCCTTTCTATAATTTTTGCAAAAGGTGGGCGCGTAAAACGCACAAAAAGGCACACCTATACATTAAGTATAAGTGCGCCTTTTTAATTTTATTACTGAATTAGTGGTAGTATCGTCGTCGCCGGTACTGTCGCCGTCCATTATAAAAAACAAAACCTTTCGCTTTTTTTACGAAAGGAATTATAACAGATATTATGTGAAGTGTCAAGAAAGAAAATGAAAAAAACATAAGTTTGCTCAATCCCACGCAAAAAAATGTGGTTTTAGGTTGATTTGTGCATAAAATCTGTTGACTTTGACTGATTTCTGATATATAATAATGTTGAAAACTCCGGAGAGTTCTCCGAAAAATACCGAGGTCAATATGAAAAAATTTGAAGTTATAACCGATATTTATTTCAGCACCAATGCCCTTGACCGTCTTAAAGACATAGGGTATAAGAAAGTGTTTATTGTTTCCGACCCCTTTGTTGTGCAGAGCGGTATAATCCGCAACGTTACACGTCCCCTTGACCAGGCGGGAATCGCTTACGATATTTATACCGACGTTGTTGCCGATCCCACGGTAGAAAAAGTTATTGCCGGCATAACGGCTGTTATGAAGTCCGAACCCCAGTGCCTTATAGCCGTAGGCGGCGGAAGTGCCATTGACCTTACAAAATCGGTCCGCAAAATTGCGGGGCAGATTGACCCCAATTTCCGCCCGCGCCTTATCGCTATTCCCACAACGAGCGGAACGGGCAGCGAGGTTACTTCATTTTCGGTAATAACCGACAGTCAGACCCATTCAAAAATTCCGCTTGCGTCGCCCGATATGACACCCGACGAGGCGATTTTGGACGAAGTTCTTGTTAAAAGCGTGCCCGCAAGCGTTACCGCCGATACGGGTATGGACGTGCTTACCCACGCCATTGAGGCTTACGTAAGCATAAACAACAACGAGTTTTCGGGTGCTTTGGCGGAAAAGGCGGTTGAAATATGTTCCCAGTTCCTGTTCAGGTCATATTCGGATAACAACGATTCACACGCGCGCCGCAAAATGCATATTGCCGCGTGCCTTGCGGGGCTTGCGTTCAATTCCGCATCCTTGGGGCTTAACCACGGTATGGCACACCAGTTGGGCGCTGTTTACCACATTCCCCACGGCAGAGCAAACGCAATTCTGCTTCCCGTTGTTATTGCCTATAACAGCAATATAAATGACGTTTCACACAGCCGCGAAACTTATGACCAGTGCGTGCGCAAGTACTGTAATATTGCGCGTATTATGGGGCTTCACAGCATAAATGAGGTTATGACCATCCACTCTCTTTGCAACTACGTTCGCTTTATGGCGGAAGAGATGTGCATACCTATGCATTTAAGCGAGATTCTCTCCGTTACAAAGGAAGAGTATGAGGCGGCTTTGCCCGCAATGGCAGAAGCGGCGCTTAAAGACGGCTGTACCGCCACCAATCCCCGAATCCCCACAAAGGAAGAGGTTGTTGAACTTTACAAAAAGATTTGGTAATGAAAGGTTTCGGCGCGGCATTTGTGCCGCGCCTTTTTTGAATGTTATGGACAAAGAAAAAATAGACAGGCTTAACGAACTTGCCCGCAAGGCAAAAGAATTTGAGCTTACAGCGGAAGAAAAGGACGAACAGATGATTTTAAGGGAAGAATACCGTGCGGCAATCCGTGAAAACTTCCACAATACAATGTCAAATACGTATATCAAGCGTCCTGACGGCACCATGGAAAAGGTAACACGCAAAAACACAAAACCCACGGCTGAATGCTGAAATATTGGCGCAATGCGGGAGCATATGCGCTTTTTTATATCCTGACAGACGGATAAGTTTATATTGTAATAAAAACACAACCGTAATGCAACATATGCAATATGCGAAGTGCAAAATATTATGTTTATCCTAAAATTACTTCAAAAATTAGTATAAATGCAGAAATAACAGCAATTATGCATAAATGAATATATGTGCATATTTATCGATGCGCAAGCGAATTTAGGAGACATCAGCATTTGAAAAGAAGTGAGGGAGAAAAAAGTGGCATCAAGCAAAGAATATCTGAAATTTGTTTTGGAGCAACTGTCCGGGTTAGAGGATATTGCATACCGCCCTATGATGGGGGAGTATATCATATATTACCGCGGAAAAATCGTCGGCGGAATTTACGACGACAGACTGCTCGTAAAACCCGCAAAATCGGCGGCTGCCCTTATGAACGAACACATTTATGAATTGCCCTACGAGGGCGCAAAGGAAATGCTGTCGGTTGAACAGATTGACAACAGGGAGTTTTTAAGCAATTTATTTGATAAACTGTATGATGAACTTCCTTTTCCGAAAAGCGCGGGGGTAAGAAAAAATAAAAAGCAGAAAATATAAAATTGCATCAATGCTGCTGATAATACACGGCGGATTTACGGAAATCGGCGGGTACCGCACTTATTCTTATGTTGAAAGAATATTTCGGAAAAAGGCGATAGAGAAATAGCGGGATTCTATGTTTTTTCTTTTTGCAGTCGCAGCAGGAAATGTCGGATGCAGGGATATAAAATTCGTTGCGTTGCCTGTGCGATCCGGCGGAGGACTAAAAACGCACGCACAAGTATTTCAAGTCCCTCGGCAAGTGCCTTGATAATCTTACATATTCCTCCCGCAAATGCCTTTGGTTGGACAGTGCTAATTGAACGAAAAAACAAAAATTCAATTTTTTTATATTACAGCACTGAAAAAATGTTTTTTTAACAGAAAATCACTTGTTGCGGGCAAAAAAATTATCCGTGGCGCGGAAAGAAAATAAAATTAACCTTGCGTATATGGGTTTCTTATGGTACAATATTGAAAAATTTATTTTTAAGGAGTTGGTTATTTACGGAACCGTTACCCCGAAGTAGAAAGAAAAAGGCGATAGCCCGAAAGGAGCGTTGCCTGTGGGATTAGAAGTAATTATTTTTATTTATGTGCTGTTGCTTGCACTTACGTCGGCGGCAACGGCGGCAAGGGCGTCAGTAGAGGAAATCAACCTTAACAAGGTTAAGTTAAAGGCTGACGACGGCGACGCAAAAGCCGCCAAATTGCAGAACATGGCGGAGAATGCGCAGAAATATTCTTCAAGCGGGCGGGCGCTTGCGCTTCTATGCACGTCTGCCGCAACCGCAATGGGAATAAGGCATTTTGCGATTCCTTTTTCGGGGGCAATGTTCCCGTTAAATGCGGAATCGTGGCTGAGCGTTACGGTATCATCGGTGATAATAACCGTTATTACGGTTTTTGTGTTTGCACTTTTGGGCTTTGCCGTTCCCGAGCGGGTAGTTGCCGCAAGGGGCGAGAAATCCGCCGAAGTATTCTGTGGGTTCAATATATTCTTTTCAGGTGTTCTGCGTCCGTTCACGGCGTGCGTAAAGGCGTTTGAAAATCTGATTGTGCGCCTTTTCGGCATAGACCCGAAAGCGGATTCGGACAGCGTTTCACAGGAAGATATAGTAAATATGCTTGACGCGGGCGCCGAGGACGGAACAATTGATGCGGACGATATTGAGTACATAAAGAATGTTTTCCAGCTTGAAAAACTTACCGCTGCCGACGTTATGACGCCGCGCAGTGCAATGGAACTCATTCCGTCGGACGCAAGCGATAAGGACGTGCTTGAAATTATAGACGAAAGCGGATATTCGCGCATTCCCGTATATACGGACAATGTTGACAACATAACGGGTATTCTGTTTGTGCGGGACTATCTTTTTAAGCGCACGAATGAGGACTTCAAGATGTCGCAGGCGGTGTTCGAGCCTACGTTTGTTCCCGAAACCGTGCATCTTGACGCACTTTTTAAGGATATGCAGATGGACCACAATCACATTGTAATCGTAGTTGACGAGTACGGCGGCACTGCCGGTCTTGTTACAATGGAAGATATTTTGGAAGAACTTGTGGGCGAAATCTGGGACGAACAGGACGAGGAAGTTGAGAATTTTGTTAAAACGGGCGAAAATACGTATACAGTGCTTTCGGCAACACCGATAGACGAATTCTTTGAATTCTTTGACTTGCCCGAGGACGAAGAAATTCAGTCATCAACCGTAAACGGCTGGGTGACGGAGCACAGCGGGAATATTCCCGAAGAGGGTTTTTCCTTTGATTATAAAAATCTGACCGTTACGGTGCTGAAAGCGGACGATTTGCACACCGAGGAAATATCGGTTACGGTCAATTCAAACGAAGAAAAAAACACGGACTGAACCCGTGTTTTTTTATTTCAGTTCAGCAATGAACTTTATTTTTTCTTTATCGGATTTTATGGCTTTTATGCTGCCTTTGTGTATTTCGGCAATACTGCGGGCAAGTGAAAGCCCTATGCCGAATCCGCCGGAAGTGCGGGCTTTGTCGCCGCGGTAAAAGCGGTCAAACAGTTTGGAAAATTCGATTCCGTCAACGTTTTCGGCAACATTCTCGCACGATATAATAATGCCCTTGCGTGTTTTTTTTAGTGAAAAGACAATATCCGTGTTTTCCGGCGCGTATTTTACCGCGTTATCCAATAAAACGGAACACAGTTGCCTTACGGCATATTCGTCGCCGTTATACGTTATTTCGGGCTGAATATTTACTATCAGGTTCCGACCGTTTTTGCCTGCAAAGTCTGAAAAAGAATTTGCCGTTTCGCCTGCGGCGGCGCTTATATCAAAGGGCATAAAATTCACCGGCGCGTCTTCGTCTGCTTTTGAAAGCGCCACAAGGGAGTTTACAAGACTTGTGAGTTTTTCGGTCTGCGCCTGCGCCTTGTCAATCCACTTTTGCTTTCCGTTCTCCATTTCAAGCACTTTAAGGCACGTGGCAATAACGGTTATGGGTGTTTTAAGTTCGTGTCCCGCATCGGTTATAAACTGTTTTTGCCTTTCAGATGCTTTTATAAGCGGGTCGATTGCGCGCCTTGAACACAGCACCACAATAATATATACAAGCAGAATACAGCCCGCTGTTGCGCAAAGCGACAAAATGCCGAAGTTTACCACCGACTGCCTTTGGCGGTAACTGTCCAAAAATATTGCCATATTGCGCCCAGAACCGTTGTTTACAATCAGGCACCGGTAGACAGAAAAGCTCCCGTAACCTTCGCCGTGCTTTTGCGCATATGATAAAAATGAATCCAGATTATCTTCGCTTACCGAGGCAATATGGTCTAAATCCGCTTTTATCAAAATCCCGTCGTCATTGTAACGCAATACAAAATATCGTGTTGAGTAGGGCTTTTCGCCGTCCATAGGTTTTTTGGGCATATCGCCTTTTGCGGGGCGGGGAACGGAACCCTGATTGTCGCTTATTGTTTTAAGCGTGGATTTCAGTTCGCCGTCAACGGAAATCAGGTTTGCGGTGTTTACCGATATTACAAGCAATAATAATACTCCCGTAACGGCAAGCATTGCAATGCGTATAAAACGGTTTTTCAGTTTCTTTATCATTTTTCTTCCTCTAAAACGTAACCCATACCGCGGTTGGCGTTTATTGCGGCTTTTGATTTGATTGCCCGCAGTTTTTTGCGGAGATTTGAAATATTTACCCACACGACATTTATCTCTGCCTCGCTGTCCCAGCCCCATATTTTCTCCATAATCCGTTCAGCCGAAAATACGGTCTTGGGCGAGCGCATAAACATCTCCATTATCTGAAATTCCTTGCCCGAAAGCCTTATCTGCTTATCGGCGCACGTAAGCATATAAGAGTTTGCGTCAAGCGTTATGTCACAAAAAGCAAGCACTGCGGGCTTATAGTCACTGCTGCGGCGGAGCATTGCCCGCACACGGGAGATAAGTTCGTCGGGTTCAAAGGGCTTGGGGAGATAATCGTCGGCGCCCGAATCAAAACCGGTAATGCGGTCGTCCTTTTCACCTTTCGCGGTAAGCATCATTACGGGAGTTTTTATGTTTTCCCTGCGCAGTTTCCGCAAAACTTCAATGCCGTCCATTTTGGGCATCATAACGTCCAGAATTATTCCGTCATAGTTTCCGGCAACGGCATAGTCGTAGGCGGCAAAACCGTCGTTAACCGTGTCGGCGGAAAACTGATTTTTTTCAAATAAGAACGCCAGAGCCTCAGCCAGGTCAACGTCGTCCTCGGCAACAAGCAAACGCATTTTTCTTCACCTCACCCTAATTATAATTTATTTTACCGATAAAATCAATTAGAATTACAGCGCGTCTCCGGTAATTTCTTTTGCGCAGGAAATATTCAGGTTGCCGTTGCGGCAGCGTATTTTATCAATAAACCCTTTCGGAACTTCGCTTTCGTTTAACGTGATTCTGTATTGCAGTTCGTAAAGAGTGCCCATACTTACGGTTTTCACCTTTATAAGCTCTCTCGATTTTGTGTATTCGTCAAAAATATCGTCAAAAAGCCCGTCATAGTCTAAGTTTTCGGGAATAGTGATTTTAAGCAGACGTTCGGCTGATTTTCTTTCGCCTAAACCGATTTTTGCAAACAGCAGCGTTAAAACTGCACAGACCGCAAAGAAGATTATGCCAAGGAATATGTAGCCCATACCCGTTGCAAGCCCGATTGCCATAGCAATGAAAATCGCACTGATTTCTCTTGCCGAACCGGGAGCGGAGCGAAAACGGACAAGCCCGAACGCGCCCGCCACGGCAATGCCCGCACCGATATTGCCGTTTACAAGCATAATTACCACCTGTACTGCCACAGGAAGCAGCGCCAGCGTCAGGGCAAAACTTGAAGAAGATTTGTTTTTGTACATATTCACTGCGGAAATTCCCGTACCGAGCAGCACCGACACGGCGGTACAGATAAAGAATTGAGATAAGGTCATAGTTGAAGAAATAATTGAATCAAGCACAAAGATGCGCCTCCTTTTTGGTAAGAATTTTATTTACAAAACACTCTCCGTATTTTGAAAACGAGGTGGGGTAGATTTCAAGTTCCGAAAGGGCGCGGGCGAGCCACAGGGGACACGCACCGGGAATCTTGATTTCCATTAAAATTTTATTTTCGCTTAAAATCGGTTCGCCGTAATCGCCAAGGGATAAATCCAGGTCGCAATCACGCCAGCGCAGATTTTCGTCAAAGGTTATACGCACATTTTTATCCTCTTTCCCGAAATATGCAATTCGGTCATAACCTATAAACACGCGGGGAAAAGTGTTGTAGCGATTCTGAAACCACCCGATTTCGTCACCTATCTGCCCGCGAAACTCCATTTTGCCCGCAAGCATTTTTGCTATGTCGGAATTGCTTCCCGAAATTCTCCGCTTATATACAACGCCGCCGCACTTCTTTTTTATTTCCGCAAACACGCTGCCTTTCGGCACGCCGTAGGAACGCACGCGAAGTTTTTCCTTGTATCTGGGCTTTTCTACGGACGCGCGAATCAGGTCCCAGTTTTCTGTGTCATAATAAATATTAAGTATGGGTGTAACGCCGTATTCGTCGGATGAAATCATATTGCCTATTTTTTTAAGCAGTTTTTCTTTTTGCGATTTTGTTATAAAGTACTTTTTCTCAAAGCGTTCAAAACTGTATTGAATCATATTTTCTGCCTCCTTACGTGTTTATCATAACGCCCGCACCTAAAAATAACTTAAAGAAAATAAATTTTTTTCTTTAAGCAAATTTTAGTTTGGGCTTTTATAATAAGGGCAGAAGTTCAAAAAGGAGGACTTGAAAATGAAAAAAATAATTACATTTATACTTTGTTTAAGCCTTGTGCTGTTTGCGCTTTGCGGCTGTGCAAAACAGAATGAAAATACGGGCGGCGCGTCCGGGGGCACGTCCGGCAGCACATCGGATAACACGGCGGATAACACGGAAATTACGTCTTCCGAGGCGGAAGAAAATGCGCAAAATGCGCTTTCAAACAGTTTTGACGCACCGGATATGTCGAATGCGGAAACGTTTGATGTTTCAAAAGGCGATATAACGGTTACTTCCGGCGGCACATATATAATAACGGGAAGCACCGAAAACGGCAGAGTGATTGTAAACGCGCCGAAAGAGGCAGTTACGCTCATTTTCCGAAATGCCAACATCACCTGTACGTACAGCAGTGCACTTTATATATATAAATCAAAAGAAACGCGCATTTATCTGCCCGAAAACAGCGAATCAACGCTTACCGACGGCACAACCTATACGTTTGCCGACGAACTTTCTTCAAGTGAGGACAACGAACCCAACGCCTGTCTTTATTCAAAAAGCGATTTGGTTATTTACGGTTCGGGCACGCTTAACGTAAACGGAAACTATAATAACGGAATCACCGGAAAAGATACGCTTAACATTGCCGACGCGAAAGTCAACGTTACGGCAAAGAATAACGGCATAAACGGCAAAGATTATCTTGCCGCCAAAAATGCCGAAATAAACGTTACTTCCGGAGGCGACGGGCTGCGTTCCACCAACGACACGGACACAACTCTCGGATACATCAGCCTTGAAAACACAGCCGTGAATATCACTTCTGCCGAGGACGGAATTCAGGCTGAAACCGTTTGCCTTATTAAAAGCGGAACATACATCATTGTTTCCGGCGGCGGCGCAGGAGGGAAAATAAGCAGTGACGCAAGTGCAAAAGGAATAAAAGCGGGCACGCTTGTTGAGATTACCGGCGGCACGTTTACTCTTGACTGTGTCGACGACGCAATTCATTCCAACGGAAGCGTATCCGTTTCGGGCGGCGAATTTGATATCAAAACAGGCGACGACGGTATTCACGCCGATGAAACGTCTTTAATAAGCGGCGGTACGGTAAATATAAGCAAGAGCTATGAGGGTATTGAGGGCTCAAAAGTGAACATAACCGGCGGCGAAATATCGATAATTGCCTCCGATGACGGCATAAATGCGGCAGGCGGCAAAGATGAAAGCGGCTTCGGCGCATTTAATGATAGATTCTCGTCAGCCTCGTCCGACTGCGGAATAACCGTAAGCGGCGGAAAAATTTATGTCAACGCAACCGGCGACGGCATAGATTCCAACGGATACCTGAATGTAACCGGCGGCGAAATATACGTTGACGGACCTACAAGCGACGGCGATTCCGCCTTTGACTATGACGGCACGGCGACAATTACCGGCGGCACGGTTATAGCCGCGGGGTCAAGCGGAATGGCACAGAACTTCGGCAGCAACTCCACACAGGGCAGTATATTGCTTAACGTTCAGGGTGCGGCAAACAGCGAAATCACGATTACCGACAGCAGCGGCAGCGTGCTTGCTTCGTTTACGCCAAGCAAAAAATACTCCTGCGCGGTTATAAGTTGCCCCGACCTTAAACAGGGCGAAACGTATACAGTTACCGCGGGCGGAAGTAAAACTTCCGTTACCCTTGACAGCTTTATTTACGGCGGCGGACAGGGCGGGCCCATGAACGGCGGCGGACAGAACGGAAACCCCATGAACGGCGGCAACCGTCCGGGAGATTTCAACGGCGGACAAAACGGAAATGACCGTCACGGCGGCAATCCGCAGGGGAGAAAATAAGGTAAACACAGTGACAACAAAAGCGGCGGGTTTTGCCCGCCGCTTGTTTTACTCATTCTCGCTTAAAATTCCGTTCTCCATCAAATAAACCTTGTCGCACAGGGCGTCAATGTCCTCGGGGTGGTGGCTTGTCAAAAGCAAAGTAACGTTTTCTTCACTGTGCATTTTTACAATCAGCGCATGCATATCTTCAACGCCCTGTCGGTCAAGACCGTTCATAGGCTCATCAAGAATCAGCAGACGCGGCTTTTCCATTATCGCCTGAGCAATGCTCAATCGCTGACGCATACCCATTGAATATTTCTTTACCGGACGTTTGTCTTCCGGGTCAAGTCCGACGGTTTTAATCGCTTCGTCAACTTCTTTCTGACCTATTTTTCCTCTGATTCCCGCAAGAAGCATAAGATTTTTTCTTGCCGAAAGCGACGGCAGAAATCCGGGGGATTCAATCAGGACGCCCACATCTGCGGGGAATTTTCCGTTTTTGCCCACACGCTCACCGAATACGAACACCTCACCGGAAGTGGGGGTAATAAGATTGCATATTGACTTAAACAGCATACTTTTGCCGCTTCCGTTTGCGCCAACGATGCCAATTGCGGCGCCCTCTTCAACTTCAAGATTGACGTTTTTCAAAATTTCTTTCTTTCGTATCACCTTGCAAAGGTTAATAGTTTTAACAGCACTCATTTTTATATCCTCCTTAAATTACGTCCTGTCCTCTCTTGACAAACTGATTAAATCGCACTTGCGCATAACAAGGCAGTACGCGGCAGACACCGCAGTAAGGGCAACAACCCAGTAGATAACGGAGTAGAAAACGTAGGTATAGCCATTTATTCCTGTAAGCACCTTGAAATCTCCGTTAAACCAAGGATAAAGGTTGTATACGGCAGGGTTGAAGCCGCCGAACAAAGATGCACAGAGTACGGTAAGCGCACAGATAATGCTTCCCACCGACTGCTTTAATATTACATTTATTGTCATACTGAACACGGCAAGAAACGTGCAGTATACCGAAATATACAAACCTTTTATCAAAACCGCACCGAGCGGCGAAAACAAATTTCGCACGGAGGGCGTGGGGTAAAGGTCGTTGGGGGTTCCGTATACGGCTGTTCTTATGCCGGCAGACCATACGTTAGCAAGGCTTTGCCCCTGCACAAACTTAAAAAACAGTGTAAACACAAGCAAAACAATAAATACGTACAGAAATGACGCAACGGCGGCTGAAAAAATATTTACTGCGGCAAGTTCGTTTCGGCTTTTAAGACGAGTATATCGGATTGCATCGTCCTCGCGGGCAACACCCACGCCCGAAAGCAGAATTATCAGTCCGATAGCCGTGTATAACCGCAAAAGAAACGGGTCGCAAAAAATATTTTCAAAAAAGTTCCCGCTTACGGCGAACGCAATACCGTTGCTGTACATAAAGTAAAACGGAACAAGAAAAGCGAACACAACTGCCGTGTACGGTATTCGCAAAAGGGTGTTTTCCACGGCGAAAAAGTAACGCTTAAACATCTGAACGACACCTCCTTAATACGGCAAAGACAAATACGCATATACCCGCCAAAAGTATGCACCCGTACTGAGTCAGCACATCGGCATATGTGAAATGATAAAAATCAAGGTAAAGCAGATTTTCGCAAGTTGTTGCATACGGTATAATTATTATCTTTTTAAGTTCCTGAATAACAATGTTGGCTAGCAAAAAGCCGGTGGTGAGAGTCAGATATTTGTTGTTCAGAAGCGCCGAAAACCCCAATGCAAAACAGGAATACACTCCGCCGAAAAGCATAAGGTTAGCCGATTCAAACAATGCATATTTAGCAACGCTTGATGAATATATGCCGTAAATACTGCCTTTTTCCGTAGCGCGCAATATTGCGTTTGAGGCGTGGGGGTCAATTGCAGTACAAACAATTATCAGGATGATTTCTCCCGCAAGAACAGCGGATGCGCCCATTAAAAATGCGCTGATTATTTTAGATATAATGTAGCGCCGTTTGCCCGTGCGGACAAGCACGTTTCTCATATATCTGCTTTTATATTCGCTTAAAAACAGTGCGGCGCAAGGCAATACCGTGATTACGGGCATTGCGCTTTCCATAGTTCCTTTGCCGGGAGAACTTAAAGAAAGAATGTATCTGTTTAATGCACCTATATGTTTTATGTTTTTTTTCGGAAGCGAAAAGACACCTGAGCCGGCAACAGACAAAAACTGCTGTAACAATCCAAAAGCAAAAAACATCAGTACCGCAACCCAAAAGTACGGGGAGTACAGTACACGTTTTATGTCGTGCCAAAGTAATCGGAACATAACAAACCTCCTTTGATTTGCAAATAACTATCCCTTACCGCCGTTGCCGGACCAGAATTCGTTAAGTGTTTCTTCCGAATCAAGAACCGATGAAGAGAAAATCTTTACAGCGCATATTTTGAATTCGCCGTTATCCTCAAAAAGGTAAATGTTAACCGTTGATGCCTGACGGTCAGTATTCAACCCGTACTTTTTGTTGAAATCTTCACTGCCCGTTTTCATATAGGCTTTGCGCTGAACCATATACACTTCGCCGTGATTTTCACTTTTGTAGATATAGGAAAAACGCTGATTTTCCGTATCTTTTGCACAGGTTGGGTCGATTTCAAACTTAACGCCGTATTTCTTTGCATCGGAAACAAGAGAATCGATTACGGTTTTGTCAAGTTCGGAAGACAGGGACAGTTCGGGAAAATCTTCTTTCCCTAACGAAATAAGCCCTTTATAGAATTTCAGCCCCGCTGCAATTGCGTTTGTCGATTTTTCGGAGAGACGCGTGTTTTGCACCGAATAATCCGAAAGTCCCGCAGGCTCGGGCGGCAGATAGAACGAATCGGTTCCCGATTTTGTGCCGCTTTCGTCAAAAATCCAGTAGTGAATCTTTTCTGAACTGTTCTTTTTGTACATTTGCCTGAAATCGGCAATGTTGCTGCTTCCGTCAAGCAGCACTTCAACGGAAAATTCAACGTCGGCAGAGTACTTCGGCGTTCCGTTGCCGGTTGCAGTGGCGGATGTCGGGGCATATACATCATTTTTGGTTATATACGCGGGCAGAAAACTGCTTGTGCTGCCTCTGTAAGGAATGTAGAAACTTAGAATACAGCCTGTATACGATTCCGAACCCAAAGTATATCTCGTCAGATAGGGGGCAACGGAAAAGTTTCCGGATTTACCCTCGGTGGCTTCGCAGAAAACTGCCGGTTCAAAGTGGGTATCGGCTTGCTTTAAGGCGTAGTTGTCCGATTCAAGGCTCTGTTTCAGGCTTTCTGTCAGAAAAGAAAAACGATTTTCTATACCCTTTTGCATTTCCTCTTTTGATGTGCAGCAGGCGGAAGAATAGTTTACAGCAAGCCATTCACCGCATTTTGCATAAAGTTTTTCGTTTTTGCTCACATCGGATTCTCTTAAAGGAACAATGTCGGCAAGCACATAATTTTCCGTTTTGAACGGCTTTTGTGCAAAATCTTCGGAAGAAAATCTTGAATATGCCGCTTTTGCGTCGGGCACGGGAGTTCTGCCGTCAGCCCAAGCAGCGTCCCAGTAGAAGTCGGCGTTGCAGTCATAGGAAAGTTTTTTGTTTCTTTTTGCGGTCTCGGTGCTGCTGTCACCCGTGTCGGGCTGCACGGTGTTCGTACAGGCGCACAGGGATAAAACCAGCAACGAAAGTAATGTGCATATTATCTTTTTCATTATGTCCTGTCCTCTCTTGATAAACTGATTAAATCGCACTTGCGCATAACAAGGCAGTATGCGGCAGATACCGCGGTAAGGGCAACAACCCAGTAGATAATTGAGTAGAAAACAAAAGTAAAGTTGTTCGTTTCGGTCAGGGCGCGTAAGTCGCCGTTATACCAAGGGTAAAATGAGTATTCGCCCATCAGGCGGTTTCCGAAAAGGGCGGCGGAAACAATTGTCAGCGCGCAAAAGATACTTCCCACCGACTGCTTGCACAGGGTGTTTACCGTCATACTTACTATTGCAAGAAAGGTTGCGTAAATTATCTCATAAAGAAGTTTTAATAAAACAGCGCCCACGGGCGAAAAATGCGCAACCACTGTCGGGACGGGGAACGACTGGGCGGGTCCGTCATAAAGTCCGTTCTTTATTGCCGGCGACCAGGAATTTTCAAAGGTCAGACCTTGGCTGATTCTGAAATAGATAGCCGCCGCAAGCATAAACGCAACGGAGAACAAAACCACGGCGGTGAATGCGGAAAGCAGGTTCACAAGCGAAAGTTGTGTGCGGTTTTTCATACGCACGTACCGAACCGCGTCGTCCTCGCGGGAAATGCCCACGCCCGAAAGCAGAATAAGTATTGCAACGGGAAGCCATGTTGTAAACAGATTTCGCTCAGTAAATATGTTTTCCCAAACGTTGCTGCTGCTTACAGAAAACATAATTCCGCGCTTTTTCAAAAAATATGCCACAACCAGTACCGAGGCAATTATAATGTAGCCCGGAATTCTTAAAAGGGTGTTTTCAATCATTGTTAAATATCGCTTAAACATCTGTCTTACTCCTTACGTTATACATAACAAAGAACATTACCGCCGCAAGCAGGAACAACGCACCGTAAATAATAAGAACTTTACTGTAAGATGAAACGTTCCAAAGGGTCAGGCACTCAAACATAATCGGCAGATTAAATGCACGTGAAATATCGTCGGCGGCAATGTTGTTAAGCAGAAATCCGCTTGCGTAAGCAAGATATTTATTGTTCCACAGCGCCGAAAACCCGAGGGCAAGGCAGGAATATATTCCGCCGTTAAGAATCAAGTTCCCGGAAGAAACAAGGGCGTACAGCAGCCGGCTTTTTGTGTAAAGGGGCAGCGCAAAAGATTCTCCCGGACCTGTATTTCTGACAAGCGGCAGAGATTCGTGGGGGTCGATTGCCGCAGATAAAATAAGCAGAAAAAGTTCTCCGATAAGAACAAGAACCGCGCCCGAAATAAATGCCGCAGTAAATTTTGAAATTGCATACCGTTTTTTACCTGTGCGGGTAAGTACGTTGCGCATATAGCGGCTTTTATATTCGGTTAGAAACAGCGTCGTTGAGGGCAATGCGGCAAGAATGGACATTGAAAAACTTATCTGCCGCGAAGTAACATATCCCGAAGTTGAGAAAATATATCGGTTAATTGCACCGAAAGATTCCGCGCCGTAACTTTTTAGCATACGGCTTTTTCCCGCAGTTGCATCAAGTTGCTGTAAGAATCCCAGAACAATGAATGCCACAATTCCAATCCAAAAAGCGGGACTGTAAAGAACCCGCTTTATGTCGTGCCAAATCAGTTTAAGCATAGTTTGTTACTCCTTATCCGTTATCCCAATTTCCTTGCCATACCTGGTCAAGGTCATAGTAAGAGTTTTCTTCATCGCCGATTTTCGATGAAATTTCAAAACCGACAAGTTTTCCGCTGTCACCGGCAACGTAGAATTTGAAGGTTGTTAACCACTTGTCTTCGGGAAGTCCGTACTTTTTGTTGAACTCGTCACTTCCCGTTTTTATAAAGCAGGTGCGGTCATAGACGTAAACATCGCCGTAATCGGTGCTGCGGTAAACATAAAGATAGGACTCTTCTTTTTCGGCGGCAGAAGTGCTTTTCGGGTCAAGGGCGATTTTTATCTTGTATTTTCTCGCGTCAGCAATCATTTCTTTTAAGACTCCTGATTTTTGAAGTGCGGATTTCAAATCATCATTGCAATAGTTAAGGAATGTATCAAAATAATTGTCGTCCGCAGAACCGCTTAAACCGCGCAGTTCTCTGTAACAGGATATGGCGGTTTTCTGCGCATTCTTTCCGGCATCTGTAAGGTAAACGCAGTCGGTATTCTTGAAACTTGAATCCACGGTAAGGGGGGTGGATAGAATTTCTTCACCACGGTTAACACCTGATTTCCCCGCAACAAGATACCGTGTAGGCGGCAATGAAATTAATCTGCCGAATAACTCACCCCACGCGGAAAGCTTTCCGTTATCGTCAAGAACGATGATTAATCTCGGATAGTAAATATTAGCCGAAGCAGTTTCACTGGCAAGATATTTAAAGTTTTTCAAACCGTAACCGGAAGAAACAATATAATCGGTCATAAGCGATTTGCAGTCTTTTCCATTTAGAATAATAGTGCAATTAAAGACGATTCCTCGATATTCTTTACTGTCAGAGCCTTTTAGCTTAACCAGCTCCCCGTAAGAACGAAAATGTTTATTTCTATTTGCAAAGCCGAGTTCCTGTGTAACGTTTTTAGGCATAAAATTTTTAATCAGTTCAGGTGTATGCTGCTTTACGTAATCAACTAAACTGTCACTTAAAACACCGTAACGTGATTCAATGTTCTTTTTCATTTGCTCTTCATCGGAATAAACTGCGGTGGAATATACGGACACAAGCCAATCTGCGATTGCGGTAACATTTTCTTCGTCAATGTCGCCGTCAAAAAGCATTTTGCTGGCGGTAACGGAAAAATCAACAGGTGAATACCAAATTATATCATCTCTTTTTTCGTATGCACTACCATTCATTTCAATGTCATCATCTCTGGAAACATCTGATAACCTGTAATAAGAAAACTCGACTTTGGTATTAAAATTAACAATACCGTCATCACCGACAACGTGGGTGGGTTGCGGAGGAGGAGTGGGGGTAACCGAATTATTGTCGGTACAGCCCGATAACAACAAAACGGATAAGAGAGTTAAAGATAAAAAAGATTTTATATGTTTCATAAAAGGGGGACTCCTTAATTTATATATAACCGTAGGGGCGGTAAGTGTGCGGGGTTACAATCAGTTATGCGGATGCATAACTAAAAAGTGCTTGGTTAGCCTTCCGGAGAAATTGCCTCTCCGTCAGGACACCAACTTCCGTAACTTATTCTCATACCGGCGCTCATAGAACCGTAGCAACCTTTGATGTGTAACTTGTTCTTGTAGCCTTTTGTGCCATAAGTGTCATGGTAGTATGCGGTGGTGTCCTTGTTGTTAGCGTTGTAAAACCAACCGTATTCCGTTGCCTCTTCACCGTCACTTACACAGTATACGTGCCAACTTATCCAACCGCCGTTAAGGCTTTCGATAGACTGTGCATCGTGGCCGGCATACCGAGAGTAAGTTCTCTTGTATCTTGCTGTCGGATAAAGCACATCGGCATTCCATTCGTAAAGCTCCGGACTTGATTTACCGTATGTACCGATGTCGTAGGTTACATTAACGCTTGCGGGTTCAATGTCGGTGTTTTCTGCTCTGTTGTCGACAGCGCCGACACAGAAAACGGAAACAACAGCGGCAATAAAAATACCGCCGAGCACTATTCTTGCAATTCTTTTCATTACAGTATTCCTCCTTAAATTAAAATGTGTTATGGACCGCCCCTACGGTCATAGACAACTTGGTTGTTAAACAAAGGATTTTGAAATATTGAGTTATTGATAAGTATAATCGATAAAAAATAAATCAATATGACAAAAAATACCTTTACAATGCAAGTATAACATAACACAAGCATAAAGTCAATACTCTAAATGAAAAAAATTACAAATAATAAAAATTATCCTTTATCCCAATTTCCTTGCCATACCTGGTCAAGGTCGTTAAAAAACTCATCGCCGGCAAGCCTTGCATGAATATCAAAAGCCACAAGTTTTCCCGTGCCGTTTTCGTCTGCCACGTAGAAAACAAAATTTGCAAAGCGAGCGTCTTCTGGCAGCCCGTATTTCTTGTTAAATTCATTGCTTCCCGTTTTCAGGTAACAGGCGCGCTCAATTTTGTAAACATCGCCGTAATCAGTGTTTCGGTAAACTTCAAGCATTGACAGTTCTTTCCCAATAAGTCTCGTGTTTTTCGGGTCGAGGGTAAATTTTATATTATATTTTCTCGCGTCCGCAATCATTTCTTCTAAAATTCCTGATTTTTGAAGTGCGGATTTTAATCCCTCACTGCAATTGTTCAGAAACGAATCAAAATAATTATCGTTCGCAGAACCGCTTAACCCGATGATTTCTTTGTAGCAGGATATCCCTACTTGCTGTATCTTTCTGCCCGTTGTACCTAATGTGTAGTTATGGCTGTATTTAAGTGAAGAATCAGCCAAAAGCGGCAAACGCAGAAGTTCCTCTCCTTGTCTTACTCCCTCTTTGGACGCTGTCATGTAGCGCGTAACGGGTGAATCGCTCAACTTTGAAAAATAGGAATTCCACCCAGCAATTTTGCCTGAGGAATCAAAGAAAACCATAACTTTGTGACTGCCCAAAGATGCCGAAACCGTCTTTTCGTCGGTATAGGTTGGGTTATACAAAGCGCAATCATTTTCCTTAATATAGGCTGTTTCAAGATTTTCCATTGAATCGGCAGTAAAGAAAATGTCAAGGTTAATTAAAATACCGTTATACTCTGCACCGTTTTTATCTTCACCGCGAAAAACGGCGCCGCATACCATGCGGATATCTCCGTTTACCGTTTGCTTTGCGGTTTCAGGCATAAAACTGTCGGTAAGTTTTTCTTTTATGCTTTCAATATATGCGCTTCCTGCGTCGCTTAAAAGATTGTAGCGGCTTTGGAGATTTTTGTACATTTGTTCACGGTCGTTGTAATATGCGGTGCTGTAAACGGCGCAAAGCCATTCGGCGGCATTTTTTACGTAACTTTCGGGAATTGTGCCGTCATCATAGAGATATTCTTCGCGGAGTATCTTAATATCGGCAGGTAAATACGATACCGGCGATTTGAGAGCGTGCATTTCCGACTGTTCCTTGGAAACTTCGCCAACCGGGTCTCCCGCACGACAGTAATCGGTTTTTACTTTCATTTTGAAGTTCACTATGCCGTCGACAGTTTCGGGTGTGGCGGTTGCATCCGGGGTCGTGACATTGTCAATTAAACCATCGCCGTGAAAATTGCAGCCGGAACACAAAAATACAGCCGATATAAGCAGAAAAGATAAAAAGATTTTTATATGTTTCATATGGGGGCTCCTTTTTTATGAATATTTGCTTGTCAAGTGACAAAATCTGCAACATAAATGAAAACCAATTTTACAATATTCTGGCATTCAAATTACAAAAATGTTACAAACACAAGAAAAGTATACCATACCCTTACTGCGGCGTCAATACTCAAATTGAAAAAACTTACAAATAATAAAAATTATCCGTTATCCCAATTCCCTTGCCATACCTGGTCAAGGTCATAGTAAGAGTTTTCTTCATCGCCGATTTTCGATGAAATTTCAAAGCCGACAAGTTTTCCGCTGTCACCGGCAACGTAGAATTTGAAGGTTGTTAACCACTTGTCTTCGGGAAGTCCGTACTTTTTGTTGAACTCGTCACTTCCCGTTTTTATAAAGCAGGTGCGGTCATAGACGTAAACATCGCCGTAATCGGTGCTGCGGTAAACATAAAGATAGGACTCTTCTTTTTCGGCGGCAGAAGTGCTTTTCGGGTCAAGGGCGATTTTTATCTTGTATTTTCTCGCGTCAGCAATCATTTCTTTTAAGACTCCTGATTTTTGAAGTGCGGATTTCAAATCATCATTGCAATAGTTAAGGAATGTATCAAAATAATTGTCGTCCGCAGAACCGCTTAAACCGCGCAGTTCTCTGTAACAGGATATGGCGGTTTTCTGCGCATTCTTTCCGGCATCTGTAAGGTAAACGCAGTCGGTATTCTTGAAACTTGAATCCACGGTAAGGGGGGTGGATAGAATTTCTTCACCACGGTTAACACTTGCTTTCCCCGCAACAAGATAACGTGTAGGCGGGCATGATACAAGGCTTTTGAAAAGTTCACCCCAAGCGGTAAGTTTGCCGTCCTCATCAAAAACAACTACAAATTTGGGATTAGCGATATTAGCCGATACGGTTTCGCTGTCCTGGTATCGAAAATTGCACAGAGAGTAACCGGAAGAGGCAATATAATCGGTGCAAAGCGATTTGTAGTCTTTTCCTTTAAGGATAATGTTACAAGTTATTTCAGTACCGATATATTCTTTTCCGTCAGAACCTTCAAGTTTAATTAAATGACCACTGGAAAAAAAACGGTACATGCTGTTGGCGAAACTGAGTTCCTGAACAACATCTTTTGGCATAAATCTTTTAATCAGTTCTGACTCATTTTGCTTTACATATTCGGTTAAACTGTCGCTTAGATTTTCGTATCGGTATTCAAGGTTCTTTTTCATTTGCTCCACATCTGAATAAAGAGACGTGGCATACAGGGCTGCAAGCCAATCAGCGGCCTTTGTAACATTTTTTTCGTCAATATCACCCTCAAAAAGTTGCTTTGCTGCCGTGACAGTAAAATCAAGGGGGGAATACCAAACAATTTCTTTTTGCCTTGCATATGCATTGTTCGGAGATTCAACATCATCACCACGGGAAGAATGCAAAAGACTGTAATAATGAAATTCACAAAGATTTTTGTAAGAAATAATCCCGTCGTCACCGACAACAGGTGTTGCCTGTGACGGCGGGGTGGGGGTAGCGGAGTTACCGGTACAGCCTGAAAATATAAGGGCTGATAAAAGTGTAAGGGATAATAAAGATTTAAGGCGTTTCATATGGGGGCTCCTTTTTGCTGTTTATATATATAACCGAGGGGCGGTGCTGTTTAAGGAACTATTGCTTAATTCCTGTAAAGTGACTTACCCAAGGGCCTCTGCATCCGGGCACCATGTCCCGTGGCTTACGGACATACCGGCAGACATTGACCCCATACAGCCTTTGATATGCAATCTGTTTTTGTAGCCTTTTGTACCGTAGGTGTCATAATACTCAACCTCTGTGTCCTTTCTTGTATCGCTGTTGAAGTATCCGTACTGTGTTGCTTCTTCGCCGTCACTTACGCAATACACGTGCCAACTTATCCAACCGCCGTTGTGGCTTGTTATTGTAAGGGCGTTGTTACCTGCATAGCGATTTGAGGTCCGTTTGTATCGTGCAACGGGATATATAACATCGGCGTTCCATTCGTAGAGTTCCGGACTTGATACACCGTATCTGCCAATATCATAGGTCACGTTAGCGCTTGCAATGGGCTCTTCGTCAACGTTTTCTGTTTTACTGTCAATAGCGCCAACACAGAAAACGGATACGATAGCGGCAATAAAAACACCGCCGAGCAAAATTCTGATAGATTTTTTCATTAAAAATCCTCCTTTGATAAAATATATTGTTGTTAGCCGCCCCTTGCGGTCATATTTTCTTGCCTGATGTAACTTAAATGAAATCAAAATAGGCGATATTCCAATAATCAAATTACAAAAATATTACAATCACAAAATAAGTATATCATACCTTTACTGCGGTGTCAATACTGAAATTGAGAAAATTTACCGTAAAATAAAAATTATCCGTTATCCCAATTTCCTTGCCATACCTGGTCAAGGTCATTAAAAAACTCATCTCCGGCAAGCCTTGCATGAATATCAAAAGCCACAAGTTTTCCCGTGCCGTTTTCATCTGCCACGTAGAAAACAAAATTTGCAAAGCGAGCGTCTTCTGGCAGCCCGTATTTCTTGTTAAATTCGTTGCTTCCCGTTTTCAGGTAACAGGCGCGCGTAATTTTATAAACATCGCCGTAATCAGTGTTTCGGTAGACTTCGAGCATAGACAGTTCTTTATCAACAATTCCCGTGCTTTTCGGGTCAAGAGTGAATTTTATCTTGTATTTTCTCGCGTCAGCAATCATTTCTTCTAAAATTCCTGATTTTTGCAGTGCGGACTTTAATTCCTCACTGCAATTGTTCAGGAACGAATCGAAATAATTATCGTTCGCCGAACCGCTTAACCCGATGATTTCTTTGTAACAGGATATTCCTACTTGCTGTATCTTTCTGCCCGTTGTGCCTAATGTGTATTCCTTTGAATACTTAAATAATGGGTCAATTTCCAATGAAATTTGCAATTTTTCAGTGTTCGACACAACCCCGTTTTTTGTTGCATACAGGTATCGTGTTTCAGGGAAAAAACTTGCTTTTGTCCAAAGTTCTGCCCAAGAGCAGATTTCATTATTCTCGTTAAAAAGAACCAAAAAGTATGTTTCGCCGCCGATATCGGCATGGACAGAACCGTTTTCTTCATACTTGACGGAGTCAATATAATAGTCGTTTTCTTTTATGTAGGAAGTTTGCAATTCATTGCGCCTGTTTGCTCGCAAATTGATGGAATTCTGCAATAGAATGCCGTTATATACATTGCCGCTTTTGTCTTTGTAATGCAAGATTTCTCCGTTGTAAGAGAAAATCAAAGAAATGCTTTTTTTCGTTTCTTTATCATAATAGGTGCGGACAGAGGGGAGCGTTTGACGGAATGAGCCGGGCATAAACGTGTCGGGCAAACTTTCACTCTCCGATATATATGTTTTTAATTCGGAACTTAAAAACGATTCCCGTGTTTTCAGGTTTCTGGTCATTTGCTCTTTATCCGCATAATTTGCGGTGTTATAAACAATGTAGAGCCATTCGGCGGCTTTGCTGATTACAGATGTGTCTATATCTTCTTCTGTGACTTTTTCGTCGTCAATGTATTCAAATTCTTTTTCTTGCGAATGCCATACGGGGGATATGGTCAACGCATATATTTCGCTTTTATTTACTTTGCTTTTCTCTCTTGCAAAAGACATGTAAGGCATACACGTGTATTTGACTATGCCATTTTCATCGGCTGGGGCGGTTGGCAACGGTTCGGGGGTCGTGACATTGTCAATTAAATCGTCGCTGCGAGAATTGCAGCCGGAACACAAAAATACAGCCGATATAAGCAGAAAAGATAAAAAGATTTTTATATGTTTCATATGGGGGCTCCTTTTTTATGAATATTTGCTTGTCAAGTGACAAAATATGCGAAAACAATTGCAATATAAATGAAAATTAAAACGACGAAATTCCAATAATCAAATTACAAAAATATTACAATCACAAGATAAGTATATCATACCTTTACTGCGGTGTCAATACTCAAATTGAGAAAATTTACCGTAAAATAAAAATAAAGAAAACGGCGATTTGCCGGTTAAAAATATGAAAATAACAGGAAACTGAAAAACAGAGCGTCCGCGTGAACGCTCTGCGTTGTAAATTGTTATTCGCCGTCGGTGACTTCCGGGGCGGGGTCGGTGACCTCGGGCGCGGGAGTTGTAGCCGCAGGCGGTTCGTCTGTTTCGCCGGGTTCAGGTGTTGGCTCGGGTTCGGAAGTGGGGTCGGTAGGCGTTTCTTCCGGTTCCGGAGTAATATCGGGAGTGCTGTCGGGGGTCTCATCAGGTGTAGTATCGGGAGTGCCGTCGGGCGTTTCGTCAGGAGTGACCTCGGGGGTAACTTCCGGCGGTGGAGTTATGGGCTTGACGTTATCTCTGTTTCCTGACGGATCTTCGCTCGGCGGAGCCGGGGTAGTATCAGGTTCGGTAACCGTATGCGCGCGGTTGTCCTTTACAAGGCGCGGAACGTTTTCATCACAATCGATAGCCACGTCTCTCCAAAGTCCGGTTGCGGGGTCAAGCATCTGCTTTTTAAGAGACTGAATATTTATTCTGCAAAGGTCGGTGCCCGAACCGTCAATGTTGGTGTGATAGTACAGCCAGCCACCGGAATACGTAATGTCGGAACAAAGGGTGTCGCCTGTAAGTTTATATACGCCGTCACGGCCGGGGAATGTAATATACAGCGCCGAACCGTCATTTACGTTTGAGAACACGATATAACCGCGCCCCGCATATACATTATAATATGCCGCGGGAATAATCGGCTGTGCCGCCGCCTCGTTGATTTCCGCCAAAGATGTCGCAAAGCAGTTTTTGTCGGGATAATACACACGGTAGCAGAGTTGCGAATCGTAGATAAACGGACGGTCGGAACGGACTGAGATAAGTTGAACATCTTCGCCTGTTTCGGTGTTAAAGCGGCGAATACGCTCTTTTTTAGTCTTTGCGCCCATTGTGTAGAAAATCCAGCCGTCATAGTAGAACGGGTTTTCTATATCGCCTTTGCGCAAAAGAGTTTTTTCCGTGCCGTCGGTGCGAACTTTGTACAGCGTGCCGTTTTCAGCTTCGTTGGCGTAAAAAAGCCAGTTGTTTGCGGCAATAATAAACTTGCTCGCGTTCGCCTCAACCACCTTTGCCGAGGCACTGCCGTCACAGGCAGTTTTCATTAAGTGGCCGGATTCGTCAAGGTTGGAATAGTACAGCCACCCGTCGGAATAGTTAAGATTTTTTGCCTTGCACCGGGCAAGAACGGTCCTCTTTGTGCCGTCCGGGCGCGAAGAACATATGGTATTGTTAACCGAGTCAATATAATAAATCCAGTTTCCTACGGTAACAACACAGCCGCTGTTCTGGGCATTAAATGCGTTTGTGCCAAGTTCGGTAAAGGAGTCGTAAGTGCTTTCTTCCTTTTGGGTCAGACCGTAAAGGTCAGCGATAATAAGCGGGTCATAGTTGTTGATGCGTGAATATTCCTGTTTCTTTGAAAAACTCTGGTATTTTGCCGCCTTGCCGCCTTGCAGTTCAAGGTGAAGCTGCGTGTCGCCGTCAGGCTCACCCGCACTTCCGCCGTAGCCAAGCAAATCACCCTGTTTGACTTCACCGCCGTTTTCAAAAATCGACTGCGCGGGTGAAACATCCTGACCGTGAAGAATCAGAAGTGATAAATCGTTAAATTCATCATATATAATAATGGTATGGTAGTCGTCTTTGTCGCCGGCATAAACAATTCTACCGCTTATGGGCGAATAAAAAGGTCTGCCGTCGCGGGTTGTGAAGTCAACGCCCGTGTGAAGATAGCCTTCAAGGAGCCCATAAGAGTAGGTGGTAAGGTAGCCCTGAATAATATAACCGTACGAACTGCCGTAATAACTTGTCCTTGCGGAACGGAACAGGTTTGACGCCAGACGTACTGCCCTGTCCTCTTCAAGGGTGGGGTCCTCTTCATTATAAAATACGCCGTCGTCATACTGGTCGGGATTGCTCTCGCCGTAGATTATCCCCGGTACGTAGGGATAGAATTTTGAACTTGTCACATATCCGTGCTGGTCGGTGGTAACAAGCATAATGTTTCGGCAGTCGGTATCGGAAATCGTGTCGCCGTCTTTAATTTCACGCCACGAAGACGCATTGTAGCCCTTTTTTATTTCGGGAATTTCACCGTTCTCGCCGCAGGCAAGATAACGGAAAACCGCCTCGGAATTACACCTGAAAATAAGGTCGCCCGCTTTGTAGGGCGCCTCACTGACGCCGTAAAGCAACATACTTGCCGGGTCCTCTATGCTTGGGATATTGATTTCATCTTTCGGGCGCCCGAAGCGTTTGAACCCATCGGAGAATATTCCCACAATTATGGTTACAGCCGCCAAAGCCGCCGCGCCGATTATTATATAAGCATTGCGTTTTTTCATTCTGTTACCTCTTGACACTTATCTGATTGTTATTATACATCATTTGCGCAGATTTTACAATACATTATTTTTGTCCGCGGGCATAGTTCATCAAAATTTCGTAAAAAATAAGGACGTTTTACCGCCCTTATAAATATCCCTGTATATCTTTTGAGAGTTTTTCTTCAAGAGAAATCAGCCGCTTTGTTATATCTTTGCTCTTTTCGTCCGCCGCCTTGTACATATTAAGATATCGGCTTAAAGATTTTACGCCCATATTGCAGCCGTCGGTCATCAAATCGGCGATTGTTTCATCTGTCGGGTCCATCATAACCTCAAACTTTGTTTTCATTTTGGCCATTGCGTCGCTTATTGGTGCAGGCGGCTTACTCCCAACGTTATAACTTTCAAGCAGTTTTTCCGATTCCTCTTTAAGTTTTTCGTGTTCGCGGCGGCACGCGTTAAGCCGCGTTTTCAGTCCGTCGGATTCCACGGAATCGAAAACGTTATTTATCGCGTCAACGCCCATTTTTATTCCGGCGTCACACTCGCGCAGCAGACGCACGGTGTCCTGTTCTGTCATACCTTTGCTCCTTTTTTGAGTTTTACAATAAGTTTTCCCCCTGAAAAACAAAGTATGCAGAATTTTTAATTATAGTTTTCGGAAACCGCTTTTGCAAGTTCCGAAATACCTTTTACGGCAATTTCGGGAGAAAGGATTTTTACGCTTTTGCCGAACTGCATTACCCACGAATAGAATACGGGGCTCAGCGCCACTTCGACCGTAACGGTGAAATTTCCGTCGCCCGGGGTGAAGATTACGCTTTGCCCGAAACGGTCGATAAACACGCCCGCAAGTTTTTCATCTGCGAGAAGCGTCACATTTACGGTTTCGCCGCCGAACATACCGAACATCATTTTTGAATACTTTGCCGTGTCAAAACGTTTGCGGAAAAGAGGACCGGCGGTTTTTGCCGACAGGGTTATGTCCTCCATTTTGTCAACACGGTAGTGCTTGCTGATGTTTTCGTCCGAAGCCACAAGATAATAATTTTCATCGTCCCATATGAGGGCGATGGGGGAAACAACGTACCGTTCGCCGTTTTTGCGGTAAACCCGCTCCTTTTTCATATTGCGGTCAAAATACAGAAAACTGATTTGTTTGTTTGCGTTTATGGCGGACTGAATGGCGTCAACGTTAAAAAATACGCTTTCGTTCATCGTTTTTATCCGCTCGCGCATAATTACGGAATGCTGTAACTGCGTCGCCTGATATCGGCTTGAAAAACTTTCGAGTTTCTTTATAAGCGCGCAGCTTTTTTTCTCGGTTATGAATTTCGACGCCTGAACCGCGTCCACAAGCAATTTCAGTTCGGAAAGCTCAAATTTTCTGTCAATCAGGCGATATCCGCCGTATTTTCCGTGCCTGTATTCGATTTTGCAGCCGTAAACGCCGTTAAGAAGAGCAATATCGTCATAAATGCTTTTTCTTTCCGCATTTATCCCTCTGTTTTTCAAATGTGTGATAATATCGCTCATTGAAATCACGTTGTTTTCATCGCTGTATTCGTTAAGAATATCATAAAGATATAAAACTTTGAGTTTTTGTTCCGAAGTATGTGCCATTTTGCGCTCCTTTACGGGTATAATTGTATCACATATTGATATTTTCTTCAACAACTATAATAAAAACAGCAAGATACGCAATGTTTTTTTACTTTTTACTCTTGACACGGCTTTTCAAAAATACTATAATTTTATTGTGGAATTTGTTTGTGAAAAGGAGCCACTGAATTATGAATAAGGTTTTGGAAGAAATATCAAAGTTGGGTATAGTGCCCGTTGTTGCGATTGACGACGCGAAAGACGCGGACGCGCTTGCAAACGCGCTTTGCCGCGGGGGACTTCCCGTAGCGGAAGTAACGTTCAGAACCGCCGCCGCCGAGGAAGCCATTCGCATTATGGCAAAGAATCACCCCGAAATGCTTATCGGTGCGGGTACGGTTTTAACGTGCGAACAGGTCGACAAGGCAATAGATGCGGGCGCAAAGTTTATAGTAAGCCCCGGGCTTAATCCCAAAATTGTTGCATACTGCATAGAAAAAGGCGTTCCCGTAACACCGGGCTGTTCTTCGCCCAGCGACATTGAACAGGCGCTTGAATTAGGGCTTGAAGTTGTTAAGTTCTTCCCTGCCGAGGCGGCGGGCGGACTCAAAATGATAAAAGCAATGTCCGCGCCTTACGGAAACGTAAAGTTTATGCCCACCGGCGGAATAAATGCCGACAACCTTACAAGTTATCTTGATTTTAAGAAGATTATCGCCTGCGGCGGAAGCTGGATGGTTGCAAAACCCCTTATCAAGGCAGGCAAATTTGACGAGATAGAAGAACTGACCCGCACGGCGGTAACGAATATGCTTGGCTTCTCGGTTAAGCACGTCGGAATAAATGCCGACTGCGAAAACGACGCGCTTGCCCTTGCAAACGTGTTCGCTGTAATGTTCGGCTTTGCCTCAAAGAACGGCAATTCAAGCGTGTTCGCGGGCTCGGGAATAGAAATAATGAAGTCGCCCTATTTGGGCAAAAACGGCCATATTGCCATCGGTACGAATTATATCGGGCGCGCAATATATCATCTTGAAAAACGCGGCTTTAAGTTTGATGAAAATACAAAGAAGTACGATTCCGAGGGAAATCTTGCGGCAATTTATTTTGACGGCGATTTCGGCGGGTTTGCGCTTCATCTTGTACAGAACAAATAAAGGAGAACAGAAAAATGAGAGTTATTACATTCGGCGAAATTATGCTCCGTCTTGCACCCGAGGGATATTACCGCTTTGTGCAGGCGGATAAGTACGGCGCCACCTACGGCGGCGGCGAGGCAAACGTTGCGGTTTCCCTTGCAAACTTCGGGCTTGACGCGGCGTTCGTTACCAAACTTCCCGCCCACGAAATCGGTCAGGCGGGCGTAAATACACTTCGCCGTTTCGGCGTTGACACGTCATTCATCACACGCGGCGGCGACAGGGTAGGTATCTATTTCCTTGAAAAGGGCGCAAGTCAGCGTCCCTCAAAGGTTATTTACGACCGTGCGGGTTCGGCAATTGCAAAAGCCACAACCGACGATTTTAACTGGGATGCAATTTTTGACGGTGCCGACTGGTTCCATTTTACGGGAATTACCCCGGCTTTGGGCGATAACGTTGCCGAAATTTGCCTTGAAGCCTGCAAGAAAGCAAAGGAGAGAAACATAACCGTTTCCTGCGACCTTAACTACCGCAAAAAACTTTGGACAAAGGAAAAGGCGGGTCAGGTAATGGGCGAACTGTGCAAATACGTTGATGTTTGCATTGCCAA
The DNA here is from genome assembly GCA_934434555.1 of uncultured Clostridia bacterium. Lineage (GTDB taxonomy): Bacteria > Bacillota > Clostridia > Christensenellales > QALW01 > UMGS1322. The sequence goes on from CAKRZX010000012.1 coordinate 55,989, forward strand.
CGAAGAGGACGCAGCCGATGTTTTCGGAATAAAAGCGGCTAATACCGACGTTACAAGCGGCAAGGTAAATCACGAGGGCTACAAGGACGTTGCAAAACAGCTTGCTGACCGCTTCGGTTTCAAAAAAGTTGCAATCACGCTTCGTTCGTCAATTTCCGCAAACGATAACGATTGGGCGGCAATGCTTTATGAGAACGGCGAGTATTTCTTCTCGAAAACGTATCATATGCATATAGTTGACCGCGTGGGCGGCGGCGACAGTTTCGGCGCGGGACTTATTTATGCATCGCTTATGAATTATGCACCGCAGGAAACCATTGAGTTTGCGGTTGCCGCAAGCTGCCTTAAACATTCGGTTGAAGGCGACCTTAATATGGTCTCCGTTGCGGAAGTTAAAAATCTTGCCGGCGGCGATGCTTCGGGCAGGGTACAAAGATAACACATCTTTTTTCATCACACTCCATATATGCGAAAAGCAGGCTGTATGCCTGCTTTTTGCGTGCAAAAAGTACTTGACGAAAAAGGGGGGATAATGCAATAAAATGCAAATCGGAGGCGTAATATAAAAAAATAATTGTTTTTGTGGCTGCTGTTTGTTGCGGTTTAGGCTTGTGTTAATGTCAGTATGATGTAGAACCAAAAGAGACACAACAAACATCTGAGATAAAGGTGACTGCGCGTGCGACAGAATCAACGGCTGATTTGGTTGCTTTGCTTGCAAAAGATTTTTCGACTGATATTGATTCAGGTTACGGAAAAAGATTGGAGAACGCTTGGAAAGCAAATAAGGATAATGTTGAGATTTCAGCGATGTACCATTATTATAATGCAAGATTTTATGAAGATATTAATCAGATTTCAAATGCAAAAAACGAAATGAAGAATATCTCTCCTAATTATAGCGGTGCAATGAGTAGTGAAATAGTTAAGTACGGAATAAGCCTTTTTGGGTCAAAAGACAATTGGGGACAGGGCAACGGTCAAAAGCAGGAACATACAAAAAGCATTTCAGATTCCAAAAGGAAAGAAATAAAAAAACCGGATTCAAAGCCAATACGATTACTATGACAAAATAGAGGGACGATACTGCGGAGATAAATATACAAAGAAGATTTTCAATGATGCTGCCAAAAAGTTTGGCTTTACATATGAAGAAATATATAATATATGGTGTGATTTGCCGGTATAAGCATTATTCGTTCGTATCTGAGGGGGGAAGAATAAAAGGCGCTGTTTTTTACAGCACCTTTTAGTCTTGTCGTCATTCGGTCGTCATTTAGATCCGTTTTTCTGTGGAAAGCCCGTATTCACGGCGCTTTTTGAGTTGCGTGATTATTCCCACTCGCTCCCCGAAACCGTGACCTAAACGATTTTGTATAGATAGTTTGGCTCCGATTATCGGGATTATTCAAGAATTACGGCGTATCATAATTCCCGTTGTCATTTTGTTGTTACACAAAAGTTTTAATTTCCTGTTATGCTGTTTTTATAATCTTCGCCCCAGTTCCACATAGCATCAAGTATCGGTTTCAGGCTTTGACCTAATTCCGTCAAAGAATATTCCACTCTCGGCGGAACTTCGGCATATACCTCTCTGTGCACAAGTCCGTTTTCTTCCATATCACGAAGTTGTGCGGTCAATACCTTTTGCGATACCGTGCCGATAGATTTTTTCAGCTCGCCAAAACGCTTTGTTTCCGGCATCAAGTCTCTTAATATAAGAACCTTCCATTTGTCGCCAATCAATGTTAAGGTGGTTTCCACAGGACAAGCCGGAAGCTCTTTTGTTTTCTCGTTCATATGCTACCTCCGCCATAGTATCTGATTGTTGTTTACTGTTTAATTGTACCATACCGTCCTGTTTACCGTCAAGCACAACATAAAATCTTAAAAAATTTTTTTCGGCGCTTAAAATTTCAAAAACCCTTGTGTTTACGCATTAGTTTCTGTTAGGTAACTGCCCAATAGTATCTTTTGGGTAACTATGGCACAATATTGTGCGTACTTTACAAGTGAAACCGAAGCAGGTATAATAGAGTCAAGAGCTACGAAGAACGGCCGTTTCGTAACTCAAAGCACAGACAAGGAGAAATCCAAAATGAATATTTTTAAGAAAATCTTTGGTAACAACCAAAACGACATGAAAGAGGTAATTACAATGACAAATACAGAAAAAGCTCTTGCACTTATTAACACTTTTGCCACAGGCGATACGGAAAAGGCTTCCGGACTTCTTGCAAAAAATTACATTCAGCACAATCTTGCATACGGTACAGGCAGGGATGCATTTGTAGGCTCTGTTTCCTACCTTGCCTCAGCTCCCGTAGAAACAACTGTAAACAACATTCGCACTTTCGAGGACGGCGACAAGGTATTCTTACAGACGGTATACAACTTTGCAGGTGCGGGCGAGCAGGTTGCCTTTGACATTTTCCGCTTTGACGAAAACGGCAAGATAGCAGAACACTGGGACAATCTTGCAAACAAGGCAGAGCCGAACCCGTCAGGTCACACGCAAACAGACGGCACTACGGAAATCAATGACCTTGATAAGACAGAAGCAAACCGTGAACTTATAAAGAATTTCCTTTATGATGTAATGCAAGGCAATCGTCCCGAAAAGACACCCGATTACTTTTACGGTGATACTTACATTCAGCACAACACAGGCATTGCAGACGGACTTTCAGGACTTGGCGCAGCGCTTGAAGCACTCGGCAAGCAGGGCATCCGGATGATTTATACTACTGTTCATCAGGTACTTGCACAGGGCAATTATGTGCTTGCGGTCAGCGAGGGAACTTTCGGCGGAGCACCTACATCTTATTACGATTTGTGGAGAGTTGAAAACGGCAAAATTGCAGAACATTGGGATGTAATGGAGACTATTGCCGATAAATCTGCCTGGCAGAATCAGAACGGCAAGTTTTAATGAGAGCGAAAGCCACGCAAGCCCTTTCCTGCGTGGCTTTCCGCCTTTGTACGGAGGTAACACAATGACACAGGACGATAGAAGAAAGTATTTAATTGCAGAACTGTTGAAAGAACGGTCTGAATATTCAAATATATCTGTTCCAATCAGCAAAACGGAAGAAAAGCGACTGCTTCGTGCGTTATTCAATGTTCGTTTGCCGTTGCCGATAAGCGATGATTTTCTCAGGGTGCAGGATGAATATTTGCAAGAGGAAATCGCTAAAAAGGGCATAACGAATATAGAAGATTTAGCGCCCGTTAAACCTGATGTTTATTTATGGCAGGGCGATATTACAACGCTGAAATGTGATGCAATCGTCAATGCGGCAAACAGCCAAATGCTCGGTTGCTTTTGCCCGAATCACGGCTGTATAGACAATGCCATTCACACATATTCAGGCGTTCAGCTTCGTTTAAAATGCGCCGAAATTATGAAAATGCAAGGCAAAAACGAAGAAACAGAAAAGGCGAAAATCACACCTGCGTACAATCTTCCCTGCAAGTATATTTTGCATACGGCAGGCCCGATAGTTACAGGCAAATTGACAGACAGGGACTGCGAATTACTGCGCTCCTGCTATCGTTCCTGCTTGGCACTTGCAGACGAATACAAGTTAAACAGCGTTGCGTTTTGCTGCATATCCACAGGCGAATTTCGTTTTCCAAACGACAAAGCCGCAAAAATCGCAATCGAAACAGTCAACGAATACAGAAAGCTGACAAACAGTAAAATCAAGGTGATATTTAATGTTTTCAAGAAATCAGATTACGAAATCTACCGAGAACTTCTCGGATAATATAGAAAAATTAAAAGAAAAATTCCATACGGCTGACGCTGTTATAATCGGTGCAGGTGCAGGGCTTTCCGCCGCCGCAGGTTTTACTTACAGCGGAGAGAGGTTTGAAAAATATTTTTCCGACTTTGCGGCAAAGTACGGCATCAAGGATATGTATTCAGGCGGATTTTTCCCTTACGAAACGCCTGAGGAGCATTGGGCGTATTGGAGCCGGTATATTTACATTAACCGCTATCAGGACGCGCCCAAGCCGGTCTATGAGAACCTGCTGAAACTCGTTGCAGATAAGGACTGTTTCGTGATTACAACAAATGTTGATCATTGCTTTCAAAAGGCAGGCTTTGACAAAAAGCGACTTTTCTACACGCAGGGTGATTACGGTCTGTTTCAGTGCAGTGAGCCATGCTGTCAGAAAACTTTTGATAACAAGGATATAATTTTTGAAATGCTCAAACAACAAAAGAATATGAAAATTCCGACAGAACTTTTGCCTACTTGCCCTCATTGCGGAAAACCGCTTACAATGAACCTGCGGAGTGATGATAAATTCGTTGAGGACGAGGGTTGGCGTCGTGCGGCAGAACGGTATGAAAACTTCCTCCGTACCCGAACAGGTAAAAAAATCCTTTTTCTTGAATTAGGCGTTGGCTACAACACCCCAGTCATCATCAAATATCCGTTCTGGCAGATGACAGCAAAAAATCCCAATGCCACATATGCCTGCATCAACGAAGGTCAGGCGATTTGCTCGGCTGAAATACGGCATAAATCCATCTGTATAAATGACGACATATCAAATACTATCAATAAATGTATGTAAAAAGGCTTCTGCCCAAAACAGGGCAAAAGCCTTAAAATTTATGTGATTTTCAGGTTTGGCTGCAAGTTAGGGGGGATCATTCCCACTCGCCCTCTGCAAAATCATCTTAAACAAGTTTGATTGGGTGATTTAGCAGGGACTACCTACATTATTTGAATTATCGGATGCACATCGGCTATCCGATTTTTTGTTGCCACGCTGTTGCCAAATTAGCAGTAGCAGAACTGCTTATTGTAATTGTCTATTTGCGTAGCAATGCCATAACTGTATTACCAATTAAACATTTTGGCTAATCCATAATTCTAAAGAATCTCTACGTTTGGCAATAACCGGGATTCCCAACTCGGCAATATAACGACTTGTATTATCTGTAATCTTGACTGCAACCACGGGCTTGCCAATGTTAATGGCAAGTCTGATTTCCTCTATAGACATACCACTGTTATTGGCAGGGCGATTTGAGCATACTACTATACTTGCATATTTAATCTGCTTCTGTATTTGCGGATCAACATTAAACCTTTTATCTATGCTATCGAATGGCGAGCTTGCGGGAACAGAATAATCACTAACCGCATACTTTGTCCTGTCAAGCAGAGTACTTATTTCGGCATAATCATCGTTGTTCCATCTGTGCGGAATAAAAACATTAATTTTCATAACGTACCCCTTTCTAGATAGTGTTTTTATGTACTAGATTCCAATAGTGCTGTCCTTGAGCCGTTAGCTTGCAAGATTTTCGGTTAATTGCCGCATAATACATATGATCTTCTCCTACAGGAACAACTAAATTGAGCTTTACATATCGTTGCAAAACAGAAAATATTTCTTCGTTTGTCTTGTTCACTTCTTTCGTATCTGCTTCGTGTTTATCGTGTTCAAAAGTCGGATCTAATGCGAATTCATCATATGGATTTTGAAAAATCTCCGTCAATCGTCTCAACTCTGCAATTTGAATAGGCGGCACATTTTTCCTAAGGGAGACAAAACTTTTAATATTTGCTTTGAAAACAGGGCGTTGTTCCCAAGCGCCAAGCGAGCGATCAATATAAGAGTAAATGCTACCAGGGGAAACTTCACCAAGAAGGTTCATTGCCCCACCGTATAATGCTTCAACTAGCAGTGAAGTAAAAACACCGTGACCATTTTCCTCAGTTGCGTATTCATTTTCTCCGCATGCCGCTAGAATTGTTGTTCCATCTTTTAGCAACGAATAATTGGGCATTTCCGTATGATTACCAATCGCTCCGCTAAAACAACTATCTAAAATAACAATTTTATTTTGCGCTTTGGACTGCGACACAATCCCCATAATATCATTTAAGGATAAACCATCATCAGCACGGCTAATTTCGCTTGTGCAAAGATAGCCTCCCGTGGTATCAAATGATCCATGGCCAGAATAATAGAACACTGCGATTTCGACATCGCTTTTGAATAAATCCTCAACAGCATCTTTGAGTTGTCCTCGTGAAATGAAAGATGTCTCGCTTGTGGCGCACAAAAGCTTAACATCAAAATTTAGCGTTCCATCCCCATTACGCTCTAAAACGGCTTTTACGGAATTCGCATCATTAACACATCCGTGCAAATCAGGTATGCTTTTATAGTTATCAATTCCTACGCATAAGGCTTTTCGCATGATTTCCTCCTGTTACACTTTATTGCATTAGAGTTTTTACTCATTGCACTAATCTTTTACAGTCTTTGAAACTAATCTATATGCCACACATAAAACATTCCAGCCACAATTCATTTTAGAATTCAATGTTTAGCGCTCAATAAGGCTTTCAATAAAGCCTTTTGCCCGCACCTCTGATATTCGAGTCTCATCTTTATCTTCAAGAATTTGCACAAGGCCATGCCCCATAAACTGTGCAACCCCACGAGAATTTCGCCCAGCCCAGTGATGAATAAGGTTAGTACTTCCAATTAATCTTTCGTCGAAAACAGAGCAAAGTCGAGCAACTATTTCTCCATTTGCCCCTACGCCTAGCAAGTAAATCATATATACAGATTTTTCTTTCGCCAAAAATTCTAGCAATTTATCGACATTATAGGCCTTAGGATTTCCATCAAGAAACATTACTTTTGTCTTAATATCCGTTTCCGTTTCGAAATCAGCATAATCCTTAGAATAGTCGCCTAATTTGTCTTCAGTTTTGAATTGCGGTAATGGTGTTTTATTGCGCAGTGCAGCAATGATCTGGTCTTTGAGAGTCGAACCATTATCAGTAATTAAATACTCAATGATCCGCCCTCTGATATTTACATTATCAATAAATGCAGCGATTGCAATTTCACCCTGAACCTTTGCCACTCGTGCATCAAGATCGTTACGCAAATCACGATACTGTGGTGATTGGGCGAAAGAGGTAGCTCTCGATATAGAATGGAGTATGGTTACTTCTGATGAATTTGTAACTTGATATTTTTGTACCCTCCCCACAATACCATTTGTACTTTCAACTAGTCGCTCAAGATTATCTTGGAAAGATAGCCCTTCGTGATAGGCATATAATGATTGAAAGTTTTTGGGCGTGTTTTCAATACCCTGAAAATCAAAGATAATGTCGCTACCATTAAAGCTCCCCTTAATATTGTCGATGCGGAGTTCCTGAGAGGAGTGACTTATCTTTTTCAAAAAGGTTGTATTTGCCAAAAGCAGATAGTTTTCAGACGAGGCTACTATGCATACAAAAAACGGCCTGCTATCGTATTTCTGCAATGCTGAAAGAGAAAGAACTGTGTTGCTCATCCTTTTGCGTTCAGACTTACTAAATCGAATGGCGAAATCCGTATTTGAAAAAACCTTTCGATCTTTAATAAGTCCAAATTCACTTTGGACAATTTTTGAGAGTTCCTCCTTGTCGCCAATGCCATTGTGCTGTTGAATAAGAGATATTAATCGGTTGATTTCAACTTCGTTATACATTTAATCACCCCACATAGATAATTGTGAGTTTTGGACTTTCTTTTGCAACGCATTTGTGTTTCTTTCCCAAAACACACCATCTGTATATCCTTGAATAGATGTATCGTTGTCGGCCATCTCCAGACGCTTCTCGGCCCAAACGCAATACTGCTCGTTTTCTTCTATTCCGATATAGTGTCTGCCAAGTTTTTTTGCCGTTACCGATGTTGTCCCGGAACCAAGGAACGGGTCAAAGACGATGCTTCCGGGATTGGAACTTGCAAGAATAAGCTTAGCTATAAGTTTCTCGGGCTTTTGAGTTGGATGAGCAGTATTTTCCGGCATAGACCAATACGGAATAGAAATATCATCCCAAAAGTTAGAGGGATATGTATTTCTGAAATTGCCTTCTGCTGTTTCTTCCCAATCTTTTGGTTTTCCATCAACCTTATAAGGAGCAATGACTTTGCGACGGACTTTGACTTTATCAACATTAAATGTGTAATGTTTGGACACTGTTGCAAACCAAATATCTTCCATGCCGTTTTTCCAATTACTTAACGCTCCACGCCCCTTCTCTCGTTGCCAAGTAATTCTATTCTGAATGTAGAAATACTTTTTTAGAACCTTGCCGATTATGGGACTTGATTGCCAATCGCAGCAAACATATACGGTAGCGTCTTCCTTGAGTAATGGTAATACTGACTTAATCCAAGATTCGGTATACTCTTCGTACATTTCATCGGATGTTTTTTTGAATTTTTTTCCATTGAAGTTTTTGTCGAGGTTATAGGGGGGATCTGCAATCAATAAATCAACGAATTTTGTTGGCAATAACGGGAGAATCGAAAAAGTATCCCCCAGAATAGTTTTGTTTATGACCGACTGTAAATCCGTCGGCTTTGAAATCGATATGCATCTGTCTAAGTATGATTTCCCTTCTTCGACAGATAAATCAATTGTTTTATTGCGTCCTGCCTTCATCGATATACTCCTTATTTATCGCATATACCGTTCTGAATCAAAGTCAATATTATGTTCAGAACAATAGTCAGCCAACTTTTTTAGCGTCTTATAGTTAGGGAAAACTTTTCCGCTTTCCCACCGATTAACAGTTGCGAAAGAAACGCCGATTTCTTTTGCAAAATCTTCTTGGCTTAAGAACAATTTCTTGCGTAGCAATTCCACGTCGTTTGAAAAGGACATAGCATTTACCTCCACTTTTATAACATAATTATAGCACATGTAGAGGGAGTTAGCAAGGCGAATTAAAAAGAATCTACAACTTAGTTGAAAACAAAAGCTGGCGGCAGGGAGCAATCCCTGCCGCCGTTGCACTTACACCCTATAAATTAGTTCGCTATTTACAATCTCCATCGCCCTGTTTCGGATGTTATTCATCCTTCTGACCCACTCCATCTGATCGGCGGCTTTCAGTGCCTCCGTGACACCTTCCGCTTCAGCCATCTGTTTTACCAGCCGAGAGAATAGTTCCTCTGCCTGGCGGTCAATGTCAACAAGATAACTGTTCAGCTTTCCGCTGGTGAGCAGGGTCGCAAAGGTTGCCCGCCGATGATCCTTCAGATAGCGCCGGTGGCGCTGACCCCATACGCCGATGGGCAGTTGCGCTTCTTCGGGCAGTTCCAAATTGGGGAGAAGATAATCCCCGACCTGCGTATAAGTGCCGCCCATTTCTTCAAAAATTGTTTTTGCCATTGCCTGTTCCTACCTTTCAAAGTTTATATTTTTGCGCCTTGTGCGCTGGGTTTGCTTTCGCTGCTGTTCCATAGCTTTCGCCTGTGTGATCAGATTATCGATCTGCTGACTGCCAAGAACTTTCCGCAGGAAACGGAAATCTTTCAGTTTGGAGCGCAGGACATCATTTTCTCCTTTGAGCCGGTCGTTGGCTGCGGTCAGATGCTCGTTCTCCCTGTAGAGCCGCCCGTTGGTGTTGTTCAGCCTATGGTAGCTGTCCAGTGCCTGATAATAGTGATAGAACACCTCTCGGATGACTTCTTTCAGCTTTTTGATTAACGGGTCAACAAACCGCTGTTTATAGGTCTTGGCGGTCATTAGAGTGGGGGGATCGGGGAGTTGAAATTCTACGTCCGATTCTATTCGCTGTTCCAGCTTTTCAATAGACCGCACACCCTGATCAAAGCTCTCGATCCGATTCCGCACCGTTTCCAGCTCGTCCTGCTTCTCGGCCAGTGTGCTGTCCAGCGCAGCAATTTCTTTTTCCCGTTCCTGCTTCTTGTAATCCAAGACGGAGAGGTGCTTGTCGTGGGTGCCTTTCTGCTCCCACTGAATGTCATACCGTTCCATCACGGCGGCAAGCTGCTCCTTTTCGGACTGTACCCACTGCGCCCACTCGGTAGCGCCTCGTGTGCCACCCTTGAAGCCTTGCGCCGCCAGCGCCTGCTTCAGTGACACACGTGTGTCAAGTCCTCGCTTGCTCCCGGTGGTGAACGGCACAAAGTCAATGTGGATGTGTGGCGTGGCCTCGTCCATATGGAGGTGCGCCGAGAACACCCGGAGGTTTGGATTCCGTGCCTGAAAGCCCTGATAATATTCGTCCAGAATTTTCCTTGCCAACTCTGCATACTCGCCGGTGGCGCTCATATCGTCCTGATTGCCGACTTGCAGGATAATCTCGTGAAATGGCTTCTCCTGATTTCCGGAACGGATTTTCTCGTAGTAGTTGGGGATACGCCGGTCACTGCGTGTCTGCTTTTCGTTGTATCGTTTCAGGGCGTTATCGAAAAGCTGGTGGTACACGGTCTGGATGCGCTCGTTGCAATAATCAATGTTCAGGTGCGTGCGGCTTCCGTCTACATTCTCCGCCCGAAATTTGCGGCTGTTGTGGTTGACAGATCCTTTGCCGACCTCGGCACTGATCGTTCTCTTCATAAAATCTCACTTCCTTTCAAGAATCAAAATCGGGAAAAAGTTGGTAGCGCAGCGAGACTTTTTCCCGGGAGGACGAGCAGCAGAATGAATGAGACCTGCCGCTGGCGGGAGGGCGAATGATATGGCGCTTGCGAGGACGACGCCGGGGTTCTGTTACTCTTGTCAAGAGTAACGCAAAAGCACTTTTGACAGCCTACGGCCATCAAAAGCTGCTGTTTGCGCTCTCCGAGGGGGCTGGTACAGAGCCGGTGCATCGAGCACCGGCTCTGTACTGGGGCTTTGCCCCGGCAACTGCGGTTGCCTCCCCAGTGCTCATTGCCCTTTGAAAAGGGCAGCCGCACGGCTTGCCGAAACTTCCATGCGTGACAAACCGTGACGGTGGTGACGATGTTTTA
>CAKRZX010000013.1 GCA_934434555.1 uncultured Clostridia bacterium
AACAAAAACGCAAGGAGGAAAATCAATATGAAATTGAAAACCGCAATTTTGATGCTGCTGGTGACGGTGTTGAGCCTTTCCGGCATCGTGACCGCGAATGCCGTCACGGTCAGCAATGACGGCGAATACGCATTAGTGCTGGGCACTTCGTTTGATGAGCATGAAGGCTGTTTTGACGGGGAGTATGTCAAGCTGGTAAGGTTTAATGCAGCCAAAGGCGAAACAAAGGTCAAGCTGTCCGAATTGACAAAAGGGATTGTACCCTTTAACGGCAAAAATGAGTTTTCACATTGGGAGACACAGAAAAATGAAAAAGCCGGCGAAGAACTGCCGCTAACCGATTTTACGGGAACTGGAAGCTTTTACACATCAACAGGTGAAGAAATCAAATATGACAAGGGCTTAACGCTGGTGGCAAAATTCGAGGGCAAGGCATTAAAGGATTCCGGTAATTATTATGTAACGCTCGACGCATTTGCCGGCACAATAAACGGCAAGGCAAAAGAAGTGCTGGAGAGTAGGGCGGATGCATTTAAGACAATCGATTTAACGGGCTACATCCCCGTAAGAGCAGGGTACACCTTCGTTGGCTGGGATTTGAATGGAGCGATTGTTAATTCCGTTGACGCAAGTGCTTTCGCAAAGGATGTCGTAGTCAATTTGACCGCCACATATACCAAGGACGCCTTTGACGGAGAAGGTATAGTATTAACACTCAATGCTAACGGCGGCACAATTGACGGCAAGGCAGTTAACAAATACGACTATGTAGGCGGCGGAAACTCCGGAACCGCTATGTCGCTTTTACCCTATGTTCCCGTAAGAGAGGGGTATACCTTTAACGGCTGGAACACAAAAAGCGACGGCAGCGGTACTATGGAGAAGTATATTTTTTGGAGAATTTGGGACAATAACGAGGAGACCAATAAGAAATTTGATAAGGATACTTTAGTTAAAGAAGAATCGGGCTACGAGCTGTATAAAAATGTGACCTTGTACGCCTCCTGGACGAAAGCCTCCGGAGAGCCGGAAAATCCCGGTAAGGACACGGTGAAGGAACTCCAAAGCACGGGGGAGACAAAGGCAAAAATCGAATTTGCAACAGAGGTCAGCAAGGATTACAAGCTGGATATCAAGTCCATCGAGGTCAAGAAGGAATTGGCAGATAAGAATGTGAAATTCGTTGCGGACATCAATGTGCTGGACGGAAACAACAATGTTGTGAAGATCAGCAACACCAAAATGAAGATCAGAATTGCTCTGCCGGAAGATTTGAAGGGGTATGACAAATACGAAGTCGTTTACATTGTAAATGATGAGATTAAAGAGACCTTGCCTGCTGCGGTAGAAAACGGTTATATTGTATTTGAGACAAACCATTTGAGTCAGTACGGAATCGTTGGGACAAACACTGGCAATGGGACAAAAAGCCCGCAAACCGGCGATAACAGCAATATGTTCCTGTGGGTCGCTCTGCTGTTTGCCAGCGGTGGCGTTCTGACCGTGTTGGGTGTTACAGACAAGAGAAAAGAGAAAGGGATCACTAAATAACATTGACAAACCCGAAATAGCATTATGATAAGCGGGCAGTGACCGAAAGACTGTCACTGCCCGTTTTCAAAAAACTCGATGTGAATATATGCTGGAAGTGAACATTTCTCGCTTTCGCAAAAAGCAGTCACGCAAACTGATTGAAAATTGAAAGGTTAAAGATAAAGGTCGGTGACGGTAAATATGTCTCCTGAAAAAAGAATAGCCGACCGGACGGCAATCTCCGGCACAGTTTCAAGAGCGCTCAGCAAGTAAAAAACTTGCTGGGCGCTCTTTCTTTATGCCTTCGACAAAAATCAGCCGTTTTCAGCAGCAAAACAAGCGGTTCGGCAAAATATTCCGGCAAGGAGGTGATACCGATGTACAGTGCAGTGCTTTCAAAGGACATACCATACGGATCTTTGCCGTAAAGGGCGGCCGCCCTGCCGTCCTTCGGCGACAAGGTGAGAACATGAAAAAGAACATAGGAAAGATACAGGTGTTGAAATAGCAAAGACTGTCTTTGCGCAGACACACAGACACCTATATTTTTTTGACCTTCCCGGTCGACAAAATTCAAAACAATATCCGAGAAGCGCCAATAAAAGCACCGAAAAAACGGGAATTTTACTTGGCTTGACTTTTTGCGGCCTTTGCACCCTAAAACAGCGGCAATCCGGCAGCGTCGGCTGTCGAAGCCCTCCGTATCAATCGTTTTTGCCCTAACAAAAAACGATTGAACGGAGGTACATAACCTTGAAAAAACAACCCAAAGCGGTTTATATCATAGAAAACGGCGGGTACACGGAACTAACCTATGAGGAATTCCGTCGCCGTGAGCAAATCTGCCCGTTATATGCGGACAAGCTGTTCCTGCCTCTCTACGGCAGGCTTATGGAGGTATCCAAAGAGGATTACACGGAATTCTACCGAGCAAAACGCCGTCAGAAATATCTGGACGAACGCTCTGCGGACAACGGCGACTTCTCCTACGATATGCTGACCACCGATGAATTCAGCGGCGAGGACATCCTCATCGCCGAGCAGCCGGATGTATGCGACACCGTAGTGGAAAGCATTATGACGGACAAGCTCCACAAGTCCTTGCAATTGTTGAACCAAGACGAGAAACTCTTAATTCAAGCCTTGTATTTTGAAAGAAAATCAGAACGCAAGGTTTCGGCGGAAACCGGAATACCTCAAAAAACCATTAATGATCGCAAACGGCGGATTATAGCCAAACTCAAAAAACTTTTAGAAAGTTAAAAATAAATCCGCTCAGCCCCCTCATCTTTCGGCATGGAAAGTGAGGGGGCTTTCTCAATAGCCTCCGCCCGTTCTTTGAAAACCGAATAGTACAGCGCATCCTTTACCTTCCTTCTGCCGTCGGCGAAACCGATAAGCCACACGACCTTTTGAGTCGGACGGTGCGGCGCATCCGCACCGAAGGCCATAAAAAGCAGAAGCAATAATGATACTTGCGTCCAGTCACAGGCCGAGCGTTGAAGCGGCACGAAAAGCGCCGTGAGCCGTCGCAGCCACTGAGGGCGCCTCGCAGAGATCCTGGGAGGGGTGAGATTCCCATGAGGCAAAATGCATTGCCGGAGGATGCGTTCCCTTGTTCGGGGCGTCGTGGACAAATACGGACAGAACCAAGAACGATTGATACAAATACCAAGGCGGTCGTTTGCCCAAAAGCACACGGCCGCCTTTTACTTAAAACGGAGGCTAATATGAAAGAGATCAAACGAGGTGAAATCTATGCCGTTGACTTCGGTACAGGCTTCGGCAGTGAGCAAGGCGGAACGCGCCCGTCCTTGATTTTACAGAATGATATCGGCAACAGGCACAGCCCCACCACCATCGTGGCGGCGATCACAGGCAGAAAGACAAAAGCGGCTCTGCCCACCCATGTGAAAATCATGGCGAAAGGGCTTAAAACCGAATCCACCGTCCTGCTCGAACAAATCAGGACGATAGACAAAGAGAGGCTCGGCGAATACATCGGCAGGCTCGACGGCAAAAACCTCGCCGCCGTTGACCGTGCCATTGTGGTGAGTCTCGGCATCAAATACCTGGAGGAACTGCTCAATGGATAAAAGAACCGACATCAACAATACATCATTCGCTTACAGTGTAAACCTATTAAAAATGCTCCTCGCTATGCAACTCATCACCGAGGATGAATACGAAAGAATCACTCAGATCAGTGCCGAACATTACGGCGCTGATCTGATTTATGTCTGAAATCTTAATTCTCAAGTTTTTGCGAAAAACCGCTGGAAGTATTCGAACTATTGTGGTATGGTGTGTCGTGCCGAAAGGCGAATAACAGCAAGGTGACCCCTTGCGGAAAGGAGAAAGACATGAACATTACTGAAATCACAAGCACAAAGAAGCAGACAGCCGAACGGCTTCGGTTAGCCCCGTACTGCCGGGTGTCGAGTGACTCTACCGACCAGCTCCACTCATTCGCCGCACAGATCCGCTACTACAGCGACTATGCCAAGAAGCATCCCGAATATCAGCTTGTCGACATTTATGCCGATGAGGGCATCACGGGAACCGAGATGAAAAAGCGGGACGAGCTGAACCGGCTGATAGCCGACTGCAAGAAAGGCAAGGTCGACCGCATCATCGTCAAATCGGTTTCCCGTCTGGCACGGAACACAGAGGAGCTGCTCGTACTGCTGCGAACGTGCAAAGAGATCGGCGTGAGCGTGTACTTCGAGGAACAGGGCATCGACACCGAAAAACTGAATATGGAAATGATCGTAACATTCCCCGGTATGGCCGCACAGCAAGAAAGTGTGAACATATCGGGGAATTTGCGTTGGAGTTATCAAAAGCGAATGCAGTCTGGTAATTTCAACTGCACCTGTCCGGCTTACGGCTTCGACCTCAAAGACGGCGAGCTCGTAATCAACGAAACGGAGGCGGCGGTCATACGAAGAATATTCGACCTATACCTCCAAGGATACGGAACGCCTGCCATTTCGAAAATACTTAATGAGGACGGTGTACCAAGACGGCACGGCTATGAAAAATGGCTGCCGAGTTCAATCAACTATGTGTTGAACAATGAACGCTATATGGGAGATGCACTCCTGCAAAAAAGTTATACCACCGAAACCCTGCCGTTTCGGAAAGTGAAAAATGACGGTCGGTTGCCGCAATACTATGTGGAGAACAGCAATCCGCCAATCGTCAGTCGAGAAACCTTTCATGCAGCACAGAACCTGCTGCACTCACGGCAGACAGAAAAATGCAAGCGAAAGATGTATCCGCTATCGGGAAAGCTACGCTGCCCCGAATGCGGCAGAGCATTCCGCCATCAGGTTGTAAACGGAACAGCCCAGTGGATCTGCACCTGCCGATCATCGGGTGCGACCGACTGTCAGCACCGCCATGTGCGAGAGGAAGCTGTATATGAAATCTTTACCGATATGGTTATCAAGCTGAAAACTTACCGAAACGAACTGCTTGGTACGCTGATTCTCCAAATGGAACTCATGCAGGACCGTACAAGTCGAAATCAGGAACGCATACGGCAGGTAGACAAGGAGATCGCCGACCTCGGTGCAAAGAATCATATCATTGCACGGTTGCATACAAGCGGTGCATTAACCGCTGTCGAGTATGCCATGCAGACTTCGGAAATCGGCAACCGCCTCACCGAGCTACGCATAGAACGGCGACAAAAGCTCACTGAGGATGAGGATGACCAACGGCTCGCCGCCATCAAAGACTTAAACGGCATACTCGAAGAATATGAGCCGACCGCCAAGTTTGACAACGGGCTGTTTGACGAAATTATTGAGAGCATCACGGTGGACAGCAGCGAACAGCTCACATTCAAGCTCCTCGGTGGTATTGCACTGACCGAGAAAATTCCAAAGAAAGGACGGTGCAAAACGGCATGAGCAACAGAACACTGCCTTACGGATACTGCTATAAAAACGGCATAATTGCAATAGACTCAAAAGAAAGCAAGGTGCTGAAACGAATATTCTCCGCATACCTTAACGGCGATTCGATGTTAACCATTGCCGAGCAGTTAAACAGAGAAAAAATCGAATACGCAAGCGGCGTTATCGGTTGGAACAAAGGGCGGCTCAAGCACCTCATTGATAACCCACGGTATCTTGGCACAGAGGTATATCCGCAGATTATCGAGCAAGCGACTTATGAGAAAATACAAAAGGCAAAGCACAGTCGCAACACCCAAAAGGATACGGATAAGGCACAAGAGATATTCAGGCTGACCGTTCCCGTCCGATGCCCGATCTGCGGAAGCCTAATGCGACGCAGACATGACAGCAGATGCAAATGCCAAGAGCGTTGGACTTGTGAAAACAAAGAGTGCCGTTTGCGGATTGAGATATCCGACGCTGAATTGCTGACCGCACTCTCTGATCTTCTCTCCACGGTAACAGCCGACAGCATCTCACTGCCTGCCGAAAAGCCCTATGAGCCAAGCACCGAGGCAATACGGTTGAACAACGAAATCAGCCGAATGCTTGATGCCGCAGAAATAGATAAGGCTATCCTACGAAACAAAATGGCAGAGTGCATTAGTCAAAAATACAGCGAACTCGGCAATGAGTGCTGTACGGCACACAAACTAAAAGCCGAACTCGGCAGCTTGTCCGATGTCACCGAAAGGCTGAATCGCACGGTCAGCGAAATACGCCTACACCCCGACAAAACAGCAGACCTCATACTGCTGAACGGTCAGATTATACGAAAGGAGAAAATCCATGCAACAGACAGCGGTCGCTCCACAGAGGGTGGTGCGGGTAATCGAACCGACCATATCGGTCAGGGAGAGCATCAAAAACCATTATCGAGTCTTGCGTGTTGCAGCATACTGCCGAGTTTCCACGAAGCAAGAGGAACAACTCAACAGTTATGAGAATCAGGTGGAACACTACACCGAGCGCATCAATTCGGAAAACGGATGGACGCTTGAAGGCATCTACGCCGACAAGGGTATCTCCGGCACAAGCGTAAAAAACCGTGATGAATTCAATCGGATGATACGCCGATGCAAGCAAGGAAAAATCGACATGATCATCACGAAATCCATTGCAAGGTTTGCGAGAAACACGGTGGACTGCTTGAAATATGTCCGGCTGCTCAACGACCTTGGTGTGGATGTCTACTTCGAGGAACAGGGAATCCACAGCAATCAGCCCGGCGCCGAGTTTTACATCACCATCTACGGCAGCATTGCCCAAAGCGAATCGGAAAACATCAGTGCCAATATCAAATGGGGCAAGGCTCAAAGTGCTAAGGAAGGTAAGGTTATATTCCAATATAAGAACTTCCTCGGCTACCGCAAGGGCGAGGACGGACAGCCCGAAATCGTCCCCGAAGAAGCCGAAACAATTTGCCTTATATATGACCGCTTTCTCGCAGGCGACAGCTTAAAAGGAATTGCAGAGCTGCTTGAAGAAAAGGGCATCAAAAGCCCGACGGGAAAAGCTCAATGGCAGTTTTCAACGATACAGTCCATTCTCTCCAATGAAAAGTATAAGGGCGATGCCATTATCAATAAGACCTACATTACCGACTGCATCAGCAAAAAGGTTAGAGTAAATAACGGCGAACGTCCGAAATACTATGTAGAGAATAGTCACCCTGCCATTATCGACTCAGCCACCTTCGGCAGAGTCCAAGAGGAACTCGCAAGGCGTTCAGGTAAGCGCAAGGTCAGACAAAAAGCCAAAACCGAGCAAGGCAAATATTCAAGCAAATACGCTATGACAGAACTGCTCGTCTGCGGCGAATGCAAAACACCATACCGCCGATGCACTTGGACGGCAGGCGGCAAAAAGAAAATCGTATGGCGATGTATAAATCGTCTTGACTACGGCAAGAAATACTGCCACAACTCGCCGACCATAGAAGAAAGCATATTGCAAAAGGTTGTTATGACGGCAATCATGGAAACCGCCAATCAAAACACCGAGGTACTGCGAACATTGAAACTGCATATCGGTATGGGATTAGAGGGAGAAAAGAGCAATGACAACAGCCTCGACCTGCAAGTGCGGATTGCCGAAATTGACGCAGAGTTCAGAAAAATGATTGATCGAGTATCCACAGAAACAGTGGAAGCCTTTGACGAGGAAACCGCAACTCGGCTCATGAACGAAAAAAGCCGTCTGCAACAGCAGCTCGACAACATAGCCAACGCTGAGCAACGGCGAGAAAACGCAAAATCCCGACTCGATGATATCTATACTATACTGGACGGCATAAAAAACCGTCCGATGGAATACGATGACCAAATTGTCCGCCAACTGCTCGAATGCATAGTGGTCGACTCAAAAGAGCAGGTCACCGTAATATTCAAAGGCGGTCTCAAATCGGTGCAGCCGCTGACCGAATGACAGCGGCTCACCTCCGCCCTTAACCTTGAAAGTTCAAGATTTTTTGTAAGGGTACAAATACCAACCTAAAAAGGCTAAAAAATCTTTTTTATAGTCCTCCCACAGAACGGCTCGTTCGCTTTTGAGAACGAGCCGTTTTGTTATTTTTGCAGATTTTATCACCGCGGGCAACATAAACTCTTGTTCTGCGCAGTCATAAAGAGAATAAACGGCGAAAAGTCTGTCCGAAAATGAAAAAACGGGCGGATTTTTCGTTGTTTTTGCAACTAATCAAGGAATGAAACATTTTATAATGTAAAATCAAAGCAAAAAGAGAATCTATCTCTTTTGGATACAAACCGAACTGTATTTTGAAGATAACCACGCTTATTTATATAATGATTACTGTAATATTAAAACAGAATTCTGTCTTAATCACATCAATGAATTTGCATTTTTAATTAAAATATGCCTTAAAAAACAAAAAAAGAACAGAAAAAACTATCTGTTCACGATTTTATTACTTGAAATTTAGTAAAAATTGGTGTAAAATACATATACAAACAAAAAGATACAATCAGA
Organism: uncultured Clostridia bacterium; assembly: GCA_934434555.1. Taxonomy (GTDB): domain Bacteria; phylum Bacillota; class Clostridia; order Christensenellales; family QALW01; genus UMGS1322. The sequence continues at coordinate 8,490 of CAKRZX010000013.1, forward strand.
ACAGAACTTTCGCAGAGTTCGTCACTAAGCGGATTGCACTGCAAGAGATCTGTTTTGTTTTTTTGTGTCAAAGCCTGTCGAAATCCGTCAAAACTCCGTAAATCAGGGCTTTTCGCAGAGTTCGTCACTCAACGAAAACGCAACATCTCTTACAAATCAATCCAATTATATCACAGCACTTTCAAAAAGGCAACCAAAATTTAGAAAAAAACAGAAAATTTTTTCGTGAATCGGATTTGTGTATGTTGAAAGGGGGTGTTTTACAGCGATTTAAGGCGGCGGAATGTATCTGTGCAGTCAAATGCGCAGTCATGATACATATTTTCTTTTTGAAAAAAGGAGGATTTAAGATGTCAAAAGGAGAGAACATTTTCAAAAGAAAAGACGGGCGTTGGGAAGCCAGGTATACCAAAGGATATGAAATTTCGGGTAAGATAAAATACGGTTATTGCTACGGTAAAACTTATAAAGAGGCAAAGGACAAGGTTACAAAAATTAAGGCGGCGATAATAAACGGCACGCCGACGGAGAATTCGCGGCGCAGATTTTCCTATTACTGCGACCTGTGGCTAAAAGACAGAAAAATATCGGTGCGGGAAGCGACTTACGTTAAGTATTCAGCGGTGGTAAAAAAGCATATTCTGCCGCGGCTCGGCGGCTGTTTCACCGCGGGAATCAACGAACCGGTGATAAACGCGTTTACCGACGAACTTCTTGAAACCGGACTTAAAGCAAAAACCGTACACGATATTCTTGTTATCCTTAACGGAATAATCCGCTTTGCGTCGGTTTCGTTTGCGGGCGTTTTTCCTCAGGTGAAAATTACGTATCCCAAAGAGAAGAAAAAGGAAATGCGCGTGCTTACGCGGGAAGAACAGGAAAGGTTTGTTGCGTACCTTTCCAAGGACGGGGACCCCTGTAAGTTCGGGGTGCTGCTTGCGCTTTACACGGGAATCCGCATAGGCGAACTGTGCGCGCTGAAATGGTCGGATATTTCACAAAAGGACGGCACGCTGTGCGTAAATTCCACTATGCAGCGCCTGTACGATACAAGCGAAAATTCCGGGAGCAAAACGCGCGTTGTTATGGGCGACCCGAAAAGCGACACGTCCGCAAGGGTGATACCCCTTACGGGACAGGCTGTATCTATGTGCGAAAAGATGAATCCCGGCGACGGCGACGCATTTGTTTTAACGGGGACGCATTTTTATATGGAGCCGCGTCTTTTGCAGTACAGAATAGAAAAATACACGCGGGATTGCGGGCTTGACGGCGTGCATTGCCACACGCTCCGCCACACATTTGCCACCCGCGCGGTGGAAGTGGGCTTTGAAATTAAATCGCTTTCGGAAGTTTTGGGGCACGCAAACACAACCATTACCCTTGAACGGTATGTGCATTCGTCAATGGAATTTAAAAGGAACAATATGAGTAAACTTGCCGCCGCGGGATTTTAACCGGCGCAGTCAAATTTTTCAGTCAAACGCAAAACGGGTTGAAAGTTACCGCACTTTCAGCCCTTTTTTATGGGTTTTTATTTAGTGACGAACTCTGCGAAAAAAGCAGACCGTGCTTTTTGGCAGTCGCCCGAGGGTAAAATGCGGGGGATGGCATTTTGCCGTCTGCGGGTAGTGAGTACTACCCAAAGAAGCGGGCACAGTTTAACCGAGAATGGGGGAATCGGTACGGAACAGAAAGAAACAATGAAGCGCAATCTTATGGAAAGTGCTGTCCGCGTTGTGGCAAGGGAGGGGCTTGAAAAAACAACAACCCGACTTATATCCCTTGAAGCCAAACTCAACGAGGCGTATCTTTACAGGTGCTTTGAGAATAAGGAACACTTGCTTGCGGAAACTTTTTATAACGAAGATATCCGCTTTGCGCACCATATTCAAAAAACGCTGCCTGTAATGCAGATGTCGGGACTTACGTGGGAAGAAAAATGTTTTCTTCTGTGGAATTCCTGCTGGAATTTCATCATAAAACAGCCCGATGACTGCCGATTTTATATTCGCTACTATTATTCCGCGAATTTCAGGAAGTATGCGTATGAGCGGCATATAAACTTTTTTAAGCCGCTTATCGAAAAAATTTCGTTTGCATTCAGGCGCGGCGTCAATGTGGATATGCTTGTGCACCAGATCTTCGACACAATGCTTTCCTTTGCCGAGCGCGTTTTAAGCGGCGAAGTTGCGGACACGGAAGAAACAACCAAGACGATGTTCAAACAGATTTTCGGTTTTGTGTCCATAAATGCCGTGCCGGAACTTATCTCCGGGGAGGCGCAGTGATGCTTAAAAAAGTTTGGAATATCGTAAGCACGGTACTTGTTATAATCGTGGTAATACTTGCAGTCGCTCTTGTGGGCGTAAGGCTTGTGGGAATAAAAACCTATTCGGTTATGTCCGGTTCAATGGAGCCCGTATATCATACCGGTTCGCTTTTGTACGTTAAAAGCGTTGACCCGAAAGAACTGAAAACGGGCGATTCAATAACGTTTATGCTTGACGAAGACACCGTTGTAACCCACAGGATTATCGAAATCATACCCGATGACGAGGACGCGAACGTTATAAGATTTCTGACAAAGGGCGATGCCAACGACGCGCCCGACGGCGTTCCCGTTCACTGCAAAAACGTAATAGGAAAACCCGTGTTTTCCGTGCCGTATTTAGGCTATTTTGCGCATTTTGTGCAAAATCCGCCGGGGCTGTACCTTGCAATAGGCGCCGCGGCAATATTAGTGGTTCTTGTCTTTTTGCCCGACTTTTTTAAGGACGAAAAGAAAGAAATAAATCAAGGGCAAAAACAGCCCGATAAATTCAAGGAGGATTTATGAAAACAAAAACAAAGGCACTTACACTGGCACTGTGCGCGATGTTACTTGTTGCTGCGTCCGTACTTACAACTCTGGCGTTCTTAACAAGTCACGACGAAGTAAAAAATACTTTTACCGTCGGCAAAGTTGCAATTACGCTTGACGAGGCAGAGGTTGATGAGTACGGAAAAGTGGTTTCCAACCAAGACCGCGTAAAGAAAAATGAGTACAAACTTATTCCGGGTCACAAATACGTAAAAGACCCCACCGTTCACTTTGCCGCGGGCAGCGAAGCAAGTTACCTGTTTGTAGAAGTTAAAAACGGCATTGAAGCAATTGAAACGAACGAATCCGGCAAGACAATCGATGACCAGATAACCGGTAACGGTTGGACAGCGCTTGATGGTGAATCCGGCGTTTACTGGCAAAAGGTTGACGCAAATACAGGTGCAAAGGCAGAAGATTATAAAGTTTTCGGCACATTCACACTTGCCGATGATGCCGCGGTAGAAAACTATAAAGACGCAAACATCACAATTACCGCATACGCAATTCAGGCAGACGGCTTTGACACTCCCGCAGCGGCGTGGGACGAAGCAAAAACAGCGAAATAAGGCGAAAACCTTGTTTATATACCCAAATATATAAAGAAAGGAGGCAAAGCCGATGAAAAAGAAAATATGGATATCGGTTGCGGCAATCGCACTTATCCTTTGCTGTGCCATAGGCGGTACTCTTGCTTGGCTTAAAACAAGCACAACCCCAGTTACAAACACCTTTACTGTCGGAGATATCAACATAGAACTTAAAGAAACCACCACCGACTACAAAATGGTGCCGGGCAACAAGATTGACAAAGACCCTAAGGTTACGGTTAAAGAGGGCTCCGAGGCGTGCTGGCTGTTCGTTAAGGTTGGTGAATCCGCAAACTTAACGGATTTTATCGAGTATAAGGTTAATACAGCCGAGGGCGAATGGAAATTGGTTCCGGGCGAAACTCACGTTTACTACCGTGAAGTAGATGCCGATACCGCCAAAGTAGGCAAAACCTATTCAATCCTTACGGACAACAAGGTAAAAGTTTTTGATACCGTTACCAAAGCAGACCTTAACGGATTGAATGAAGCAACCTATCCCACACTTATCTTTACCGCTTATGCCGTGCAGAAAGAGCACTTTGATACAGCAGCCGCTGCATGGGAACAAGCACAGAATAAAAACTAAAATTTATTTGAAAGGACTTTTAAGACAATGACTAAGAAAAAAATAGTTACCATCTGCCTTGCGGCAATCCTTGTTGTTATGGCAGTAGCAGGCGCGTCGCTTGCATATCTTACCGATACCAAGGACGCAACAAACACCTTTACGGTTGGTAATGTTAAAATCGAACTCCTTGAATCAAGTTTGCACCGCGAAAATGCGGGCGTTGCCAACGGCACAACAAGCGATTCGGAACTTTGGTCCGATGTAGCAAAAGAGGGCACAGGCAACGAAAACAAGTATAAAGCCGGCGACACTTTCTATACCGATGCTCAGATTGAAGCAGACGCGGCAGAATACGAGTGCGACAACGTAAAACTTCTTCCCGGGCAGTCCTATCACAAAATGCCCTACGTAAAGAACACCGGTTCGGAAGACGCATATATCCGTATCCGTGTAATGTTCCCCGCAAACCTTGATACAGCAATACTCAACAGCAGTATGTATACCACTACCGCTATAAAGAGCGGCGAGTTCACATTTGCCTACGATGACAGTGCATCGGTTGAAAGAGACGGCGTAAAATACAATGTTTATACATTCACCCGTAACGAGGCTCTTAACCCCGGCGAATTGACCTACTGGAATGTATGGGGCACAGTTCATATGGACGCAGATGTTACAAATGAAGAACTTGCTGACCTGTTCAAGGACAGCAAAAACTACAAAGTTCTTGTTGAGGCTGACGCTATTCAGGCAGAGGGCTTTGCAGATGTAACCGAGGCATTCAAGGCCTTTGATAAATAATATTTTGAGGTGATTTGTTATGACCAAAAAGAAAGTAATAACTCTTGCGCTTGTGGTTATCATCGCCGTTGCGGCAATAACAAGTGCATCACTTGCGTATTTTACCGACACCAAAACCGCTAAAAACACCTTTACAATGGGTGACGTTAAGATTACACTTGACGAGGCGGCAGTTGACGATAACGGTCACGCCATTGACGGCGACCGCGTTAAAGAAAACAATTACGGCATCGACGCCGCTTTCCCCGGCGCAGTGCTTGATAAAGACCCCACTGTTCACAACAACGGCAAGAATTCAGCCTATATCCGCGCTACGGTTAATGTAAGCGACTGGATGAATCTTGTAGCCGCATATTATCCTGACTTTAAGGAAACTTTCCCCAATGACGGTTACAAGGCCGCCCTCAATCTTCTTGTGGGCGAACTTGGCGATGGCTGGTCGGTTGTTGAAGTAGTTGCGGGCGATGTATTTACCATCGGTCAGTTTGACGCAAAATTCGTGCTTAAATATGACGGTGTTCTTGCTCCCGGTGAGAGCACAACGCCCATGTTTGAACACATCACTATTCCTACCGGCATTGATAATGCCAATGCGTCAAGTTTTGACGAGGTAAAGATTGTTGCACAGGCTATCCAGGCAAACAGTTTTGATTCCTGGGAAGCGGCTTTTGCGGCATATGATGCGTAATTGAATCCCTATTTCTGATTGACTTGCACCCGTTTTATCGGGTGCAGGTCATAGGGAAACACCTGAACTGCACAGGTGTTCCCCTATGACCCCCCACATACTTAATTTATTACTGCGAAAGGAGAGTGGGTTATGAAACTTTGTTGGAAACAGAAAGCGGTTGTTCTCTCGGCGGTTGCGATTATCGGCGTAACGGCGGCGGCAGGCACCGCGGCGTATTTTACGGCTGAAAGCAAGGCGACAAACGTAATTACGGCGGGCAGCATCAAAATCGAATTACAGGAAAAAATGCTTTTACCCGACGGCGAAAAAACGGTGCCCTTTGAGGACAGAATAAACGTTATGCCCGGGGAAGAAGTATCAAAGATAGTACAGATAAAAAATACCGGCGGACAGGACGCGTGGATTCGCGTTGACGTCAAAAAAACAATAGAACTTGCAAACGGTGAATTCACCGACGGCGACGGTTTGACGTTCACACTGAATTCCGATTTCTGGACCGAAAAGAACGGTTTTTATTATTATAACAAAAATCTTGCTCCGGGGCAAGAGACAGAACCGCTTTTTTCGTCGGTTTTGTTCGATAAAAATATGGGAAATGACTTTCAGAACTCAAAAGCGGTAATAACTGTTACGGCTTACGCCGCGCAGACCGCCCACAACGGCACATCGGCGCTTGACGCCCCGCTCTGGCCTCAGGCTGATTAAGGAGGTTGACTATGATTAAATCACATTCCGGCTTTGTTAAAGCCGTTGCACTGCTTCTGTGCGCGGCGGTAATTATTACGTCTTTCTGCCTCGGAAACATCGGGCTCGTGGCAGAAGCGGAGGGAGAAACCGTTACAATAACGGTCAATTATGTATACGAATCAAATAATGCAATGGTGGCACAGCCGTATCGTGCGCAGATTGCAAAGAATACGGAATTCGTTAAAAGTATTGAAGTGCCGAAATTGCTGAATTATTCGATACCGAGTGATTTGGCAGAGGGACTTAGTGAAAACGTTACGCTTAATCAGGACGCAGATACAAAAAAGTATACGCTGGCATTTAACATCAATTCTGCTGAAAGCGATATTACGGTTACCCTCTACTATGTGGCGGGAACGGCAAAGTATACGGTGTATCACTATTATCAGAACCTTGAAAATGATAAGTATGATGATGAAGAACCGAAGATTATTGAACTTGTAGGAGATATTGATGCATACACAGAGGCTGTTGCAAACAACAAGCCCGGCTACCACTGCAAAGGTATTCCTCAAACAACAGTTGCGGCGGACGGCACAACTACGGTTGAAATCTACTATGACCGCGATTATTATACGGTTATATTTGATGTAAACGGCGGTATAAATGGCCCCGAGCCCATATACGCAAGATACGGAACACAGTTTCAGGCAAAAGATATAATTGAGCCGACGCGTAAGGGATATACATTCCTTGGGTGGACGCCTGTTTTGTCAGATACGGTTACCATTGAAGACAATACAACATATGTCGCACAGTGGCAGCCCGAAAAGGGTCAGGCAGACTACAGTATTGTTATTTGGGGACAGAACGCTAACGATGACGAGTACTCATATCTTGGTTCCAGCGATGCTTGGGGCAATGTGGGCAAAGATATTACTTGGAATGAAAGTACGCTTATAAGCCACGTGCATGCCGATGAGTGCCGGAAACTTACGTGCGACAAAGAGGAGCATACACATGATGCAAAGTGTTATACGTGCAGCCATGTACACGGCTTGACTTGCTACGGTTTAAATGCAAACAGTACGAGTACTAACCCAAATGATAATACTGCATGGTGGAATAGCAGTAAACCCGAAACCTATTTCGAGGCATTGGGAATTGAAGACGGATATCTTTATTATGACGATGAGAATGCGGCAGTTCTTTCAAAAGATAACTACTATTTTAGATTCAACGGAAAATACTATTCTATTGATGAATCTCTTTTCAATAAATTAAAAGGAGATGAAGTCGGCAAAACCGATGATGGAACTTCACGATACACTGACTATTACTATAAGTACAGTATAAATCAAGCAGGTATGTCCTGTACCCATACACATACTGATGATTGTTATTCATGCGGCAAAGCGGAACACACTCACGATTCTTCTTGCTTTAAACTTGTATGCGGGTTAAAAGATACACCTAAACAGTATATGAAAGATATCAAACCGTCCGATAGTTTATGGAAGTTTGAAAGAAGCGATACTGTAACGGTTAATGCTGATGGTACATCAGTGTTAAATGTGTACTTCAAAAGAAAAGAGTTCACACTTGAATTCCGTAAGCAGTATTCTAACAGCAATGACTACGGCACAATTAAAGCGCGATGGGGTAAGAACATAGATTCAGAATACAAAGCGGTTGTTGAAAGAGCCGGAGGAGATAATTTTTGGAGTAAAAATAAGGATGCAAGCAATCCATGGACAAACTACATCGGTGTGATGCCACAGGAGAATATCACCTATTATAACTATGTGCCCAATGGTAGTGGTAAGAGCACAATGACTTATTATGGCCAAGATTTGAACGATAGTTATCAGATAATATTTTCAGTCACGTTCAAAGGAACGAACTTAACAGTTACTGATGAAGACCGTTATCAGTTTGAGGGATTCATTTACGACCATGGAACAAATAATGGGGCAAATTGTGACGGAGCAGAATTCTACTACAACCGCAAACTTTATAAACTGGAATTCTATTCAGTATCAGCCAGCGTGCTTGATAAATCCAAAGATGTGAAGTATCAGGATTCATTGAGTCAATATGATTACATACCGACAAATAAGCCTGAAACGGTTGAAAAAGATGCTGTGTTTGCGGGGTGGTATCAGAACCCGCAATGCACAGGCGAAAGATACGACCTTGCAAGCCATATAATGCCGTCAAACAACATATCGCTTTATGCAAAATGGGTAAACGGATTGTATACGGTAACTACCTATACCGATGAAACTATGAAAGAACTTTATACATATGACGGTTACAGCGGAATTCAGAGAGATATAGAAAAATATACTCTTGCAAGCGAGCCTACGGCACCCAAAAAGGACGGCTATGTTTTTGTGGGCTGGTTCTATAAAGACGGAGATGCGGAAAAACTTTTCTCGTTTACAATGACGATAACAAGAGATTATGACCTGTATCCCAAGTTTTCAGAGCCAACATATCTTAACTATACTGTTCATTACTATATTAAGAACACAACAACGAAAGTTGCCGAAGACAAAGAAAGTACGGCACTGGTAGGAACAACGGTTACCGAAAAGGCGAAAATGGGTTCAGAATTAAATCTTGTTTTGCCAGATATGCGGAGCAAGTATTTCCCGGATAAAACAAGCACAAGCGTAAAAATAGACAAAGAGGGTATAGAAATTATTTTCTATTACAAAGAGGCAACAAAGGTTAAATACACAGTTTATTATCAGGATGAAAACGGAAACGACTTGCACGAGCCGAAATACGAGGAAACAGACCTTTCGGTTGTGACGGAGGAGTATATTCACATTGATAATTATTCGCCGATTCAGTATCAAATTGAACTGGCTTTGTCAACCGATGAAGAATCAAACATAATTATATTTGTTTATAAACCTATGTTTTCCACCCTCACAATCCAAAAATCCGGCAGTGAGGATATAGACGAAAATCAGACGTTTATCTTCCGCGTTAAGGGTAAGGATACGGATGAAAACACGAAGAACATCGACCTGACCGTAACGGTGCACGGAAACTCACAGACAACCGTTTCCGAACTTCCCGTTGGCGAGTATACGGTTGAAGAAGTTACTTCCTGGTCGTGGCGGTATACACCCGACGAAATCAAAAAGACCGTTGATGTGGTTGCCGGAGGTTCGTCTGTTTTGTTTAAAAATGAACGAACAGAAGATAAATGGCTTAACGGCGACAATTACAGTGTAAACATCTTCAAGTAAGGAGGCGGCAAAATGAAAAACAGAAAAATTACGGCATTGATTATTTCGCTGCTTCTTGTGCTTGTGCTGGGCGCGGGCGCGACACTTGCTTATATTCTCACTAAGACGGACGCAAAGCAGAATACTTTTACTCCGGCGGTCGTTTCGTGCGAGATTACCGAAACGTTTAACGGCAGCACAAAATCGAACGTAAAAATCAAAAACACGGGAAACACGGGAGCGTATATCCGCGCAAAAATCGTTGTTTCCTGGGCAAAGGATAATGCGGACGACGAACAAACCGTTTCGGCGGTTGTTCCGAAGGAAAAAGTTGATTATGTGATTGCGATTGACGAGGAAAAATGGATTAAGGGCAGTGACGGGTATTACTATTTTAAGAATCCCGTTGCCATGAACGGAGAAACCGACGCGCTTATTTCTTCCTGTGCGCTTGCCGAAAACGCAAAAGTGCCCGAGGGATATCACCTTTCAGTTGAAATAATTGCTTCGGCGTTGCAGAGCACACCCGCAGATGCCGTAAGAGACACTTGGGGCGTGACAATCGCAGACGAAATTTCAAAGGGGTGAAGATAATGAAGAAAAGAATTTTCGGCTTTCTTGCTGCGGCGGTAATGATTGCTGTTTGCTCACTTACCGCGTTTGCCCACGGCACCGTCACATATGACGGAAGCGCAAAGGATTTCATTTTCGCCCCGGGAAGCGAATATTCGCCTACCGACCTATTTACCGACTTCAAAAACGTTATGCCCGGCGATTCGGTAACGCAAAAAGTAACGGTAAACAACAGGATAGACAAAAATGTAAAAATCAAAGTGTATGTGCGCTCACTGGGCGCGGAAGAGGGGTCGGAAGAGTTTTTATCAAAACTGAACCTTACGGTAAAACAGGAGGGCAACTCAAAACTGTTTGCCGCGCCCGCCGACCAAACGGCGCAACTTGCCGACTGGGTTTATCTCGGCACGATATATTCCGGCGGTAAAATAGACCTGGACGTTACTCTTGATGTTCCCATTGAACTTGAAAACCGCTTTCAGGACGCAATAGGATATCTTGATTGGGAGTTCAAGGTTGAAGAACTTCCGGTGGAAAAGAACGACCCCAAACCTTTGGGCGACGCACCGCAATATCTGCTTTACGGCGTGCTTATCGGCGCGGTTGTGCTTATGGTTATTGTTCTTGTTGCCGTTCGCCGCCGCAGACAGGACGACTGAAAATGAGCATATTTAACAGAATGTTCAAAAATCGGGGGGGGGCAGACCCTTTGGATAAAGATAATCTGCCCGAAAGAACGATTGAAAATTGCGTTCTGTGCGGCAAACCCACTCCGTATTTTTCCGATACGCCCGTAAATATGCGTAAGTTTTATATTTCGGGCGCGGGACAACTCTGCAAAGAGTGCTACGCGGAAACGGTATTCGGCAGCCGCCACGAAACCGATATGAGCGACGGCGAACTGATGTATTTAATTGAATTGTGCAGGCAGAAAACATAATGGAATTTATTGCTGAAAACAAAAGAGTGGATATTAAACGCTGTCACCTTTGCACAAGGCTTGATTTAAGGGACTGCAATTCCTGTAAAGACGGGCTTGTGTGCGAAAACGGCAACTGCGATTCGTTTGAGCCGGTAAAAAAGGAAAACATAACGGTACGTATCGGCTGTCTGATTGAAAAAATAGGCATATGCATGGGGAAGTGAAACGAAATGGACTTGTTTGAATATATCCGTACACTTTTGGGCTGTGAGTATATTTCGGATATCCGCTTGCCCGAAAACCGCACTCTTGCGCGCAGAGTGTTTTCGAGAATAAACCTTTCCTGGTACACCCAAAGGGAAATCGATGATATGAAAGAGTATTTGGGAATATCCCGCTGCAAAAAGGAGAAAACAACAGGCGAAACAAGTAAAGCGCCGAGTTTGGCACAATAATGCATATGTGCGCAATAAAACATATAATAAAAATCCCCCGATTTTGTCGGGGGATTTCGTTTTAGTTCTCAAAATACACGGGCTTGCCCGTTTTGGCAGATTCGTAAATGCCTTCAAGTATGCGAGTAACAACAAATGCCTGTTCGGGAAGTGTTGCAGGCTGCTTGCGGGTGCGAACTGCCTCAATCCACTGCCTCGCCTCGTTTGCCGAAGCGTCGTTAGAGTCGTTACCTATATAGAATGCCGCTCCGCCGGAAGAGAAATTCGGGTTTTCAACGTACTGTTTGCCGTGCTTGATTCCGTTAATGCGCAGACCGTCGTTCATATCGGCACCGCCTTTTGTGCCGCAAACGCTTGTTACCGCTTCACGCACGTCAAGCGAATTAAGCGCCCAAGCGGATTCAAGAATAATCGTCGCTCCGTTTTCCATTACGATAAAACCGAATGCTGAATCTTCTACGGTGAATTTTTCGGGTTCCCAATCACCCCAAGCGTTTCCCGAGGGAAGAATGTTGTTGAGTTTGTGGTATGCAGTTCCCACAACGTATTTGGGCTTATAGTTATTCATTGTCCACAGGGTAAGGTCGAGGGCATGCGTACCGATGTCTATAAGCGGACCGCCGCCCTGTTCATATTCGTTCAGGAAGACGCCCCAAGTGGGAACGGCTCTGCGGCGTATTGCGGTTGCTTTTGCGTAATAGATATCGCCGAAAGCACCGTTATCGGCCTCTGCTTTAAGATATTGCGAATCGGGACGGAATCTGTTTTGATATCCGATAGTCAAAAGCCTGCCCGTGCGTTTTTGCGCGTCGAGCATTTTCTTTGCTTCGGCGGAGTTAATAGCCATAGGCTTTTCGCACATAACGTCTTTTCCTGATTCAAGTGCGTCAACTGTAATGAAACTGTGCGACCTGTTTGGTGTGCAAACGTGAACAACGTCAATGGTCGTGTCTTTAAGCAGTTCTTTATAGTCGGTGTAAACTTTTGCGTCTTTTGTGCCGTATTCCTTTGCGGCTTTTTCTGCACGTTCTGCAATTATATCGCAAAAAGCAACCATTTCAACATCTTTTACTTTTTTAAGTGAGGGCATATGTTTGCCGTTGGCGATTCCGCCGCAGCCGATAATGCCTATACGTATAACCTTTTCCATAATATTCGCTCCTATTTAATGATAAATTGCTTTATGTAGTTCTGCGTGAATTTAATTCCGGCATAGCCCAATTCACCCTGCCACGTTTCCGAATGCGGCTCTATTGAAAGTCCGCCGTCATACTTCCGTGCGTAAAGAATCGAGAAAACCGAACCCCATTTTATGTCGTCCATACCAGCCGGCGGGTCATCAACGGGCCTTTTGCCTGCGTGGGTAGTGCCTTTAATGTGAAAATGGGAAATATGTTCGCCCCAATCGTTCATTTCGCGCAGATAATCGTCGCCGCGGTTGTAGGCGTGAGAACAGTCATATTTTATTGTCAGTGCGGGAAGTTCGCCGATAACAATCTCCCAATCAGCGGGAGTAACAACAAAGTTGTTCCAATCACAGTTTGCTACGGCGATTTTCATATCGCCGGCTCTTTGCAAAAGCAGCCCGAAAAGTTCAATAGCAGCGGTGTAGTTTTTGTACTTGCTTACGCTGTCGTCATAATTGATTCCGCAAACAAAAACTTTTGAGCCTATCTCCTTTGCTGCGTCAAGAGTGTTAAAGTACAGGTCAAGTTTCTCCTTGTCCAGTCTTCCTCCCTTGTTGATTTCGTGGTTCCATCTGCCCACGCTCTGAACGGGGATGCCTGTGCGAGCAATGTTCTCTTTGATGCTTTCCTTTGCATCAATGAACCTGTTGCAGGTTTGGTCGTAATTTAAGCAGATTTCCATAAATTCAAGGCCGTTTTCTTTGATGAAATCAAAAGATTTGCCGTCAAATCCGCTTATCATACCGAGTTTCATTCTTTTCTACCTCCGATTTTTATTATCGGCATTAAAAATCGGCAATGCCTAACCGCCGTTCTGTTTTCTTTCATTCTACATACGCTGGTATTATAATTCCAAAACTCACGTGATTCAAGACTTTTTTTGATTATTTCAAGACAAAAATTGCGCAAAATGATTATAAATGAGCGATAACGGACAAAAGTTGCGGAAAATTTCCGAAAACGGCGAAGCAGCAAAAAAAACAGCCTGTTCGTGTATGTGAACAGACTGTTTTGGTGGGTCATCGGGGGTTCGAACCCCGGACACCCTGATTAAGAGGGAATAATTTGCATTATTTATTATTTTTGTATTCTTTCATTAGGCCTGTTATTTTCTTTTTATATGCATTGTGTGACCGTCTGTTTTGTGGATAGTTTCTTAGTATGTCTATATAATACCAAATTGGATTCATTCCTTTTGATTCGTTTATTGCTATTTTTATCGAGTCTTTTAGATTTCTTCCTACTATTACTCTGCATATGTATGTTGTTGTTTCGTTTTTTTCGTTGAATTCCGTGTGCGTCCATACATCTATATTTCTTACTTTCCCTGTTTTAGAAGTAGACCATCCAAAATCTCTATAACTTGTCCTTGTTCTATTTTTTACGTATTCATTTATCAATTCAGTTATTTTCTTTTTATATGCTCTATCGGTTCGCCTGTTTTGTGGATAGTTTCTCAGTACGTCTAGATAATACCAAATTGGGTTCATTCCTTTTGATTCATTTACCGCTATTTTTATAGATTCTTTCATATTCCTTCCCACTATTACTTTACATGTGTATGTCGTTGTTTCATTTTCCTCGTCCACCTGTGTTCTGGTTATTACGTCTATGTTTCTTACTTTCCCTGTTCTCGAAGTAGACCATCCAAAATCTCTATACGTTGTTCTCATTTTACCTCCTATTTATTATTTATTGTTATATTTTTTGAAGAAGTAATAACTTGTTTGTTTTTATAATGTTCTTGGCCGTGCAGTTTTTTTGGTTCATCAGTCAGTCCTAGTATATAATCAGCGGAAACATTATATATTTTACACAAGATTATTAAATCTTCTATTTGCAATTTTGCATTGTCATTTTCAATATGTGCGTATCCCTGTTGTGACCTATTAAGTATTTTTGCAATATCTTTTTGTTTAAGGTCATGGTCTTCGCGTAACTCTCTGATTATTGTTTGATATGTTTTTTTCATATTACACCCCAACTATATTATATAATAAAAAAAATTATTCTTGACTTTTACTCAGAAGTTGAGTATAATCTACTTGTATTTACTCAATATTTGAGTATAAAGTTTAAGAAAGCAGGAGCAGATGATGAGTGATTTTATCTTAAAGTTAATATTAGGCGTATCGGTAGCAGGATGTTTAGGCGCGGTATCCGCTCTTTGTGATATCGGAGTAAGGTCCATGTTGAATAAGAAAGCGGAGCAAAAAGATAAAAAGGCTTGAAGGATTTTCGAATCCATAAAATAAAAAAACAGAGAGGTAAAGAAGCAATGAAAGTAAAAAAGCAAGAGAAGGACATAAGGCAGTTTATAGTGCTGCGACCCGTAGGTTTCAATGAATTGGTAGACATTGACCTGCACGACTTCAACCACGACGTGTACCGTGCGCTTGACATTGAATGTTATGAGCACGTCCACATCGGCTCGGTCAACGGAGTAGACCTGCATATGTTGGTAGACGAAATCGGCGCACTGAATAATAGTCGGCTGAATCCGGAAGCAACATATTTGTACGGTCGCAACATTTTCGGCAGCGTGCTTTTGTGCACAACGCTGCAACTCAGGAACGGCGAAGAAATCTTTGCACCGTTTGATGGCAGCGAGTTTATAAAAATGTGCAGCATATTTTTAAGGAGGTAAGTAAAAATGAAAGTCAGACTTAAAGTAGTAGACCAGAAAGAGTATCTTGATGAGAAGAAGCAGCCGAAAGGCTACGGCGTGGTGTTTACCACGAATTTCGGCGAGCGCATCAGCGCGTATGTTAACCCGGAAGAAACGGAGTTGCTGAACAAGTACGCACCGGAAACGGTTCACATACTTGATTTGTACGCATACAAAGGTTCTGACGGAGTTGCCCGATTGGGTGTCCGGCTGGAACGCGAATTAAATGAAGTAGTATTTTAAGTTAA
The DNA here is from genome assembly GCA_934434555.1 of uncultured Clostridia bacterium. Classification (GTDB taxonomy): domain Bacteria; phylum Bacillota; class Clostridia; order Christensenellales; family QALW01; genus UMGS1322. Next base: position 23,991 of record CAKRZX010000013.1, read on the forward strand.
ATTCGCCATGCGCGCGGCGTGTTTATAATCCCAAAAATAAAGGAAAGGAGGATTATATATGCCTATTGCTAACTTTGTAGCCGCCGAAGGAGCGGCAAGCGCAACGCTTACACAGATACTTGCTGATATCGGTACATTTTTTACCGCAGCGATTGGCTGGCTCGGCACGGCACTTGATACCGTGGTTGGCTCGCCGGTTCTGTTTGTTATGGTTATTGCAATACCCGTTTCGATGGTTGCAATTGCCTTGCTCAGAAGGCTTATCAGTCTTTAATCTAAAAATAAGAGGTGCATTTTATGAAGAAATTAAAGCGTCACGTTCGAGGTCTTGTATTCGTTTTAGTTTTCGGAATACTTTGCACCTCTAATTTTTTAGTGAACGCGAAGTCGGAAACGGTTTCGTTTTCTGTTTTTGATAAAAATGCAATGCGATTTGTTACGCAGCGTATGGACGGCAGTTTTTTTACTAATGAGACTGTCGGCGGTAATACTATAACTCGCCTTGCTAATGCTACTCGTTTTACTAACGGTGCAGAATTTTATACTACGTCTCAGGATGATACTATTGCTTGTTTATGGGTCTTTACTGACCCGACTGCGGTTGACTCTCCTGTTTATTCGTTGGTTGGATATAAAGGCTGTACGGTGAATTTTAGTGTTACTTATACAGTTACTCCCCGTTCTTATGATTCATCCGGTAATTATATTGCTGACGGTACTACCTTTGAATTTTTGAAAGATTCTAATTCTGTCGCAAAATACTTTGCTTTTTATTCTCGCCCCGATTGGACGGTTTACACTGATTCTAATGCAACCGCTAAAAAGGTTCATTTGTTTTTATCGAATTATAAACGTACTGCTCAGATTGTTGTTGAATATTCTTTTACTATTCCGTCTGATACGTTTAATATATACGGCTTTACTTCGTCTGTCGGTCGGCCAAACGATTCCGGCTCTCTTGACCTTGATGAAAAATGGAAACTTGGTGTCAACCGTGCATATTACGGTTTTTCTGCTACGTTTTCGGACATTACCGTTGAAAGTCTGACTGCGGCCGACAAAGATTATGCCTCTCCGGCAACCACGCCGAACATAGAACCGGCGGTTGATGATATGGGCACGATAGACCAGAATATGACTGACTATACAAAGCAGGCTAATGATTATCTCACAAACGGCGCGTCAAACCTGTCTTCATATATTAAAACAATCAATCATCCCTGGACACGTGCGTTTACTTTTATAACTGAGATGTTTAACAAGGTAATTAAGTTCGAACCGTTGCAGATTATATTGCTTATGAGTTCGATAATCGGTTTAATGGGCCTTTTGTTTGCCGGCTGGCAGTTGCCTGTTTCGCAAAGCAAGGTTGACCGTGTTGCCGATGCAGCGTACCGGCGCGGATATGACCGAGGATACAGTGTTGGCAATGAACGGTCGTATCGAGACTCGGCAGACATTCGGAGGCGTTAATTATGTTTGTTACTTTAACATTTTGGGACAGCGTTATATCTTTCTTTGATAACATCTGGGAATTTTTTCAGATGTGCGGTCAAATGATTGTTGGCTTTGTAAATACGTTGCTTAATTTCGTGCAGATGATAGGTGTAGCATTTAAGGTACTGCCTTTGTTGCAGATGATAATCCCCGGCTTTATTTATGCTGCCATTGTCGCATTTGTTTGTGTCGGCATTGTCCGGTCTATAATTGCGAAAGGATGATGGTATGCTTAATTTTTGGGATTGGCTCTTTCAGCGTTTCGGCGAAGCGTTTCAATTTATGAATTCCGTATCGTTTGAAACGTCTTTGGGCGTTAAAGTATATTTAGGATGGATAGCCGTTGCATTCTTTACGCTGTCCATTATCATTTCAGTATTTTGGAAAGGTGGTAGAGGTTAATGGTGATACTTCCCTGTTTGCAGATATTTCTTAATGGCAGCCATTATATCTGCTATGTTTTCCTTTTGGCTTTTGTGTTTTTCTTGTTGCGGAAGGTGATTAAAGGATGAACTTAACCGTGTTTTGGCTTATGGGCATATTTGTAGTAATGTGCCTTAACATATTTATGCGAGGTGATTAAATAATGCAAACCGTTCTTGAAGCGCTCCGGCAGATTCTCGGAGTTCCTGATTTTTATAAAATCCTCCCCAGTAGCAGCTCCGGTTATCAGAATTATTCCTGGGATTATGCTGCTATGATTGAATATCTCGTCGGCGCTCTGATTTTGCTTTGTGTGGTTGCAAATGTGTTCAAACTTTTAAGATGTTTGTTTTCAAAGTAAAGCCGGCAACACGTTGCCGGCGTGGTGAAAGGATTAAGTTATGATTAGATATTTTGTAGGAGTGCCGGGCTCCGGAAAGACTACCCTGGCATGTCGTCTTTTAAGAAAAAACATAAAGCCCTTTATTAAACTCAGTAAGAATCCATATAAATATAACTTTGCAAACTTCGATAACAAACTTGCTAATGTTATTGACCTGTCTCTTTTGGCAACACAGAAACTTCCCCCCGGTTCTTATCTGGCAATAGATGAATCAGGCATAGAATTTAACGCCCGAGGATTCAAAACTTTGCCGATGGGATTCATTGAATTCTTTAAGATGCACCGGCACGAACACTGCGATATAGATATCTTCTCGCAGACCTGGGATGATACGGACAAGCAGATACGTGACCTGGCGTCTGAAATATGGCTGATAAAGAAAGTCAGACCCCTTTCATACGCACGGTGCGTGTATAAGCGCGTAGGAATAGACGAAGTCACCCACCAGTTGCAGTACCAGCACTTCTTCCGCAGCGTGTTTATGCAGTTGCTGCCTTTTATGCCGAAGCAGTTCATCTTCTGCTGGCGCCCGACTTACTATCGATATTTTGATTCATTCGCGCCGATGAACCGCCCCGTCATTGCAAGAGATGTTAAAGGCAAAGAGTTTGAGCCCATTGACACGTTCAGCATAGCACGTTAGCCCCATATATAATATTGCCGGCCGTGCCGGCACGTTATTGTAATGCAGAATCCGGGCGCAAGACCGGTTCGGACGACCGGAAGCGATAAAAAGAAAGACAATTACCGACGCCCGGATACTTTCAAGAGATGTTCGACCTGAACCGCATAAGCAGGTCAGCATCGTTAAATAAAGACAGCGACTCCACAAGCGCCGACAAGCCGATAAAGGCAATAGACGTATACGCGAAGTCGTTCAGGTCATTTATGCGTGCACAGGTGCCTGAAAACCCGCCACAAAAAGGTGCGGGGCCTTCGTGCATAAAAACCCGCCCGCAGGCGAAAAAACAAAACGGAGCACACGCTCCGTCGAGGGTACGAACTGTAATTACGTACCCTACGCTGACAGATTGGAGAAAATCGATATGCACAATCAGATAATCGTAGATTACATTGCTTTTACTCTTCGTAATGATAGTCTTACGGAACTTGTCGGAGACGCAAAGGAACTTCACACGATTTTGGAGCGCTTCTGCGAAAAGTATTGCAATCCGCTTAACGAATATATCGGCGGACATATGTATACCCACGGATACATATCTTCCTCCGGCTTCCGCACGTATTACGGCGGCGAACATGTAGGCAACACCCTTTTTGTTCAGATATCCGGCGCAGGCTGCGTACAGTTGGACCAACACTTCAAAGGCGGATTGCAAGCGTTTTTGCAGTTGCTCAACCGTTACAACGTCAAGATGAAGCGTCTTGACCTTGCCGCCGATGAAATAGGTACGGAAACCGAAAGTGATGAATATTGCCTTAGCATTGACCGTGTGGTTGGGCATCTGGATGCAGGTCTGGCAACGGGTTCTGCACGTTCTTTTACCGCCCTGGGCGCAAAAACAATTGCAACCGGCAAGCGAAAATCCGGTGCAACCGTGTATATCGGCAACCGCAAGTCTGATGTGTTTATGCGTATATATGATAAATTCTCCGAGCAAAAGTTACAAGGCAGTGGTCACTGGATGCGTTGCGAGCTGGAACTTCACGGCGATGCAGCACAAAAGGCATTCAAATGCCTTGTTGACACGTCTGACGGCTACCGTGAGCGCATAACCGAACTTTACCGCGGCTTATGTTTGGGCTTAGTGCGCTTTATCAAAGAGCGCAAAAGTAATGTAACCCGTTCCGAAACCGTGGATTGGTGGACAGACTTCCTCGGCGGTTGCACTGTCGGTATACGCTTTACCCAGGAAAAAGAGCATAAAACCCTCAATTCCCTTATGGATTGGGTTGACCATAGCGTGCTGGGTGCGCTGAACGTAATTTATAACACATACGGTTTCCCCTATTTAATCAGGCTGATGAACAGTTTTGTTGCTGCGGGACGTCTTTCGGCAGCGCACCGAAATATGATAGTTGAGTTCGAGCGCGAAGCAGCACGAATGCGAGGTGAAGACCTTGAATGTTATGACTGCGTTGAACCTATTTCTTCGGGAACAGGTGCACAGGAACAATTCACCGGCAACGTTGAGGTATTATAGCGAATGCATAGCGATGTTTACCGCGCTTATTGATAAACCGATGAACGAATACACCATAGACGATGTTTTTGAATTCCTGGACGTTCTCCGTAACCGCGGCAACACTTCCGGAAGTGTCAACACGCGCTACCGTGCGCTGCGTGCATTCTTCAAGTGGGCAGCAACAAAACAGTATTGTGCCGATATATTCGACGGCGTCAAAATGCCGAAAAGCACCCGCAAGATTATTCGTATTCTTTCAGGTGATGAAATCCGCACATTGGTGAACGCCGTGTCAGGCCGCAACCGTTTAATAATTCTGCTTATGCTGGACTGCGGTCTCCGGCGCTCTGAGGTTTGTTCCCTCAGGTGCGAAGACGTTAAGGAAAACTACTTTACCGTGCGCGGCAAGGGAGACAAGGAACGCATCGTACCGATGAGTGACTATATCAAATTGCCTATGCTTGAATACCTCATTTACGCAAAGAGCAAAAATCAGGGGTGTCTGCTAAACGTCTCCGGCAACGCAATAAAAATGCTGTTTCGAAAACTGAAAAAGGAAACCGGCATTGAACGGCTGCACCCGCATTTACTGCGGCATACTTTCGCCACGCTTTACCTGGTTAACGGCGGCGACCCGGTAAGCCTTCAATATATTTTAGGGCACGAAAGCCTTGAAATTACGAAAGTTTATCTTCATCTTGCGCAGACGTATGTTTTCCGCTCCGGCAACAAGTTTTCACCTATGATGCACCTTGATAAAATGAAATAAAAAGCACTTCCGATAAGAAGTGCTTTTCGTGGTGGGTCATCGGGGGTTCGAACCCCGGACACCCTGATTAAGAGTCAGGTGCTCTGCCAGCTGAGCTAATAACCCAAAAAAATGGAGCGATAGACGAGATTCGAACTCGCGACATCCACCTTGGCAAGGTGGCACTCTACCAGCTGAGTTACTACCGCATTCATTGAGAACGTTGGTATAATACCACACTGCTCCCGTTTTGTAAAGCGTTTTTTTTAAAAAAGCGAAAAAATTTTCCTGTAAGAATAAAACCGCGTTTCGGGGAAAAAATAAAAACGTAATTCTTTAAGGAGGTAAATTTTTATGCAGAAAAACGAAGCAATATCCTGTACGATACAAAATTGCAAACACCACTGTAAGACGGCTGATTATTGCAGTCTTGCCCATATAAACGTCGGAACTCACGAAGCAAATCCAACGGTTATTGAGTGCACGGACTGTCAGTCATTTGAATACTGCTGTAAGTAATAAACTGTTTCTCTTTCCGGCGGGCAAAGTCCGTCGGATTATTTTTTTTATAAAAAATTATTGACAAACGATAATAAATGGTGTAATATTATAAGCGTGAAATGCATATATTACTTTTGCAATTAACTACGGAGGCAGAAAAATGCATACGAAAAGGTCAATAATAATTTCTTACATCGCCTGTGCGGCGGTGGGGCTTTGCCTGATAGGGGCGATGTTTATTGTTCCGGGGGTTCTGATAAAGTATTATAACAGTCCCCGCAACGATATCCTGATTTGCTTTTATCCCAGCGCGGTTTTGGGGCTGACGGCACTTGCGTCGCTCATATTTTTATTAAAGAACATAATGGAAAACGAAATGTTCTGCCGCGAAAACGTCCGTCTTTTATGGATAATATCAAACTGCTGTTTTATAGTTGCGGTAATTACTTTTATAGGCGGATTCTTTTGGCTTTCCTTTTTTGTACTGTCGGCAGCGGCAGGCTTTATGGGACTCATTATAAGAGTAGTGAAAAACGTAATGCAAAAGGGCGTTGAACTCCGAGAAGAAAACGACCTGACAGTTTAGAGGCGCACAATGATAATAGTTAATCTTGATGTAATGCTTGCAAAGCGGAAAATGACGTCCCTTGAACTCTGTAAGAAAATAGGCGTTACACCCGCGAATATTTCAATACTCAAAACCGGAAAGGCAAAGGCGATACGCTTCTCCACAATGGACGCAATCTGCCGCGAACTTAACTGCCGGCCCGGTGATATATTAGAATATGTTGACGAAGGAGTTGATTTCAATGAATGGCGAAACAACAGATAACAAACAGTGGCAGCGCCCGCCGGTAATGAATCCCGCATGGCAGAATCCCGTAAAACAGCCGGTTACCTATTATAATATGGGTGCAAAGGACATTGTATTCTTTATCTTGGGGCTGATTCTCTGTGTCGCGGCAGTACCGCTTACGCTTTGGGGCGGCTTTAAGTCGGGGTTTACCGTATCGTATGCGGCAATATTTGTGCTCTTTACGGTTTATCTTCTTAAAAAAGGCGCAAGACCGGGGCTTTACGGCTCAATTTCGGGAGTGCTTTCCCTTTTGGGCAGCGGCGTATTTGCCCATTCTTCAAACGGCTCGGTTAATTTCTTCTTGTTTCTGCTTGTGTTTATCAATGCGGTAATATGGTTTTCTTCACTGTGCGGACTTAAAGACAGCAAAACCGATATGGGTTTCCTGTTTGCAGCCGTAGGACGGCCCTTTGCGTGGGCGTTCGGGAAAATGCCCAAAATGTTTCGCTCGGTATTTTCATCAAACGGTGAAAAGACCAGGACGGCGGGCAAAACGATTATCGGGCTTGTGTGCGCGGTACCCGTTTTAATTGCGGTAACGCTTTTGCTTGCAAGTGCCGACGCGGCTTTTGAATCGGTTTTAGGAAAATTCACCGGCGCCGAACTCGTTGTAAAAATCATTACGGGGCTTATATTCTCGCCGTTCATACTGTCGTTCTTCTTTGCCCTTAAAAAGGAAGATAAAAAAGAATACGACGGCAAACCTTTCGGCGGAATGAAAGAAAATGTGTACATTATTTCATTTCTGGGCGTAATCTGCGCGGTGTACCTGCTGTATCTGTTTTCGCAGTTCGCCTACGTTACAAGTGCGCTGTCGGGAATTCTGCCCGAAAAAGTGCTTCCCGCAGAATATGCCCGCAGAGGATTCTTTGAAATGTGCATAATTGCGGGAATCAACCTTGCACTTGTTTATCTTGCCCAGTATTTAATGGGCAAACAGGCAAAGGGGCGCGGCGCGGTCAAGGGCGAATGTACATTTATATGCCTGTTTACCTTATTTATAATAGCGACCGCCATAGCAAAAATGGTTATTTACATCAATCGGTTCGGTATGACAGAGTTGCGTATATGCACATCGGTATTTATGATTTTCATCGCCGTTGCGTTTATCGCACTTGTGGTAAGGCTGTATGTAAATAACGTTCCCGTTTTCAGAATAGCGGCAACGTGGGCAACGGTTCTGCTTATCGCCTTGGGCGCGGTGAACATAGACGCTTTTGTTGCGGAATATAATGTTGATGCGTTTCTTGAAGGCAGACTTTCCCACGTGGATATTGAAAAGTTGGAAGAACTGGACTTGGCGGCGGTTCCCGCACTTATCAAACTTGAAAACGAGGGATTTAAGGCAAGCGAAATAAACAACGTTTACTCCCTTGAAGCGCGGCAGGCGCTTATAAGGCTTAACAGCAAGTATTTCGGCGACGAAGAGTACAATAAATCCCCCGAGCCCGGCTCGTGGAATTATTCCGATTACAGGGGAAAGACCGAACTTAAAAAGCACTTTAAGTAAAAAAACGGCAGGAAAAGACTGCGAACAAACCTTAAAAAGGCTTGGAAAGCAGTCTTTTTTTGCCGTGTATTGCATAATCGCCGCTGCGCAGGCGGGAAACACGCTTTTTATTTTTTTGTTTCCATACTCCAACCTAACTTATCACGGTCCTCCAAGAACAGGGATCTATCGTAATAGACGGTTACTGCGCGCAGTGTTTTGTCTTTATCATCATTATATCTCGTTATAATGTCCGTTGCATCCTCCGTCCACCAATAATGAAAGTATTTTTTTCCGCAAAAAAAGCCTGCAATAAACGCAAATGTCGCACAGCCCACACAAACCCAAGCCATCGCCTACACCTCTTTGCTTTTTCATATATCGAATTTTATTATATCATTGTTTTCATATTCAATCAACTATATTGCATATTATCCTGTGCTTCTTTTCCTTTGTTTTTGCACCTTGCTTCGCATTATGAAAATTTTTTCAAAAAACGCTTGACAAAAAAATTGTGTTCGTATATTATTATGTATGGTTAGCAAGGGCTAACCGATATTTGACGAAAAAAGTTAGCGCTTGCTAACTGAATTTCAGGGTAAATGGTTAGCAAATGCTAATCGGCATACGGGAATCGAGGTAAGAATATATGTTACCGTTAAGTCTTGCAGGTATCGGCGAAGAGAATACCATAAAGAGAATAGGCGGAAGCCCGGAAGTAAAAAAGCATCTTGAAAATTTAGGCTTTGTAGTTGGCGGCAACGTTACGGTAATAACAACAATGGGCGGCAATGTAATAGTAAACGTAAAGGAAGCCCGCGTTGCAATAAGCCGCGAGATGGCGCAAAAAATAATGGTTTAACGGCACGGGGCGTGCCTGAATAACACTTTTTAGGAGGAGTAGATAATGAAAACCCTTAGAGATGCCAAAATTGGCGAGACCGTAAGAGTAAAAAAACTTCACGGTGAGGGCGCGGTAAAGCGCAGAATTATGGATATGGGGCTTACCAAAGGCGTAGATGTTTATGTGCGCAAGGTAGCACCGCTGGGCGACCCGATTGAGGTAACTGTTCGCGGATACGAACTTTCTTTGAGAAAAGCGGACGCCGAAGAAATAGAAGTTGAATAAATTTGCCTTGACTGAAAGTCAGGTGCAGGAAGAGAGGACTTGAATATGGATTTGAGAATTGCCCTTGCAGGCAACCCGAACAGCGGTAAAACAACACTGTTCAACGCTCTTACCGGAAGCAACCAGTTTGTAGGTAACTGGCCCGGCGTTACGGTAGAGAAAAAGGAAGGTAAATTAAAGAAACACGAAGGCGTTATTGTAACCGACCTTCCCGGTATTTATTCGCTTTCGCCCTATACTCTTGAAGAGGTTGTGGCAAGAAACTATCTTATAGGCGAGCGCCCTGATGTTATCCTTAATATCATCGACGGTACGAACCTTGAAAGAAACCTGTATCTTACCACCCAGCTTACCGAACTCGGTATTCCGGTAGTAGTTGCAATCAACATGATGGATATCGTTAAGAAAAACGGCGATAAAATCAACGTTGACGAACTTTCCCGTCAGCTTGGATGCAAAGTAGTTGAGATATCGGCACTTAAAGGCACGGGCATTATGGAGGCTGCCGAGGCGGCTATAAGCGCGGCAAAAGGCACAAAAACCATTCCGCAGCATTCATTCTCTGGCAGCGTTGAACACGCTATTGCTCATATTGAGGAAGCGGCGGTTCATTCAATGCCGGAAGAGCAGCAGCGTTGGTACGCTATCAAGATTTTTGAGCGTGACGACAAAGTGCTTGAAAAACTTAACATAAGCAAAGAGACCCTTGACCATATCGAAAACGATATCAAGGCAGTTGAAGCCGAAATGGATGACGATTCGGAATCCATTATCACCAACGAGAGATACATCTATATCGGCGGTGTTATCAAGGCTTGTTACAAGAAGAAAGAAGCCGGAAAACTTTCGACTTCCGATAAGATTGATAAAATCGTTACAAACCGTTGGCTCGGACTTCCCATTTTCGCGGTTGTTATGTTCCTCGTTTACTACATAGCAATGGTAACCGTAGGTTCTGCGGCGACCGATTGGGTTAATGACGGCGTGTTCGGCGACGGCTGGCATCTGTTGGGCATAGGAAGTAAGCAGTATAACGAGCTTAATGACGAATATACCGATGCGCTTAACGCCATAAACGGCTTTGTTAAGGTTGACCCGGAAGCAGAGGACTTTGATGCGGCGGCGGCACTTGAAACGATCAAAAATTTCAAAACCGAAGAGAAAACCGGCACCGTTACGGTAGAAGATGAAGAAACTCTTGCCGAAACGGAAATGACCGTTTATTATAATGCAATACCCGATGATGCCGATGAAGAAACAACAATCGGTATAACGTATGTTGATGCGGTTAAGTACTTTGAAAAAAACACAGAGTTTGCGGCGCCTGACCCGGCTGATTACGGCGTTTGGGTACCCTCAATACCTGAATTGGTAGGCACGGGACTTGAAAATGCGGGTGCGGCAGATTGGCTTTCGGGACTTATCAATGACGGTATCGTTGCCGGTGTGGGCGCGGTTCTCGGATTCGTTCCTCAGATGCTTGTTCTGTTCTTACTGCTTGCTTTCCTTGAATCCTGCGGTTATATGGCACGTATCGCATTCGTGCTTGACAGGGTGTTCCGTAAGTTCGGCCTTTCGGGTAAATCGTTCATTCCTATGCTTATCGGCGTAGGCTGCGGCGTTCCCGGTGTTATGGCTTCGCGTACCATTGAAAATGAACGCGACAGGCGTATGACAATAATGACAACAACATTCATTCCCTGCGGCGCAAAGGTTCCCTTTATCGGTATGATTGCCGGTGCTATCTTCGGCGGCAGCGCATGGGTTGCAACAAGCGCATACTTCATCGGTATGGCTGCAATAATCGTTTCGGGCATTATGCTTAAAAAGACGAAAATGTTTGCCGGCGACCCCGCTCCTTTCGTTATGGAACTTCCTGCATACCACCTGCCCACAGTCGGCAATCTGCTTCGCTCAATGTGGGAGCGCGGCTGGTCGTTCATAAAGAAAGCGGGCACCATAATCCTTCTTTCAACAATCCTTGTTTGGTTCACCACTTACTTCGGTTGGGTTGACGGTGCATTCGGAATGCTTACCGAAGAACAGATTGACTACTCGATTCTTGCAAAAATCGGTAACGCCATTGCCTGGATATTCAAGCCCCTGGGCTGGGGCAACTGGCAGGCAACCGTTGCATCTATTACGGGTCTTGTTGCAAAGGAAAACATCGTAGGTACATTGGGTATCCTTTACGGCGGCGGCGACGCAAGCGTTTACACTGCAATCGCGGCGGCGTTTACGGGAATCACGGGCTATTCGTTCCTGGTATTCAACCTGCTGTGCGCACCCTGCTTCGCGGCTATCGGTGCTATCAAGCGTGAAATGAACAACGCAAAGTGGACCTGGTTCGCAATTGCATATCAGTGCGGATTTGCTTACTGCATCGCGCTTATGGTTAACCAGTTCGGCAATCTGTTCACAGGCAATGTTCAGGGCGCAGGCGGAGTGATAGGTGTTGTTGCGGCATTTGTAATCCTTGCCGGAATGGTATATATGCTTGTTCGCCCCTATAAAGAAGCAACAAAACTTGAAACGAAAGTTAAAGTATAATCAACAAAAAAGGAGTCGGTGTTATGCTTACATGGATTAAAGCCAATCTTGCAACTGTAATAATCACGGCGGTACTGCTTGTGATTGTGGCGGCAATAATAGTCAGCATAGTAAAGGATAAAAGGCGCGGAAAATCGTCCTGCGGGTGCAAATGCGCATCCTGCCCGATGAGCGGCTCCTGCCATAATAAAAAGTAATGTCAAGAGGGAACGCCGTAAAAAGGCGTTTCCTCTTTGCTTTCTTCGGTACTGAAAATAAAAAAAGGAGACAATAAAATGGCAATAGCGGAATTCAAAAATGTCAGCCGCATTTACACAAGCGGCGACCATGAGTTAAAGGCTCTTGACAACGTTAATCTTACCCTTGACGAGGGAAAATTCATAGTTATCTTAGGTCCCAGCGGAGCGGGAAAAAGCACACTGCTTAATATGCTGGGCGGACTTGACAGCCCCACAAGCGGAACCATCACGGTAGAGGGAAAGGACATATCCAAACTTTCCGACGATGAACTTGCCGATTACCGCGCCGAGAAAGTGGGCTTTGTATTTCAGTTTTACAATCTTGTGCCTACTCTTACCGTGCACGAAAACGTTGCCCTTGTAAAGGAGATTTCCAAAAATTCACTTTCGGCAACAAAAATGATTGAAGAGGTGGGCTTGGGCGACCACGCAAAAAATTTCCCCGCGGAACTTTCGGGCGGCGAACAGCAAAGGGTGTCAATTGCTCGCGCTCTGGCAAAGAATCCTAAAATTCTGCTTTGCGACGAACCTACCGGTGCTCTTGATTCCGAAACGGGCGTAATGGTGCTTAAACTTCTGTTGAAAATGGCGCGGGATTACGGCAAAACCATCGTAATAGTAACGCACAATCAGAATATTGCCCGTATGGCGGACGTTGTAATCAGGGTAAAGAACGGAAAAATAGTTTCCTGCGAATCACAGGAGAATCCCGCTTCCGCCGACGAGATAGACTGGTAAGGAGGCTCATATGCTTTTCAAAAAGATGTGGAGAACCATGGGGCTTTACAAGGCGCAGTTTATTTCTATGATAATAATGATTTTTCTTGGGACGGGTATTTTCGTCGGATTCAATATGGAATGGGTCAGCATAGATGAAAATATGAACGCATTCTTTTCCGAAACGGGATATGCCGATTTCAGGATTGTTTCCGAAAAAGGATTTTCTTCAAGCGACGCCGAAAAAATAGCATCCATATCCGGTGTGGACGAGGTTTCACGGTACGTATCGGTAAACGCCGATGTTAAAGGCTTTGACGGCGACAGCGTTGCCCTGACCGTTACCGAAAACGAAAAAGTTTCGGGAATGTATTACGTTTCGGGCGAAAAGTATGATAAGGACAGCAAGGACGGCGTATGGATTTCGGATAAATATGCAAACGCCAACGGAATAAAGGAAGGCGACGGCATAACCTTTACCTATAAGGGAATTGAAATTTCAGGTACGGTAAAGGGCTTTGTAAAGGCAGGCGAATACATGATTTGCGTTCGCGATGAATCGCAAATTATGCCCGACTTCAACACTTACGGCTTTGCGTTTATTTCACCGGTAATGTACAAAGAGGCGCTTAAAGCGGATTTTTATCCGCAGATAAACGTTATTTCCGACCTTACCAAAAAGGATTTTACCGAGGAGGCGGACAAAAAACTTGAAAACACGGTAATGATACTTACAAAGGACGAAAGCGCCGCATATTCGGCTGCAAGCGGCGAAATAACCGAAGGACGCACGATGGGCGCAATAATGCCCACGATATTCCTGCTTATTGTCGTGCTCACTATGGTAACAACAATGCATCGTTTGTGCGCAAAGGAAAAAACGCAGATAGGCACTCTTAAAGCGCTTGGATTTAAGAACAGGCGAATTTTACTGCACTACACAAGTTATGCTTTTATGATAGGCGTTATCGGTTCGGCGCTGGGTATTATTCTGGGATATGCCGTTGCCTGGTATATTATGAATCCCAACGGTATGATGGGAACTTATATGGACCTGCCGTACTGGAAACTTAACCTGCCGCTGTTCTGCTGCATAGTGCTTCTTTTAATAATCGCGGCACTTACGCTTATAGGATTTTTGTCGGTAAAATCAATGCTTGCGGGTACTGCTGCCGACGCGTTAAGACCCTATTCACCCAAAAAAGTAAAGCCTATGCTTATTGAAAAAACAAAAATGTTTCACAAACTTTCATTCGGCGTAAGGTGGAATATGCGCGATATTTTAAGGCATAAATCCCGCACGGCAATGAGCCTTATAGGAATTATCGGCTGTACGCTTATCGTTGTGGCGGCTCTGGGTATGCGCGACACAATGGATTCGTTTCTGAATACGTATTATAACGGTGCGTTGGGATATTCTTCAAGAATATATATTTCCGAGGACGCAACCGACGGGGACAGGGAAAGACTTATTGAAAAATATGACGGCGATACCGGGGCGACCGTAAGCGTTCAGATTGAAGATAAGGCGGTTTCTCTTGAAATCTACGACCTTAAAAACAATCTTGTTCGTTTCCCCGACGGAAAAAAAGGGTATGCGGAAATCAAGTCCGACGGCGCGTATATCTGCCAAAGAATTGCGGACGAATTCAAACTTAAACAGGGCGACACGTTCGTTATCAGCCCCTACGGCACGGATAAAGAATATACGCTGAAAGTTGCGGGCGTTATCCGCTCTGTTTCTGAAAGCGTTGTCGTTAATACCGAATATGCCGACAAGGCAGGAATTGAATATAAAACAACGTCGATTTTCACCAAAACCGAGAAAGCCGACATTGCGTCGGATTCGGCGATAAAAAGCATACAGTCAAAACAGATGATTATCGATTCCTTTGACGTGTTTACTCAAATGCTTTCAAGTTCGGTGCTTCTGCTTGTGGGCGGTGCGCTGTTTTTGGGCATTGTGGTGCTTTATAACCTGGGCGTTATGAGTTACACCGAACGCTATCGCGAAATGGCGACTCTTAAAGTTGTGGGATTCAGGAATAAGAAAATAGGTGCGCTTTTAACGCAGCAGAATATGTGGCTCACGCTTACAGGCGTAATAATCGGTATACCCGCAGGTGCGGGAGCGCTTAAATATCTTCTTGTTTCCCTTGCGGGCGAGTACGAAATGACTATGGTTTTGGGCTGGAAAACGTACGTTATAAGCGTGGCGCTTACGTTCGGTATGTCATTGCTTGTAAGTTTTCTTGTTGCAGGAAAAAACAAAAAAATCAATATGGCGGAGGCGCTGAAATGTGCCGAGTAGGCGGAACGCAAGAAAATCAGGGAGGAAAATATGATTAAAACAACACTTAAAATTGACGGAATGATGTGCGGTATGTGCG
Source organism: uncultured Clostridia bacterium (assembly GCA_934434555.1). Lineage (GTDB taxonomy): Bacteria > Bacillota > Clostridia > Christensenellales > QALW01 > UMGS1322. The sequence continues at coordinate 39,077 of CAKRZX010000013.1, forward strand.
AAAGCCACATAAACGACGCCATGCGCGCACGCTTTAACGTAAAAAAGGTTTCGTCGTCAAAGGCAAAAGGCGAAACGGTAATTCTGTCGGAAGATTCTCTTGACGAAGAGCAGATAAAAAAGGTAATAGGCGATACGGGTTACGAACTTAAAGGAATCCGAAGCGAGCCCTATGAAAAGAAATTTTTGGGACTTTTCAAGAAAAATGAGCGATAAAATCAAACGCGTCTGTCATAAGGTGTTTGAGGGCTGCGAGATAATCTATACCGAAATCAACGGCGCGTCAAGTTTAGTGCGAAGCGAAGAAAACGCGATGTACATAAACTACTGCCGCAAGGGGCGTACGGAATATAATGTGGACGGTCGGTTCGTTACGCTTGCACCGGGAGATATGGCAATATCTTTCGGCAGTGTGGGTACCGACTGGTTTCCCCTTAAAAAGTATTCGGGACTTACGGTAAAAATCGACGCGGATAAAATGCCCGAAAACCTGATTCAGATACTTCAAGACGTGAATGTTTCGCCAAAAAAACTTTATGAAAAGTTTCTTAAAAGCGGCGGGTACGCGGCAAAGTCGGGCACAAACACGGAACATATTTTTTCCGAACTCTATTCTGTTCCCGAAAACATAAAAAAAGGATATTTCAAGGTTAAAATACTTGAACTTATGCTTATTTTAAGCACCGTTGAACCCGAAAACGATGAAGAGAAGTTTGTTTCCGCGCGGCAGATTGAACTTGCAAAGAACATAAAGGAATATCTGCAAGAGAATATTTCGCGGCGGGTTACGGCAGAGGAGTTGGCAAAGAAATTCAACCTGTCGTTAACGGGGATAAAGCAGACGTTCAGAACCGTTTACGGCGTGCCGCTTTACTGCTTTCAGCGCAGTGAAAAAATGCGTGAGGCGGCGCGGCTGCTTAAAGAAACGGATAAGAGCGTTATTGACGTTGCCGGCAGTGTGGGTTATGACAACGCCTCGAAATTTGCCTGTGCGTTCAGGCAGTGTATGGGCGTATCTCCCGCAAAGTACAGAACCCGCTCTTAAAAAACGCATTTTCAGATGTTCCGGAAAAGAATTTGCTTTTTCGGAGCATTTTTTTGTCTTTTCGGAGCGGACAAAAATTTCGGGCGGTGATAATATAAACGCATAAAAGATTGATTTATTCGTCAGTTAGCATATGCTAACTAAAAAGGAGAGGTTATGAGCGTTGTTATTGTAGGCGGCAATGAATGTATGGTAAAACGCTATGAGGATTTATGTAAATCGTATTCGTGCAAGGCGAAAGTTTTCGTCAAACAGGACAGGGGCATACAGAATTTCGGAAATCCTGATCTTATGCATAAGAAAACCGAACTCCTGACGGTTTTAACGGACATATTTTCGCCGGATACTGCGGCAGACGGTTTGGAAATATGCCCGATATTACCTTCACCGTCTTTCTTGTCCCGACAAAAATCTGTTCCGTTAAAACTGCGCGCACCGAAAACGGATTATTTTTGTCGAGATTCGTTGAGGACGACGCGGGAATACCGGGCGTATTTCAAGGAGGACGAAACGGAATATCGGCAAAAAGAACCGCTTTCGGCGTCAGGGTTCGGTTCTCTTATGCATATAGTTTTCTTTACCGACACAATGTCGCACAAAATGCTTAACACGGTATCGCAGCAGGCAAAAAAGAAACAGATAAGGGTTGCCCACTGCCGCACGGGTTCAATGTCTGCCCTTAAAGGCGTGCTTGATTCGCACATTGCGCAAGGCGGCTGATACATTATGTTTGAACAGATAATGATAGAGCAGTGTTCGCCCACTATGGCGGGACTTAAAACGGGAAATCTGTTTACGTGTCCGTATGAAAACAAGTGCGAACTGAACTGCAACATACGCAAACTGAATATGCTTGCCGTGCCTAAGGGGGTAAGAATTGTTCCGTTGAAGTTTTCAAAAGAACGGGCACTTATATATATGTACCGGCCCGAAAAACTTAAAGCGGATTTAAGCGATTCGGAGGCGGAATCCATACTTAAAGATATGGATTATCCTATAAAGAACGCCGAGGAGTGCATAGTAAAACTTGTACACAGGCTTGAAGACGAAAATTCTTTTCCCCACGAAATAGGTCTGTTTTTGGGCTACCCGCCCGAGGACGTTTCGGGATTTATAGAAAAAGGCGCGCGGGGAGCAAAATGCGTGGGCAACTGGTGCGTTTTCGGCGACGAAAAAAAGGCGCTTGAAAAATTCGCCCTTTATAAAAAATGCACGTCGCTTTACAAAAAAGCGTACTGCAAATTCAATTCGATAGACCGGCTGATAGTCAGCGGTACATAAATAAGGAGGATATTATAATGAAAAAAATCGCAATAGTTTATTGGAGCGGTACGGGAAACACCGAGGCAATGGCAAACGCCGTAAAGGACGGCGCGGAGAGCAAAGGCGCAGAGGTAACGATGCTTACCGCAGCGGAATTTGACGCATCTTTGATTGATTCTTTTGATGCGTTTGCGTTCGGCTGCCCCTCAATGGGTGCGGAGCAGCTTGAAGAGAGTGAGTTTGAGCCGATGTTTTCATCAGTTGAAGATAAACTTTCAGGTAAAAACATTGCTCTGTTCGGCTCTTACGGTTGGGGTGACGGACAGTGGATGCGCGATTGGGAAGAAAGATGCGTTTCCGCAGGCGCAAAACTCGTTTGCGACAGCGTAATCTGCAACAGCACTCCCGACGATGAAGCAACGGTAAACTGCAACGCTCTCGGCGCGGCTTTGGCGTAAAAGACAATGAAAAAATTGAAATCGGCTCACTGCGAGCCGATTTTTTTTACCTACAATTAACATACATCTGCTTTTGCAATTAACATACACTATGGTAAAATCAAGGCGTAAAAAATAAAAGGAGATGAAAATCAATGAAAAAGTTTTTAGGAATTGCAGTTGCGGCGTGCCTTATGGCGGCGTGCTTCGCAGGCTGCGGAACAACAGCCAACAAGGGTGGCGCGAACGCCACAAACAAGCCGGGAAACGAAGCGGTAAGCGGAACGGTTTCCACCGACGGGTCAACCTCAATGGAGAAAGTAATCAAGTATTTAAGCGAAAGTTACTCCGAAGAGAACAAGAACGTAAAAATCACTTATAACCCCACGGGTTCGGGCTCGGGAATCACCGCGGTTTCAGAGGGAAGATGCGATATCGGACTTTCAAGCCGCGACCTTAAAGACGAAGAAAAGCAGTCCGGACTTAAAGGCACGGTTGTTGCCCTTGACGGCATCGCAATAGTGGTAAACCCGGAAAACACCGTTGAGGACCTTACGGTTGAACAGATTGCCGACCTTTACACCGGCAAAATAACAAACTGGAAAGACGTAGGCGGCAAAGATGCACCGGTAGTGCTTATCGGCAGAGAAGCGGCATCAGGCACCCGCGACGGCTTTGAATCCATTACAAAGACAAAGGATTCCTGCAAATACTCACAGGAACTTTCGTCAACGGGCGATGTAATTCAGACCGTTGCATCAAACCCAAACGCAATCGGATATGCGTCCCTTGCATCGGTAAAAGAAACGGTAAAGGCAATAAAAGTAAACTCGGTTGCACCCTCGACCGCCACCGTTCAGGACGGCACGTACAAGATTCAGCGTGACTTCGTGTTCGTAACAAAAGAGGGCAAGGAACTTTCCAAAGCGGCTCAGGCATTCTTTGACTGGGTAGTAAGCGGCAAAGCCGACAGTTTAATAGAAAAGGCGGGCGCAGTGCCTGTATCAAGGTAAAATGAAAATTTCGGAAAAAGTAATGAAGGTGCTTTTGGCACTGTGCGGATTCACCGCGGTTGCTTTCCTTATAGTGATAACCTGTTTCCTTGTGGTGTCGGGTCTGCCCGCAATAAAGGAAATCGGATTAAAAGAGTTTTTATTGGGTACGTCGTGGAAATCCACGGCGTCAAGCCCGTCCTACGGGATTCTGCCCTTTATCCTTACCTCCCTTTACGGCACTCTGGGCGCAATAATCATCGGTGTGCCCTTGGGGATTATGTGCAGTATCTTTATTTCCAAAATGGCGCCCGACCCGGTAAAAAAGGCGGTAAGCACGGCAGTTGATTTGCTTTCGGGCATACCCTCGGTGGTGTTCGGTCTTTTGGGTATGATAATAATCGTGCCCACGGTGCGCAAGGTGTTCTCACTTCCCGACGGCGCGAATCTGTTTTCGGCAATAATCGTACTTGCAATAATGATTCTGCCGTCGGTAATATCCGTTTCGTCAACGGCTATCACGGCGGTTCCGAAAGAATATGAAGAGGCGTCCCTTGCCCTTGGCGCAACAAAAACCGAAACGGTGTTCAAAGTTACCGTTCCGGCGGCAAAAAGCGGAATAATAACCGCCGTTGTTTTGGGCATAGGCAGAAGCATAGGCGAGGCTATGGCGATTATGATGGTTGCGGGCAACGTGGCAAATATGCCGGGACTGTTCAAAAGCGTAAGATTTTTGACAACAGCCGTTGCAAGCGAAATGTCCTATTCGTCGGGACTTCAACGGCGGGCGTTGTTTTCAATCGCACTTGTACTGTTTGTGTTCATTCTTATCATAAATCTGATTCTTAATTTTGTTGTTAAGAGGGAGAAGAAGTGAGGGTATGGAAAAAATATCTTTTAGGCGAAAACTCCGCTGCGGAATACTTAATGCAATAATGCTCATGTGTGCATTGATTATCTGCCTTATGCTTGCGGGCATGGTGGGATATATACTTTCCCGCGGTGTAAAGGGGATAACGTGGGAGTTTTTAAGCACAAAACCGAGCCTTTTGCGCGGCACAAACGGAATACTGCCCAACATTCTCAACACCCTGTATATAATTCTTATGACGCTTATAATCGTTCTGCCTTTGGGCGTGGGCGCGGCGGTGTATCTTAACGAATACGCAAAAAATAAAAAAGCAGTTAAGATAATAGAACTTGCCGCCGAAACGCTTGCGGGCATACCGTCAATAATCTACGGCCTTGTGGGAATGCTCATTTTCGTGCAGTTCTTTTCACTTAACACAAGTCTGCTTGCGGGCGCGCTTACGCTTGTAATAATGACGCTGCCCACCGTAATGAGAACTACGCAGGAGAGCCTTAAAACCGTGCCGCAGGGCTACCGTGAGGGGGCACTTGCTCTCGGTGCGGGAAAGTGGCACTGTGTGCGCACGGTTGTGCTGCCCTCGGCGGTTGACGGCATAATTACCGGATGCATACTTGCAGTGGGCAGAATAGTGGGCGAAAGCGCGGCACTGCTTTTTACTGCGGGCATGGCGGACGAAATTTTTTCGCTTATTGAGGCGGTAAAACCGGGCAATGCGGGTTCAACCCTTACGGTTGCACTGTACACATACGCAAAGGAACGGGGCGAATTCGATATTGCGTTTTCAATAGCGGTAATATTGCTTGTGCTTACGTTTGCGGTAAACATCAGCGCAAAGTTAATAGGAAAGCGGCTTAAAAAAGCAAGTGGAGATAAAAAATGAGTGAAGTTATTAAAGTAAACAATCTGAATCTGTATTACGGGCAGAATCACGCGTTAAAGGATATAAATATCGGAATAGAAAAAAATCAGATAACGGCACTGATAGGCCCGTCCGGATGCGGAAAAAGTACGTTTCTTAAATGCCTTAACAGAATGAATGATTTGGTGGAGGGGTGCCGCACCGAGGGCGAAATCCTTATTAACGGCGAAAATATCCGTACAGAGGACGTGAATATGCTCCGCAAAAATGTGGGTATGGTGTTCCAAAAACCTAATCCGTTTCCTATGAGCATATACGATAATGTCGCCTACGGTCCGCGCATTCACGGGATAAAATCAAGAGTAAAACTTGACGAGATAGTGGAGCGCGCATTAAAGGGAGCGGCACTGTGGAACGAATGCCGCGACAGGCTTAAAAAAAGCGCACTGGGGCTTTCGGGCGGGCAGCAGCAAAGGCTGTGCATAGCCCGTGCAACAGCGGTTGAACCGGAAATCCTTTTAATGGATGAACCCACAAGCGCTCTTGACCCGATTTCAACATCGAAAATCGAGGATCTGGCGGTTGAATTAAAGGAAAAATATACGATAGTAATAGTTACGCACAATATGCAGCAGGCGGCACGTATTGCCGATAAAACGGCGTTCTTCCTTTTGGGCGAACTTGTGGAATTTGACAGCACTGAAAAGATGTTCTCTTCGCCGAAAGATAAGAGAACGGAAGATTATATTACCGGGAGGTTCGGATAAATGCGGTACAGGTTTGATGAACAGCTTACCCTTCTTAACAATGAACTTATCTTGATGGGCGCAATGTGCGAGGAAGCAATTGATGCCTGCATAAAATATCTTATTTGCGGCGACGTTTCAATGAAAGAGGCGGCGATTGAGGACGAAAAACTTATTGACCGCAAGGAACAGGAAATAGAAAATATCTGTATGCGCCTGCTTACGTTGCAGCAGCCCGTTGCGGGAGATTTGCGCACGGTTTCTTCGGCGCTAAAAATGATTTCGGATATGGAGCGAATCGGTGACCAGGCGTCGGATATTGCGGAAATTGCCGAATATGCCCAAAAGGGCGATTTGGGCAAGACTCACATTGCGGATATGGCTCAGGCAACAAAAAGAATGGTTACCGAAAGCGTTGATTCCTTTGTAAAAAAGGATATGGAAAAAGCGCAGGACGTTATAAAGAGCGACGACATTGTTGACGACCTGTTTATAAAGGTAAAACAGGAACTTATAAAGGCGATACAGAATAATGACGGTGATGCCGAGGCGCTTGTGGATATGCTTATGATTGCAAAGTATTTTGAGCGCATAGGCGACCATGCGGTAAATGTTGCCGAGTGGGTAATTTATTCCCTTACGGGAATCCATGCAGAAAGTAATTGAAAAAAGCGCGGGAGCAGTGTATAATGTATGCAGACGAAAATGCTGAACGCATTTTCAAAAAGCCATACGGCTTTTACGGCTTGCAGCCGCATCTGCCATTGAAATCGGTCGCAAAAATGCCCTTGCAAGCAAGCATTTTTGCTCGGATTATAATGTATGCAGACGAAAATGCTGAACGCATTTTCAAAAAAGCCATACGGCTTTTACGGCTTGCAGCCGCATCTGCCATTGAAATCGGTCGCAAAAATGCCCTTGCAAGCAAGCATTTTTGCTCGGATTATAATGTATGCAGACGAAAATGCTGAACGCATTTTCAAAAAAGCCATACGGCTTTTACGGCTTGCAGCCGCATCTGCCATTGAAATCGGTCGCAAAAATGCCCTTGCAAGCGAGCATTTTTGCTCGGATTGTATTGTACGAAAACATATGTGCGGTTTCAAAAAACGTTTGTGGAGGAAAAAGCAATGATTTATGTAGTTGAAGACGACGCAAATATACGCAAACTTGTTTGTTACAGCCTTAAACGCGAGGGCTTTGAGGCGGAAGGCTTTTATGCGCCGAGCGAACTTTTTGCCGCACTGAAAAATAAAATACCGTCCCTTATATTACTGGATATAATGCTTCCCGAAACCGACGGCATAACCGTGCTTGAAATGCTTAAAAAGAACAGCGATTATGCGGATATTCCCGTAATAATGCTTACCGCAAAGGGCAGTGAATTTGATAAGGTTACCGGGCTTGACGCGGGGGCGGACGATTATATAGTAAAGCCTTTCGGAATACCGGAGCTCATTTCGCGGATAAACGCGGTTTTAAGGCGGTATGAGAAAACAAAGAACACAGCCGTTTTCGACGTGGGCGAACTTCACGCTGATATGAACAGGCACGAGGTAAAGGTTTCGGGAAAAGAAATTGAACTTTCGTTTAAGGAATTTGAACTTCTGCGGGTTTTGCTTGAAGCAAAGGGAAGCGTGGTAAAGCGGGATACTTTGCTTAACAGGGTGTGGGGAGAATTTTATGAGGAATCCCGCACGCTTGACGTACATATACGCAAACTGCGCGTAAAACTGGGCGCGGCGGGAGAGTATATTCAAACGGTAAAAAATGTGGGATATAAATTGGAGCAGTAAATGAATAAAAAGATTTTCAGGCTTAATTTTCTTGTTTCGGTTATAGTGCTTGCAATAACGTTTACTATGGTTTTCGGTGCGCTGTTCTATTATTTTGAGGGACAGATTTTCTCCGAACTCGAAAGCGAAACGGAATACGTTTCCGCGGCGATAAAAAATGAGGGCGCGGACTATATAAAGGGCTTTTCCGATTCTTCAAGGCGGATAACGCTTATTGACAAAAACGGTGCGGTTATTGCCGACAGTGCTGCCGATGCAGACAGTATGGGCGACCATTCAGACCGGCAGGAAATAGTCGATGCACAAAAATTCGGAAGCGGCAAAAGCAGCAGGTATTCTGCAACTTTAATGCAAAAGACGCTTTATTATGCCGTAAAACTTGATGACGGAAGTGTTTTGCGCCTTTCAACGGTACAAAATTCTGTTTTCGCGGTGCTTTCGGGGCTTATCCAGCCCTTTGTGGCGATACTTGCCATAGCACTTATAGTGTCTTTGGTGCTTTCAAAACGGGCATCAAAAGCGATAATCGACCCGATAAACCGTCTTGATCTGGATAATCCGGAAAAGAACGTTGCCTATGAAGAACTGACGCCGCTTTTAAGAAGAATTCACGAACAAAAGGAAACAATATCGCGCCAGATTGAAGAGGCGGGGCGCAGGCAGGCGGAGTTTTCGCTGATAATAGAAAATATGCAGGAAGGTCTGCTTATTACAGACAGGCACGCAAATCTTCTTATGCTTAACTCTTCGGCAAAGAAACTGCTGGGCGCGAAAAACGAAAAGAGCGTTTTTGAACTTAACAGAACGAAAGAATTTACCGATGCGGTTCTTTCGGCACTTAACGGCGAAAAACGGGAGAATGAAACAGAAATAAAGGGCAGAAATTATCAACTGCTTGTAACGCCCGTAAAGGACGGGGACGCTGTGGCGGGCGCTGTGGCGCTTATCATTGACGACACCGAACGCATTCAAAGGGAAACGCTCAGGCGGGAGTTTACGTCAAATGTTTCCCACGAGCTCAAAACGCCCCTTACTTCGATTCTCGGCTTTGCCGAAATCCTGAAAGCGGGAGGAACTCCCGACGACACGGTAAAGGACTTTGCAAATTCGATTTTTGACGAGGCAAAACGCCTTGTAAGCCTTGTAAGCGATATTATAAAAATATCAGAACTTGACGAAAACGCGGTTAAGTTTGACGATGAAAAAGTTGATTTGTTTGCCCTGTGCGAGGATGTGCGGGCGCGGCTTGAACCGATTGCAAAAAAGAATAACATAACCCTTACGTTAACGGGTACTCACGCGTTTATTCCGGGTTCCGCAACGGTTTTAAGCGAGATGATTTACAACCTTGCCGATAACGGCATAAAGTACAATAAGGACGGCGGAAAAGTAAATATAGACGTTGCCGATTCGGGCGAAAAAGTGCTGCTGACGGTTTCGGATACGGGTATAGGAATTCCAGCATCGGAACAGGCAAGAGTGTTTGAAAGATTCTACCGTGTTGATAAAAGCCGCTCAAAGGAAGCAGGCGGCACGGGACTGGGGCTTTCCATAGTAAAGCACGGGGCGCAGTTCCACAATGCTCAAATCAGCCTTGAAAGCGCTCCCGGCAGCGGTACGTCGGTAGAAATAAAATTCAATAAATGAACCGAGAATTTATCTGCCGCTTTTCCTTGACACCGCCTTTTGTAGGGAATATAATATCCGTAAAGATATTTTTTTAAGGCGATTATGACAAAGGTTTATTTCGGCAAAATCCGCGAGGAAAGCGAAGAAAGAATAAAAAACGAACAGCGCAGGCAGGAAATTGAAAAATTTACCTGCCGCGAGGGAAAAATCGAGCGCATTTTTGTGTGGCTCCTGCTTGAATATGCCGTAAAGGATACTTTCGGTGTTGAGTTGGAAAGCCTGAACCCGCGAAAAAACGAAAACGGAAAATGGGAATGCGACAAAATATATTTTTCCCTTTCGCACAGTCACGGCGGGGCGGCGGTTGCGCTGTCGGACGGGCCTGTCGGCGTTGATATTGAAAAAATGCCCGTGAAAAATGCGGAAAAGCTTGTCCGAGCCCTTACAAAAAGCGAAAGAATATATTTTGAAAATGCCGAAAACAAAGACCTTGCGTTTGCATCGCTTTGGACAAAAAAAGAGTGCATTTACAAAAAGAGCGGCACAGGCGCGTTTTCGCCGGAACACATAAGCGCAAACGGCGAAGAAACCCAAACGGGAACGGTGAATATAGATAATTCCGCGTTCTGCCTGAGCGTAACGGGCAAAAACGCGGAATATAAGGAAGTCACGGTTTGATTTTTCCGGGCGGAAATCCGTAAAAGTTCTTGTACGCCCGCGAAAACGGGTGAATTGAAGTATATCCGAGAGTTTCCGCCACTTCCGTAACGGACGAGCCGCTTTTAAGCATTTCGGATGCCTTTTCCATACGGCAGCGGTGAAAATATGCGTGCAGCGTTTCGCCCATTACATGCGTAAATTCTCTTGAAAGTATGCCGTAACTGTAATTAAAGTTGCGCTCTAATTTGGAAAGAGCATCAATTTCGCAGATATGGGTCTGTATATATGCGGCGATGCGGTAAACTGTTGACGCGCCGGTTCCGCCGGGCAGCTTGGGCAGGTTTTCCGCGCAAAGCAGCCTTGCGGCAGAGAATATAAACTGCGCAATAAAAGTACCTATCATTGCGTTGCAGTAGGCGTTTGCCGCCCAGCTTTCTTCAATAATGCTCTTTACATATTTTTCGCCTTCGGCAAATAAAAATGCCGAACGGTTCTTTTTAAGACTCTCTATCGCGGCGGATATTTCTTTGTTTTCGGTTGTAAAGCCGATAAAATAAAAGTGCAGAGGGTCTTTTTTATCGCTTTTTATGCTGTGAATTTCATTAAGTCCGGAAATAAAACATTTGCCTGCTGAAATTTCGTAATCGGTTCCGTTTTCACTTATGATTCCTTTCCCCGAATAAACAAAAGTGATTTCATCGCATATCTGAATATGCGGCTTTATAAGAGTATTTTCGTTTCCGGAAAGCTCACCTAATTGGTAAAGTAAAAACTGCCCGCACGGTATCGGCGAGAAAAAGAACGACTTGTCATAATGAAATTTGCTGTCGGTCATATTTTAACAACCCTTTATCAATTTTTTATAACAAAGTATATATTAGCACATAAAATGATAAATTACAAGCGCTTTTTGTTAAAGACATCTGCCCTTTGAAAGTGATATGATTGTGTTGAAAACAAGGAGGTAATAAAAAATGGAAAAAACAGTAGTTGCGGTTGTCGGATGCGGAAGAATATCGGAAGCGGCGCATTTTCCGGCATTAAGCAAAATGGAAAACGTGCGCATTAAATATGCCTGTGACCTTATAGCGGAAAGAGCGGAGGATAAAAAGGTGCGTTTTGGGGCAGAAAACGCAATAGAAGATTATCATATTGCTCTTGATGACCCTGAGGTTGAAGTTGTTTATGTTTTAACACAGAACTTTGCCCACTATACCGTTACGATGGACGCGCTTAAAGCGGGCAAACACGTTTTTTGCGAAAAACCGATTACGGTAAATTATGAGCTTGCCAACGAGATGTTTCAGCAGGCAAAAGAAAGCGGAAAACTGCTTAATATAGGCGTTTGCAACAGGTACCATAAATCTGTTGTGGAAATTGCGCAAAAGGTTAAAAACGGAGAACTGGGCGATATTTATCACATATACTGCTCGTTCCGTTCACATCGCTGCATACCGGGGCTTGGCGGAGAGTTTACAACCAAGGCATCTTCCGGCGGCGGCGTGCTTATTGACTGGGGAATCCATTTCCTTGATTTGATTCTTTACGTTATCCGCGGAGCAAAAATTAAAACCGTAAGTGCAGATACTTACGCAAAAATGGCACCTACTATTGATGCGTATAAATATACCGGTATGTGGGCAGGACCTCCGATTGAAAACGGAACCAACGATGTTGAAGATTATGTTACCGGTTACGTGCGTACGGATAAATGCTCAATTTCCTTTAACGGTGCATGGGCTGAAAATATCGGCGACGGCGGAATGTTTATTGACTTTTTGGGCGATAAAGCGGGAATAAGGCTTCAATACGGCGGGCAGTATACCGAGTTTGACAATGACCTTAATGTAACGGAATCGTCAGGCGATATTCCCAATATGTATGAAGCGGAAGATGTTGCTTTTATCAACGCCTGCAAAACGGGTGAGCATACAAGAAGTTATATTGAAAATATTCTCGAAAGCCAGCGCTTGTTGCAGGCGATCTACGATTCGGCAGAGGCGAAAAAAGAAATCGTTCTGTAATTTTAATATGCCAAAAACCGACCGAACGTTTTGAAATGGGGGTAGCGTTTTGTGGGTTTTAATAAGGCGGAAACTCAAACCTGATTCAGGAGGCTTGCGTTTCTGCCGGGGGGATTGCGCATGTTGATGGGGCTGCGCTTTCCCTATCTTGCACGTTTTTAGTGTCAAAAGGAAAAGACCGCTATGGGGGTAGCGGTCTTTTTCTATTCGGTTATTATTCCGTCAACGTCCTTTTCGGTACAGAGAATATACGGCGAACGTTTGCCGAATTTTTCGCTGTCGCAAAGAAAATATTTCCGCGCTGACTGGGCAAGTAATGCGCGGCGCATATGAGTTTCGGATTCGCTGTAATCGGAAATAATACCGTCGCAAAAGCCGCTGTCGGAAAAGAAAAATGCGTCAAAGTAAATACTTTCTATCATTTTTATTGCGTATTCGCCGGTAAAAACTTTTGAAACTTTATCGTATCTGCCGCCAAGGCAATACACGTTTATTCCGTGCACGGCAAGTATTGCGCACAGTTCGGCGGCATACGTATAAACGGTAAGCCCCTTTTTTGCCGAAAGATATTGCCCCATGTGCAGACAGGTGGAGGACCCGTCAATAAATACGGTTTCATTATCATAAATAAATTCCGCCGCTTTTCTTGCAATGGCGTCCTTTGCTTTGTGATTTTTTTGAAGTCTAAGTTCAATGGGGGTGTTAATATTGTCTTTTCTTATTTCCGCACCGCCGTAACTGCGCTTTATAAGCCCCATATTTTCAAGTTCGGTCAACTGCCGCCGCACGGTGGATTCACTTGTAAAGGTCACTTTTGCAAGATATTTTACCGTGGCAAAGCCGTTTTCTTCAATAAGGCGTATGAGCCCGTCAATTTGCTCTTCTTTCATACTGCACCTGCTCAATCAATCAAAATTTTGTGCCGATATGCGCGTTTTAAGGCTTGTATATGAAAATAAACCGTGTTTAGCGCCGCATATTGCGTAAACGGTCAAATTCTGCTATAATAATACCACAAATCTTTTAAGAGGTCAATATGATAAAACTTTTTGCTTTTGATTTGGACGGCACGCTTACACAGCATAAAACACCACTTGAAGAATCCGCAAGGGAAACACTTGCGGCACTGGGGCAAAACGCGCGCCTTTGTATGGTGGGTGCGGGAATGTGCCGACGGGTTTTTGAACAGATGAATCATTTTCCCATTGATATTATCGGCAATTACGGAATGCAGGTTGCACGCGTCAGGGACGGCGTTCTTGAAACGGTTGCCGATTATTCCGTTCCCGTTGACAGAGAATCAATAGAAAAGCGGGTTACTTTTCTTCGGGAAAAATTCGGCTATTGCGATTTTAAAGGCGAAAACGTTGAATATCACACCTCCGGGTGTATAACCATTCCGCTTTTGGGCACAGCCGCAGAGCAGAAAGATAAACTTCTTTTTGACCCGACAAGGGAAAAACGGCGCAGAATATACGGTTTTGTAAAGGAATTGTTCCCCGATTACACGGTTTTTGTAGGGGGAACGTCGTCGTTTGATATGGCACCCAAACCCTTTAATAAGTACTATGCCCTTGATAAATACTGTGCGGAAAAAGGAATCAGCCACAGCGAAACCGTCTACGCGGGTGACGATTACGGACCCGGCGGCAACGATGAATCGGTATTCTTATCCGATTTCAATTTTGTGAAAATTGACGATTACCGCGACTTTCCCGAAAAAATGAAGGAGTATATAAAATGATTGAACAAGTTTGCACATGCGAAAAGAAAATTCACCGCGCACCGGTGGAAAAGTACGTTATTTCACGCAACGCGGCGGAACAAATACCCGATTTGCTTAAAGATTATAACCGCATTTTTGTTGTGGCTGATGAAAATACGTATCGGGTTTTGGGCGAAAAAGTTGAAAACCTGCTTAAAAAGGCCGGGAAGTTTTCGCATAAACTTATCCTTGACGGTACGGTTCTTCCCGACGAAAGAAACATAGGCAACGTGCTTATTCATCTTTATAATCCCAAAGCCGATTCGGATATCTTTTCGTTTTCCCCTAAACCCGACTTCATTTTGGGCGTGGGTTCGGGCGTGGTAAACGATATATGCCGCCTTGTTTCCTATCGGGTGGGCATTCCTTACGGCATAGCGGGCACGGCGCCGTCAATGGACGGGTACGCCTCGGCGGGCTCGTCCGTTCTGTTTGACAAAACAAAAGCAACGATAAAATGCACCACGCCCCGGTATATCATTGCCGATTTGAACGTTATGGCACAGGCACCATACGATATGCTGCTTTCGGGAATAGGGGATATGTTCGGCAAATACACGGGTATTCTTGACTGGGAACTTGCGCGGGACTACAATAATGATTACTTTTGCGAAAAAATCGCTTCCGACGTTATTGCGGCTACCGAAAAATGCCGCAAAGACGGGTACAACATAGACAAGCGTGACCCGGACTGCGTGGGCGACATTATGGAAGGTTTTATGGTAACGGGACTCGGTATGGCTTTTACGGGGAATTCCCGTCCCGCGTCGGGTGCGGAGCATATTATTGCTCACGCGTGGGAACTCGAAAGCGTTGAAAAGGGCGAAAAGCCGCAGCTTCACGGACTTGAAGTGTGTCAGGCAACGCTGATTGTAATCGATATGTACCGTCTGCTTTATTCCGAAACCGATGATGAACATCTGAAAGCGCTTATAGAAAAGTATCTTGATTACTTCTCCGGCGTTGAAGAATTCTGTAAAACAATGAATATGCCGCTTGTTACCCGCGACGGCGAAAAAATTCTGCGGGGCATAAAACGGGCGCTTACTTTGCGGGACAGATATACGATTCTTTTTTATCTGCGCGACAGAAAAATGTTTGACCGCTACGCCGAATACGCCGCCGAAAAAATGAGGGAAAGGCTTGTATGAACAGCGTAAAACTCTTTCTTTTCGATATGGACGGCACTTTGTATTTGGGCAACAGGCTGTTTGACTTTACTCTTCCGCTGCTGAAAAAAATAAAGGCAGAGGGGAAACGGTATATCTTCATAACAAACAATTCCTCAAAGAGCGTAGAGACGTATGTTGATAAATTTGCACATATGGGCATATATGCAGAGAAAAGTGATTTTCTGACATCTTCACAGGCAACGGCAATATACTTAAAACAGAATCATCCAAACAGAACGCTTTACGTGTGCGGAACGGAATCGTTAAAAAAGGAACTTAAAAAAAGCGGGTTTGAGATTACGGACGACACGGAAAAATCCGAATGTATAGTTATGGGCTTTGATACGGAACTTACTTTTAAGAAACTTGACGATGTTTCCCGTATGCTTTCAACAAGGGATATACCCTACATTGCAACGAACCCCGACTATGTCTGCCCTACGGAGTACGGCTTTGTTCCCGACTGCGGCAGTGTGTGCGATATGATTTTCAATGCAACGAAAAAACGCCCGATTGTTATCGGCAAGCCGTCACCGCTGATGATTCGCCTTGCTATGGAAAAAGAGGGCGCGAAGCCCGACGAAACCGCCGTTATAGGCGATAGGATCTATACCGACATAAAAAGCGGCATAAACGCAGGCACAAAAACCGTGCTTGTTTTAAGCGGCGAAACTACCCTTGAAGAGGCGGAAAAATCACCCGATAAACCTGATTACATCTTTAAGGACGCGGGCGAAATAATAAAGTATATATAAAAAATTCCCGAAAACGCTTTCGGGAAATTTCTTTGTGGCTTAACTCTATAATAAGTAGAGTAAAAAACAAAAAACTACGGTTTGAGGATTGAAAAAGTATAAAAAATGTAGTAGAATACAAAAAGAAAGGGTGAAATTAATTGACAGAGAAAATTTTTGCGCAGAATTTGAAAGCGGCAAGAAAAGCGGCGGGACTTACCCAAAGAGAACTTGCCGAGAAAATAGGATATTCGGAAAAGTCGGTAAGCAAGTGGGAATCGGGGAACACGGTTGCGCCGGGTGCAATGCTTCCCGAAATCGCAAGGGTGCTTTGCACGGATATAGATTCTCTGTTTGCCCAAAACGGCGAGGCGGAATTCTTTTTGGGAATTGACGGCGGCGGCACAAAAACCGAATTTGTTCTTGCCGACAAAAACGGACGGGAAACAAAGCGGATAACACTTTCGGCGGCGAATCCCGTGGACATCGGCATTGACGGGTGCATTGACCTGCTGCGCCGCGGAATATACGGCGTGTGCGGCATGACGCTTATAAGAAAAACCTCGCTTTACGCGGGCATTGCGGGCGGCAGCGTGGGCGATAACGCCGAAAAAATCAAAAAGGCGCTTAAACCTCTCGGATTTTTAAGCGTGGGCGTGGGCAGTGACATCGTAACCGCTTATGCCGCGGGGCTCGGCAGCAGCGACGGTATTTCGGTAATAATGGGCACAGGGTCGGTTGTGTATGCAAAGTGCAAAGGAGAGAGCTTCCGTATGGGCGGATACGGCTATATTTTCGGTGACCCGGGAAGCGGTTTTGATATAGGACGAGACGGAATAATTGCAAGCCTTAAAGCGGAAGAGGGAAGAGAAAAAGACACGGTCTTGCTTAAAAAAATCAAAAAGAAGTATAATTCCGATGTGTTTTCGGCACTGCCGATTTTCTACCGTGACGGGCGGCGGGAGATTGCCTCGGTTGCGCCCCTTGTGTTTGAGGCGGAAGCGGAAGGCGATACAACGGCGAAAGAAATTTTGGAAAATAATATGCGCAAACTTGCTGAAATCATAAATACAGCGGCAAAAAAGTTCAGCGGCGAAACGCGGGCGGTGCTTTCGGGCTCGATTTCGCGGCAGTTTGAAACGGTAAAAAAATATCTTTTGCCGCACACCGACAAAAAAGTGCGGGTGGAATTATCGTTGCGTACACCTGTTGAGGGCGCATTGATACTTGCGGGGGCAAAATTGAAATGAACAAAACGGAAATGATAAATAAGAACACGGTAAACATAGATAAAATGACCGCGGAAGAAATCGTGAGAGTTATGCAGGAAGAAAATTATAATTCCGTGCGTGCGATAGACGGCGCAAAGGCGGAAATTGCGCGAGCCATAGACGCTGCGGCGGAGAGTATTTCCCGCGGGGGACGACTTTTTTACGTTGGTGCGGGAACGTCGGGGAGACTTGGAGTGCTTGACGCTGCTGAATGTCCGCCTACGTTCGGAGTTTCTCAAAATACGGTTATCGGCATAATTGCCGGGGGCGAAAAGTGCCTGACCCGCGCCGCCGAAAACGAAGAGGATAACCGCGAAAAGGGCAGAACGGATTTGGAAAAGTACAACATTACAAAAATCGATACCGTTGTGGGAATATCTGCGTCCGGCGGCGCGGAATACGTTGCGGGAGCACTTGAATATGCAAATTCCGCAGGCGCGGTAACCGTAAGTATTGCAAATAATTTTGATACGAAAATCGAAAAAAACGCGCAAATAAACATCGTTGCCGACACGGGCGCAGAGGTTATTGCCGGTTCGACACGCCTTAAAGCGGGAAACGCGCAGAAAATGATTCTCAATATGATTTCCACCGGTGCTATGGTGCGCACAGGCAAGGTGTACGGGAATTTAATGATAAACCTGAAACCGTCAAACGAAAAACTCACGCGCCGCACGGTGCAAATTGTAGAAAGCCTTACCGGCGCGGACGAAATAACGGCGAGAAAGGCGCTTGAAAGCGGAAGCCGGGACATTCGTACCGCGATAAAGGTGATTGAAAATGAAAAGTGAAGTTAAAATAAATGGCGGCATACCGTCGATTTTTATTGACGGAAAAAAGATAAACGCAAGCGCGTATATGACGTATTTTGATGAAAATTCACGCGTAGGGGATTTCGCAAAAAGGGGCTACAAACTGTTTTCCGTATGCGCGTATTTTTCGGATTTGCCCATAAACGAATACAGCGGATTTACGCCGTGCAGAGGAAACGGAATATTCGATTTTGAAGAGGATTATTCCGAATTTGATAAAAATGTGCGGGCAGTGCTTGAAAAATGCCCCGACGCGTATATTTTCCCGCGCGTGTACATAACAATGCCGCGAAAGTGGACGGAAGAAAATCCGCAGGAAGTCGGAAAATCAACGATAACGCTCACCGGCAGGGAACTTTTGTACAGTAAAAAATTCCGCCGTGACGGCGGCGAATTGTTGAAAAAATTCATTCATCACACGGAAAACAGCGATTATGCGGAAAATATAATCGGCTATCAGGTGTCAGGCGGGCAGACGCAGGAATGGTTTTATTTCGACCTTAACGGCGGATTCTGCGAAAATGCCTTGCCGTATTTTAAGGAATATATGCTTAAAAAGGGCATAGAAGTTTCGGATTTGCCCGATAAACCCGACAAAGACTATTATCTTTTTGCCAACGAAAGTGCTGCGGACACGGTTGAATATTTTGCAAAAATCGCAAAACAGGCGGGAGGCAAAATCGTAGGCACGTTTTACGGGTATTCGGTTGAGGTGGATAACCCCGGTTTCGGTACCCACGCACTGAACAAAATAATAGACAGTCCGTATATCGACTTTTTCTGTTCGCCCGTTTCATACCGCGATTTGCGGGCGCTGAAAAAAGATTCAGCGGATATGATTCCGCGTGCATCGGTTTGCGCACGGGGGAAAATGTATTTCACCGAGGCGGATATACGAACCCATTTGTCCGATTATCCCGAAAAATCACGAAAGGATATTAAACTTCCCGTGCCATATCGGGGCGCTGTCTGGAAAGGCGGAAATGATACAAAAGACGATATTCTTCATTTGAAAAAGACCCTTGCAAAGTGTCTCTGCTCAGGCAAGGCGCTTTGGTGGTTTGATATGTGGGGCGGCTGGTATGATTCGGTAATTGACGTGATGGAAGAATATAACCGCATTCTGAACCTGCCGGGCGGGTCATATTCCTCAAAAAAATGCAAAGCCGCAGTTTTTATTGATGAATCCGCCCCAAAAGGGGAATTGTGCATAACGGTTGCAGCCTGCGGTGTGCCGTACGATATTTTTCTTGCACAGGACTATCCGCTGGCGAGGGATTACGGACTGTTTATTTCGCTTGCAGAAAATAATGAAGATATGCTCATATATGCACAAAATAACAATATACCATGCTTTTGCGCAGCAAATATGAATAAAGACGAAATTTCACGCGCGATAGACAGTTGCCGGTTTACGCGGGTGAACGGAGAGAACATAGTGTATCTGGGCAACGGATTTCTTGCCCTGCACGGTGTGAAAACGGGCGAAACCCGACTTTGTTTTGATAAAAAAGCCCGTTTGACCGACGTTGAAAACGAAAAACATTCCTTTGAAGGGGAAATAATTTCGGTATTTATAAACGAATGCGAAACGGCAATTTTTAAGATTGAGGAAGTATAATTTGTGCAAAAAGACACACCATAAAAAAAGAGGTGTGTTTTTTTATGCAAAAAAGTAAAGTGTATTTTTCGGATTTGACGGCAAAAAATCTTCCCGAGGAAAACGAAGTAAGGTACAAAATCAAAAAGGAGCGTGTAAGGTAATGGAAAAACAGCAGGAATACATTGCGCGCGTTTCGCGGATTATGCCCAAAAGCAGTATCAGATATAACTGTTTCAAGGCGTTTTTTGTTGGCGGAACAATCTGTCTTTTAGGCGAAATTGTGCGAACGGTGCTTAAAATGTTTGATATAACCGATACGGCAAATGCGGCGTGGACAAGCGTAATAATGATATTTTTAGGTGCGCTTTTAACGGGGCTTGGCGTATACGATAAAATAGGAAAATTCGGCGGTGCGGGCGCGCTTGTGCCAATAACGGGCTTTGCCAACGGCATAACGAGCCCGGCAATGGAATTCAAAACCGAGGGCTATGTTCTTGGTTTGGGCGCAAAAATGTTTATTATCGCGGGTCCCGTAATCGTGTACGGCACTCTTGCGTCAAGCCTTGCGGGGCTGATATACTATATTATAATGCTTATTCAGGGGGCGGGCGTATGAGAACTTATTCATTTTCCCGCGGAGCGTATCTTAAATGCGGCGCGGCAATAGGCGGAAAAAAAGAGGGCGAGGGACCGCTGAAAGATTATTTCGATATCATTCTTGCCGATGACAAGTGGGTCGAGAAAAGTTTTGAAAAAGCAGAGCGGAAGATGTTTTTTGAAGCGTTGCAGACCGCAAAAATAAAGGCGGGGCTGAACGATGAGGACGTCGATGCGGTTGTGGGCGGCGATTTGCTGAATCAGATAATTTCCGCAAGTTTTGCGGTGCGTGGCTTGGATATTCCCTTTTTCGGCGTGTACGGTGCGTGTTCCACAATATGCGAATCGATTTTGCTGGCTTCCTGTCTTGTTGACGGCGGGTTTGCAAAAAATATTCTCTGCGCGGCAAGTTCGCACTTTGCAAGCGCCGAGCGTCAGTACCGTTTTCCCTTGGAATACGGTTCGCAGCCGTCGCCAACAAGTCAGTGGACGGTTACGGGCGCGGGTTGCAGCGTTGTAACAAGCGAGAAATCCCCCGTGCGCATTGCGGGCGGAACAGTGGGAAAAATAGTTGATATGGGCATAAAGGACGCCAACAATATGGGCGCGGCAATGGCGCCCGCCGCGGCGGACACGGTAAGCGCATTTTTGCGGGACACGCAGACCGAACCCGACGACTACGACCTTATTTTGACGGGCGATTTAGGTAAACTGGGCAAGGAACTTTTCATTATGCTTATGAAAGACGAGGGATACGACGTGGGAAATGTGTACAACGACTGCGGCTGTATGATTTTCTATCCCGAACAGACCGCGCCTATGGGGGCAAGCGGGTGCGGCTGCGCTGCAACGGTGTTTAACGGCGCAGTTTTAAGCAGTATGCTTTCGGGCAAGACAAAAAATGTTATTCTTGCGGCAACGGGCGCGATGTTAAGCCCGGTAAGTTCCTGTCAGGGAGAAAATATTCCCGGCATATCGTATGCGCTTAATTTCAGGAGGGAAGTATGAATTTTGTTTATGCGTTCATTGCGGGCGGGCTGATTTGCGTTATCGGGCAGATTTTAATTGACCGCACAAAACTCACACCCGCAAGAATAATGGTTGGGTATGTTGTTGTGGGCGTGGTTTTAGGCTCGTTCGGGCTGTATGACAAACTTGTGGATTTTGCGGGCGCGGGTGCAACCGTTCCCCTTGCGGGATTCGGAAACTCCCTTGTAAAGGGTGTAATACAGGCGGTTGAAGAAAAGGGCGCGCTGGGAATTTTAACGGGACACCTTTCGGCAACGTCTGCGGGAATAGCCGCGGCAATAATTTTCGGCTACCTTAACGCGGTGATTTTTTCGCCGAAAGAAAAATAAAGTGATTTTATAAAGCGGAAAAACGGTACGGCTCTGGAAATGGGGAAGTACCGTTTTTTTTTAAGTAAAAAGCATCAAAACATCAATAAGTTTTGCGGATACAAATCGCAAAAGTATCAAAAGTCAATAAGTTTTGCGGTTATAAACCGCAAAACTATTATAAAAAACAATTTTTTGCGGATATATTCCGATAAAAGAACTTTATTTGTCCGTTTTTAAGATTTTATCGGGAAACACGCTTGCGGTGATTGGACAATTTGAATTTGTACTGATAAAAACGGAAACAGCGTGCTGTTTGTGTGCACGCTGTTTATCAATTTTGCAAAACATGCCTTGATGTTTTGGTTGTTTTCGCTTTTCAGTCATCTTCAAGCAGTTTTGACGGCGGAACTTTAAGTACCTGCGCAATTTTGAACAGCGTTTCCAAAGAAACACCCCTCACGGTGCCGGTACCCTCAATTTGACCGACAAAACTAACGCTTTTTCCGATAAGTTCTGCAAAGTATTCCTGTGTGAAACCGGCTTTGCGCCTGAAATATGCAATTTTCAAACCGAGTGTTATATATTTCTCCGGGAATTCTGTTTTCATTGCTGTCCCTCACAGTTTTCATCTGTGATTATTATAGCAAAAAACAGAAGAAATTATTATTACCTACAAGTACAAATTTCTTTACTTCAAGTGAAAGATGATGTATAATAGTTAAATGTTAATGCGCTTGAAAGCGCAAGGCTGAAATTTTATTTTTGCGTCGGTTTACGTTTGACGCGGGAGTTATATTGCCGTCAACGGTTGTGTTGACGTTTTTGAAGGCTTTAATGAATAGGAGAACCATACCATGCACAACACCTGTTCTTTTTTCGGTCACAGGAAAATTAAAAAAACCGAAAGGTTAAAATCGGAATTAAAAAAAGTGATGCTTGATAATATAAAACCCGTTCTTCATGAATTAAGAAGAACGGGGTGAAGTTATCTTTTAAGAACTTTATCGGGAAACACGCTTGCGGTGATTAAATCTGCGGGGTCAATGTCCAAAGCGTCAGCAATATTGAAGAACACGTCCAACGAAAACGGACGGACAAGATTCGGCGCTTCAATGGCACTTAAATGTGCACGGCTTATATTTGCCTTTTCAGCAAGTTGTTCTTGTGACATTCCACGCATTTTTCTTAATGCACTAATGGCAATGCCTAACTGAATGAACCTGTCGCGATTTTTGAAATCTGTTTTCTTGCTCACAAAAATCCTTCCTTTCAAGCACACAAAAACAGCGTGCTGTTTTTGTGCACGCCGTTTATTTGTTTCGTAAAATATGTTTTGTTGCTTTTATTATTTCTGCAACGGATTTCAATTCATCAGGTGTACAGTCCGAAAGTATATCGTCAATTATTTTGCTTGAAATATGTGCACTTTTTATAAGACTGCCGTATACAACTTCGTCAAGCGAAACATTAAGCGCATTTGCAATACTTACAAGTGTGGGCAGGCTGAGTTTTGTTGCAGCGCGCTCAATATGGGAAATGTTTGACGGCTCAATTTCGGATTCTTCGGCAAGCCTTGCCTGTGACCAACCTTTTGCTTTGCGAAGTTCTCGTATGCGGGTCCCTATTGAAATATAATCTATACTCATAATTTTCCCCAAAATCTATTTTTTTATATTGTATATCTTATTAGGATATGTTAAAATAACGTATATATCCTAAAAGGATATGCAGTAATAAAAAATATAATTTATTTAAGCAAAAGAGAGGTAACCATACCATGCACAACACGTGTTCTTTTTTCGGTCACAGGAAAATTGAAAAAAACGAAAAGTTGAAATCGGAATTGAAAAAAGTGATTCTTGAACTGATTACGGAAAAAAATGTAGATACATTTCTTTTCGGAAGCAGAAGCGAGTTTGATGAACTGTGCTACGAAACGGTCAGCGAAATGAAAGACTTATATCCGCATATCAGGCGCGTTTACGTTCGGGCGGAGTACCCGTATATAGACGAAGAGTACCGAAACTATCTTCTTAAAAGTTATGAAGATACGTATTATCCCGAAAGAATTGTCGGCGCGGGCAAGGCGGTGTATGCGGAGCGCAATTATGAAATGGTCGATAAAAGCGCAATTTGCGTCGTTTACTTATGCGGGCAGACAAAATATAAAAGCGGAACCAAAATGGCTGCGGATTACGCACAAAGAAAAGGTAAGGAAGTTATTTACATCGGCAATGCAACATCGATTTCAACGGATTTGTGTTGACATTATTAAGAAAATGTGATATCATACTGCGTGGTCAAAAAATATTCTGCATAAATCAATTTACATCGGAAGTATTATAATGAAGTCAACTTACCGCTCGGCGCACGAAAACATAACACAGTTAAGGCATATCCGCTGGACCCTCATATGGTACGATTTGGCGGTTTATCTCTTTATAGCCATGTGGATTATTTTTTTCACTTCCGGCGGCGATTTGCTTTCGGTAAACGGCAAAATCTATCAAATTGCCCTTGCGGGTGTATTCTGTTTTGTTTTTCGCTTTATTTTCAACGTTTATCGGCAGATTTGGCGCTACGGCGGCATTCAAACCTATATAAGGCTTCTCGTTTCCGACTTCTGCGCCTACGTTTGCTACTATATTGCACAGTCGCTTATTCCCGTTTGGCATTTGCCTTTTGCAACATCTTTAAGCGTTTCGTGCCTTACTTTGCTGGCGGCGCTTTCAATGCGCATGGTTTACAGGTATGCCTATAAGTGCTGCAAAACCGAAACGCCAATAGGCAAAATAATGAGTGTGCTTATAACGATTTTTGCGGGGAACACGGTCAAACTTGAAGAGGGACCGAAAGTAAATAAAATCAACGTTGCCATTATCGGTGCGGGCAGAGTGGGTGTTACTCTTGCCGAGGAACTTCTCAACAACAAAAATTCCGCTTATATTCCCAGATGTTTTGTAGACGTTTCGCCGGCAAAGGTGGGAAGAGAGGTTTTCGGACTTCACGTGCTTGACGAAAAGTCCGCCACAGGTGACGTGTTACGGGAATTTGATATTCACGAGGTAATTTTTGCGCTGCCGCAGATGTCATCGGAAGAAAAACTTAAACTTTACGAACATTATAAAGGAATGGGCTGTAAAGTTAAGGTGTACGATTTTCCCACAATCCGTCAGGAAGGTTCGGGAAAACGTCATTTGCGCGAGTTTGACATAGAAGAACTGCTTTTCAGAAAGCCGATTATGGTAATCAACGGCGAAACAAACCGCTTTTACGAAAACAAAACCGTACTGATTACGGGCGGCGGCGGTTCAATAGGCAGCGAACTCTGCCGTCAGTGCGCCAAAATGAACCCGAAACAGATAGTGGTGCTTGATATCTACGAAAACGGCGCATACGATATTCAACAGGAACTCCGAATCGTTTACGGCGAAAAACTCAATCTTGCCGTTGAGATTGTTTCGGTGTGTAATTTTGCAGGGCTTGAACGGGTGTTTTCAACGTACCGTCCCGATGTTGTTATCTGCGCCGCAGCGCATAAACACGTGCCTTTAATGGAACACAACTGCTGCGAGGCGGTGGAAAACAACATTTTCGGCACTCTTAATACCGTTGAACTTGCCGAAAAATACGGCGCCGAACGGGTAATGATGGTTTCAACCGATAAGGCGGTAAATCCCACGAATATTATGGGCGCGACAAAACGCGTCTGTGAAATGATTGTTCAAAGCCACAGCAAAAGCAGCAATACCACAACTTACAGCGCCACAAGATTCGGAAACGTGCTCGGCAGTGCCGGAAGCGTTATTCCTCTGTTCAAAAAGCAGATTCTCGCCGGCGGTCCCGTCACACTTACCGACAGGCGGATTATCAGGTACTTTATGACTATTCCCGAGGCAAGCCAACTTGTTTTGCAGTCCGGCGCAATGGCGAAAAACGGCGAACTGTTCGTGCTTGATATGGGTCAGCCCGTAAAAATTCTCGATTTGGCTGAAAACATGATTAAACTCAGCGGCTTTGAACCGTATAAGGATATTGATATTATTGAAACCGGCTTGCGTCCCGGCGAAAAACTTTACGAGGAACTGCTTGTGCGCAGCGAAGAGCTTGACAGGACGTCAAATGAACTTATTTTTATTGAGCGCGACCAGCCGATTACGAAAGACCAACTTGACAGGTGCATTGAAATTTTGCGGGAAGCATTGAAAACGGGCGACGACAAACAGGTGCGTGCGGCCTTGCATAAAGTGGTGCCCACGTTCAGGCAGCCCGAAGAAGTAAATGTTGAATAAGACTTTTTTGCGGCGCGAAAGCGCCGCTTATTTTTTATACTTGTGTTGCCGCGGGGGAAAATAACAACATATAGCGTTCCGCGCGTTAATTCAACATAAAGTACACGAATGAAGCAAACAAAGTTCATAAAAAAGTAGTTGCAAAAAACGGCAAAAAGATATATACTACGTGAGCACCTTGAAAGAGGCGCGGGCT
>CAKRZX010000014.1 GCA_934434555.1 uncultured Clostridia bacterium
CTTCATGTAGTCGGTGAGTATGTGGACGATGGCTGGTCGGGGACGAACTTTGAACGCCCGGATTTTCAGCGCATGATGGACGATGTGGAAGCCGGAAAAGTAAACTGCATTGTCACGAAAGACCTTTCCCGTTTCGGGCGGGAACATGTGATGATGGACTACTATCTGGAATTTCTGTTCCCGGAAAAACGGGTGCGCTATATCGCCGTTGCGGAGAATGAGGACACAGAAAAAGGGCTTTCCGATTTTGTCCCATTCAAAAACCTGTTCAATGAATGGTTTGCGAAAGATACAAGCCGCAAGGTAAAGGCCGCTTTCAAAGCGAAGTTTGCCACAGGACAGCGTATCGGCGCCTATGCCCCCATCGGGTACAGGAAACACCCGGAAATCAAAAACAAGCTGATAATCGACGAGGAAACCCGCTGGATAGTGGAGAAGATTTTTGACCTTGCTATTCATGGCAGAGGGGCGGCCAGTATCACAAGAATACTGATTGCGGAAAAGGTTCCCACACCGGGATTTATCAACTTCCAGCGTGACGGGACTTTTGCAAACATCTATGCGGGTGCGCCGGAGGAAAAAAGCTACGCATGGACGATAGCCCAGGTCAAGAGCATTATGAAAGACGAAACCTATATCGGCCATACCATTCATTACCGGGAAACGAACATTTCCTTTAAGAACAAGCGGAGGGTACGCAAGCCCCAAAGTGAATGGGTGCGGGTGGAGAACACGCAGGAGCCGATTATCAGCGAGCAGGTTTTCCGGCAGGTACAGGAGCAGATAGCAAACCGCCGCAGGAAGTGCAAGGATGGTACAACGCAGATTTTTTCCGGATTGGTAAAATGTGCGGATTGCGGCTGGTCGCTGTCCTATGGGGAGAACAGGCAGAACAGCAAGCCTTACGGCCATTATCATTGTAGCAAGTACGGGCAGGGCACACGCCAATGCTCCATGCACTATATCCGTTATGATGTGCTTTATGCCTATGTCCTCTCCCGTCTGCAATACTGGTCGGGGCTGGTACAGCATGATGAAGAACGGCTCTTGAAGCAGCTGTTAAATGCCACTGATAAGGGACAGGCTGCCGCAAGAAAGAAGCAGGCCGCAGAACTGAAAAAGGCAGAGAAGCGAAAAGCCGAAGTCGATACTTTGTTTGCCCGGATGTATGAGGACTGGGCGGCGGGGCGTATCACGGAATACAACTTCTCTATGCTGTCCGGGAAGTACCAGAGCGAACAGGCTGAACTGGACACAAAGATTGAACAGCTTCAATCCGCTATCGCCACTGAAAGCCAGAACGCCGCAGACGCAGAAAAATGGATTGCCTTGATGAAAGAGTGCGTCAATCCAACAGAACTGACCGCCGAACTTTTGAATACGCTGATTGAAAAAATCGTTGTCCATGAAGCGGTCAAAGGTGAGGACGGAAGCCGGGAACAGGAGGTAGAAATCTTCTACCGCTTTATCGGCAAAATTGATTAAATGACACCAATATCTTTAACTATGTGATACCGGGGAGTCACTGCCGGATATTTCGGTCTGCTCGCGGCTTGCACAGGCGCTTGAAGTAACGATAGACGACCTTGTGAATTTCGACCAGACGCTTTTGCCGATTCCGCCAAAGGGAAAGCACCTGTTCGGCGTGGTTCGCGTAGGCGAAAACGGACAGATTGTTCTGCCGGCAAAGGCGCGCAAGGTGTTTGATATCAATCCCGGCGACAATCTTATTGTCCTCGGCGACGAATCACAGGGCATAGCAATAGTCAAACAGCAGTCGTTTTTTGAGTTTGCAAGCGAACTCGGCATAAAAAAATAGACAAATTTCAACATATCACTTGACAGAAATAAAAAAGTGTATTATTATACATCACATCTGACGTTCGTTGAAACTACCGGAATCGGAACGAAACCGGTAGCGGAGGACACTCTGGAGAATTTCACGTTTGTTGAAAGCCGAAGGTGCAAGGCGATAAAAAGCCGAATCTCTCAGGTAAACAGACAGAGCAGACCACAACCTTATTTTGTATTTTGCGTGTCTGTATATGTGTATTTTCCGTTGTCCGGCGAAAGCGTCGGGCAATATTTTTTTAGAGGGAAAACATATGCAGGCTATTCAGGAAGCACTCCTGCCCGTAGTGCAGACAATCAACTCCTATCTTTCGGATTATATCCTTATAATTCTCCTGATAGGCACGGGTCTTTTCTATTCGATACGCACGCGTTTCGTGCAAATCAGGTGTTTCGGCGAAGGTATGAAAAGGACTTTCGGCAATGTAAATTTTAACGGCGGAAAGCAAAAAGGCGGACTTTCGTCATTTCAGGCGCTTACCACGGCAATTGCGGCACAGGTGGGCACGGGAAATATCGTAGGTGCGTGCGGTGCTATTCTTGTAGGCGGTCCCGGCGCAATATTCTGGATGTGGATTATAGCGTTTTTTGGAATGGCTACAATATACAGCGAGGCGATTCTTGCGCAAAAAACACGCGTGGTGCACGGGGACGGCACCGTTTCGGGCGGACCTGTTTACTATATCCGCACGGCGTTTAAGGGCGCGTTCGGTAAATTCCTTGCGGGATTCTTTGCCGTTGCAATTATTCTTGCGCTCGGCTTTATGGGAACAATGGTACAGGCGAATTCAATAAGCGAAGTGTGCAACACCGCGTTCGGAATCCCCGAATGGGTAATGGGAATCGTGCTTTGCGTTGTGGCGTTTGTAATTTTTATCGGCGGTGTACAGCGTATAGGCGCGGTAACGGAAAAAATCGTTCCCCTTATGGCGGTGCTGTATATTTTCGGCGGACTTATCGTGCTTTGCATACGCGCGAAATATATTCCCGAAACATTCGGGCTTATCTTCAAATATGCGTTTAATCCCACGGCGATAATCGGCGGAAGTATGGGTTATGCCCTTAAAACCGCAATAAGCCAGGGCGTTAAGCGCGGACTGTTTTCAAACGAAGCGGGTATGGGTTCAACACCTCACGCCCACGCGCTGGCAAACGTAAAAGACCCCCACGAACAGGGCGTTGTTGCTATGATAGGCGTGTTTATTGATACGTTTGTTGTGCTTACGATGACCGCACTTGTGGTTATATCGACACTGTTTACCGAGGGCGGACCTCTTTACAATCAGGTACTTAACGCCGAAACCTTGCAGGCAACGGGAATTTCAAAGACAAACGCCGCGCAAATGGCGTTCGGCAGTGCGTTCGGCAATGCGAATATCGGAAATATGTTCGTTGCGGTTTGCCTGTTTTTCTTTGCGTTCTCAACAATTCTGGGCTGGAATTTGTTCGGCAGAATCAACGTGAATTATCTGTTCGGCAAAAAGTCCAATCTTGTTTATTCTTTAATCGCAATCGCGTTTATCTTCCTCGGTTCGGTGCTTTCAAACGACCTTGTTTGGGAACTTACCGATATGTTCAATAATCTTATGGTTATACCCAACGTGCTGGCTTTGGTGGTGCTTTCAAAACTTGTTGTTGATTCCTGCCATAAGAAAGATAAGTACGGGAAGAAAAAATAAACTGACAGAAAACAGGACGCTGAAAAACGTCCTGTTTTTTATAGCGGCGGGAGCAAGCCGCCCGCCCTACGACGTTGAAACGGGTTTTTAGGGTAAAACAACTGTTGTGCAATAATCTGTTGCTTTGGAAATGCTTGCTTATGCTCTTTGGCTGTTTTATACCGTAGGGCAGGGGTTTATCTCCTGCCGAATTCCGAGGGACGTTTTTTGCGGCTTGATATGTGTTTTGCAACATTATATATTATACGTATTTCCTGATTTCCTGCGCACACGGCGGGAGCAAGCCGCCCGAAATACGGTGTGAAATAAATTTTGGGAAAAATAGAAACAGGACGCTGAAAAACGTCCTGTTTTTTGTTTTAT
This sequence comes from uncultured Clostridia bacterium, assembly GCA_934434555.1. GTDB lineage: Bacteria > Bacillota > Clostridia > Christensenellales > QALW01 > UMGS1322. Next base: position 3,894 of record CAKRZX010000014.1, read on the forward strand.
TTTCCGTACTGAACGGGATTTGAACTGCCCTGTTTTACATATTCGGCGGGAACACGTTTATCCTTAAAACGCTTTGCAACTTCTTCGTCGGCAGGCTTTCCGATAAACTCATATCTGCCGGGATTATCTACGCTTTTAATCCATTTGTCAACTTCGTACACTTCTTTAACAACGCCGTTTGTAACTGAAAGCACGTATCTGTCCTTTGCGTTTTCGGGACTTATTTTCCACGACTGCCGTGTTGCGGCGTATCTGTCGCCGTTGTGGGCTGCCACGGTGGAACCTTTAACCTTTATAATCATAAACGGCGGAACGTCTTTGCCGAATTCGGGAAGTGCCAAATCGTTCATAAGCACTTCTGCGTTTATGGGTTCAAAGGAATCCTGACCCGAGATTTCGTTTGAAAGGTTTTCAAGGGAATACGCGTCAATCAGCACGCTTTCGGCTATAAACGCTTCGTGTTCGTCAAGACCGTAACGCTGAATAATGTGTATCACTTTAAGTCCGCAAGCGCTTATTTCGCGTATCGTTTTAATTTTCTCGCTTTCCGCTTTTCCTTCTGAAAAATCGCCTTTAAGCGCATCGTTTACGTGGTCAAACACCCTGTTGCCCTTGCCTTTTCCTATGTAAAAAGTCTTGCCGTTGCGTGGGTCAACAAGCCTGTAAACATAGTATTTAAGTTGTTCCTGAACTTCTTTGCTGAAATCCATTTTTTATTCCTCGCTTTCGCTTATTTCTTTTATGTGCGTATTCGGGCTTATAAATAACTTCATCCAAATGCGCCTGAATGAATCGTCCTTATAGCAGTACCACAGAATACGGTCGATTTCGGTGTAGTTTAACTTGCTTTACTTGCGCAATTTGCCAATTGCAATTTCGCGGCGCACAGAATCGTTCCTGTAACAGTACCATATAATTCGGTCTATTTCAGAATATGTCAGGTTTTCGGGTAAATTGTCTTTTACCTTGCTTATTAATGAAGTTGTTTGTTGGTAGGAGGAATTTTCGAGCTTATTACCGTTACAGCCTATCTTAAAATAATTAAGATAATACGGGAGCATATTTCTGACGATGTTATCATTTATCGGAAAGTCGGACTTTCCGTATTCTAACTCGCACAGAAAATGACAAACCTTGCTTGCGAGGCTTTTTTCATGCCGTGAATAGCCTGTAACAGAGGTTATTTCATCAACAAGCTTAGGGTCACCCGATTTAAGCAGATTCAAGAAAGCATCTTTTTTGCCGAATATGTATTTTGCCATTACCTTAATGTTTTCGTTTGACGTTCTTGTTGAATTAGCCCGAGCTATGCACCTTATTATGCTTTCCCATTCGCCTAAGGTGTATTTTTCAAGACTTTTGCCTTGGCTTTTGTAGTACTCTTCGTAGGAGGGCGCCTTGTAACGGCGATTGTTCCTGATACACTTTAAGGCTTTTTCGGCATTTTTCTTTGTCAACTTAAACATTAAGTTTTCATCCAGTTCAAAGTCGGCTTCTTTAATATCATCATTTGTTGTAAGTTCCATTAAAGACCTAATGCTTCCTTGTTCGGTTAAGTTCATAATGATATATTCCTCCATTTTTTAATTTAAAGCAGTTGTGGACCATGTATAATAACAAGTTATATTAGTTATATTACCACTACCTGTCTGTTTATATTCTCTCAGTTTCGAAGCATAAGATTTAGAATTTGCCTCCGAATCAGCAATTACAGAAACAGTATCAACGCGAGTATAAGAATTATAATATCTAAAACTATACCTCATCCAAACATTAGCTTTTTCAAAGTATGCATTAACCAGACCGCTATCCTTAAATGCACCATAGCTTATAAGGTTTACCTTTGCCGGGATGGTTATTTCATTTAAGCTTATACAGTTCTCAAATGCATACGTTCCAATAGTGGTCAATTCAGACGGTAACTTAACGTTTGAAAGTGATATGCAGCCGCTAAACGCACTGGGATCGATAGAAGTAACCGAATCGGGGATAACAATATCCGTAAGCGCCGTGCAACCTTTAAACGTACCGGAACCGATAGAAGTAACCGAACCGGGGATAACAATATCCGTAAGCGCCGTGCAGCCTCTAAACGCATAGGCACCGATAGAAGTAACCGAATCGGGGATAACAATATCCGTAAGCGCCGTGCAACCATCAAACGCACTGGAACCGATAGAAGTAACCGAACCGGGGATAACAACTTTTGATAGGTTGGAACACTCTTTAAAAGATTTTACGGTTGACACTGTTCTGCCGTAATATTCCGAGGGAATAACGAGTTCTTGTACAATGTCTTTGAAATCAGGATTTATTGATACGGCAAGAGTGCCGTCGTCCAACAATTCAAAGTTAAAGCAACGTGTATCGGAGGTAGCGGGGAGGTCTAAACGGTCAACAGTTCCGTCTGAGTACGAAATCACAAGTTTGCCGTCAATAATTTCAGTATTTGTTATGCTGCGAGCGTCTTTGCCCTTTTCGCCCTTATCACCCTTTTCGCCTTTAAGCGAGGCAAGCCAATCTTCAAGAGAGCCGTTGTAGTCGGGGTAGGCTTGCTTGTAGAGTTCGTAGGCGGATTTGCCGTCAACGCCGGGGTCGCCCTTTTCACCCTTAACGTTGCCGATAAGCATTGCGGGGTTTGAACCGTAGGCTATGTAAAGATTGCCGTCAACAAGCGAAACCTCGGTTATTCCGTCGCCTTTTTCGCCCTTTTCGCCGCGGACAGGACCTACCGTGTCGGTTGTGCCGTCGGTGTAGGTGAATTTAAGGCAGTAGTCGGCGGTTAAAATAACGCTGTCAATGCCGTTGCCCTTTAAGGTTTGCTCAAATACAATGGGTTCGCCCTCGGACAGCGTGATTTTAAGTTTGTTATCAACAATTTCAACGCCCGTAACGCCTACGCCGTCTTTGCCGTCAACACCGTTTGTACCGTTGATACCGTCCTTGCCGTCAGCACCTTTTTCGCCTTGGATGCCTTGGTCGCCCTTGTCGCCTTTTTCACCTTGGATGCCTTGATCGCCCTTGTCACCTTTTTCGCCTTGAATGCCTTGGTCGCCCTTGTCACCTTTTTCGCCTTGAATACCTTGGTCACCCTTGTCACCTTTTTCACCTTGGATACCCTGGTCACCCTTGTCGCCTTTTTCGCCCTGAATACCTTGGTCGCCCTTTTCACCTTTTTCGCCTTGGATACCTTGATCGCCCTTGTCGCCTTTTTCGCCCTGTGCGGAAATACCGGTGTCAGTCCACATAAGACCGTTATCGGTTGAAATTTCCCACCGCTTTGTAAAGGGATTTATTTGAATTTTGGGAGAGATACCGTCTTTACCGTCTGTGCCGTCAACACCGTTTGTACCGTTGATGCCTTGGTCGCCCTTGTCACCTTTTTCACCTTGGATGCCTTGGTCGCCCTTGTCGCCTTTTTCACCTTGGATGCCTTGGTCGCCCTTATCGCCTTTTTCGCCTTGGATACCTTGGTCGCCCTTATCGCCTTTTTCGCCTTGGATGCCTTGGTCGCCCTTGTCGCCTTTTTCGCCCTTGGCTGTAACATCGGTTGAAGTCCACGAATTACCGTTGTCAGTGGAAATTTCCCACTTGCCCGTTTCGGCATTTATGCGAATCTGAGGGGAAATACCGTCAACTCCGTCCGCGCCTTTAAGGTTCTCAAAAGTGTATTTTGTGTTGTCGGAAAGCATTACTGTCATAGTGCCGTTAACAAGCGTAACGTTTGTTATTCCTATACCGTCCCTGCCGTCAGCACCGTTTGTGCCGTTGATGCCGTCTTTGCCATCCTTGCCGTCTTTGCCGTCCGCGCCGTCTTTACCGTCAATGCCGTCTTTACCGTCGACACCGTCTTTTCCGTTAAGACCGTCTTTGCCGTCAATGCCGTTTGTACCGTTGATACCGTCTTTTCCGTTAAGACCGTCCTTGCCGTTTGCACCGACAACTTTGCCCACGTTTACGGTTCTGTTATCGGTGAATTTAAGCACAAGTTCGCCGTTTGCATTTACGTTTGCTTCCGAAATGCTTACGCCGTCCTTACCGTTTGCACCGTCTTTGCCGTTAAGTCCGTCTTTACCGTCCGCGCCGTCTTTACCGTTCGTACCGTCTTTACCGTTCGTACCGTCTTTACCGTCGGCACCGTCTTTACCGTTTGTGCCGTCTTTGCCGTTGACACCGTTTTTGCCGTCAGTGCCATTTTTGCCGTCAACGCCCGCGGCTTTGCCGATGTTTAACTGCGTGCCGTCGGAAAGGGTAAAAACAAGCTCGCCTTTGTCACTGAAATGGGCGGTTTTGATATTTGCCGAATTCCCTGACGCGAAAGCGTTTAACTGCTTGTTATATTCTTCCTCACTTCCCGTAAAACCGCCGGCAACCGCCGCCGAATACGCCGAACCGCCTTTAAGGGAGTCCAGCCATTCCTGCAAAGTGCCGTTAAAACCGCTCTGCACGGCAAGTTCGTATGCCGACAGCCCGTTTTTGATTTCCGCCGACGCGGGAAGATTGTCGTTCCTGTTAACAAGTATTGCGGTGCCCGCCGAAACAGCCACCGTAAGAACGACCGCCAATGTACCTAAAAGAATCTTTTTGAATTTTGACATTTCGTCATCCTCCTTGAATTTTTTGTCCACTATCAAAAAGTACACTTTTTGACAGAGCCGTTTTTACGGAAAATTTCAAAGAGAATAGCGGTCAAAACCGAAAAAATCGAATGAATTTTCATTGAATTGAACGAAAATAGTTGATTTTTTCAATTTGTTGTGGTAAAATTATAGGGTAGTAAGCTCAAACTGTCAAAAAGTGTACTTAATGACAGCACAGGCTTACTTCTTTTTTATCCTGCGGTAAAAGGTTGATTCGCTGATATTGCATGTAGCAAGCAATTCGCTTAATTTCAGGTTCCCGCTTTTCCACATAGATACAAGTGAAAAGAAGTTTTCGGGCAGTCCTGTTTTGGGACGCCCGAATTTTACACCCCGCTTTTTCGCGGCGGCGATTCCCTGCGCCTGACGCGTTTTTATGTTGTTGCGCTCATTTTCGGCGGCAAAAGAGAGAATCTGCAATACTAAGTCCGCGATGAATGTGCCAAGCAGGTCCTTGCCCTGGCGGGTGTCCAAAAGGGGCATATCAAACACGCATATGTCAACGCCCTTTTCCTTTGTAAGCAGCCGCCACTGCTCCAAAATTTCGGTGTAGTTGCGCCCGAGCCGGTCAATGCTCAAAATGCACAAAAGGTCGCCGGGTTTCAGTTTTTTAAGCAGTTTTTTGTATTCGGCACGGTTAAAATCCTTGCCGGACTGCCTGTCAAAAAAGATGTTCGCTATTTTCCTCTCTTTCATCGCCGCTATCTGTCTTTCTTCGTTCTGTTCCGCCGTGGAAACACGAATGTAGCCGTATTCCGTCATTTTATCTTCTCCTTATTAAAAAAATCATCAAGGGTATTGAATTATAAAACAAAATGTGGTAAAATAAAGTGATTGATTTTTAGGAGGCTGAAATGACGAATATACTTTTTGCCGCGTCGGAGGCGGTGCCTTTTATAAAAACGGGCGGGCTTGCCGACGTTGTGGGCGCGCTGCCCAAGTGCTTTGATAAAGAAAATTTTGACGTGCGGGTGATTTTGCCCAAGTATGCCTGTATGAAACACGAATTCAAAAACGCGCTGAAATACAAAACTCACTTTTATATGGAACTGGCGTGGCGCAGCCAGTACGTGGGAATTCTTGAATATGTGCTTGACGGTATTACATATTATTTTGTTGACAACGAATATTATTTTTCCGGACCTGCGCCCTACGGCGAGAGCAAGTGGGATATTGAAAAATTTGCGTTTTTCTCCCGCGCGGTGCTTTCAAGTCTGCCGAGCCTTGACTGGCGTCCCGATATTATCCACTGCCACGACTGGCAGTCCGCGCTGATTCCCGTTTACCTTAACGACGGATTCCAAAACGACCCGTTTTATCACGGCATAAAAACCGTTATGACCGTGCATAACCTTAAATTTCAGGGCGTTTGGGGCAAGGAAATTTTGGGCGATATTGCGGGACTTTCGGACTACTACTTTACAAGCGATAAACTTGAAGCCTACGGCGGGGTGAATCTGCTTAAAGGCGGAATAGTGTATGCCGACAGAATCACCACGGTTTCGGAAAGTTACGCCCGCGAAATACAGACGCCCTTTTTCGGCGAGGGTCTTGACGGACTTATGCGGGCAAGGAACAACGTGCTTTCGGGAATCGTAAACGGCATAGATTACAGCGTGTTTTCGCCTGAAAACGACACGGATATAATAAACTATTCCCGTGAAAATATTCCCGATGGCAAGCGGGAAAACAAACTTGAACTGCAAAAAATGCTGGGACTCAAACAGGACGGGGACGTTATGCTTATAGGCATAGTTTCCCGCCTGACCGACCAAAAGGGCTTTGACCTGATTGCCTGTGTACTTGAAGAAATCCTTTCCTGTGACGCGGTGCAACTTGTTGTTCTCGGCACGGGCGAATGGCGGTATGAAGAGATGTTCAAAAACGCGGCGGCGCGTTTCCCGGGCAGAGTAAGCGCGTGCATTTGCTACTCAGATGAACTTGCCCATAAAATCTACGCGTCAAGCGACGCCTTCTTAATGCCGTCGCTGTTTGAACCCTGCGGGCTTTCGCAGCTTATTGCCCTTAAATACGGCACTCTTCCCATTGTTCGGGAAACGGGCGGACTTAAAGACACGGTTAAGCCCTATAACGAATTTGAAAACACCGGTACAGGGTTTGGTTTTGCCAACTATAACGCTCACGAAATGCTTGCTGCCGTCCGCTATGCGGAGAAAGTTTTCTATGATGACCGCAAGGCGTGGAACGAAATGTGTGTCCGCGCGCACGACGAGGACTTCTCATGGACGGCTTCGGCAAAAAGTTATGAGAATCTTTATATGAATCTGCTCGGCGTGCAAAAGGAAATTGACACGGCAAAGCCGAAAAAAATTAACGAAAAGAAGGGTAAAAAGAAATGAGGTACATATTCCTGCGCTTCCCGGAAGGACGGGAGAGAGCGGTAACGCTCAGTTATGACGACGGACTTAAAAGCGATTTGCGGCTTATTGAAATCATGAACAAAAACGGGCTGAAAGGCACGTTCAACCTTTGTTCGTCTTTTATCGGCAAGGATAATCCGCCGCGAATTGACAGGGACGATGTAGAGAAACACATTCTTGCCAACGGACACGAAATCGCCGTTCACGGAAAATTCCATCGGGCAAGCGGCAAGCAAAGGGCTGTTGACGGAATCCGCGACATACTTGACTGCCGCCTTGAACTTGAAAAAATGTTCGGTATAATCGTCCGCGGTATGGCTTACCCCGATTCGGGAATCCTCTCATTCATAAACGGAAATTCCTTTGAAACCGTCCGCACTTATCTTAAAGACCTTGATATTGCGTATTCCCGCACTCTCGGCGGCGACAACAGCGGCTTTGAACTTCCCGCCGACTGGTACGCGTGGATGCCCACGGCACATCACGATAACCCCGATATAGACGCATATATAACGAAATTTAACGATTATAAGGCTTCGTATATCGCAAACGCCACTCCCAAACTGTTCTACCTTTGGGGGCACAGTTTTGAGTTTGACAGGAACAACAACTGGGAGCATATGGAGGATATCTGTGCGCGGCTCGGCGGTCAAAAAGATGTGTGGTATGCCACGAACGGAGAAATCTATAATTATGTTCAGGCATTCAATTCAATTGTGCGCTCCGCCGACGGCAGCATAATGTATAATCCCACACTTGTTCCGCTTTGGGTGTGGGTGGATTGCAGGATTTATAAAATCGAACCCGGTGAAACGGTACGCATAGAGTAAACAGGTTTATTTTTGCAAAGTATGCATAAGAGAACCGACGCCTGACGCCGAAAACGGTTCTTTTTGCCGATATTCCGTTTCGTCCTCCTTGAAATACTTCCGGTATTCCCGCGTCGTCCTCAACGAATCTCGGACAAAAATAATCCGTTTTCGGTGCGCGCAGTTTTAACGGAACAGATTTTTGTCGGGACAAGAAAGACGGTGAAGGTAATATCGGGCATATTTCCAAACCGTCTGCCGCAGTATCCGGCGAAAATATGTCCGTTAAAACCGTTAGGCGTTCGGCTCTCTTATGCATAAAGTTTAATTTTGCTATTGAATCCGAAAGTCCGAAATGATATAATTGATACGAAACCAATCGAGACAGAGCAACAATTGTCTTAAAAATATAAAGATATGTCTTGAATTTGAATACCCCTATGTTATATACTAAGGGCGAAGAAATTCAGGAGGTATAATAAAGATGATTAAAGTAACTGTTTGGAATGAGTTTTACCACGAGAGAACCGAAGAAAACATAAAGGCGATTTACCCTGACGGCATCCACGCCGCAATTGCCGAATTTTTGGGCAAAAATGATGATATAGTATGCCGCACGGCAACCCTTGAAGACCCTGAATGCGGGCTGACACAGGACGTTATCGACGATACGGACGTGCTTATCTGGTGGGGGCATATGCGCCACGGCGAAGTTCCCGATTCGGTTGTTGAAAGAGTAAAAATCGCGGTTCACGCGGGAATGGGGCTTGTTGTGCTCCATTCGGGACATCACTCAAAGATTTTCCGTGCGCTTATGGGCACTCCGTGCAGCCTTTCGTGGCGCGAAAACGGTGATATGGAGCGCGTATGGACGGTTGACCCGTCACATCCCATTGCACAGGGAATAGGCAGATATTTCGAGCTTGAACACGAGGAGGTATATGCAGAACCTTTCTCAATACCCAACCCCGACGAACTTGTTTTTGCCGGTTGGTACGAGGGCGGCGAACTTTTCCGCAGCGGCTGCTGCTATAAACGGGGCTACGGGCATATTTTCTATTTCCAGCCCGGCCACGAATCCTTCCCCACGTTCTATGATAAGAACGTACAGACAATAATAACAAACGCGGTACGCTGGGCAAAACCGAATTTCCGTAAGGTAATCGACTGCCCGCCGGTAAGTAAAATAGAAACGAAAGCGTAATTTTGTTTTCCCCTGTACCGCAAAAAAATCGGAAAGTACCGAACCTTATACTTATGCATAAGAGGACCGAACCCTAACGCCGAAAAACGGCTCTTTTTGCCGATATTCTGTTTCGTCCTCCTTGAAAAACTCCCGGTATTCCTGCGTCGTTCTCAACGAATCTTGAACAAAAACAATCCGTTTTCGGTGCACGCAGTTTTAACGGGACAGAATTTTGTCGGGACAGGAAAAGGGTAATATCGGGCATATTTCCAAGACGTCTGCCGCAGGGCAAAAATATGTCCGTTAAAACCGTCAGGAGTTCGACTCTTTTATGCATAAAAACAGCATTCGGCTTTTATAAAGAATGGAACAGGAGAAACAAAAAATGAAAAGAATTGTATCAGCGGTTCTCGCACTGATAATTGCGCTGTCGCTTTTGTCGGCAGTAACTCTTGCGGTGGGCGAAGAGAACAATATTATTCCCGAAAAAGATTCGACTTTTGAAACCGGTACAACTGCGTGGCAGGCTTTTGCGGGCGGAAGCGTGGCAGCAAAGCCGAACCCCAACGGCGAGGGCAAAGTGCTTGAATACACGGTGGATAAGTCAAAAACGTGGGCAAGCCCCGCGCTTGACATCAAGCCCCTTATTCAGAAAGCGGGCGAGGCGGGTACATATTATCTGTATATGGAACTTTACGCCGAAGAAAACGTTTCAACATCGGTAACGATAAGGACTAACGACACGTCTTTTTCGATGTCAGACACCGCAAAAAGCACTTACCCGCGGCTTGGACAGGCATCGGTTTCGGCGGGCGAATGGCTTACTTATGAGGCTGAAATCAATATAGAAGAAGATGACCTGACCCTTAAAGAGGGCTACTGGCTGCTCTGCTTTGACGGGCTTTCCCGTTTCTGCGACAAGTTTTACGTTGATAACGTATATCTTTCCACCGAGCCTTTGGAGATTGAAAGGCCCGAGGACGGCGCCGAAGTTCCCGCAAAGACGGCAATAACGCGCAGCGATAAGACCCTTATCGGCACTATCCGCTGGGATGCCTTTACAAAGAGCACGCCTGACGGCACAGACCCCGCATCACAGGTGGCACGTGTGCTTTCACCGGCAAAATACCATAATCAGGCGCCGTTCTTTGCGTCTGTTGAATCCGACGGCACGGTATCTTTCCCCGAATACACCGTTGAACTCTGGGAAAAAGAGGCGGAATACGCCGTTAACGGCGGTCTTGACTACTTTGCGTATCTTTGGTATGAAACCACAGACGCAATGAGCCAGCCCCGCAAACTGCATCTAGAAAGCAGCAAAAAAGACACCATAAAAATGTGCGGCATCCTTGAAGCGGTTCGCTCAAACAAGACGATGAACGAACTGTTTGAGGCGATGAAAGATTCCTGCTATCTGCGTCTTGACGGTCGTCCCGTACTTTACCTTTACGGTGTTGACGACTGGACGGCTGAAAACGTTGAAAAGGTGCGCAAACAGGCAGTGCTTGCGGGAATCAGGGAATCCCTTTACGTTGTGGGCATGACGACGGATAAAACCATGTTTACCGCAAACCTGAAAAAGGATATCGATGCGGTTTCGTGGTACAGCACGGGCGCTGACAAAAAGGATATGACTTATGCCGAACTTGCTAAGTCATGCGAGGATGTGCTCAACACCATGGGCATACTTGTAAAGAGCGGCAAAATAGACGTTATTCCATCGTTTACAACGGGCCGCGACAGCCGCGCGCGTATTGAAACGGGCGTAAGCTGGGTAAAGGGCGACCCCAAGGCAACGGAAGATTCTCAAAAGCCTTACGGCAACAGATATTCTTTGCAGCCTACTATGGACGAACTGAAAACCCACGTAACGAAGTTTCTTGATTTTATGCTTGCAAACAAGGAAGTAACAACGCCGAATCTTGTTTGCTCTTACGGCTGGAACGAGCACGAAGAGGGCGGCTGGCTTTGTCCCACTCTTGAATGCGATGAAAACGGCAACCCGGTAAAGGACGCAAACGGGAACAATAAAGCAAATACCGAGCGCCTTGACGCGTTAAGGGAAGTTGTTGACGCTTACAGAGCAAAAGAAGCAAGCGGCGAAACTCCCGCGCCGGACGTAACAGACGTACCCGGCGTAGCGGAAACTCCCGGAAAGACCGATAATAAAGGCAGGTTCAATGCCCTTTGGGTTATCGTTCCCGCGGCGGTTGTTGTTTGCGGCGGTGCGGCGGCATTTGTAATCGTTAAAAAGAATAAAAAATCAAAATAACATAATGTATATTTTTTCAGCACAGGTTTTTTGCCTGTGCTTTTTTTATTTCGACAAAACAACAGAAAAAAACAGAATCTTTTGGCAAGGAATTTTACCAAAAAAAGGTAATTATAAAAACACAGGAGATGATGTATATGGAATGCAGAATAAGTTTACAGGGCGAAATAGACCACCACAGCGCCGAAAGAATACGGAATCAGCTTGACAGAACGATTCTTAAAAGCGGCGCGGACAGGATTATCATGGATTTATCAAACGTTACGTTTATGGATTCAAGCGGCATAGGCGTGCTTTTGGGCAGATACAAACTGTTTGCCACCCGCAGAATTTATCTTGCCGGGGCAGGCGGAAACGTGGATAAATTGCTTAAAATGAGCGGCGTATATTCTTTAATGCCGAAAAAGGAGGAGAAAGCATGAAAAATTCGGCGGAAATAAAATTTGATTCTCTTTCGGTAAACGAAAGGTTTGCCCGAATTGCGGTGTCGGCGTTTGCGTCGGCACTTGACCCCACGGTAGAAGAACTTTCCGACATAAAAACCGCGGTAAGCGAGGCGGTAACAAACTCAATAGTGCACGGCTACCGCAATTCAAAGGGCGAAGTGGAAATGAAAATGTACATAGACGGCAATGTTCTGAGGATAGAAATCGTTGACTACGGCGCGGGCATAGAGAATGTGAAAAAGGCGATGGAACCGTTCTTTACTACCTGCGGCGACGGAACGCGTTCGGGAATGGGCTTTACCGTTATGGAGAGTTTTATGGACGAAGTAAGCGTTGTAAGCGCGCCCGAAGAGGGGACAAGGGTGGTAATGTATAAAAAAATCGGTGAAAAAAAGTGAAATGGGATACTGACAGAACAAACGAACTGATTCTTCGGTCGCAGGCGGGCGACGCTGATGCCCGCAGGCAACTTGCCGAGGAAAACGCACCCCTTGTGCGCTCACTTGTCAGGCGGTTCATCGGGCGGGGCACGGATTATGAGGAACTTTGTCAGGTGGGGAACATCGGACTGTTAAAGGCGGTCGCGGGGTTTAATCCGAAATTCAACGTGCGCTTTTCAACCTATGCCGTGCCGATGATAAGCGGAGAAATCAAGCGTTTTGTGCGGGACAACAACACGGTAAAAATGCCCCGTTCCCTAAAAGATATGCAGCAGAAAATTCGCTACGCAAGGCAGAAACTGTCGGTTGATTTATCACGCGAACCGGGTGCGGAAGAGATTGCAAATGAAATCGGGTGCGATTTGGAGGACGTGCTTTTTGCCCTTGAAAGTCTGAATCCCTGTGTTTCGCTTGACGAACCGTTAAGCGGCGAAAACGATTTAACCGTTATGGATACGGTTGAGGACCGGCACAGGCGCGTAAGCGAAACGGATAAACTTGCCCTGCGGCAGTGCATTGAGCAACTTGACGAAAAGGAGAAAAAAGTAATAATCCTGAGGTATTTCAAGGATTGTACGCAAATGCGCGTTGCCGATATGATGGGGCTTTCACAGGTTCAGATTTCAAGAATAGAATCGCGGACAATAGAGAAATTAAGGCGGAAGTTGGGGTAATAGTTTTTGAAAAAAATGCATACTGTTATAAAGGCATGGAGGGAATAAAAATGAACGAAATAATGAATACCGCGCGTCAGGCGCCCGTAAGAACAAACGTAAACATAGAAAACCGTGAACGGATTTCCGTTACGGGAATCACCCGCGTTGACAGTTTCGACGAGGGGGAGGTTTCGGCGGCAACCGATAACAGCGGAATTTCCGTTTACGGGCAGAATCTGCATATTTCACGCCTTGATTTGGAAAACGGCATTTTAACCGTTGACGGATTTATAACGGGCGTGGAGTATTCCGATAAGGAAAAACGCGAGGGACTGTTTTCAAGGATATTCAAATGAGGCTGTTTGAATCTGCGCGTCAGGCACCGCTGTTTGCGGTATTCTTTTGTGTCGGCGCGGTGCTTGGCGCTGTTTACGATATTCTCTACGTTTTTCGCAAAGACAATAAAAAGGCGGCAATAAACATATCCGATATTTTCTTTTGCCTTTGCTTTTTTGCGCTCTTTGCGCTTACCGCATGGTTTTTTAATTCCGGTGAGGTACGCTGGCATTTCTTTCTTGCCCTGTTTGCGGGTTTTTGCGTCGAACGCGTTTCTTTGGGCTTTTTCATTAAAAAATTGATAGACTTTACAGCAAAAATTGTGTATAATTTAGGGGAGAAGTCAGATATTAAGTCGAAACTCGGCAGACTGAAAAAATAGGGGGCATAAAAATGGCCAAAAAAACTAAAAAACGCCCTAAATTTATTCGCTCCGTAACTACGCTTGTCTTTCTGGCAGCACTTATCTCGTTTTGCTATATCTATATCAAACAGGAGATTGTGCTTGTTGACCAAAGAAAACAAATGGAGCGTATGCAGGAGGAAAACACACGTCTTGAAGAGGAATATCAGGCTAAACTCAAAAGCGTTGAAGACAAGAATACTCTGGATTACATAGATAAATATATGCGCAGTCACTTCGGAATGATTAAAGACGGCGAAACCCGTGTTGACGTGGTGGAGGACGGAAATTGAAAAGAGCGGTCATAGATATCGGCACAAACTCAACAAGGCTTTACGTTGCGGAAATTGAAAACTCCGTGCAGACGCCGCTTTTTAAGGACCTTGCAACAACGCGCCTGGGCGAGGGGATAAACAGGTCAAACACTATGGGCGGGGAGCCTATGCGCCGCACCGAAAAGCAGATTTGCGAATTTATAAAAAAGGCAAAAGACGCGGGCGCGGAAAAAATATACGTTTACGCCACCGCTGTTGTGCGGGAAGCAAAAAATAAAGACGAATTTACGGAATCGGTCTTTAAGGCGTCGGGCGAAAAAATCAACGTTATCCCCGGCGAACTTGAAGGCAGAATAGCATATCTCGGCGCGGCAGAGGGCAAAAAAGATGCGGGTGTTATTGATATCGGCGGCGGGTCAACGGAAGTCGTTACCTGCTTTGAAGGGCAGATGAGGGCGCTTTCGCAAAAAACAGGCGGCGTAAGGCTTAAAGAAATGTTTGAAACACCGTCGGGCAGGGCGGATACGGATAAAGTGCGGGAGTATGTGAAAAATGAGTTTCTTCCCGCTTACGACGCCGTAACGCACATATCAAAAGCGGGCGAACTTATAGGCGTTTCGGGAACGCCCACCACAATAGCGTCACTTTCGGCGGGCTTAAAAAACTACTGCCCCGAAAAAATACAGGGGGCGGAACTTTCTCTGAACGTGCTTGACGGCGAATTACAAAAACTTGCCGATATGACGGGTGTGCAGAGGGCGGAATATTCAGGAGATTTTGCGCCGCGGGCGGATATTATCGTTTACGGCGGGTGTATTCTCTCGGCATTTATGCATTTTTACGGGTTTGGCAAAATAACCGTAAGCGACAGAGATTCGCTGGAAGGCTATATGGAATATATGCTCCAAACGGAAGGCTGATTTTTTCCGTATACAAAAAATATGCATAAAAAAACGGCTCTTTGCGGGTCGTTTTTTGTGCAATATGCACAAAAAGGACTTCAAAACAAACAATTATTACAAAAGTGTTGCACAATTTTTTGAAGTGTGGTAGAATAGAATCGGTCAGAGAGGTGTATACTCTGAATCAAGACGAATAAAGGAGGAGAGGCAGATGAGAAAAAGGCTTATCTTGCTTTTGCTTGCGGCGGCTTTCTTTACGCTTGTTTTATCGGCGCTTACCGCGCACGCTATGCCCGATTCCGCATTAAAAATAGGCAGTAAAGGTCCCGATGTAAAGGAACTTCAACAAAAACTTGCCGAAAACGGCGTTTTGGAAGAAAAGTACGTTACGGGCTTCTTCGGACCCGCGACAGAGGAAGCGGTATTTTTATACCAGAAGAAAAACAATATAAAGCAGACCGGCGTTGCGGCTGAAAAGACACTCGAATCGCTGTTTGTAAAAAAGGATATCGACGGCACAATGGTGCTTAAAAAGGATATGGAAAGCGGCGAGGTTAAGACCTTGCAGGAGAAACTTGCCGAAATGGGATATCTTTCAAATGATAATGTTACCGGATATTACGGCGACAAAACCGAAGCGGCGGTAAAGAAGTTTCAAAAGGAACACGATATCTCGCCTACCGGCGTTGCGGCAAAACTTACGATTGAAAAGATAAACGAACTTTCAAACATAACAAAACTCAGTACCGACAGGACGTATAAGTCCGGCGATGAGGACGCGGGCGTTAAGGCACTGCAACAGCGGCTCAGCCAGCTTGGGTATCTTGACGAAAAATATGTTACCGGCTACTACGGCGCAATAACCGTTTCGGCGGTAAAGAAATTCCAAAAGAACAATCAGATAAGCCAGACCGGTACGGTTGCCAATCTGACCCTTGCCGCGCTTAACTCGGCGGCGGCAAAGATAAACAAAGAAGAAAAAACAGTAACCGCAGTAAGCGGCGATTCCATTGCAAAACCCGGCACGCTCCGTCAGGGTGATACGGGCAGTCAGGTTAAAAAATTGCAGCAGGATTTGAAGAAACTGGGCTATTTCTCCGGTACAGCCACAGGCGAATTCGGAAGTGTTACCAAAAAAGCGGTAATGGCGTTCCAGAAAGCGTATTCCATAAGCGCAGACGGCATTGCGGGAAGCAAGACGCTTTCGAAAATTTCTGCGGCGTTAAGTGCAAAGAATAATTCTTCGTCAGGCTCAACGACCACGGGCACAACGGTAAGCGGGTACAATTCAGCCAATATGGATTTGATAAATTCCGCGCTTGCGTCGCTGTCGGAAAGTCAGTTGAACGACATAAAACTTATGGCAAGGATTATTAAACGTGAAGTGGGCGGAAGCTCGTACAAGTGCCAGCTTGCCGTGGGAAGCGTTATTATGAACCGCGTTAAGCGCACGGGCGCATCGGTGCACGATATAATCTATTCGCCCAAACAGTTCTCTACCGCAAACAGCACGCTTGCAAACGAAACGTATTCAACAAGTAATTTCTATGCGGCGGTGGAAGCATATATGGGCGTAAAACCTGTGGGCAATTGCCTGTATTTCTGTTCGGTTTCGGCTCGGTACACCTGTTGGGCGGGGAAAAACCGCACGTATTATACCACGCTTGGCAACGAGTGTTTCTTCCTTTGATACGTTTATGCCGATTTAATCGAAATTTTTACAAAAACCGATTGACACAATAAGCGTTTAAGGGTATAATAACCGATGCTTGATAGTAAGGATTAGTTTCCGTAAAGAATGAGGTGAATCCAAAATGAAACAGGGTATACATCCGGATTACAAAAAGGTAACAGTAAAGTGCGCCTGCGGCGAAACATTCGAAACAGGCTCGGTTAAGGATTCTCTTTCTGTTGAAATTTGCTCAAAATGCCATCCTTTTTACACGGGTAAGCAGAAGTTTGTTGACTCTGCCGGACGCGTTGACAAATTCAAGAAGAGATACGGACTTTGATAGTTACAGTTTAACGAAAACAGCGGAAGTGCAGATTGCACTTCCGTTTTTCGTTTTCACAGAAATTTTTTTGAAAAATCGCTAAAATACTGTTGACCTGAACCGGGATTTGTGAGGTATAATATGTGTGAAAAGAGGCGATTTTTTATGAGAAAAAATTTCGGAGCAAAACCCTACTGCTATCCGCAGCCGGTATTTATTATCGGCACTTATGACGATGACGGCACGCCGGACGCAATGAACGCGGCATGGGGCGGAATAAGTGACGATAAAGAAATATCGATGTGCATAAGCGCGGGACACAAGACCACAAAGAATCTTCTTAAAAGAAAAGCCTTTACGGTAAGCATGGCGGAAGAAAAATATCTTGATGCCTGTGACTACGTGGGCATAACCTCGGCAAATTCGGTAAAGGATAAGTTTGCCCGTGCCGGTTTTACGGCGGTAAAGTCGGAATTCGTGGATGCACCGCTTATAGAAGAGCTTTCGGTGGCGGTTGAATGTAAACTTAAAAGTTATGACCCGTCAAGCGGACGCCTGGTGGGCGAAATAGTAAATGTCAGCGTTGATGAACGCGTTCTGGACGAAAACGGCAATGTTGATACGGCAAAGGTCGCACCAATCACTTTTGATCCGTTTAACAACACGTATGTTTCTTTGGGTAAAGTATCCGGCAGAGCATTTTCTGCGGGGAAAAATATAAAATAGGGGGCTGTTTTTATGACGAATTTTGAGTACTGCACACCTACACGGCTGATTTTCGGAAAGGATTCAATAAAGAATCTGCCCGACGTGCTTGCTGTTTACGGCAAAAAAGTGCTTTTGACCTACGGCGGCGGAAGCATTAAGAAAATCGGACTGTACGACAAGGTAAAAGAGATGCTGAAAGATTTTGAAGTGGTCGAACTTTCGGGAATTGAACCCAATCCCAAGTATTCCACAAGCGTGCTTGACGGCGTGAAACTCTGCAAGGAAAACAACATTGATGTTGTACTTGCCGCAGGCGGCGGAAGCGTGCTTGACTGCTCAAAAGCAATCTGCGCAGGAGCGAAATATGACGGCGAACCGTGGGATTTGATAACATATAAAGTTGAAACAAAGGCGGCACTGCCCCTTGTTGATATCATCACTCTTGCGGCGACAGGTTCGGAATACGATTCGGGCGCGGTTATATCCCGCACCGAAACAAACGATAAAGTAGGGTATATAGACAAACATCTTTTCCCCGCAGTTTCAATTCTTGACCCCGAATATACGTTCTCGGTTTCAAAAAAGCAGACTGCGGCGGGTGCGGCGGACGCAATCAACCATATTATCGAGCAGTATTTCTGTGCCGAACACTCCTCTTTGGCTGACGGCATGTGCGAATCGGCGATAAAAAGCCTTATAGAAAACGCGCATATTGCTCTTAAAGAACCCGAAAATTATCAGGCTCGCGGCGAGTTTATGGTGGACTGCTCTCTTGCCTGCAACGGAATTCTTTCAATAGGCAACAGTTATTCGGGCTGGCCCTGCCACGGAATGGAGCACGCGCTGAGCGCATATTACGATATCACTCACGGCGAAGGCCTTGCCATTCTCACGCCCCGCTGGATGAAACATATCCTCTCCGATAAAACACGGGAGCGGTTTGTAAAGTTCGGCAAGAATATTTTCGGAATCGATCCGACTCTTCCCGAAAACCTTATTGCCGAAAAAACAATAGAAGAAACGTATAAACTGTTTGAATCGTTCGGTATGCCCATGCATCTTAAAGATGTGGGAATCGACGAATCAAGGCTTGAAGAAATGGCACATCACGTTGCCGAAAACGAGGGACTTGATTCCGCATGGGCACCGCTTAAAGAGGATGATATTCTTTCTGTTTTCAAAGCATCGCTGTAAGACAGGTGTTTTGCAATTTGTATTTTTTAATGCGTGCGGCAGGGGCTTGCTCCTGCCGCTTACCTTTCTTAAAAGAAAGGTAAAGCCAAAGAATTTTATTATAAAGGGTGGAGGCAGTGCTTTTGTAACATTATATTCTTTCCTCAAACATTCCACCTCTTCTCATATCGGCGGGAGATAAACCCCCGCCCTACGATGGGGGGCGGGGGTTAGGGTGAACAATCTTGTGCAACAGAAATTTGTTTTTCCGCAAGGGTTGATTTGTGTTCTTTACTTATCCTATACCGTAGGGCAGGGGCTTGCTCCTGCCGCTTACGTTTATTTTTTTACCTTTCTTAAAAGAAAGGTAAAGCCAAAGAATTTTATTATAAGGGGTGGGAATAATGATTTTTGTAACATTATATTCTTTCCTCAAACATTCCACCTCTTCTCATATCGGCGGGAGATAAACCCCCGCCCTACGATGGTGGACGGGGGTTGCGAAAAGGAACAACCTTATGCAATAAAATTATATTTTACAATGTCTGTCTCCTGCTCTTTATTTATCTTATGACCTTTCCTTAAAAAAAAAGAACCCGCCATATCAAAAAAGCAAGTTCTTTACTCCGCTTTCTTTCAAGAAAGCGGACGGGGTACGGGGCAGAGCCCCGAAATGAGTACGGGGTACGGGGCAGCGCCCCGTTCAATGCGGCATGGCAATGCGGCAGGAGATAAACCCCCGCCCTACGATGGAGGACGGGGGTTGCGAAAAGAAACAACCTTATGCAATAAAATTATATTTTACAGTGTCTGTCTCCTGCTCTTTATTTATCTTATGACCTTTCCTCAAAAATAAAAGAACCCGCCATATTAAAAAAGCAAGTTCTTTGCTCCGCTTTCTTTCAAGAAAGCGGACGGGGTACGGGGCAGCGCCCCGAAATGAGTACGGGGTACGGGGCGGAGCCCCAAAAAATAGGATCCCGACTTTCACAAATGCCCCTCGGCGTGACCGTCCTGATTCTTACCGTGAATGATAACGGTTTTATCTTCGGGAACGTATTCGTCGGGGAAATGAATCATCATATTTTGCTTTTTAAGGCGCTTTTGCAATTCGGGAACGGCAATGCGGTTAACGTCCTGACCGCCGTTTTCAATTGCCATTGCCGCGGCTTCACCCGCCGCCTGACCGGTAAGAATCGCGGGGGGAATAACACGCAGCAGGTCCCAACCGTAGCTGTCGCCTGACGCGCAGCGTCCCGCGGTAAGCACATTGTCAAAGCCCTCGCGGCAAAGACAGCCGTAAGGCACTTCAAACAGGTGGTCGCGGTGCTCAAAATCGTTTATGGCGCAGATTGAATCGGCGTGGTGCCTGTAAGCGTCGCCTACGGTAAGCGTGTAATTGCCCTGAATGTGGCAGGACGTGCGCAATTGGGGAATCGTGGGCAACTGCACGATATCGCAGCCGTTATAAGTCTTTACCTTATCGAACATAACTTTTTGGTTGCGAATAAGATAATCCGAAACGGAATAAACATCCGTGCCGTGCCAAAGGGGTACATCGGCAGGTTGATTATCGCCGAAAAGATTTATTCCGCCGCCGGTGGTCCACATTGTGGCACGCCCGATGTCCTGTTCTTCAACTGCTTTTTTGCATGAATCAAGTGTAATCGCAAGACCCATATATGTAAAGTAATTTCCCCGCTCGGCAGTGGGAACGCCGCCGCGGCGCAGAATATCGGCATCACCGGTAGTGTCGATAAGCACGCCGCAGGGGTAGTACAAAAGCCCGGATTTGCTTTCGGTTATAACGCCCTTAATGTGTCCGCCCTCCATAACAGGCTCGGCGGCAATGCAGTCAAACAGCAGGTCAATACCGGCGGAAGTAACTTTTTCGGTTAAAACAAGGGCAAAAATATCGGCAGAATACTTTGTAATGTAGCGCACCTCGGTTTTTTCTTTCGGCTCGCCGTCTTTCCACTCCTTAGGCAGAGTATTATAGCCGTAGCGGATTGAATCTCTTAAAAGTTCTTCCGCAAGTCCGAAAATTATCTGTTTGCCGCGACCGTTGCACATAGGCACAAAAAAGTTTATAAGTCCGCCCGTGGCAAGACCGCCCAAAACCGTGGTCTTTTCAAGCAGCAGCACGCTTTTGCCCGTTTTTGCCGCCGTAAGCGCCGCAGCAACACCGGCAACACCGCCGCCGGCGACAATAATGTCGTAATACTTTTCTTCCCTTACCTGCTTTTGAAAAATCATTTTTATTCTCCTTTACATCTTCTCGGGAGCGTCTATTCCCAAAAGACCCAAAGCGGTTTTTATAACATCGCGGGTACATTTTGTTGCAAGCAGCCTTGCCTGCATAACACCCTCGTTTTCGCCGATAATGCGGTTGTCAAAATAGAATTTATTGTAACTTTGCGCAAGCGCCGCGCAGTAGCGGGTAATAACCGACGGCTCATATTTCTGTGCCGCATCGGCAACAACCTGCGGGAAGGCTTCCAAAAGTGTAATAAGCTCGGTGCTTGATTCGTCGCTCAGCGCAGAGAAATCCGCCAGTGCAGCGTCAAGTGCGGGCGCTTTTGCAAGAACCGAACAGCAGCGGGTGTGGGCATACTGTACGTAAGGACCGGTTTCACCCTCAAAGTTAAGCGCCCTGTCCCACCAGAAATCAACATCCTTGATTCTGCCGGAGAAAAGGTCATAGAACACAACCGCGCCGATTCCTACCTGACGGGCAACTTTTTCTTTGTCCGGCAGGTCGGGATTCTTTTCGTTTATAATATCAAGCGCCTTATCGCAGGCACGGTGCAGCAGTTCGTCAAGGTAAACCACATGACCTTTGCGGGTGGAAAGGGTCTGCCCCTCATAACTTACCATGCCGAACGGCACGTGAATAAGGTCCTTTGCCCAGGGATAGCCCATAAGTTCTATTACCTTAAAAATTTGCTTAAAATGCAAATCCTGCTGATATGCAACAACGTAAAGGCATTTATCGAAATCGTAGGTTTTTTTGCGGTAGAACGCTGCTGCCAAATCACGGGTGGCGTAAATAGTGGCGCCGTCGGATTTCAACAGTATACAGGGGGGCATATCGTATTTATCAAGGTTAACAACGTATGCGCCTTGTGAAAATTCAAGCAGATTCTTTTCTTTAAGTTCATCGATAACCGCACCGCACTTGTCTTTATAGAAACTTTCGCCGGCGTAGGAATCAAAATGAATGCCCAAAAGGTCATAGATAACGGCAACGTCTTTAAGGGTAATATCCTTAAACCATGTAAAGAGTTCCGTTGCTTCCGGGTCGTCGTCCTCAATTTTCTTAAACCACGCCCGCGCCTCATTTTCAAGGTTTTCGTCAGCCTCGCGGTCAAAACGCACGTAAAGGTCTATAAGCGCGTTAACGCCGTTTTTTTCAACGTCCTCACGCTTGCCCCAGTGCTTGAATGCACAAATCATTTTACCGAACTGGGTTCCCCAGTCGCCCAAGTGATTTATCGAAACCGTTTTGTAACCCAGAAACCTGTGGATCTTTGCAAGTGAATTGCCCAAAACCGTGGTGGTAAGGTGGCCTATATGGCAGCGCTTTGCTATGTTTATTGAAGAATAGTCCAGGCAGATTGTCCTGCCGGCACCCTCGTCGGACGAACCGTAGGATACGCCTTTTTCGTTGATTTCCGTCAAAACCGATTCGGCGCGCTTTTCGGGGGAGAAAAAGAAGTTGAGATATCCGCCCTCAACGCGGCATTCTTTAATAAAATCCGGCAGAACAATGCTTTCTTTAAGTTCTGCGGCGATTGCGGGGGGCGCTTTGCGCATAACCCGCGCCAGTTTGAAACAGGGGAAAGCCAAATCGCCCATTTCTTTCTGGGGCGGCGTTTCCAAAAAAGAAGCGCATTCCCCGGCGGAAATTCCCGCTTTTTCGGCAATAATTCCGGCAACAGTGTCCTTAAAACTCATAAAAAATACTCCGTAACATTATTTGGATGTATTATACTATTTATTTTGCGTTGCGTCAAATAAAAAGAAAATCGCCGGCGCAAGTAAGCCGACGATTTTATGTTTTTTAACCGAATCAGTGAGTAAAGAGAAGCATAAGCACGAAAAGCAGAGTTACTACCCAAGTGCCGGCTTTAATCTTTTTAACGTTGCCGCAGAAAAGATTGATTACGGTGTAGGAAAGCAGACCGAACGCTATGCCGTAGGAAATGTTGTAGGCAAAGGGCATAATGGCAAGAGTCATAAATGCGGGAACTGCCTTGTCGGGCGAAAGCCAGTCGATTTCCTTTACGCAAGCCATCATAAGAACGCCTACGTAGATAAGAGCCGCCGCGGTTGCACAGCCGGGAATAAGCTGGGCAACGGGGCTTAAAAACATTGCAATAAAGAAGAACAGAGCCGTAAACATTGAGGAAAGACCCGTTCTGCCGCCCTCGGCAACGCCGGCGGAAGATTCAACAAACGTTGTAACGGTTGAGGTTCCGCAGATTGCGCCGGTAGTGGTGGCAACGGCGTCGGCAAGCATAGCCCTGTCCATATTGGGAACTTCACCTTTTTCGTCAAGCATATTGCCGCGAGCGCAGGCACCGTAAAGAGTGCCGAGAGTATCGAACATATCAACCATGCAGAACGCAAGGGACGTGGTAATAATGGTAAGCGCAAAGTTTGCGGTTCCGTTTGCGGTAATGTAATTTGAGAAATCGAAACCTTCAGTAAATACTTTGCCGAACGCCTCTGTTCCGAATGCTCTGAACGCCTCAAAGGGGCTGTCAAAGGTAATGTTGAGGTTCTCATAGAATCCGCTTACGGTGAAGCCCAGAACATAGTACAGAGCCGCGCCGCCTAAAATTCCCCAAAGAATAGCGCCCTTAACGTTTTTCTTTGACATTATAACTATCGCCAAAAAAGCAACAACGGTAACAACCATAGGCATAATGCTTGCCCACGAACCGTCAATAAGCAGGTTAAATGAACCCAGGGTAACGCCCGTTGAGGTGCTGGGGATAACTATTTTTGCGTTCTGTAATCCAAGAAAAGCAATAAACAGACCGATACCTGCGGGTATTGCGGTGCGTACTTCTTTGGGGATAGCATCAAAGATTTTCTTCCTTAAACCCGTAACGGTAAGAAGAATGAAAACAACACCGTCGATAAGTACCATTACAAGCGCGTTTGCATAGGAAAAGCCGAGAGTTACGCAAACGGTGTAAACAAAGAAGGCGTTAAGCCCCATTCCGCTTGCCTGTGCAAGGGGAAGGTTGGATAAAAGCCCAATAAGCACTGTGCCGATAACGGCCGATATTGCGGTTGCAATATAAATAGCGCCGTAGGATACGCCCAGCACGTTTGTGCCGTCGCCAAAGGGATTGGCAAACATATTTGCGTTTACCATAAGAATATAGACCATTGCGAAGAAGGTGGTCAACCCTGCCATGAGTTCGGTACGAACGTTAGTACCGTGTTCCTTTAAGTGAAACATAATAAAAACTCCTTCAAATATATATTATTCCTGAAAAGGACAAAGGGTATTTTAGCACATAAACGGTTTAATATCAAGCGATATTTGTCGGATAAAGAATGTTTGTTTATAAAAGTGTTTTTTAACGGACAAAAATTTCTATATGACTTGATTTTTGCTTTGCAATTTGGTAAAATAAAAAAAATGAGTCGGGAGAAAATAAAATGACGGATATAATTTTCAGTTTTGATACGGAGGATTACGTAAACGACAATGCCGCCGATGGTATTCTGCGGGCGGCAAGGCTTTTGCGCAGTGAGGGCATAAAGGGCGATTTTAATGTTGTGGGACGTTTGGCGGAAAAACTGCGTGAGTGGAAAAGGGACGATATAATAGAAGAACTCAAACACCACGAAATAAATAACCATTCGCTTGCACATTCCTTCCACCCCACGGTAAACGAATATACCGACGTTGAGGATTTCTCCGCAGCGCTTGATGAATTTCTGCGTCAGGAAAGAGAAAGCGAAAGACTGATTGAAGCCGTGTTCGGAAAACAGAGTTTTCCCGGAGCGGTGGCGGCGGGAACGAACAATTCATACGTTGCCCATTACGGGTATTCGCTTTTGGGCAGCAGAATTTATCCCGGCGACAGGCTGGGCGGGATTCCTCTCTGCGACGGGAAAACCGGCAGACCGATGAACTGCATGAACATCTGGTGCGCCGATTACAACGAATCTTTGGAAAACCTGCTTTTTTCGGCGGACGAAGAAAGTCTTAAAAATCTGCTTGAAGAAATCAAGCGGGCGAAATCGTTATATATTTTCGTTCATCACCCCAATATGGCTTACTGTACCGAGTTTTGGGACAAACTCAATTTTGACGGCAAAAACACGCCCGAAAGCGAATGGGTTAAAAGTCCCGTAAGAGAAGAAAGCGAGATTGAAAAGTTCTATGAGAATTTCGCGCTGCTTATAAAACTGATAAAAAGCGATTCATCGTTCAGAATAGTGAATTATTACGATATCGTGCGGAATCTTGACGGGGAGCGGACAATCGAAAAAGATGATATAAGCCTTATCGCGCGGGAAATAAAAGAAGAGTTTTTCCCCGTAACGCTGCCAGATTCTTACTGCCTTGCGGATATATTCTTTGCGTTTGCGGCTTTCTTAAAAGGCGAAAACAGGTATAAGTGCGGCAGAGTGTACGGCTTTTCGGAAGAACCGTTTGTAAACGAAAACACCGTAACGGTCACAAAGGAAGAGATGAAAGAATCGGCAAAAAGCATAAACAGGGGCACGTGGCTGCCGCTGTTTATATGTGCGGGAAACAAAAAACTGAGTACGGAGCAGTGGCTGAAAGCGGCGGCGGAAGTGCTTGACGGAAAAGAAACCGTTACCGTCGCGCCCGGCGGCTGGCAGACGGACACCGCGCAGTTCCCTATGCTTGACAAAATGAAATATAAAAACAGTTGGATTTATACCGACGCATTTGAGGGCAGCGTGCTTGAAAGGCGAATGAAACTGCAAACGTGGACGTTCCGCCTGCCCAAAGGCACGGCAAGAAAAATATATTAAAAACTTCTCCGCGGAAATTTAACCGCGGAGAGTTTTTTATACTTCAAATCCGCTATCTTTAAGCCGTTTTAAGAGAAGTGTCTTTTCACTCTCACTCAGGGGCTTTGCGGGAAAGACCGTGTTTTCAAAGCCGTGAAAGCCGAGACGGGAAATAATAAACCGCGTTGCCGAAAGCAGAGAAAACCCGTCAAGGGCGGAAATTATGCGGGAAACTTTTTCCTGAACGAGCCGCGCGGAAGAGATATCGGGAAAAAGCCGGAAAACCTCTTTTACAAGGGGCAAAAGAAAATTATATGTAGTGCCTATTCCGCCGTCACAGCCGGCGCAAAGCCCCAAAAGCAGAGTCTGGTCGGGACCGTTTATTATATTTACATCGTTTTTGCGGGATTTCAGGCGAAGAACCGCGGCATAGTCGGAATTCGTCCATTTTATTCCCGTAATCGATTTAAGCGAAAACAGGCGGTCAAGCAGAGAATCGGTAAACGTTACACCCGCACCGGGATTGTTGTAGATTATAAACGGCAGCGCCGTACTCTCCGAAAGTTTTTTATAATAGTTGAAAAGTTCGTCCTCACCGTAAGAATAAAACAGCGGCGGAACGGCGCTTATTGCGTCCGCACCGCATTTTTCGGCATGTTTTGCCAAAAAAACCGCTTCGCTGAAATTCATTCTTGCCGTGTGGACTATAACGGGAACTCTTCCGGCAACGGTTTTGCAAACCGATTCGGTAAGCGCCGCGTGGGTGTCAAAATCAAGAATAAGCCCCTCGCCGGTTGCGCCCGCAACGTAAAATCCGTCGGCACCCTGTAAAATAAGATATTCAATAAAAGAGGTAAGGGCGGGCTCGTCAAGTTTGCCGTCGTTTGTTACGGGTGTCATAAGGGCGGGCATTACGCCCGAAAACTTTTTCATAATTCCGTAAGGCTCCATTTCGTATAAAGTATTGAGTTAAAATCATCGCCCGGCAGTTTTTGATAATACGCCGAAAACAGTGAGCCGTCGGGCAGTTCACAGGTGGAGGCGTAGCCTAAATCCGGGTCGGTGCCGCTCGCGTTAAGCGCAATTTCGCGTCCCCATGTTTTTCCCGAATCAAAACTTACCTTTGCCGCAGCACCCAAGGGCGCGGTGCGTTTGCCGTAAGTTAAAATAACCGCGCCGGAAGAGTGGAGCATAAGGTGGGGCGGCGAACCCCACAGGTCAAGCATTTCGGGCTTTGACCAAGTCGTGCCGAAATCGTCGGAGAAAGTCAAAAAAATTCTGAATTCCCACTTCGGGCTGCGGTGCTCCATTCTTATTGCGCCCAAAATCCGCCCTGATGGCAGCATAACGGCATGAGGCTCGTGAAAATCTTCAATACCGTACCCGTCGGGAACGGGAACAACGCCCGAGATTTCCCACGTTAAGCCGCCGTCGGTGCTTTTTGCACAGCATATCCGCCGCGAGAGTGAGCCGTCAATATAATTTGCTTTGCCCAGGTAGATAAGCGAACCGTCGTTTGCCTCAATCGGACCGTGGGGCGCGCTGACCGGCACTTTTATTTTTTCGGAAAACGTCTTTCCCGAATCGCGGGAAATTCTTATAAACGACCCGAAATCCGCATCTTTTTCGCTTAAACTCCGCCAAAAAGAAAACATACCGTCGGTAAGTGCGTGAAATTCGGGCTTAATCCATTTTTCTTTAAGCTCGTTTTCCATATCGAAATAAAAATTGCGCGGATGATTAAACCATGATATAATCATATCGCCGTTTCTTCTTATTAAAATGCCCGCGTCGCGGTCATCAAGGGCGGTGTCGTTGACGATTTCGGGCTTTGAAAAAGAAATCCCGCCGTCGGTGCTTTTATACAAAAGCGTCTTGCCGAAAGGACAGATGTGGCTGACCCTGTGCCCCGATGCGGCAACATATACGGTTCCGTTTTTATCGCACGCCGCAGTGGGCCAGCCCTGATACCTGAACGGTCCCTCTTCCGTCCGTGAAACTGTTCCCCAAAACATAAAAAATCCTCCCGTTAAGTTTGTAACGTTATTTTAGCATGGCGGCAAAGCCGTTGTAAATATAATTTTCTGCCGTGTTATATAAAAAAGTGTCGCAAAAGTACCGTAAAGGAGAAAGAAAATGCCGCTTTTTGAAAATCCTCTTTTAATTGAAGTTCCCGTTACCGCGGGGAAAATGAAATTTGTGTTTACCGTAAGCGAAAATATGCTTGCAAAGGGTGAGGAATGCGCAGCACTGACGCATAATCACGGGGATTACGAACTTCGGCTGTTTGCGGGCGGAAAATGCGTGCAAAAGGCGGGGGTAAGGGAATATTCCGTGTCGGCGGGGGATTTGATTCTTCTGCACCCGAACGAATTTCACGCTCAGCCCAAAGAAAAAATCAGCCCCGACCTTATACAGTACAGTATATATTTTAAGACTGAGGATAAATTTGATTCTTTTTTTCCGGCAAAGGACAGTGACGGTACTTTTTTATCCTTGTTTACGGCGGTCGCTCGGGAAATGAGCCGAAAGAAAAACGGATTCTTTTTTGCGTTGCAGGGCTACTGCACCGTGCTTGCAACGGAAATTTTAAGGCTTTCCGAAAATAACGTTTTCGGAAACGAAAAGACGGGCAGATGTGTTTTGTGGCGGACAAAACTTGACGAGTTTTTCTTTTCGCGCTACGGCGAGGACGTGAGGATTGCCGACCTGGCGGGAGAAATGAATCTTTCGCTCAGGCAGACCGAAAGGCTTATAAAGAAAGTTTTCGGCATTACGTATTCGGAAAAGCTGACCGATACGCGTTTGCGCAGGGCAAAGGAACTTTTGAAAACCACCGATAAGCCCGTAAAGGATATCGCCTGCGAATGCGGGTTTGTTTCAAACGGATATTTTTCAAAATGCTTTAATAAACACACGGGAATGACGCCTACGGAATACCGCTTTAAGTAGCGGTATTTTTTACTTTATTTTTTTTGAACTTTTTGCTATAATATAAAATGAGAAATTACAGGAACGGAACAGGTTATGGCAAATAATATAAACTGGTACCCCGGGCATATGGCGGCGGCAAAACGGATGATGGAAGAAAATATGAAACTCATCGACGTTATTATCGAACTCCGCGACGCGAGGATTCCTTTTTCGAGTTCAAACCCGGACATAAACAAATTTAATAAACCCCGCCTTGTGCTTTTAAGCAAATCCGACCTTGCCGACGGCGGCAAAACGAAAAAATGGATTGAATATTTTGAAAACAGCGGTATTCCCGCGCGGGCAATAAATGCACGGAATAAGCAAAGTGAAGTTGTTGCCGCCATAAACGAAATCTGCCGCGAAAAGGCGGAATACTTCAAGCAAAAGGGCGTAACGCGGAATATGCGCGCTCTTGTTGCGGGTATACCCAATTCGGGAAAATCCACGCTTATAAATTCCCTTTGCGGTGCACAGAAAGCAAAAACGGGTGATAAGCCCGGCGTAACGCGGGGAAAACAGTGGATTAAAGCAGGAAATATAGACCTGCTTGATTCGCCGGGACTGCTGTGGCCCAAACTTGAAAATCAAAAAAGCGCAATGTTTCTTGCCTTTACCGGTGCGCTTAACGATGAAATTCTTGATAGGGACGACATAGCCTACAATCTTATAAAAGTGCTTGGCGAACAGTATCCCGAAAAACTTAAAGAGCGCTACAGAATTGATGTTTCGGGCGACGCTCTGACTGATCTGGATGCGGTATGCAAAAAACGCGGATTTTTAATAAAGGGCGGCGAGTACGATTATGCCCGCTGTGCAAAAATGCTTCTTGACGAATTCCGCAGCGGCAAAATAGGCAGAATGACTTTGGAGGTGCCGTAATGGGTTTTGAAACAGAGGCGGAATTATATAAAAGCGGATTTATTTCCGTTGCGGGAATTGACGAGGCGGGGCGCGGTCCTCTTGCGGGACCTGTTGCCGCCGCGGCGGTGATTCTTAATCCGCTTGATATTCCCGAAGGCATAAACGATTCAAAAAAACTTTCCGAAAAAAAGCGGGAGGCGCTGTTTGAGGAAATAAAGGCACGGGCAAATGTTTCCTGCGCCCTTGTGTGGCAGGACGAAATAGACGAAATAAACATACTTAACGCCACAAAAAAGGCAATGGCGCTTGCGGTTCGGGGTTTATGCGAAAAGCCCGATTTTCTGCTTATTGACGGCAACTTTACAATAGGCGAGATAAAAAACGAACGGGCGGTAATCGGGGGCGACGCAAAAATATTAAGTATCGGCGCGGCATCCATAATAGCCAAAGTCACCAGGGACAGGCTTATGAAAGAAATCGACCTTGAATGCCCGGAATACAACTTCAAAAAGCATAAGGGCTACGGAACAAAGGAACATATTGAACTTATAAAAAAATACGGACCCTCAAAATATCACAGAAAGAGTTTTTTGACAAAGATATTATGAATAACCGTGAATGCGGCGCTGCAGGCGAAGAGATTGCGAGAAAGTATCTTGAAAAGCAGAAAATAAAGGTAATAGAAAGCAATTATCATGCGTCGCGCAGTGCCGAAATAGACATTGTTGCAAAGGATAAAGACGTTTACGCATTTGTTGAGGTAAAAATGCGCACGGGGCTTAAAAACGGCTATGGGCGGGAAGCGGTAACAAAGAGCAAACAAAGGAATATCCGCTATGCCGCGGCACATTATCTTATGACGCGCCGTTTGGGCGAAGTAAATTGCAGATTTGATGTTATAGAGATAACCGCAATCGGCGGGGAAGTAAATATAGAGTATTTCAAAAACTGTTTTTAGGGGAGAAAATATGAAGAAGATTTTCGGTTTTTGCACCTTGGCGGTGCTTTGTGCGCTTTTGTTTTCAGGGTGTGCAGGTAAAACGAATCAGCCCTACAACGAAAATTTAATCAAAAACGGCGGATTTGAAACGGTTGAAGATGAAATTCCCGAAAACTGGACGCTTGACAGGTACGACACGACTATGTCCGCGGATAACTGCAAAGCGGCCGAAAGCGCAAACGCGCCGGAAGGAAAATATGTGCTGTGCATTGAAAGTGAAGATTTTAACGATGCCCGCTTTATACAGGAAGTAAGCGTTCAGGGCAATGCATATTACAAACTTTCGGCAAAGGTAAAAACCGAAAGCACCGAGCAAAGGACAAACCCCACCGGTGCCAATATAGGTTTTTTGCAAACATACTGCCGCAGTGAATTTGTGCAAAACGATACCGACTGGACTGAAATTACGCTTTACGGAAAAACCGAGAAGAATATGAAATCCGTAACGGTTGCTTTGCGCCTCGGATATTACAGCGCCGACTGCAAGGGTATTGCGTACTTTGACGACGTAAGATTTGAGAGAGTTAAAGAAGTTCCCGAGGGTGTTGACGTGGCGTCAATCGAAACGTTTGAGTTTTCATCGGACACGGGAAACAAAACGACCGGCTCGGCGTCAAACATAAAATTGCAGACCGTAACCCGCGGCATAGCGTATTTTGCATTCGTAATGCTTTTCGTTGTGCTTGCGATGAGGTATAAAGAAAAGTTCACCCCGAAAACTGCGTACATAATAATCGGCGCGGCGCTTGTAATCAGGCTTATTGCGTCAGTAATGTACACGGGCTTTAAGGTTGATATCAACTGCTTTGCCGCCTGGGGGCAGAGAATGGCATCGGTGGGACCGTTTGCGTTCTATGCCGATAACTACTTCTGCGATTATCCGCCCCTTTATATGCTTGTTTTGGGGCTTATATCGCTTATTTCGCCCTCGGTGTCCCTTGCACAGGGCGCGGGACTTATGTTCTTAAAACTGCCCGCGATTATCTGCGATATCATTGCGGCGGTACTTATAGTAAAAAAGACGAAAAAGTACGCGGGCGAAAACGTTGCGGCGATTCTGGGCGCGCTGTATGCGATTCTGCCTACGGCGATACTCAACTCCGCCGTTTGGGGACAGGTGGATTCAATTCTTGTCCTGTTTATGATGCTTTCGTTTATGCTTATCGATGAGGATAAATTCGGGCTTTCGGTTATTGTTTATTCCGTTGGACTGCTCTTTAAGCCACAGGCGGTGCTTTTCGGCCCCGTTATGCTTTTTGCGGCGGCACGCGAATTCGGAGTTATTTACGATTGCTTTAAGCAGGATAACGGCAAAGAGGGCTCAAAGCGCCTTGCAAACGGTTTCGGTGGGCTTATAATATCAATGCTTATCTTCCTTATTCTCTCCGTAACAATGAAAAACGGGCAGAGCATTTCGTGGCTGTGGGAGAAGTATATGGGTACGTTCTCCTCCTACGATTACGCCACGCTTTCTTCCTTCGGGCTTATGGGGCTCTTGGGCGGACAGTGGGTAAAAAACAGTACAGTAAGTCCGTTAGGGCTTACCTTCGGTACGCTCGGCACACTTTTAACGGTAATTATAATAGTTTCGGCGGTTGTACTGTTCGTGCTCGCGTGGAGAAAAAATAAAAGAATACCCACGCAGTTCTTCTGGCTTTTCGGGGCGTACGTGCTTGCAGGCGTGGTAACCGTGTCCGTACGGACCCACGAACGGTATCTTTTTCCCGTAATTCTTATGCTTATGTTTTCCTTTGCGTATTTTGCCGACAGGCGCCTGCTTAATTTAAGCATAGGGTATGCTTTTATCAATTTCATAAATACCGCCGTTGTGCTTTATCTTTATGAGGGCACGGGACTGTATATGGGCGGTAAAGAGCCGCTTATGATCATCGGTTCGGTTATAACGGTTGCACTGTTTGCATATTTGGCTTACGTAACTTTTGAAATTTGTATGGGCAGAGAAAAGAAAGAAAAGGAGAAACCCGAAATGGCGGAAGTAAAGAGTGACACTAAGACCGAAAACGGACGCCTTAACGCGCTTTTTGCAAGGCGAAAGTTTACTTTGCCCCGCGTAAAGGGCAGAGATATTATAATCTGCCTGTTGATAACCGCCCTTTATGCCGCGGTGGCGTTTACGAAACTGGGCGACACAAAAGCACCCCAAAGCCAGTGGCACACAGGTGTTTCGCAGTCCTACGCGCTGTGCGACCTGGGCGAAGAAACGCTTATTGACGGAATAAGCATAAATTCTTCTTCCGCGGGCAGAGTGAAAGTATATACTTCCCTTGATAAAGAAAACTATACCCTTGCGGGCGAAACGGTGCTTTCGTACTATTCTTCCGGCGAATGGACGGACGGCGAAATCAACGCAGCAAACGCAAGATATGTAAAACTTGTTCCCGCGGGAGCGGTGAAGATAAATGAGGTGGTGCTTCTTTCGGGCGGTAAAACCGTTACGCCCAAAAGCACCGAACAAGAGGTAAACCCCGTGGATTCGGCAAATACCGCCGACGCACTGTTTGATGCACAGGAAAGTTTCAGCGCGCAGTATTCAAAGC
Organism: uncultured Clostridia bacterium; assembly: GCA_934434555.1. GTDB lineage: Bacteria > Bacillota > Clostridia > Christensenellales > QALW01 > UMGS1322. The sequence continues at coordinate 36,921 of CAKRZX010000014.1, forward strand.
CCGAAACGGCATGGGCAAGCGGCGGCACGTACCGGGTAACGCTTGAAAACGGCGGCTCTGTTTCCGGTATTGCCGGATTCCCCGCTTCGCCTGCGGTAAGCGGCACTCTCGAAATAAAAATTCCGGGCGACATTACGGTTGGATATCTTGATGTTTCGGGCTCTGCATGGTGCAAAGGCGAAATTTTAGGCGATGCGGACGGCCTGACGGGCGACACATACGAAATATTCACAAACGAGGGGCTTGTGTCCCTTAGCGAACTTGTGTTCCTTGACGAAAACGGCGAGCCGATGAAAATAAAATCCGTTACCGATGAAAGCGGAAATGCGGCAACGGGCGATATTCTTAACGCTTTTGACGAACAGAATAAATACACCGAGTATATGCAGGTAAAAGAAGAAACCGATACGGGCAAGGGGTGGAATATCACTTCAAATGCCGACTGGGTTGTTGCCGATTTCGGAGAAACGAAACATATCGACCGCGGCTACTTCTATTTAAGCGTGTGCACGGGAAATTTTGTTGTATATTATTCAAACGACGGCGTTAACTGGTCCGACGGCGAGCGCCACAACGTTGAACCGGGTCAACTTTACTACTGGCACGGTCTGCCCTCCGACGGCGGAACTTATGCCGACCTTAACGCCCGATATGTTGCCGTCTGCGCCGAAAGCAAGAATATGCGCATAATCGAAATGGGCTTCTTTGAAAATAAGGGCGACGAAAAGGTTATTGAAATAGAAAACGTTAAGTCTGCTTTTGAGGGCGAAAACGGCGGAAACAAAATCTTTGACGAACAGGCACTTGTGCCTACCCGTCCCTCGTATATGAACAGTATGTACTTTGACGAGATTTATCACGCCCGTACCGCGTACGAAAATCTCAACGGACTTTCCATTTACGAGTGGACCCACCCGCCGCTGGGCAAGGACCTTATGTCTATAAGCATATCGATTTTCGGTATGACGCCTTTCGGCTGGCGCTTTGCGGGCACTCTTGCAGGCGTGCTTATGGTTCCCGCAATGTTCTTTATAGGGCTTCTTATGTTCAGGAAAACCACCTGGGCGGCAATGCTTGCGGCAATAATGTGCCTTGACGGAATGCACTTTGTTCAGACGCGCCTTGCAACAATAGATTCCTACGGCGTTCTTTTCATAATACTTATGTTCCTTTTTATGTACTGGTATTACAGCATAAGTTTTTATGATGTTCCCCTTAAAAAGACATTCCTGCCGCTGGGGCTGTGCGGGCTTTCTTTCGGGCTGGGCGCGGCAAGCAAGTGGATTTGTCTTTACGCCGGCGCGGGGCTTGCGGTTATATTCTTTATTACCCTGTTCCGCCGGTACAGCGAATACCGCCTTGCAAAACAGTGTGTGAAAGACGCAGAGGGTGAAGAAAAGAAGTATTTACAGAAAATCGTGAATACGTTCCCGCTTTACACGGCAGAAACAATTCTTTTCTGCATAGGCGTGTTTATAATCGTTCCGCTTATAATCTACTGCGTGTCGTATTATCCTTATTTCCGCGTGGCGGGTGAAACAAGACCGTGGTATAAGATTATCCTTGACAATCAGTCGGCAATGTTCAATTACCATTCAAAATTGCAGGCAACGCATCCGTACCAGTCCGACTGGTACACGTGGCCCGTTATTTACCGCCCGATGTACTATTATGCCGGAAAAGAACTTACCGACCCGTCAAAAGTTGAGTGTATTTCCGCCTTCGGAAACCCGATTATATGGTATATGGGGCTTGCGGCAACGGTGCTCGGGTTAGTACAGCTTGTGCGCAGAATTGCGGGCGCAAAGCAGATTAAAGCCGAGAGCGCGGAAGGCGGATTTTTGAAAATCTTCTCTTCGGGTGACGAAAACCTTGCGGATTCGGGCGAGAGGGACACAAGGCTGCTGCTGTTCCTTGCCCTGGGCGTTGCGTGCAATCTTCTGCCCTGGGTAGGCATAAGCAGATGTATATTTATCTACCACTACTTTGCCACAGTGCCGTTTATAATGATGTTTACGGTTTATATGTTCCGCAACATATGCCGCAAAAACAAAAAAGCGGGGGCGGTGCTTATAGGCATATTTATGCTTGCCGCGCTTATACTGTTTATTATGTTCAAACCCGTTTGGACGGGAACTGCCGTAAGCAAGGAATACGTGCGCACGTATCTGAGGTGGTTTAAGTCCTGGGTGTTCGGAGTATAAAATGAAAAATCTTTTAATTGACGGAAACAGCCTCATAAACAGGGCATTTTACGCACTTCCCGTGCTTTCCACCGCCGATGGCGTTTACACCAACGGTATATACGGGTTTTTGAAAATGATGTACAGGGCGATTGACGATTTTTGCCCCGACAGGGTAATTTGTGCCTTTGACATTAAAAAGCCTACGTTCAGGCACGAGCGTTTTCCGGAATATAAAGCCGGCAGAAAGAAAATGCCGGAGGAACTTGTTCCGCAGATACCGCTTTTGCAGGAAATTTTGGGGCAGTTGGGTGTTTACTGCGCGTCGGTTGAGGGGTTTGAGGCTGATGATATTATCGGCACATATTCCCGTATGGGCGATGAAAACGGAGACGAAACGGTTATTATCACCGGCGACAGGGATTCGTTTCAACTTGTAAGCGGGAACACTTCCGTGTGGTTTACAAAAAAAGGCATTTCGGAAATACTCGCCCTGACCCCGGAAAACCTGAAAGAAAACTACGGCGTTGATGCATTGCACGTGTGCGACCTTAAAGCGCTTATGGGCGACAGTTCCGACAACATTCCCGGTGTTCCCGGTGTAGGCGAAAAAACGGCGCTGAAACTCTTAAATGACTACGGCTCTCTTGACGGCGTTTTTCTTCACGAAAACGAAATAGCAGGCAAACTGGGCGAAAAAATTCGCGCGGGCAGAGATTCGGCATACGAAAGCAGATTTCTGGCTGAAATCGTAAGAAACGCACCGGTGGAAAATATAAAAAACATAGAGTATATTCCTGCGGATAACGAAAAAGCGGCGGAGATCTTCAATAAATATCAGTTAAAAACGCTGCTTGACCGTGTAGACGGCAAGGAGGAAATATTCGGGTTTGAAACAAAGGATTTTGACGAATTTGTTTTTTCGGGGGATACCCTTGCGGTAATCGAAAGGGAAAACGAAATTCTTGTTGCACCGGATACAAAAACCCAGTACCGTATAAGCCTTACGGTTGATTTGCTTTCAAACGGAATGAGCAGGGATGCGGCAACAGAAGCACTCCGCCCGTTTATGGAAAATGAAAAAATAAGCAAGTATTTTTATGACAGCAAAAGTGCCTTGCACACTTTCGGGAAAATAAAGAATATTGCCGGCGATGTTATGCTTGCGGAATACCTTATTGATGCAGGCAGTGAAAATGTTTCCTATGAGGGCGTGCTGAAACGGTATAACGTTTCCGACGGTGCCTGCGCACTGCTGTATGCCCATTCCAAACAGGAAAAAATGCTTGAAAAAAGAAATCTCACTGCCCTGTACCGCAATGTGGAACTGCCCCTTGCACGGGTGCTTTACGATATGGAGATCACGGGGTTCTACGTTGACACGGCCGTTTTAAGAAAACTGGGCAGTGAGTTTCAGACGCGGATTGACGAGCTTTCAAAGGAAATTTTCATCATGGCGGGCAAACAGTTCAATCTTAACAGCCCTTTTCAACTGGGCGAGGTGCTGTTTGAAGATATGGGTCTGCCATCAAAGAAAAAGAACCGCCGCGGATATTCCACCGATACCGACGTGCTTGAATCAATCGACCACCCGATCATTCCTTTAATAACGGAATACAGGCAACTGCAAAAACTGAAAAGCACTTATATTGACGCTATGTTTGCCCTTATTTCGCCTAAAACGGGGCGTATACACACCACGTTCAAGCAGGCGGTCACCGCCACGGGACGGCTTTCAAGCGCTGAACCCAATTTGCAGAACATTCCCGTAAGGTATGAGGCGGGAAGAAATATCCGCAAGGCATTTTTGCCCGAAAAAGAGGGATATGTGCTTGTAAACGGAGACTATTCGCAAATAGAACTGCGCATACTTGCCCATGTTTCGGGAGACCCGACGCTTATAAAATCGTTTGTTTCGGGCGAAGATATCCATGCCCGCACGGCGGCGGAAGTTTTCGGCGTTGACATAAAAGATGTGACAAAAGAGCAGAGAAGCCGCGCAAAAGCGGTAAATTTCGGCATAATTTACGGAATAGGCGATTTCGGACTTGCCAAAAACATAAATTCTACCCGCCGTGAGGCGGCTGAGTTTATAGAAAAATATCTGGACAGATATCCGCTTGTTAAAAAGTACATGGAGGATTCCGTAAAAGAGGCAAAAGCAAAGGGCTATGCCGAAACCATTATGGGCAGGCGCAGGGAACTGCCGCAGCTGCGGGCGCAGAATTTTAATGTGCGGTCATTCGGCGAGCGGGCGGCAATGAATACGCCTATTCAGGGCAGCGCCGCAGATATAATTAAAATGGCAATGCTTAACGTGGAAAAGAAACTTAAAGAGAATCCTGATTTGGGCAAAATGATTTTGCAGGTTCACGATGAACTTATAATCGAGGTAAAAGAAGAGTTTTCAGGCGCGTGCGCCGAAATGCTTAAAAACGAAATGGAGCACGTTGCAGCGCTCAAAGTGCCGCTGCTTGTTGACACGAATACAGGAAGGACATGGTTTGAACTGAAATGATTGTCGGACTGACCGGCGGAATAGCGTCGGGTAAAAGCACCGTTGCCGAATTTTTCAGGCAAAAGGGAATTCCCGTTGTTGACGCGGACGAAATTTCACGCGCCGTTACCGAGCCTGACGCGGAGGGCGCAAAAGCGATAGAAGAAAATTTCGGAAGCGAAATGTTCGTATTAAAACGCCTTGACAGAAAAAAACTTGCCGCGTACTGCTTTGCAAATAAAGAACGCACCGAAAAGCTTAATTCCGTTCTGCACCCGATAATAATAAAAGAAATGCTGCGGCAGACGGAAGGATACGAAAAAGCGGGCGCAAAAACGGTAATATGGGATGTTCCCCTTTTGTTTGAAACGGGGCTTGACAGATATTGCAACAAAATAATCGCAGTTGTGTGTGATGAGAATACGCGGATTCTGCGGGCGCAAAAACGGTCGGATATAAGCGCGGAAGAAGTGAAAAAACGCATTTCGCGGCAGATGAGCGACGGTGAGCGGAAAAAAAGAGCCGATTATATAATAGACAACAGCGGCAGCAGGGAAGATACTTTTTTGCAGGCGCAGAAAATTTCGGAGGAACTTGTAAAATGAAAGGGTATTTTATACGCAACGGGCTGAAAATGTTTATAATTTTTCTTGTGCTTGCGGCAATTGTTCTTGCGGTAACGGTAGGCAGCGATGTCTTTCTTAAACGGCGGCTTCCGCTGAAATACAGCGAGCAGGTTGAAAAGTACTCGGCGGAGTTTTCACTGGATAAATATCTTGTATATGCCGTAATAAGCGCCGAAAGCGGGTTTAATGCAACAGCCGAATCAAAGGCGGGCGCCCGGGGGCTTATGCAGCTTATGCCCAAAACGGCGGAATGGATAAACAAAGAGTATTCTCTTAACGAAAATGCGGAGAATCTTTTTGACCCGGATACAAATATCCGGCTGGGATGCGCGTATCTTTCGTATCTGTCCAAGAGGTTTGACGGTGATGAAAGAAAAATTATATGCGCTTATAACGGCGGCGAGGGTAATGTGAAAGAATGGATGGAAAAATACGGAGAGGAACTCAATAACATTCCCTACGGGGAAACACGGAAATATCTTAAAAAGGTGACGGTAAGGCATGAAATATATAAAGCGCTTTATTCTTGATTTCTTTGTGCTTATTCTTACGGCTGCACTTCTTGCAGGATGTAAAAAAGGCAATACAGGCTCAAATACGGTTCCTTTGCCGGTGCAAAAGGACGAAAGCAAGAAAGAACCGGCAGCGGGCGGAACTTTGCGTATACCCATGAACGCAAGCCCCGAATCGCTGCACCCGCTTTTTGCGCGTCAGGCACAAACGCGGAATCTGCTTTCAATGGTGTTTGAACCGCTTATTACTTTTGATGAGAATATGGAGCCCGCTGCCTGCCTTGCGGAAAGCTGGAAGTATAACGAAGAGGATAACACGTGGGTGTTCAAACTGCGCAATAACGTGCACTGGCACGGCGATTTGGGCGAAGTTACGGCAAGCGACGCGGCATACACGGTAAACAGTATTCTTGCCAACCCCGAAAGCGTGTTTTATCCTTCGGTTTCGTATTTTGTTTCAGGCGCGGAGGGGTACGACACAACGCTTGTAATTCACCCGAAAGTAAATTCGTATCTGCTTGTGTATGCCATGAACATACCCGTAATTCCCGAAAAGTACTATTCGGGCAAAAATAAAAATACAAAGGATGCGCCTATGGGCAGCGGCTGCTTTAACGTCGAAAGCCTTTCTGTTTCGTCGGAAACAAAAATGACGCTTACCGCCTTTGAAAAGTGGTGGAAGAAACTGCCCAATATCTCGCGGGTGGAGGCGACGGGTTATTCAAGCACAAAAGATATTATGGAGGCGTTTACGTCGGGGAATCTTGACTGCGTGCCCACGTCTGTGCGCACTACCGAAATTTACGAGATTCTTGACGGAGTAAACAAACAGAATTATCTTTCGCGGAATTATCTGTTTTTGGGATTCAATCTTTCCCGCGGAATTACGGCAAACGTTGATTTCCGCAAAGCAATAGCGTACGGAATAAACAAAACCGATATCATCAACAACGTTTATCTTACAAAGGCATCGGGCACGGAACAGCCGCTGTATAACGATTCATCGCTTACAAGCGCAAAGGTCACAATGTACGACCACAACGTGACCCGCGCAAAAGAGTTCCTTGTCGGGCTTGAAGATACCGATTCCGACGGCAGACTTGAATACAGAGGGCAGAATATCAATCTGACGCTGGCGGTTGTGAACGATACCGAGGACCCGGTAAGAATAGAAGCCGCCGAAACGGTAAAAAAGAATCTTGAAAGTTTAGGTATCGGAGTTACAATCAACGGGCTTACAAGCGATGAAATGAAGTCTGCCGCCGCGAAAAAAGATTTTGATTTGATTTTAAGCGGATACAGCCTTTCGGAAGTGCCGCTTCTGCGGTTTGCATTTTCACCATCGGGCGAGGGAAACCTGTTTTCTTATTCTTCAAGCGCGATGAATGATGTGCTTAACAGAATCGATTCGGCAAAAACGCTTGACGAAACAAAAAGCGCAATGCTTGAATTCCAGACGGTATGCGCGGCGGATTTGCCGCAGATAGGTCTGTTTTTTGAAATGAACACGTTCCTGTACCGCGACGGATTGCACGTTGAGGGCATACGCAGAGAATCAAATGTATACGCGTCAATAAACAGTTGGTATTTTATAAAAGAATAAGTTTTTTAGCGGCGGACACGGTTCGCCGTTAAGTTTTTTCGGAATTTTATAAAAAGTGCGTAACGGATAGCGAAAAAAGTTGATATATTAAGCGGAAACGGAAAGGGGTGACGAAATGGATGACCGTGAGATAACCGAACTGTTTTTATGCATAAGAGAGTCGACGCCTGACGCCGAAAACGGTTCTTTTTGCCGATATCCCGTTTCGTCCTCAACGAATCTCGACAAAAATAATCCATTTTCGGTGCACGCAGTTTTAACGGAACAGATTTTTGTCGGGACAAGAAAGACGGTGAAGGTAATATCGGGCATATTTCCGAGCCGTCTGCCGCAGTATCCGGCGAAAATATGTTCGTTAAAACCGTTAGGTGTTCGATTCTCTTATGCATAAGGTCGGAAACGGCGATTGCCGAACTTGATAACAAATACGGAGCAGTAAGTACGAGGGTTGCCTGCAATATAACGGGAAACCGTGAGGACGCGAAAGAATGTGTGAATGACGCTTATCTTGGTGTTTGGAATACTGTTCCGCCGGCAAAACCAAATCCGCTGGTTGCTTATTTGTTGCGGATTGTAAGAAATATTGCTGTAAACCGATTCATACATAATTCGAGGCAGAAACGCAATTTGCCTTTTTACGAATGCGCGGAAGAACTTGAATACTGTATTAAAGGAAGAGAAGATACTGAAAGCATAGGGTTACGATACCTACCCAAACCACGCCTTAAACCGATTCTTTTTCCGCCTTTTTGCGTTGGCGGAACTCGAAATACTCCCGGTATTCCTTCGTTCCGCCGCCTTGAAAAACGAAAAAAGAATTCGGTTTAAGGTCGGAGATTCAAATGCGCAAAAAATGTGCAGATACAAGGAAAAGCGGTGAGATAATATAGGGAAATATTATAAGACGCTTTGACGCCGTAGATGTGCGTTTTTTGCGCATTTGAACGGGTTCGGATAGGTGTCGTAACCCTAACGGGTAAAAATGAACTGGTTCATATGATTGAACAGTTCCTTGACAAATTGAGCAGTGAAAACAGATTCCTTTTTGTGCGAAGATATTGGTATACGGATTCTTATAAGGATATTGCCGATTTAACGGGACTGAACGAAACGGTTATACGGGCAAGGCTGTTCAGAATAAGAGATAAACTGAAAAAACATCTTATTAAAGGAGGAGTGGATTTATGACAGGTGCAGAAATGATGATTGCCGTAGGGAATATTTCGGACAGATACATTGAAGAGTGCGCAAAAGCAACAGACTTCGGAAAAAGAAGAATAAAAAAATTTATATGCCTGTTTTCAGCATCCGCCGCGGCGGTTCTGTGCGCGGTCACGGCGGCGTTTGTGATTAAAACAGGTGCTCCGTCACTGCCGGGATACAGTCCCGTTGCGGTTTCACCTACGCCGAGAGAAGATTTTTGTCTGGCTATTTGTTTTAATGTTGAAAACGGGATTTCGTACGGTGCGGACCCGAAAAACATTATTGTAACGGAAGTGCCCGATGGATACACTTATGCGGGCACGGTTACGAATACAGGCAATAAAATTACAAAAAATGCATTTGAGGGCAGCGCCGGCGGTGATGTTTATTTGAGCGAGGACGGCGAAACGGCATATTTTCAGGCGTCACGGCTGAAAGAAATAGACGGCAAAGCACCGTTTATTCTGTGCAGAAAAAGTTACGGCTACATTAAACCCGTATTTTTCTATTACAACGGGAAAAAATACGTCAATGATTTAAGTACCGTAATAAAGGTTTCAGTGCCTGAGGGGTACACCTATGCGGGAGCAATTGTAAAGGTAAAAAATCCGCAGACTGATTTTGAGGGGAATGCAAGCGGCAATTTTTATATGAGTAATGACGGAAAAACCGCCTATTTTCAGGCATCAACACTGAAAACACAGGGCGGCAAAGCAGCGCTGATATTATGCGTGTGTGCGGAAGAAGATTGAGGAGAAAAAATGAAGAAAAAATTTTTTGTAACTGCTGTAACTCTAATGATTGTAATTATGAGTAGTTTTAGTGTGTTTGCTGTCGGTAAAATTGACGGGGATTCAAATTTGTATATAAAAACGGCAATTTGTCCACAGGAATATATTGAGTTTGCTAATACCAATATCTCGGGGTTTGTTGAATCATATTGTGAAAATAATATATCAGATTCAAATCTGATTGTTGGCTCACCATTTTCGTTTGCAGACGTCGAGCCTGATGTTTTTTATTTCCCCGTGATATGTAATGGGAGGATTATTTGCCTTTTCAGAGTGTATCGTAACGATAATAAATTAAACGGTGCTATATCTGATTTCCTTGCAAAAGAACTGGATTCACTGGCATATCTTACGTCTACACAATATCCAATGTTGTTGAAAAGAATTAAAAACGAAATTGTAGCCCAAATAGATACTGAAACCTACACGTTGTTTTCATACCCTGATGAAGCGATATTGACTGAATACGGCACAAATTATGACATTGCGACAAATACTGCTTTTGCCGTAGTAAACGCAAAAACAGACAGCAAACTAAATATCCACTTGCCGGTATCTGGTCAGGCATTGACCAATACTTGGTCTCATTATATTGCGTTAAGCATAACAGAAATACAAGATAAACAAAATAATTGGTGCGCGGCGTTTTGTACTGCGGCAATTCTTAGGACACTTGGTTATTCAAGTACTGCTGAGGGGGTAATGACCGTATTTTATCGGCGACCAACGGCTGCCAACTCCATCACGCGTTCACAGGTGGTTGAATGTGCAAATCTCAGAGGATTACACCCAATAGACGTTGAAGCGACAATTTCTACACAAACCCTTATAGATGAAATTACTGCCGATAGACCAGTATATTTGTCTATGCAGGGAAGCGAAAGAAGTCATGCTGTTGTTCTGCGCGGATATAATGCGCGACGTTCAACGTGGAGTATTTGGAATCCTTGGTTCGATACATATGAAACTTTTTCAATGGGTGGAGTTTATGTGCCGACTGGATATCCATCTAGTAGCGCCTATACCTATGCCCGAACAATTTATAATTGGGCGTAAGGCTTAAACATTTTTTAATTGCTTAAAGCATATCATAATAAAACTTTGCAAATCCGATTCATTCGTAAAAATCCCTTGTTATCCCCCCACTTAAAATAACAAGGGATTTTATTTGCGCAAAAAAAGAAATATATTTCGAAAATGGATGCTGAGAAAAGACGATATAAAGCCATAAAAACAACATATAACATAAACGCTACATTAAAGAACGTAAAACAAGCGCTGCGGAAAGGCAGACAAAAGCGGCACGGATTGAATTATCCGTACCGCCTGATAACGCGCAAGGGATTTGCTTTTTGAAACGCACAGCCTTAATCTTTGCTAAAAAAGCCGCGAATATTTGCTTGACCTATTGTTTCGGAGAATGGATACAGCCTTTCCGCACTGCCTTAATCTCTTCTGAAAAAAGTCGCGAATATCCGTCTAACTTATTCTCACATAGAAAAGTTCGGTTCTTTCCGCCTGCTCCATTTTCTTTGAGAAAAAATACAGTTCTTTTTTGCCTACTTTTTTCTTACAAGAAAAAAGTACGGTGCGGTTACAAACTTGTAAAGCCCAAACTTACGCGCAGACCTTCTTCTACTTTGCTCATAGCGGGAGCATTAAGGGTGGCAAGGTGTTCTTTAAGCCGTCTTTTGTCAATGGTGCGTATCTGCTCCAATAACACAACCGAGTCCTTGGGCAGACCGTGCCGCTCGCCGTCAAGGGCGATGTGGGTAGGCAGTTTCGCCTTACCCGTGCGGGACGTTATGGCAGCGACGATTATGGTAGGACTGTACCTGTTGCCTATGTCATTCTGCAAAATAAGCACAGGCCGGATTCCACCCTGTTCGCTGCCCACCACGGGCGAAAGGTCGGCATAGTAAATTTCGCCCCTCTTTATCAAAACGGTCACCCTTTCAAAAATATTGAAAATGCCTAAAAAGTAACGTCCTCCGCAAGAGGAACGCAAAAACGCAGTGCTTTGCGCCGCGACAGATTGCGGTAGCCGGACTTCATAAACGTTCTCATTCTTATTCTATGAGTTTTGGCTAAAAACTGTTTAACGGCAATTTCCGCCGCTGCATCGGCGCGTCGGTATTTTGTCGCTTTTTTCAGGCTGAAATAATCGCGTTCGTTTAATTTTATGACGATTAAACGCTTCATTTTTCACTCCTTTCTTATTATGGCGCTATTATTTTTTGCATATACAATTATTTTGATAAGGCACAATTTTTTGAAAATTTTAATTGCTGATGTGTATCCCGGACGAAAAATCGAGGGCGTTTTTTCTGTATTCGGTGGGCGAAACGCCGAAATGCTTCTTAAAAAGACGGGTAAACTGCATTTGGTCGTCATAGCCCACGGAATATGCCGTAACCTTTACCGATACATTGTTTTCAAGCAGACGGCACGCCCGCTCAAAACGTGTTTTTATGAGATAATCCCGCGGGGGAATTCCCTCAAAAAGAATAAAAATGTTGCGCAGATATGCACGGCTTAAACCTAAATGCCGCGCGACCTCGTCAACGGAAGAAATAAGCGCGTAGCGGGTGCGAATGTATTCTTTTGCGTCAAGCACGTGCTGTTTTTGCACCGAAATCTCGGCTTCGCGGGGAACAATATAGGAAAGCATTCTGTATACCGCGCCAGTTAAGAAAAATCCGTTTCTGTTCTTTAACGAACGCACGAAAACCGCACCGTCAATGCTGTCGGAGTTCTGCCATAAAAACGTGTTTGTGCGGTCAAAAAGATTTTCGTCTTTAAGACTGTCTGCATCGGCAAGACGAATCCATATGTATTTCCACGGGTCGCGGCGGTCAGGCTCGTAAACAACAGGCTCGTTTTCGATAACTGCAAAACCCTCGCCCGCACCCAAACGTACTCCGTTAAAATATCCGTGCCCCGAAAAAATAAAGTGCAGTGCCGTATAATTGCACACGATTTTTATCTTTTCCTTATCTTTTCTGCATTCTTCGTATCCTAAATCAAGAACTTTCATTTTTTATTCTCCGAAATTTATTACAGTACGATTTTACCATATAATAATGCGAACAGTCAATATGATTTTCGGAGCATATAGTATAAAATATACAAAAAAGCGGAGGTAAGAGTTTTGGACGCGAATTTTTTGTTTAATGAAAAAGAGTTAAATATCAACAGACTGCCCGCGCGGGCGAGCATTGTTCCCGCACAAAAAGAGGGGATTTACTACACAAACAAAGAGGAATCGGAATTTGTTTTCAGCCTTAACGGCGAATACGATTTTAAGTATTCGCCCGACAATGACCCGAACGGGGATTTTTATTCCGTCGGGCTTGATACGGGCGCGTGGAACAAGCTTAACGTGCCGTCGGTGTGGGAATACAACGGGTACGGTCTGCCCGTGTACCCCAATGTGGAATACCCGTTCCCCTTTGACCCGCCATATGTTCACGGGAAGAATCCCACGGGCTGTTACAGGAAAAAATTTGTGCTTGATAAAGTGCCGGAGAGAAGTATTCTGCACTTTGACGGCGTTGACGACTGCTTTGAGGTCTATATAAACGGCGAATTTGCGGGCTGCGCTAAAAATACGCGCATAGCGGCGGAATTTGACGTTACGCGGTGTCTTAAAAAGGGCGAAAACCTGATTGCGGTAAAGGTTTATAAGTACAGCAGCGGAAGTTATCTTGAAAATCAGGATATGCTGCTTGCAAGCGGACTGCAAAGGGACGTGTATCTTATAAACACATCGGCGGAAACGGTTGACGATTTGCGGATTCGGACGGACACAAAAAAACTTGAATGTACCGTCTTTCTTAATCCCGACGGTGATTACGAGGGCTTTGCCGTATGCGCAAGACTGGGAAGAGAAGTTCGGGTTTTGCCTGCAAAACAGGAAGTAAAGTTCCTTTTTGAGCCTGAAAATGTGAAACTTTGGAGCGCCGAAGCTCCGAATTTATACGACCTTACGGTAACGCTTGAAAAATGCGGAGAAAAGAGAGAAGTGCACTCAAAAAAAGTCGGATTCAGGGAAGTACGCACGGGCGGGGGAAAACTGCTTGTAAACGGCGTGCCGATAACGCTTAAAGGCATAAACAGACACGAATATAACTGCAAGACCGGCAGAACGATAGGCGTTGAGCAGATAAGGCGGGAACTTGAACAGATAAAGGAATGCAACATAAATGCGATAAGAATGTCCCATTACCCGAATCACCCCGCAACGTACGAGATTGCCGCAGAACTCGGAATCTACCTTATGGACGAAGCCGATATAGAAACTCACGGCTGCGGAGTAACGGGCGACCAGGGGTACATAAGCAAACTTCCCTCGTGGTACGATGCATATTTTGACCGCATAAGCCGTATGTATTACCGCGACGCCAACGAAACGGCAATTATAATCTGGTCGCCGGGCAACGAGGCGGGCAGAGGCGGGAATATCGACAGGTGCATAGAATGGCTGCGCACAATGGATAACAGACCGGTAAATCACGCGCAGGACGCAGGCGATTTTTTGCAGGCGGGCTACTGCAAGGCAGAACGGCTTGACGAATTCCCCGAGGATTCGGAAAAACCGTGTATTCTGACCGAATACGCCCACTCTATGGGCAACGGTCCCGGCACGCTTAAAGAATATTGGCAGAAGATATATCATTCGCCCCATATAGCGGGCGGGTTCGTGTGGGAATATAAGAATCACGGATTTTATAAGAAGAACGATGACGGCACGGAAGATTATCTTTACGGCGGCGATTTCGGCGACTTTAACAATTGGAGCAACTTTACCCTTGACGGATTCTATTTTTCCGACGGAACGAAGAAGCCCGCAATGACGGAACTTAAAGAGATTTACGCGCCTGTGTGGGCGGAGATGAAAGACGGCAAAGTGCTTTTGACAAACACAAACGATTTTATCAATCTTAACGAATACAGCATTATCTGGCGCGTGAAAGAGGATACTGAAATCATAAAACAGGGCACCCGAAAAATTGAATCGGTTCCGTCCCGCGAAAGCACGGAATTTACCGATTATCTGCCCGTTCTGATGAATGAAAAAGGCGCAAGATATATGCTTGACCTTGAATTTGTAAAAAACGGCAGACGGGAAGCGTATAAGCAACTTGTTATCGGCGAGAATGCCGAAAGGGAAAAGTTTGAACCGGAAAATTTTGAGTATACGGTAAAGAAATGCGGCGAAAACGTGACGGTAACGGGCAAGGATTTCTTTTTGGAGATAAGCGGCGGAATGATTTCACGGTGGGAGTGCGGCGGAAAGTCGTTTATTAAAAAGATGAAAGTCAATCTGTTCCGCGCACCCACGGACAATGACGGCATTGTGGGGCTTTATCCGCGGCACATTGACGAATGGAACAGCGTTTTTCTTGATAAAGCGGAGTTTTTTTATACAAAAAGCGAAATTAAAGAGGAAAGAAATTCGGTAAAAATTACTTTTATCGGCAAGGTGCTTCCCCCGGCGCGGTTTGCGGGATTCTTTTCAAAAATTGAGTATACCGTTTTCGCGCACGGACTGATTCTTGTTTCGTGGGAGGGTGAACCGTACGGCAATCTGCCTGACGTTCTGCCGAGAATCGGTATGGAATATACGGTTGACAAGTCATTTTCCGAAACGGTATGGTACGGCCGCGGTCAGGGCGAAAACTACTGCGACAGGCTTGTTTCAACGCCCATAGGGCTGTATGAGGGCAGCGTAAAGGATATGAACGTTAATTATGAAGTCCCGCAGGAAAACGGCAACAGGGAAAACTGCCGTTATGCTGCAATAAAGAACGGCGGCTTTGCGGTTGCGGGAGTGCCGGAATTTGCGTTTTCACTGCACGGTTGCAGCCTTGAAAATCTTACTGCGGCGCGGCACAGAAGCGAGGTGAAAGAGGCGGAAAACAATTTCCTTTACGTGGACTATAAAATGCGGGGGTTAGGCAGCCGCTCCTGCGGACCCGACCCGGAAGAACAGTACGAACTGCACCCGCACAGGTTTGTTTTTGCGCATCTGCTTGTGCCCGAAACCGACGAAAGAGTTTTGCTTGCTCTTTCAAAAAAAGATTTCGGAATAAAAACCGCGGCGCTTTCGGGAAAATACGAAAAGCCCGAGGGCGTAAAAATGCGGGAACTCTTTGAGTGCAGAGAGTGAATTTTCACTTGACGCATTGAGCGTGCGGAGATACAATAAATATACGTTTCGGGACGGATTTTTCCGTCCCGAAAAAAATCGGACAGTTCGAAACCATCCTGTCCTAAAATAAAACTAAGGGGTAGAAAAATGAATAACAGTGTAAAAAGAGTTGTACGCGGCGGAATAATCGCCGCACTTTACGCAGGTATTACGGTACTGCTTGCACCCATTTCGTTCGGGTCTGTTCAGGCTCGCGTTTCCGAGGCGCTTACGCTTTTGCCGTTTATAATGCCCGAAGCGATTCCCGGGCTTACGGTGGGGTGCCTTATAGCAAACATTTTCGGCGGAAGTGTAATCGATATGATTTTCGGCACGCTTGCAACGCTTGCGGCGGCAATTTTAACGTCAAAAATAAAAAATATGTGGCTTTGCCCGATACCCGTAATACTCTTAAACGGAATTATCGTGGGCGCGGTGCTGACGTTTACCACGGTTGAAGCGTCGCTGAAAGTATTCCTGTTCAACGCCGCAAGCATTGCGGTAAGCGAAGCGATAATCTGCTATTGCCTGGGCGAACCGCTGCTGCTTTTTATCGGCGGGCTGAGTAAAAAAATTTCCTTTTTACGCTGAAACAGGTATAAAAACGGTCAATTTTGCTTAATGCAAAAAAATTTATGTTGAAAATTTATATAAACTTAATATTTGGAGCAAAAAAACCGTTGAATTACTTTTGCCAAAGTGATATAATTAGTCTGTGATGTGTAAGAGCGCTCAAAAACGCTCGCACTAAAATTTTAAGGAGGAAATACCTATAATGAAAAAAGCGTTCAAATTTTTATTTGTAACGGCTCTCATTGCGCTGATGGCAGTTTCGGCTGTTGCCTGTGCCGGCAATTCCACCGGTGATGCGACACCTACGCCGACACCCGACGGACAGACACTTGGCACGGACACCATATACGTTAAAGCGGGCGAAACTTACAGTTTCTATTCCTGGCAGTATACTTCCGACCAGCCCTATACAGGCGACGATGAACGCAGTCAGGCTATGAGGGAAAGAGTTGAGAACATCGAAAAAACCTATCAGGTAACAATTCAGTTTGTTCCCAACGGAAACACAACTTCAATGTTGCAGTCTGCATTCCAGGGCGTTCCCGATATCACGGGAATGAAAGAGGGCGGTCTTCACACAATGATGAGCACCTATCTTTATCAGAATCTGACAGGCCAGTGCCTTACTCCCCTTTCGGACCACTCTGACGTTTATAATTTCAGAGATGAAGAGAAGTTCAATGTATATTCGCAGTATGACCTTTGCGAATACAACGACAAGCTTTGGTTCTTCATTCCCATCGAAATAGGCGTTCACTTTGAGTGCGGCGGTAATGCGCTTGTGTTCAACAAGAAACTTTGCGAAGCGGCGGGTTATTCGGCAGATATGATTTACGGCTGGGTAAACAGCGGCGAATGGACATGGGAGAATTTTGAGAAAGTTCTTAAAGCAACAACTAACAGTCAGACCGGCGTTTACGGTATTGAACGCGGCAACCACGCACTTGTTATGTGGTCGCTTGCAAACTCCAACGGTACCGAATTCGTTACTCTTGAAACCATGGACAACGGCATGAAGCAGGATAAGTTCGTTTACTCCGGTGATAAGGGCGAAAGACTTATGGAAGCTTACGACGAGTTCCTGAAACTTGCCAATGACCTTAAAGTTATGGAGACCACTTATTATACAGCTACTTCAACCGAGCCTCTTGACCACTTCCTTGCCGAAAAGACTGCGTTCTTCTATAACGGATATTCTTCGAACCCGTTAAAGTCGATTTCACAGGCACAGTTTGAGTACGGTCTTGTACCGTGGCCCAAGGGACCCTCGAACGTTGCAAACGAGAATAAATATTATTCAATGTATCCGCACCTTAACCCCTACTGCATATTCCGCGATGTAGACGGTAACATCAAGGGTGCTGTACAGATGCTTTGCTGGCTCTATACTCCCATCTACGATGCAAACTCGGAAGATGCAAAAGCCCTTTACGATAACGAAAAAGGACTTTACACAAGGGACGATGAGTCGAAGAAGAACCTTGACCTCGTTGAGGCAGATAAGGTTCACTTCCGTGCATTCATGTACAACAATGCTCCCTGCTCAATCAACGGCCTGAACACTGTCGGTGACGCTTTGTTCGGAAAAGGTGAGGACAGCATTCTTAAACGTGAAACCAGTGCAAAACAGTATTTCAGCAGTATTGCACAGGCAATCAACATCGCCATTACCAACAGGTCACCTTATTCCTGGAAGTAATAATCAGATTCTTTAATCTCCCGCATATGCGGGAGATTTTTTTTGCGGTTTGGCGGGGCAAAGATGAAATGACAGGCAAAGTACGGGGAAGCGTAAAGACGCAGATATATTTTTATAAATCTATTGCTGCGTAATGCCTGACTTATACTTTTTTTATTCCACACGGTAGGGCGGGGGTTTATCTCCCGCCGATTTTGTCGGCGATTTTATGGCGGGGAACAGGTGTTTGGTAATAATATATCTGCCGCAAGCCCTCAATCTTCTTCCGCACGCGGCAGCAGCAAGCCGCTGCCCTACGGGTTTGAAATAGGATTTGGAGAGGATAATAAATTTTGTGGTAAAATGTTGCGCGCACAATGCCTGTTTTGCGCTCTTTACATATCTCCCGCCGCCTTTGTTGCGGTGATTTTATGGCGGGGAACAGGTGTTTGGTAATAATATATCTGCCGCAAGCCCTCAATCTTCTTCCGCACGCGGCAGC
>CAKRZX010000015.1 GCA_934434555.1 uncultured Clostridia bacterium
TTATATTCTTTCCGCAAACATCCACCCCTCCTCATATCGGCGGGAGATAAACCCCCGCCCTACGATGGAGGACGGGGTTCTTAGAAGGAATAATCTCGTACAGTAGAAATTTATTTTTCCGCAAGGGTTGTTTTGTTTCCTTTACTTATCTTATACCGTAGGGCAGGGGCTTGCTCCTGCCGCGAGCGTAAGAAGATTGTGAGTTTCATCAAAGACATAATGTCATCAAAATTCTGTCTGTCGACGCAAAATCGCCGTATGGAAATTGCAAACTCAATGCATCGGCACATTCACGTATAAAGTCTTAGTCATTCCGATTATACTCCCGTTAAATCAAACGCGGGCGTATACTCTTCCTTTGCGGAGGACAGTTCCTGCACAAACCCCTCATCTATTCCCCTTTTGAGCATATAATTTCTTGCAAGAATATACTCTTTTTTTGTTATTCTGCGGTTAAGTTCGGGGAACGGCGCTTGCACATACGGTGTATATTGGCTCATAAGTGAAAACAGCACATCGCCCTTTTTGAAATTATCCGCGACCCAATCGATAACCGAATATGTGTTTTGTAAATTCTCGGGCAAAATCAAATGCCGGATTATAACTCCGCTTTGCATTTTGCCGTTTTTTATAACATATTTTCCCCTTTGGCGGAACATTTCAATAATTGCCGCTTTCGCTTTTTCGGGATAATCGGGTGCGGACGCATATTTTTTTGCCGTTTCGCTGAATGCAAACTTGAAATCGGGCAGAAAAATATCAACTTTATTTTCAAGCAGCCGCAGAGAATCAACATTTTCGTACGCGGACGAATTCCATACAACAGGCACGGGAATATCATACAGCAGCGGCGCAAGTTCCGCCGTGTAATGGGTGGGCGTAACAAGATTTATGTTCTCCGCCCCCTTTTCTATCAGTTCAAAAAATATTTCCCTCAGCCGATTTTTGCTTACGTATCTTCCCTGCCTGCCGTTTGATATGCTTCTGTTCTGGCAAAAAACGCAGCCCAGATTACAGCCCGAAAAGAATACCGCGCCGCTTCCTTTTTCGCCTGAAATACAGGGTTCTTCCCACATATGCAAATCTGCACGTGCAAGCATAAATTCATTTTTTACTCCGCACCGGCCTGTTTTTATTACTCTGTCCGCCCCACAGGCTCGTGGGCACTCAAAACACTTTTCCATAGTGTTATTTTACCACAAACGAGCAGAAAATTCAAGTTCTATGTCCCATCCGTGTTTGAAAAATTTCGTCTTAATGATATACTGAAAGCGTATGGAATTAAATTCCTATTCAATATCAGGAGGAACATTATTATGGAATTACTTTTATCTTGCTTACCGGGGATTATTTCGGGGATATTTTTATTTATCTTTCAGCATAAACTCAACAAGCGGGAAAGAATTGAAAAAGAAAGTGACGAAACGAGGAATAAATACATAAAGTTAATAGTAGACCTCACACTCGCCACACACGCCCTGTCGGAAGCCACTGCCGTTGCGCTTCAAACGGGACGCACCGACGGCGAAATATCACGGGCAGTAGAATACGCCCGCGATGTAAAATACCGTCACAGAGATTTTCTTGAAGTGAACGGCATAAACAACATTTTTTAAGGAGGGATTTTTATGAATCAATTTGCGGCTATACCGTGCATTACAGTTATTTGCTATCTGTTTGCCGAAATTTTCAAAGCGATTACAAAGGGCAAAAGGAATAATCTTGTGCCGATAATCTGCGGTGCGGTAGGCGCTGTTGCAGGGTTAATCGGCTTTTTTGCCGTGCCGGATTTTCTGCCGGGCGAAAACCTTTTTTGCGCAATAGCAACGGGGATAGTAAGCGGATTTTCCGCAACAGGCGTAAATCAGGCATATAAGCAGATGACACAAAAAGGAGAGGAATAATGGACATCTATCAAAAATTTCTTACCGAAAACGACTGCTTCAAACAAAACAAAAAGATGACTCCGCGGGCGATTATGGTGCACTCCACCGCCACGCCGGGAGTTAAGAATAAACGCTGGTTTTCTTTATGGAATAAAAGCGGCGTAAGCAAGGCCGTGCACGCCTTTATTGACGAAACGGGCGTTATGCAAACGCTCCCTTGGGACATTGCAGGCTGGCACTCGGGCGTAGGCAGTAAAGGAAAAAGCGCAAATGCCAACAATAACGGCTATATCGGTTTTGAAATTTGCGAACCTGCGGGATTTTCCTACTCCGGCGGCACAATGGTTGGCTATGATGCCGAAAAAAACGCCGACTATTTTAACAAAGTTTACACCTGTGCGGTTGAACTTTGTATTTTTTTATGCAAGAAATACGGAATCAGCCCTGAAAACATTATCTGCCACAGCGAAGGTCATTCTTTGGGCATAGCATCAAGTCATTCCGACGTAATGCAGTGGTTCCCAAAGCATAATAAAAGTATGGACACTTTCAGGGCGGATGTAAAAAAAGGTTTGGGAGGTAATCAGATAATGAGAAGTTTTGTTCTTTTGGAAGAAATGAATTTCAGAAAGACGCCCAATGGCACCAAAATAGGCATTATCCCCGGGGGAACAACCGTTTCGGGCGGGACTCTTGCGGAAAACAACGGTGTTTACTGGCTATTTACGCGCTTTGACGGTAAAGACGGTTACGTTGCCGTTTTGCCCGAAAACAGGAAGTACGCCCGCGAGGTCGTAAATTCCGATACGGATTACAAATCCGCCTACGAAGCCGCGCAGGCAAAACTTGACGCAATAAAGAAAATTTTAGAATAACCCGTTCGGACGCGTTTTTTTCGGCGCGTCCGATTTTTTTATGTTTTTTATCAAATTCGCTTGACATAATTTTTGTTTTAATATATAATACGTATGTTTTCTGGGTGTGGCGCAGTTTGGTAGCGTGCATGAATGGGGTTCATGAGGCCGGAAGTTCAAGTCTTCTCACCCAGACCAAAGAAGGCGTTGTTAAAAACAACGCCTTTGTTTTTTAGAAGAATTCTTGCTGTCGCATCAACTCTCTGCTCGTAAAATACTATCCATACCTTTTACTGTTGTTTTTTAATAAACAGCAGTAATTTTTTTGCTTTTTCGGGTAAAATATCAGAAACAAACCCGGAGGTAAATCAGGATGAAAGAGCGAATTATCACGGCAAGCGCAATTGCCGAATTTAAGGAACATCTGATTTTAGAAGAGAGAAGCGCTGCCACAGTCGAGAAATATTTACGCGATGTTAAAGCGTTTGCGGCGTATGCGCAGAATGGAACAATTACAAAAGAAACCGTAATCGCATACAAAAAACACTTGCAAGAAAACTATGCTGTGCGGAGTGTAAATTCAATGCTGGCAAGCATCAACAGTTTATTCGCGTTTTTAGGTTGGCACGATTTAAGGGTGAAGTCGCTGAAACTGCAACAGCAGGTGTTCTGTCCCGAAGATAAAGAACTGACAAAAGCGGAATATACACGGCTTTGCAGAACAGCGGAGCGTAAACACAATGAAAGACTTAATCTTATTTTGCAGACAATCTGCGGAACGGGTATTCGCGTCAGCGAACTGCAATATATAACGGTTGAGGCGGTAAAGCAAGGCGAAGCAATTGTAAACTGCAAAGCCAAAACCCGGTCGGTGTTTATCGTAAAGGAACTGAAGCAAAAATTGCTCCGCTACGCAGCAGAGCAAGGAATAAAAAGCGGTATGATTTTTGTAACACGAACAGGAAAGGCGATAAGTCGCACAAACATCTGGCGTGAAATGAAAGCGTTATGCATTGAAGCAAATGTTAATCCGCAAAAAGTGTTCCCGCATAACTTGCGTCACTTGTTCGCCCGTGTGTTTTACGGAATCGAAAAAGATATTGCAAAACTTGCGGATATTCTCGGACATTCAAGTATCAACACTACAAGAATTTATATCATATCCACCGGAACGGAACACCGTAAGCGTATGGAGAATATGCGGTTGATTATATAAAAAAACGCCGAAACCGGCGATTAAAACATAATCTATATTATGTTGTATTTAAACTGCTCTAGCAGATATAACAAGCAAAATCAACATACATAGTGTAACATAATATATTTATTTTGTAAAGTACTTTTGTCGAAAAAGGTATAAAAAGTTCAGAATTATTGAGATTTTGGCATAACAAATAAAGCCTTTCTTTTTTTAGATAATTTCAAAAGACCTATTTAATAAACTTATTTTTCTTTCGCTTTGTTTACGACTTTTTTACTCCTTTGAATACAACATAATATAGATTATGTTTACCAAGCAATATCCCTTTATTAATGTTTAAGGTATGATTAGTTAAGCAAAATACATTTCGGCAAATATAAAATAGAAAGGGCGTTGGTTTATGGGATTTGGTGATTTTGCAAAAGGTGTTATGAAGCAGTTAACTTCTATCGGAAATGTTTCCGGTTCTGATTTTCCTGTTGGAACCATTATTCATTTTTCCGATACGGACGGGGATGCATCCATGACATTTACTCTGCCTAATAAGACAGAGTATGTAGTTACACATGACAAAGTAAAACATGCAGAGGTTCTTGCAATGGGCGTAATTGATATTAAGCCCAACGGCAACACCAATACTTGCTTATACGGTACAAAATATAAGGTTGAACTTAATGACGGAAAAGTTGCTATACTTACTGTTGGATTAGGTGATACTTTATATAAAGTCGAACACATTCTTTTCTAACAGCATTGCAAGCCGAAATGTATTTTGCTTAACTAATTACCTTATGGATGGAGGGAATTTTTTATGGACCTTTTTTCTTTAAAATGTGCAAACTGCGGTTATACTTTAAGTAAAGATGCCAATGAGGACAAATACATTTGCAAAGCCTGCGGAAGTGAGTTCTTAATAAATACCAATATTGCTTCAAAAGATGACTTTACTGTTATTGCCGGTGTACTTGAAAAATACACAGGTTCATCGCCGTTAATTGTTATACCGGAGAATATATCGGTTATAGGCAGTGATTGTTTTGCCGGAATGGAACTAATAAAAAGTGTTTCCATTCCAAACGGCATTATTTCAATAGGAAACAATGCTTTTTGCGGATGTACAGGATTAAAATATGTAAGTTTCCCCGAATCATTACAGAATATCGGTGATTGTGCTTTTAAGGATACGGGACTTATCAATGTATCATTGCTAGATTCAATAGTTCATATCGGCAAAGACGCTTTTATGAACTGTCAGTCTCTTGAAAAGGTTTCTTTGCCAAAGAATCAGATTCTCAACTATAACCGGACATTTAAGCAATGTTCAAAGTTGACAGAAGTGAACTGCAATTTAAAGGCCTTTTGCCTGTCTTTTAAGCCATCCATTGAGGCAAGAAAAAACGGTGATTCAAGACCCACACTGTTTGACGCATTTCAGGCAACACCATACCTTACCGAACTGTCAGAAAGACAAACGGAAATGAAATGCATAATTTGCGGTTCTAAAATCGGAGAAAAAGGCGTTTGCGAACAATGCGGTGCTGTTCATATTGATTTAGATGTGCCACAAGTCGGATGCTATGTTGCAACAGCCGTATACGGTTCGTATAACTGCCCGGAAGTTTGGACATTGCGACGTTATCGGGACAACAGGCTTGCAAAAGTATGGTACGGGCAAATCTTTATAAAGGTATACTATGCGATAAGCCCAATACTTGTAAAATGGTTTGGTCACACTGCGTGGTTCAAAAACATGTGGAAAGGTAAACTTGACCGCATGGTTGCCAGACTCCGGATGAAAGGCTTTGACTCAACGCCTTATAGTGATAAGAATTGGTGAATCAAAAAACACGATTCAGCGAGAAAAATAAGAGTAGGCAAAATTAACTAAAAGCCCTGTTGAATTACACATGCCGACATAACAAAAACCGCTTGCGTTGCCGGCGTTTTTCTGTTTTATAAATACATACACACCGCGGCGATTCGCTTTGCGGCTTCGGCAAGGGAAGAAACTATTGCATATTCCTCTTGGGTATGAATTTTATCCCCCGCAACGCCTATGGAGTCAACACAGGGAATGCCTGCACAGGTAATCTCCGCCGCGTCGGAGCCGCCCAAACTCTGCCGGGGCGCAAGTACCGGCAACCCCGTTTTTTCGTAAATTTCATTCATACGTTTCAGCAATTCAAAATTTCTTTCGGTCTTTTCCATTGCAGGGCGGCTGCACTGCTTTGAGACCGTACAGGACGTGCCGTTTACAAAAGCCGTCTGCGCAGTTTTATAAACCGCTTCTTCCGCCTTTTTCCACTCCTCATTATTATTGAAGCGGATTTCGGCAATAAACTTACACTTTTCCGGCACGGTATTTGCCGCCGTACCGCCCTCTATAAGACCGCAGTTGCACGTAACACCGTCGGCGTCTTTCATTTTTTCAAGTTCGATAATCTTGTATGCCGCTTCCCGCACGGCACTTGCGCCCTCAACGCACCGAGACGCGTGAATCGTTTTTCCCGTAACAGAGAATTCGTACCGACAAATACCCTTGCGCCAAAGAACAGCGGTATTCCCCCTTATGCTTTCGCAGTTAAGAAATGCCAAAGAGTTTTCTGCTTTTCTGCACATATATGCAATTGTGGCTTTATTACTGGGCATACTGCTTTCTTCTTCGTCCGTTTGCAGAATAAGTTGAATCTGGCGGCTGCGGAATCCGATTTCATCAAGAGCAGTCATGGCAAGCAGTGCGGCAACGGTGCCGCCTTTACAATCCATAACGCCCGGGCCGTAAATAATTCCGTCTTTGATTTTTGCTGCCGGATTTCCGAACGAACCCACGGGGTGAACGGTATCAAGGTGTCCCGAAAGCGTAATCGGGCGCTTTGACGATTCCCGATTCATTGTGATACAAACCGTATCGCCCGCCACCTCACGGGAAACGACCTCAACATGCCAGTTTCTCTTTTTTGCAAAGTCCGAAAACAGACGTCCCGCCGCGTCTATCCCCTGTTTATAATCCGTAGGGCTTTCGATGTTCGCAAGTTTCAGCCAAAAAGAAACAAATTGGTTGTTCAGTCGGTCAACGGTATCAAAAAGTCTTTCTCCCATTAAAATGTCCCCTTTCTTTTTTTCATAATAGCACACGCGAAAAGCCGTGTCAATTTAATTCACAGGATTTTCCCGTTGCATTTCTGTTTTTTGTGATATATAATAGACACGGAGGAAACCGAAATGATTTTTACCGATAAAGATTTGATAATGCCCACGGAAGAAAAATCCGGCGATTTGCGGGTAATTTATTATAACGTGTACGGCTACGGAAAACTTGACGGTATTCCGGACAGAATCAGAATCCAGTCCGAAATGCTATTTTCGCTTTTCTGTCCCGCTTTGACGGTATGCCCCTGATTTTCGGCGGCGACCTTAATTCAACAGAAAATTCTGTGCCGTATAAAAAGATTGCGTCCCGTCTTACGCCTGCCGGCAAAATTGCGAAAAAAAGCGATAACTACGGTTTTTACGATTCGTACGCGCAGTTTGACGGCGTGAATTTCATTGCAAAAGAACCTGTTGAATCCGATGACGGAATCGACCACGTATTTGTAAGATTTTTTGACGTTTTACGATATACAACCGTTACCTGCCCCGCGGCACTGATTTCTTCGGACCATTTACCCAAAATATGTGATACAAAAACAACGTACCGCGAAACATAAATTTCGCGGTACGCTGCGTAACAAAAGAAAGAATAAAAGTAATGAAGATGGTTATCAACCTGAAATAAGTTCCCTGAAATACAGGGCTTTTTCGGAATCTGCCTTATTTGAGATAACAAGTATCTTTTCACCGTCAACCGTGGTGAATACGCCGTAGAATTCCTTTTTGGTCATTGTAATCTTTAATCCGAAACCGTCTGCCTCAACGGTATACTTGCCTGAATCCGAATCGGTTGCCGCGTTAAGAGTAACCGTGCCGCCTTCATCGGGGAAAATAAAGGTAAGTTCGCCGCCGTATTCTTTCAAAACCGCGTCGGCGTCAGCCTGTTCCATTTCCTTGCCGTTAATCATACCGCCGCAGAATTCCCACTGTGTGTAGGCAATGTCGGGTACTTTAATCGCCTCAACGCCCGAAAGCGCCTTTGGGAACACCGAATTGCTGCCTGAATCGGTAGCGGTGGCTGTGGGGGTTTCGCCCGTTACAGTGTCATCACTGCAAGCGGTTAAAGCCGCAGTAACACAGAAAAGCAATGTTGCAACCGTCATAATAATACATATAAATTTTTTCATAATATTCCTCCGAATTTTTACTGTCTTAATTCTATCATAAATAGCACAGAAAAAATACGGATTTGCGTGAAATGCACGTTTCAGGGTGTGAATTGCGTTTTATTTGCCTTGAAAAATTTTTGTTTTTATAGTAGAATAGATAAAAAGCCGTTTTGGGCTATGAAAGGAGAGCAAAATGAGAATAGCCGTATGCGACGACAGCCCCACATTTTTGCACAACGCTGCCGACCTGATAAAAAAATGGTGTGTTGAAAGCGATATTCAGGCGGAGATTATCCTTTGCGGAAACGGCGACGAACTTCTTGCACAGCAAAAGCGGCTTGACGCTGTTTTTCTTGACATAATAATGCCCCTGTTTAACGGTATGGAAACCGCACGGGAACTTAGGCAGAGGGACACTGCGGTACGGATAGTTTTCCTGACCTCATCGCCCGAATTCGCCATTGAATCATACGACGTGGGCGCGTCGGGGTATCTCTTAAAGCCCGTGAGTTACGAAAAAATTAAATATATTTTGGATAAATGCGCAAAGGAAATCGATACGGAGAAAGAAAATATCGTTGTTAAAACGGCGTTCGGGTATCAGAAAATATTTTTAAGCGATATAGAATATGCCGAAGCGCAGAACAAGAAAGTCATATTCTTCTTAAAGGACGGCAGAAGCATTGACGCAATGCAGCCTCTGCACTCGTTTGAAGACAAGTTTACCGAGGGCTTTTTCAAGTGTCACCGCAGTTATCTTGTGAATCTTTCAAACGTTGATCATTTTAACAGCAGCGAAATCACCACTTTGTCCGGGCATCGGATTCCCATTGCCCGCGGCTTTGCAAAGCCCTTTAAGGACGCGTACTTTGCGCTAATGTTCAAGGAGTAATTTATGCTTACCGAAATTTTAGGTTTTTTCCATAATGCCTCAACTCTTCTGTTCGGTGTGTATATTTCCGCCGCGTTTTTGGGCATAAAGATGTCAAAGAAAAACATCCTTGTTCTTTTGGGATTTTCGTCCGCCGTGGGCGCGGTTTATATAGGTACTTACCTGCTTTTGGGCACCGAGGGTACAAAGAAAATCTACCCGTTTATAGTACATCTGCCCCTTGTGCTGTTTTTGGTTTTTCACTTTAAGTACAAATTTGCCCTGTCCCTTTTATCGGTACTTACGGCGTATTTGTGCTGTCAGGTAAGCAACTGGTTAGGCATTCTTGCAATGTCCGTATTTAAATCAGAAGCCGTTTATTATGCGGTGCGGATTACCGTTACTTTAATAACGTTCTTTCTGCTTATCCGCTTTGTTTCCGCCGCCACGGCACAGTTGCTGCAAAAGCCCACCCACTCGCTCCTTATTCTCGGTTTAATACCTTTTGTGTACTATCTTTACGACTATGCTTTCGGCGTGTACACCGCACTGTTGTATTCGGGAATTGAAGTTGTGGTCGAATTTTTGGGCTTTGCGCTTTGCATTTTCTATATTCTTTTTATCTTCCTGTATTTCAGGCAGTATGAAGAAAAGCGTGAAGCCGAGCAGACAAATCAGCTTATGGAAGCAAGGCGGGTGCAGTCCGAAAAGGAAATTGAGGCTATGCGACGCTCGGAAAAAGCGATATCCATACTGCGCCACGATATGCGCCATTTTCTTTCAGGTATATCCGTTATGATTACAAACGGCGAATACGACAAAGCGCAGGAATGCATTAAAGATATTATTTCCGCCGCCGACAGCACCGCAAGCAAGCGATACTGCAAAAACGAGACGGTAAATATTATCCTCTCTTCCCTTGAAAACAGAATCGAATCAAACAAAATAAACTTTGAGTACGCGGTAAACATCCGCGAAAATCTGCCGTTTTCGGACGTTGACATAACGGCGATACTCTCAAACGGGCTTGAAAACGCAATAAATGCGGTTGTTTCGCTGCCCGAAGACAAGCGTTTTATCCGCCTTGATATGCGCGAGAACGGCGGGAAACTGCTTATATCCATAAAGAACACTTACCTTACCGCCCCGAAAATAGTTGACGGACTGCCGAAAAGTCTGCGCGAGGGCCACGGGTTCGGTTCGCAAAGCATACGCTACGTTGCCGAAAAACTTAAAGGTAACTGCCAGTTTAACGTTTCAGATGATTATTTCATTTTACAGGTAATATTATAAAACAGAATAGCAAAAGCCGGGCATAATCGCCCGACTTCTTTTTTATAAAAAATGGGCTGTTACAAGCGTTTCAGCGTCTGCAACAGCCCATATTTTTTATCTTTCCTCGCGGAAGTAATGCACGCCTAAACTTTCGGGCGGCTGATTGTTCTTGTTCTTTGTCATACTCGTGATAATAAGTACGATTACCGTTACAACATAGGGAAGCATTTTTACAAGCGGTTTCGCCTCGGTGGGAATGCCCACAACGTAACTGCTTACAATGTACAGTCCGCCGAAAACGATTGAACCCAGAATTCCCAGATTCGGGCGCCACAGCGTGAATATAACAAGTGCAATGGCAAGCCAGCCGATGGCGTCAATGGTGTATTCCCAGTTGCCGTTAAGGTTGTCCATTATATAGCACAGTCCGCCGAGGCCCGCAACTCCGGAGCCTATAAGCGTTGCACCGTAGCGGTACTTTGTAACCGAAATTCCCGCCGCATCCGCCGTTGCTGGATTTTCACCCACCGCGCGCAGGTTAAGGCCTACACGGGTTTTTGTTAAAACTATTGACGAAACTATCGCTATTGCCACGGCAAGATAAATCATAATGCCGTGAGAGAAGAACAGTCTGCCTATTTCGCCGCAGTTTTCGGCAAAAGGAAGCGTTGCGGTAAAGTATTTGCTTGCGCTTGTGAACTTTGCGCCGTCAACCTGTGCAATCATATAGTTTGAAACGCCCGTTCCCAGGGTTGTAAGCGCAAGACCCGTAACGTTCTGATTTGCCCGAAGCGTTACGGCAAGCACGCTGTAAACAAGCCCCATAAGTGCTCCGCCCGCAAACGCGGCAAGTATGGGTAAAAGCACCGCGATAATCGGGTTCGGCGACACGTTTTCCGCAAGAGAGGAAATATACATTGCCTCTGCGACGCAGCCGCAACTTGCGCCCACGCACATTATTCCCGGAATACCCAGGTTAAGGTGTCCCGACTTTTCGGTTATTGTTTCTCCCGTTGAACCGTAAAGAAACGAACTTCCGATTTTTATTGCCCTTATAAGGAAAGTTATAATGTTCATTATTTACGTTCCCCTTTGCGAAATACAATTTTATAGTTTATAAAGAACTCACAGCCGATAACGAAGAACAGAATAACCGCGGTAAGGATATCGGCAATGGAGTCGCTCATTTTGAACGTGGAGCAAACCTGATTCGCGCCTACTTCCAAAAAAGCAATCAGGAAGGACGAAAGCACCATTACAAGCGGATTGAATTTTGCAATCCACGATACCATGATAGCGGTAAATCCGTTGCCGCCCGCAGTGGATGTTGCAATGGTATGATTCATTCCGCCCACGAGGAGAAGTCCCGCAACACCGCACAGTGCACCTGAAAGCACCATTGTGCGCAGGATTACTTTTTTAACGTTTATGCCTATGTACTTTGCCGTGTTCTGACTTTCGCCCACAACGGATATTTCATATCCGTGCTTTGAAAAGCGCAAATAAATGTAAATAAGCGCAGTAATAATCGCAACAACTATTATTGCGAGCAGCCATTTGTTATAAACTGTGGGTAGCGCGTATTTTGACATAGGGTCAAGCGTACCGGAGCCGCTTGGAACCCAGATTCCCAAACAGAATATGATAAGTTGGGTTGCAATATAGTTCATCATAAGAGTGAACAGCGTTTCGTTGGTGTTCCACTTTGCCTTGAAAACAGCGGGAATTATTGCCCAAAAAATACCTGCAATAATGCTTGCGGCAATCATAATAATCCAAAGTACGGGATTGGGGATTTTGCCGCCCAAATAAAACATAACCGCCGTGCAGGCAAGTCCGGCAAAAAGTGTCTGTCCCTCGGCACCTATGTTCCAAAACTTCATTTTGAACGCCGGCGTTACCGCAACGGATATAAGCAGAAGCACTGAAAGTTTGTAAATTAGAATCCATATACGCCGCGGAGTGCCGAACGCGCCGCTTATCATTTCCGAATAAAAAGAAAGAGGACTTTTCTTTGCAAGCAGCCAGAACAGTATTCCGCACAGAAGCAGCGATAAAACTATTGCCGCCGCACGTATTCCAATCGCTTTACCGCGTGAGATATCGCTGCGTTTGACTATATGAAACAAAGGTGCTTTTTTTTCCATTATTTCGTCCCCTCTCTTTTGTTGACGTTTGCCGTCATAAGTTTTCCGATTTCCTCTTTTGTGGTGCGGCGTCCGTCAACAATTCCGGTAATATGACCCGAGCCGATTACAAGTATGCGGTCGCACAGTTCAATAAGCACATCCAAATCCTCGCCTACGAAAATAACCGCCACGCCTTTTTTCTTCTGTTCGTTAAGCAGGTTATATATAAGGTACGATGAGTTAATATCAAGTCCCCGCACGGGATAAGCCGCCATAAACACGGTAGGTGCCGCGGCGATTTCGCGTCCCACAAGCACTTTCTGCACGTTTCCGCCCGAAAGCCTGCGCACGGGAGTTGAGGGTGAGGGAGTAACAACTTCAAGTTCATTTATAACCTTTTCGGCAAGATTTTTGGGCTGTTTGCGTTCAAGGAACATACTCTTTCCTTTGCGGTAGGAGCGGAGCATCATATTGTCGATAATATCCATATTGCCTACCAGTCCCATTCCCAAACGGTCCTCGGGAACAAACGAAAGACGTACGCCCAGTTCGTGAATCTGTGTAGGTGTTTTATCGCGCAAATTTTCTTCCTTGCCCGTTTTGGGGTTTTCGTAAAGAATATCGCCAGACTGAATATGCTGCAAGCCCGCTATTGCTTCAAGCAGTTCTCTCTGTCCGCTTCCCGCAATGCCCGCAATACCGAGAATTTCTCCCGAGCGTGCGGTAAAAGAAACATCATCGAGAATCTTTCTGCCGTCCTGACTTATGCAGTCAACACCGCGGACGATAAGCCTGTCGGCGGAATTTTTCGGCTCGCTGCGTTCAATATCCAAATCAACTTTCTTGCCCACCATCATTTCGGTAAGCTGGGCTTCGTTTGTTTCGCTTGTGTTCACCGTGCCGATATATTCGCCCTTACGGAGAACGGAAACCCTGTCGGAAAGGGAAAGCACTTCGTGAAGTTTGTGGGTGATAATGATTATCGCCTTGCCGTCGTCGCGCATTCTGCGCAAAACCGCAAAAAGTTTCTGCGTTTCCTGTGGTGTAAGAACGGCGGTAGGCTCGTCAAGAATAAGGATATCCGCGCCGCGGTAAAGTACTTTTATGATTTCCACCGTCTGTTTTTCCGAAACCGACATATCCTTAATACGCTTGCCCGGGTCGATTTCAAAGCCGTACAGGTCACTTATTTCCTTTATGCGTTTTGCACTCTTTTTGAGATTATAGCGTTCATTGTTAAGCCCGAGAACGATATTCTCCGCGGCGGTAAATACGTTTACAAGTTTGAAATGCTGATGAATCATACCTATCTTATAATCATAGGCGTCCTTGGGCGAACGAATGCTTACCGGGTGACCGTCAATAAGAATTTCGCCGCTGTCGGGAAAATATATGCCCGATATCATATTCATAAGGGTGGTTTTTCCGCTTCCGTTTTCGCCTAAAACGGAAAGAATCTCGCCCCTGTTTACGGTCAGGCTTACGTCTTTATTGGCAACTATACTGCCGAAAGTTTTTGTTATGTGTCTTAACTCAATTGCAGGCACCATATATGCTCCTCCTGTGTCTGAATTCAGAAAAAAGCGTTTTTGTGATTAAAAGCGCTTTTTTCCGATTTCAGACCGATTTTATCAATAATACAGGCGGACGGACAAATGTCCGCCGCCTGAAAGAATATATTATTTTCCGGTTGAAAGAATGGTGATTCCGTCGATATCTACATCAAAGTAGGGAGCCGAACGGTATTCGGACTCGTGGAAGTAACCGTCTTTAACAGCCTCGGTTTCGGGCTTGTAATCGCCGAAATCGTCAACATCGGCAAGGTAGGTAGTAAGTTTTTCGCCTTTAACGGTGAAAGTATCGGTATCGAATACGTGGATTTCGCCTTTTTCAAGTTTTGCTTTGGCTTCTTCAACAGCAGCCTTGGTGCCTTCGGCAACAACCTTTTCGTTAACGTCGGTAAGAACAACGGAGCCGGTAGCAAGAGTGCCCGTCCAGTCGGTCTTGATTTCTTCGCCCTTAACTACACAGTTGATGATGTACTCAAAGTAGGGAGTCCAGTCGATACGTGATGAAACCATAAATGTCTCGGGGCAGGTTTCAATGGTTGAACCGTTATAGGAAACATTGGGAACTTTTCTTGCTTCGCAGGCAGAGGGAGCGCCAAGCGAGTCAGCGTGCTGTGAAATAAGTACGCAGCCCTGGTCCATAAGTGAGTTGGCAACGTCACGCTCATCGTCAACGGAATACCAAGCAGTAGTGAAGTCAACCTTCATTGTAACTGAGGGGCAAACGCTCTTTGCGCCGAGATAGAAAGCAGTGTAGCCTGACTTAACTTCTGCATAGGGGAAAGCGCCTACATAACCCATAACAGCCTGTTCGGCAGTGATTTTGCCTTCTTTAATCATTTCGTTGAGTTTAAGTCCCGCAACGATACCGGCAAGGTAACGGCCCTCATAGATTGTAGCAAAAGCGTTGTGGAAGTTAGCAAGCTTCTCGGTATGAGCCTTTGTTCCGGTTGCGTGGCAGAACTGAACATTCGTAAATTCGTTTGCCGCTTTTATAAGCCACTGTTCATGGCCGAAAGAATCGGCAAAAACGATGTCGCATTTCTTGTCAGCAAGATCAGCGGCAGCATCATAGCAAGCCTGATCTTCTGCAACGGGATACTTAAACATTACCTGTTCATCGGTAAGCCCGAGGTTTTTTTGTGCGTTCCTAGCAGCATTCATGAAGTTAAGGTCGTAGGTTGACTTTTCATCATGCAGGAAGATGAAACCGATTTTAATGTTTGAAAGGTCTTTGCCTTTTGTTTCATTGCCTCCGGTTGTCCCGCCTTTTTTGTCCTCGCCGCCACCGCAGCCTGCGAAACACATTACCGCCATACAAACGGTGAGAATCGCAACAAGTATTTTTTTCATAAAAATTCCTCCTTGCCTTTTTGGCAAAATTATATGTAAATTCAATTTACATCAAAAATTAAAACCGCCCGCAGAGGTACACTCTACGAACGGAATGTTATTGCGCAATCGTCCATATGTTCGATTACCGCAAGAGACTCTACACGGATTCCGTCTTTGCGGAGTTCGTCTCCGCCGCCCTGAAATCCTTTTTCTATGGCTACTCCGGCGCCTGCAAGCGTGGCACCCGCCTGATGCACTAAGTCCATAAGCCCGCGGATTGCTTCGCCGCTTGCGAGGAAGTCGTCGATGATAAGAACCTTATCATCTGCGCAAAGGTGCTTTTTGGCTATGGTAACATCGTAACTGACATTATGCGTGAACGAAAAAATCGGAGTGGAGTAAAAACTCGCATCCCGATTAAGAGTCTTGTGTTTCTTGCCGAACACTACGGGAGCGTTGTTGAAATACTGCGCAGTTATACACGCAAGGGCAATGCCGGACGCTTCAACCGTAAGTATCTTATTCACTCCGCAGCCTGCAAAAAGCCGTGAAAATTCTCTGCCCATATCATTGAGCAGACCTATATCTATCTGCTGGTTCAAGAAGCCGTCAACTTTCAGGATATTACCCGGAAGAACGGTTCCCTCATTTATAATTTTGTCTTTCAAAAGTTGCAACATAGGAACGAACCTTTCAAGAAAAATTACATCATAATAGTATCACATTTTTTTTAATTAGGCAAGCACTTTTTTCACTTTTTCATCAATTTCGGACATAAACTTTTTTTGAACGGAAAGTTACTGTTCTATATTTACAATAACCTTCATTTTTGCCGACACTTCGGGGAACAGTTTGAGTACTGCCTCATACTCCCCCGCCGCTTTCATTGCGGGAACATCAATTTTCTTTTTATCGATATCAACACCGTGCTGTTTCTTTATCGCATCGGCAACGTCGGCAGCGGTAAGTGAGCCGAACATTTTGCCGTTTCCGCCCTTGCCGGTAACCGTTACGGTAAGTTTTTCAAGTTTCTTTGCGTTTTCAATTGCCTCTGCTTTTTGCACTTCGCGCCTGTGCGCCTCGGCGCTCTTGGCGGTATTTACCGCGTTAAGGTTTGCGCTTGTGGCTTCTTTGGCAAGTTTCCGCGGTATAAGATAGTTCCTTGCATACCCGTCGTTTACGTCGATTATCTGGTCCTTTTTGCCCGAACCTTTAACATCGCAAAGCAAAATAACTTTCATAAAAACACCTCTCTATTTTGAAATAAACAGTACACCCAGCGTACCCGCACCGCAATGAGAAGATACAACGCAACCTGCGCGTGTAATATAGATATTTTTGAACTTATTAAGGCCTTTAACATAGCCGTAAACCTCATCTATAATATCCTGTTTGGCGCCCGAATGGGTAATAAACACCATATCCTCGCGTGCGTTCATCATTCCTTCTTCCAGCCCCGTGGCATACTTCATTGTGGCTGACTTAATGTCGCCGCGCACTTTTCTGTCCACCTTAATAACACCGTCAACAACTGCAAGCGTGGGGCGCAGTTTAAGTGCTGTTGCGCCGAACGCCGCAAGTGCGGAACATCTTCCGCCCTTATACAGGAACAGAACGTTTTCAACTATAAATCCCGCACGTACTTTGGGCGTAACTTCGTTAATTTCTTTTATAATACTGTCATAGTCCGCACCGTCGCGCGCCATTTTTGCAGCGGTAAGCACCTGTAAGCCGATACCTGTTGAAAGGTTGCGGCTGTCGATAACGGTAATTCTTGCGCCCTCGATTTCAGATGCCTGTGCGCAGAAAATCTGATATGTTGAGGACATTTCTGACGAAATGGTAAACACGATTATATCGTTTTCATCGGAATACTGTTTAAGAATGTTTGATATGGCTTCCGGTGAAGGTGCGCTCGTTGTGGGCGTTTTGTTGTTTTTGTCAGCCCACGCGTAAATTTCATCGGGTGTAACATTAACACCGTCAAGGCGGCTTTCTTCACCCATATTTACCTGTAAAGGGCAAACAGCAATATCATACTCCTTGATAAGTTCGGACGAAAGGTCACAGGTGGAATCTGCAATGATCTTTATCTGTTTCATAATAACTCCTTAATATAAATATAAATACAAATATATTGTATCACACTTATCGAAAAATTGAAAGAGAAATTTTTACACGTTTACTTCCGCTTCAACGCCCAGCAAATCTGCATTTTCTCTTAAAAGCGGATATACGGTATTGTTAAGATACTCTTCCGTCTGCTCCGGGGCAAGACCCACAAATTTCATCGGGTCGCACAGCGCGTCGGCGTCCTCTTTTGTAAGTTTGAATCTTGCGTCGGCTTTGATAAGTTCCATTAAATTATTTTCTTTGCCGTACATCTTCACGTTTTTCGCCACTTCAACCGAATACTGACGGATAAGTTCGTGCAGTTCCTGTCTGTCGCCGCCCTGCTGCACCCCATGCATAAGAATATTTTCCGTTGCCATAAAGGGCAGTTCTTCCATAAGGTGTTTTTCCATAACTTTGGGATAGAGTGTTCCCCCCGAAATTACATTTATATATATTGAAAGTATACTGTCCACAGCCAAAAACGCCTCGGGAATGCTTATGCGGCGGTTTGCCGAATCGTCAAGAGTGCGCTCGAACCACTGTGCCGATGCGGTAATTGCGGGGTTAAGCAAATCAACCATAACGTACCTTGCAAGTGATGCTATGCGCTCCGAACGCATGGGGTTGCGCTTGTACGCCATTGCCGAAGAGCCGATTTGTTTCTTTTCAAAAGGCTCGTCAAATTCTTTAAGGTGAGACAAAAGGCGGATATCGTTTGAGAACTTTGCCGCGCTCTGTGCTATTGACGCAAGGCACGAAAGCACCGCGAAGTCGGTTTTGCGGCTGTACGTCTGCCCCGAAACCTCGACCACCTTGTTTTCAAAGCCCATTTTTTCCGCAATGCGCTTTTCAAGTTCCTTTACTTTTTCTTTATCGCCCGAAAACAGTGCCAGGAAACTTGCGCCCGTACCGGTTGTCCCCTTGCAGCCCAAAAGTTTAAGGCGGGAAAGAGTATAGTCAAGAGTGTCCAAATCGGTAACCAAATCCTGTAACCACAGTGTTGCACGCTTTCCGGCAGTGGTAGGCTGTGCCGCCTGAAAATGCGTATACGCAAGTGTTGGCACTCTTTTATGTTTTTCGGCAAATTCCGCCACCGCATTTATGGCATTTACAAGCATTTTGCGGACCTGTAAAAGGCCCTCTTTCATTTGGATAATATCGGTATTGTCCCCCACATAGCAACTTGTTGCACCGAGATGGATTATCGGACGGGCTTTGGGGCAGGCATCGCCGAAAGTATAAACATGTGCCATAACGTCATGGCGCAGTTCGTGCTCATATTTTGCGGCAAGGGCATAATCTATCGGCAGAATATGAGCTTTCATTTCATCAATCTGTTCCTGTTTAATATCAATGCCCAGTTCCTTTTCCGCCTCGGCAAGCGCCACCCACAGTTTGCGCCACGTGGAAAATTTGTTGTCGGAAGAGAAAATTCTCTTCATTTCATCTCCCGCGTAGCGGGTGCATAAAGGATTCTCATAGAACTCGCTCATAAAGCCATACCTCGCAAAACTTAAAACGGGCTGCCGACACCGACAGCCCTGATTTTATTATACTGTTTGTGTATTTTCGTCAGACTGTGTCTGTTCGGACTGTGCGGTAAACTGCGCGTCAACTGCGGGCACGGCAAGGGATTCATAGAACTGCGCTCTTGCAGCCTGAATATAAGGCTGAACCCAAAGCGAACCTACGCCAAAGCAAAGGCCTCCCAAAATAAGCCAGCCGATAAAACTCAGATCCTGAACGAACAGTGCGCCTTTATGCCCCTGCATCATCTTCTGGCTTTCGTCAAGGCACTGTTTCCATGTGTATTCGGGATGATCGGCTTTAATGTAGTAAGCCATTGAATATGCATAAGTTTTTACAATTCCGGGTACAACAAAAAGCAGACTCCAAAGGAAAATAAAAATTTCCTGCATAAGCCCCAAAAGCAGAAGCTGTGCAAACTGTGCGCCGTTAAAGCCGATAAACAAATCCTTTATGTTCATTGCCTGACCGTCACGCGCCTGTTTAAGGAACGAATAAGCCAAACCGAACGCAAGCGGACCTGAAAGAATTACCACCGCTACTGCGCCTACAAACGGAATTGAGCCGCACGCGCCTAAAATTGCCGATGATATAAGGCACACCACAAGTGCCAGCATCCACGATGCCGAAAAGATATTTCTGCCAAGCTGAGCCTTGGCTCTGTCCTTGATTTCCTGTCTTGTCATAAGAAAATCCTCCTTAAAAATTTTGTCCCGCAGATATTATATACTGAAATCGGACAAAAAACAACTGTTTTTTGCCCGATTAAAAGTAAATTATGCTTTTTTTGTAACAAGAAGCACAGCATCTCTGTCCGCCGCTTTTTCCGGAACAATCCATTCGCCGTTTTCGGGAACGATACTGTCGCTTATAAGGGTGTATTCGCCTGTTACGGGATTAAACCACTTTGCGGTGTATTCGCCCTCCATATTAACGAGTTTTGAGTCCGTCTTTGCTGTAAGATTGTAGAAGTAAACAACATATGTTTTATTTCCGTCATACGCCGCCGAATGGAAAACTTCCTCATCGTTTGCGCAAACAAATGCTTTACCCAAATCAAAATCGGGAATAAGTTTCCACCATTCAAGGCTTTCAAAGAAGTCACGCATATAAGTCATCTGGTCGCCGGTAACAAACTTGATCGACTCGCCCCACGGAGTATGTTTCTCTTCCGGAGTAACGGTTACAAGACCGTCGGTTGAAGGAATATCCAAGCTGTATTTGTTAAGATACGCCCACATATCCGCCGCACCGTAGCCGTAGCCGTACATTCCGCACAAGAATGAAATCCAGCCGTTTGCCCTTGCGCCGAAATGTTTGGTGTAAAGATAATCGTACCGGGTTTCATAATTTATCGAAACCTTGTTTTCACCGTTAAACCAGTAATCCTTCGGAATGGCGTAATTATGCTGTCTTGCCATATCGGGCCGCCACTGCACACCCCACCATGTATGCTCCTTCATACCGTAGAAAGTTGACTTTCCGCTTGTGTGCACATAGTCACCCCATGCAAGGTCACTTGCTTTTGAGCCGCCCAATGCACCTGCAAGCATTGCATTTTCCTGATGTGCGGTAATCGGATGCTTATAAGGGTCGAACTCATAAAGATAACGGCAAATATCCTTATACGGGTTATTTTCGGGTGTTATGCCGTTATTGCCGAAATAAGAGCGGTCAACCTCCTGTCCCAGTGTCCAAAGAACAGGGTACGCCGCATAGCGGGCAATCCAGTAACGGGAAACGGAACGCAGGAAAGCCTTATCGTTAAAGTATCTTTCGGTTATTTCCGAAGGAAAAATAAACTGTGCATTTGCGTGAAGCATTCCCCTGTCGGCAATGTATTCAAAATAGCGGTCAACACGTTTGAATTCCTCAACATCATTGTCGTCAATGCCGTCATTAAGATTATACCTGTGGTTTATGGGTTCGGACTGATAAACGTTGAACTTCTGCTCCGCCCGCCTATCAACGATGTACTTAAAGTGAGAATCGCATTTGATGTCCGCCGCGTGAGGTCCGGGCGAATCAAATTCTTCGTCAAGCATTGCCCAGTGTGTATCGCCCAGGTAGAAGAACGGCGTGCCGTCGTCATAAACAAAGTATCTTTTATCCGGTTCGGTTTTAATGAAACCGCGCCTGTAAATTTCATATTCGCCCGAATAGGGAACGCACTCAACCGTGCCGCTTATGCCGTCTAAACCCAGAGTATCGTCTTTACAGAAAACAAGATAATTCCACTCGCCCGTTTCGGTAAGTGCCGCTCGTACCGCCCAGTCGCATTTGCCGTTCCAGAACGCGGGTATTGATATTTTTTTGCCCGTGGCTTTGTGGGTAAACGTTACGTCCGCCTCTGCTTCCTGAATTTCGCTTATTGCGCGTTTTGCCTTAAAATCAATTTTTAATGCACGCCATTTTTCACACTTCATAAATATATGTCTCCTTAAAAAGGGCGGTCAAGCCGCCCTGTAAAATATGCGTCTTTATGCGTTCTTTGTTGCAAGCAGAACCATATCCGACGCCGCCGGCTTTGCGGGCAGTTCGTATGTGCCGCCGCTTGACTTAACGCTGTCGGAAACAAGCGTATACTCGCCTGTTTCGGGGTTGAACCACTGTACGGTGTAGGTTGCCGAATCGTCCATATTTATAAAACTTCCGGCAGTCTTTTCACTCTGATTGTAAAGGTAAGCAACGTAAACGTCGTTTCCGTCGTGAGCAACTGCGTAGAATACGTCGGTTGCCGCTTTGTCCGCCTTGTACGCGTCCTTGCCCTCAAAGTCGGGAACAAGTTTCCACCAGCCCGCCGCTTCAAGGAAGCCGCGCATACGGGTCATATCGTCGGACGCGGGCAGGAATACCGCCTCGCCCCACGGCATTTTCTTTTCTGCTGTTGTTACAGTGTCAACGCCGTCGGTTGATTCGGAATCAAAACTGTAAGTACTCAGATAGCACCAGATGTCAGCCGCGCCGTAGCCGTAGCCGTACATACCCGAAAGGAATGATATCCAGCCGTTTGCCCTTGCGCCGAAACGCTTGGTGTAAAGCATATCGT
The DNA here is from genome assembly GCA_934434555.1 of uncultured Clostridia bacterium. GTDB lineage: Bacteria > Bacillota > Clostridia > Christensenellales > QALW01 > UMGS1322. The sequence continues at coordinate 22,070 of CAKRZX010000015.1, forward strand.
AGCGGGATTCGTAGTTGATTGTAACTTTCGTGTCATTCTCCCAGTAATCTCTGGGGGTATCGAAAATATACTGTTCGCCTACTGCGGGACGCCACTGTGAGCCGTACCAATCGTGCCAGGTGTTTCCGTAGAACACGGAACGTTCACTTGTCTTGGTATCTTTCTTTCCCCAAGTTGCGTCATAGGCCTTAACTCCGCCCTTTGCGGTAACGTTAACCGCGTTTTCCTGATGTCCCGTAAGGGGGTGCTTGTAGGGGTCGCATTCGTTGATATACTTTGCAATCATTCTGTACGGGTTGTTTGTTGTAGTAATACCGTTGTTTCCGAAATAATCGTTATCGATTTCCTGTCCGAGCGTCCACATAACGGGATATGCCGCATAACGGGCAACCCAGTAGCGGGATATGGAACGAAGGAAATCATTATCGTTAAAAAACTTCTGCGTAATTTCAGCCGGGAACATAAACTGCGCGTTTGCGTGAACAAGTCCGCTCTGGGCTATATACGCAAAGTATCGGTCGTTGGTTTGGAAACCCTTGATATCAGCCCTTGTTATGCCGTTGGTAACGTCAAAGGTGTGCCCGATGGGTTCTGACTGATAAACCGTAAACTTCTGTGCAACACGGCGGTCAACAATATACTTAAAGTGCGAATCCGTGTCAACGTCAGCGGCATTTTTGTCCGCCTTGTCATATTCTTCTTGAAGCATTGCCCAGTGGGTATCGCCCAAATAGAAGAACGGTGTGCCGTCATCGTAAACGAAGTATCTTGTGTCTTTCTGTGTCTTTACAAAGCCGTGCCTGTAAATAAGCAGGTCGCCGGTATAGGGGTTTGAAGCAAGTGTTCCCTTTAAGCCGTTAAGCCCGATATCGTCGCCGGAAGTGCTTGTGGCATAGTCCCATACACCGCACTCGGTGGGTGCAAAACGTACAATCCAACTTGTTCCGCCGTCCCAGAACGCGGGCATTACCATTTTTGTTCCGCTTGTGCGGTTTGTAAAGGTGACGTCAAGTTCTGCGTCCTGAATTTCTTTAATCTCTTTTGTCGCGGTAAAAGCAATGTCAATCGCCATCCACTTTTCGGTAACAAAATCCGTTTTCTCGGTAACTTTAACGTCCTCAGCCTTTTTAGCATTCCCGGCGGTAGGTTCTGTGGGTGCGTCGGCAGGAGCGGGGTTTGTGCCGTTATTGCAGCCGGCAAGTACGCTTAAAAGCAGAATAAGTGCGCAAGCCGATGAAATGAACTTTTTCATATTATTCAGCCTCCCCGTCGGTCGATTTCTTCTTTTTGATTACAATAAACGCAGCTGCCGCGCCTGTTACAGCAACTGCAACTATTCCGATTACTATATAAAGTGTAGTGTTGTTCGTTTTTGTATTATCGGTTGCAGCGCCGCCGTTATCGGCAGGTTTGGCGTTTTCGCCGGGTGCGGGAGCAACGCCGCCCGGAACGGTGCCGTCAACAAGCGTCTGCGGATACTTATTAAAGTTTACGGGCGTATTGATAACGGCGGGTGTGGGTGTGGGCTTGCCTGCTTTTGCGGTAGGTATCGGGGTGTTTACTACCGCATAAGGTTTTGTATCGCCTGTATTATTGCCCGTGTTTTCATCGGGCTTTTCCTCTTCTTCCCCGCTGTCAACGGTTACGGAAACATTCTTAAAATCAAGAGTCTTGATTTTGCCTGTCATATCACTGCTTATGCGGTCAACACAAAGCATCCAGCTTGTAAAGTTTTCAAAGTTTACCGCTTCCGTGGCAAGGTCCTCTATACTGTAAGAAACCTTTGTCCATTCCCCGTTTATAAGTTCTTCGTTGACAAATCTGCCTGTAAGGTTCACGTCCGATGTGTTTTTGATAAATCCGCCTTCATAATCGGCTTTAAAGTCATCAACGGTATAACCGCTTTTAAGAAACGCCCTTATAAGCACGCCCACATTGAAATCGTCGGCATCACCGGCATTTTTGAATGTGGCACGAATCTCAAAGGAGATGTTGACCGTTACATAATCCTCATCGCCCATTGCCTTTTTCAAAACCGGCAAAATGTCGAATCCGGGCGATTCCCACGGATTGTTTATCCCTTCGGCAGACCAATAGTCCTGACCGTTTTCGGTCTTTTTGGTTATCGTACCGCAACTGATACCGGGCATCTTCTGCCAAGCCGATTGGTCGGTTACAAGGTTCCCGCCTGCGGCAAAAGCGCTTGTAATTAGCAGCGCCGCCGTAAGCGCAAGCGCGGAAACCGCACTTATAACTTTCCTCATACTGTTCAGTTCTCCTTTTTTATTATATTTCACTGCTATTCCATTATACAATACCCCGGCAGAGAAGTACATTGCAAATCTTGCTGTTATCCGTAAAGTTTTATTTAATTTTTGCAATACGCAGAGCAAAAAAGAGCGATGTAAACAGTACTTTCAGCACATTTACATCGCCTGATTTACAATATTATATATTGCCGTCAATAATATCCTGTATGCTCACTTTGCCGAAATAATCGTCAAGCATACAGTTTACTTTTTTCCACATCGGCAGAGTTTTGCACTCTGCGGCGCGCCTGCACGGCTCGGCAGAGCATTCAAGGCACGCAACGGGTGCGAGGTTTTCTTCCGTAAGGCGGAGAATTTCCCCTACCGTGCAGTCCTTTGCCGGGCGCATAAGTTTATACCCGCCGCCCTTGCCGTGAACGCCGTCGATAAGTCCGTTCTTTGCAAGCACGGGCAGAATCCGTGCAAGGTAGTTTGGCGAAATATCCTGACGCTTTGCGATATCCCACATGGGAATATAGCCTTTGCCGGCATTTTCCGCCAAATCAATCATCACCCTTATGGCGTACCGTCCGCGGGTAGACACCATCATTTTTTCACACCCGCTTTTTCCGCTTCTTCGGGGTGCTTTTCGATATAATCGTCAATGGCTTTTTTTATTGCCTCTTCCGCAAGCACAGAACAGTGCATTTTATACGCGGGAAGTCCGTCAAGCGCTTCGGCAACGGCTTTGTTTGTAAGTTCAAGAGCCTCGGAAAGTTTCTTACCCTTTATAAGTTCGGTTGCCATTGAACTTGACGCTATTGCCGAACCGCAGCCGAAAGTTTCAAACTTAACGTCCTCGATAACACCGTCGGTTACTTTAATATACATTTTCATTATATCCCCGCATTTGGGGTTGCCCGCTTCGCCTACGCCGTCGGGATTTTCAATCGTTCCCACGTTTCTCGGATTGCGGAAATGGTCCATTACTTTTTCGCTGTACAGTGCCATAAAACTTCACCTCACAAATAAAATTCCCGTCTGCCCTCAACCTTGTCGTGCCAAAGGGGCGACATATTACGCAGATATTCAACAACTTCCTTTACGGATTCAACTATATAATCCGCCTCTTTTTCGCTGAGCGTTTCGTTTATCGAAAGCCGCAGCGACCCGTGTGCCGTTTCCGGGATTCTGCCTATTGCAAGAAGTACGTGGCTGGGGTCAAGTGACCCTGACGTACACGCCGAACCCGACGACGCGCAGATTCCTTTGTCGTCAAGGAGCAGCAGTAGACTTTCGCCCTCAATGCCCTCAAAAATATAATTGATGTTGCCGGGCAGTCTGTTCTTTTTGCTGCCGTTAAGCACCGAATGCGGGATAAGCGACAGTCCGTTTATTATCCTGTCTCTTAAAGCCGACACCGATTCTGCGTTGCTCTCCATATTGGCACAGGACTGTTCAAGAGCATATGCCATTGCGGCTATTGCGGGAACATTCTCCGTGCCCGCCCGCTTGCCTTTTTCCTGTGCACCGCCGAAAATTATGTTTTTAAGTGAAATTCCCTTGCGCGCATACAGAACGCCCGTGCCTTTCGGTCCGCCGAATTTGTGCGCAGAAAGAGAAAGCATATCGATGTTTTCGTCCCTGACGTCAATTTTCAGATGCCCCGCCGCCTGCACCGCATCGGTATGGAAAAGCACGTTCCTTTCCCTGCAAACCGCACCGATTTCGCTTATAGGGTTTATTGTGCCTATCTCGTTGTTGGCATACATCACCGTTACAAGAGCAGTGGTGTCCTTTATGGCGTTTTTCACCTGTTCAGCCGTAACCGCTCCCGTTTCGTCGCAGGGAAGAAGTTCAACTTCAAAGCCGTTGCGTTCAAGTTCCTTTAACGTGTGCAGAATGGCGTGATGTTCAACCGTTGTTGAAATTATGTGAGTTTTGCCTTTCTTTTTGCCTATCGCGGCGGCAGTAACAAGCGCCTGGTTGTCCGCTTCGCTTCCGCCGGAAGTAAAGTATATTTCGTTTGCTTCACAGCCTAAGCACCGGGCAACCTTTCTTCTTGAATCAAGCAAAACATCTGCGGCTCTCTGCCCTGCCGAATGCAGACTTGACGGATTTCCGTACACATTTCTCATACATTCGGTCATAACTTCAATTGCGCCGTCAGTCATTTTCGTTGTGGCGGCGTTATCTGCATAAATCATTTAATTCTCCTCTTCAAAAAGCGCGGTGGAAAGATATTTGAATCCGTTATCGGGGAACAGAACAACTATATTCCTGCCCTCATTTTCGGGTTTCATTGCTTCTTCTATTGCGGCAAACGCGGCGGCGCCGGAAGATATGCCCACACTTATGCCGTCATTTTTGGCAACAAGCTTTGCCGTTTCAACGGCGTCGGAGTCGGATACGGGAACAACCTTGTCAAGCACTGCCCTGTCAAGAGTGTCGGGAACAAAGCCTGCGCCTATGCCCTGTATCTTGTGGGGTCCCGCTTTGCCGGTGGTAAGCACCGCACTTGTTGCGGGTTCAACACCTATTATTTTTACATCCGCTTTTTTCTCTTTAAGATACTTGCCTACGCCGGAAACCGTGCCGCCCGTACCGATACCGGCAACAAAAGCGTCAACTTTGCCGTCAAGAGCGTCAAAAATTTCGGGTCCCGTGGTCTTATAGTGTGCCTTGGGGTTGGAGGGGTTTACAAACTGACCCGCCAGAAAAGCGTTGGGGATTTCCTTTGTAAGTTCTTCCGCCCTGGCTATTGCGCCTTTCATTCCGTCCTTGCCGGGAGTAAGCACAAGTTCCGCGCCCCAGCCTTTAATAAGTTTGCGCCTTTCTATTGACATTGTTTCCGGCATTACGATTATTATTCTGTATCCTCTTGCGGCGGCAAGGCAGGCAAGGGCTATGCCCGTATTTCCGCTTGTAGGTTCGATAATAACCGAATCCTTCGTAAGTTTCCCGCTTTCCTGCGCATCATCAAGCATCTGACGCGCAATCCTGTCCTTTACCGAACCGGCAGGGTTAACCGCTTCAACCTTGGCAAACACGTTTGCTTTAAGTCCCCATTTCTCACTGTTGAGTTTTACCAATGGAGTATTGCCTATCATTTCGTCAATTGAATTAAAGTACTTCATAAGTCCTCACTTTCCGAATGCCGCGCATTCATTTTGCACACTTTCCACTTACTTACCTTGTAAGTAAGTATATAATATCACTCAGCCTTTTTATTGTCAACGGTTTTTTATAAAAATTTCGGTTTTTTTCTCTCTACTGCGGGTAGAAACACAAAAAATCTATTCTACCGCCGTTTTTTGTGTGGTAGATGTGTCTGCCATAAACCGTAGAAGTAAAAACGCAAGCGGTAGGTTAACAAAAGTATGATAACGGTATATACTTAAACCGCAAGAAAAAGGAGGGTTTATGTTATGATAAAGATTATAACCGACTCATCGGCAAATTTGCCGGACAAACTTAAATATGATTTAACCGTTATTCCCTACACATATATTCTTGAAAGCGGTGAAGTCAAAAGCGCCTGCGGAGATTTTGACGGCAGGGAATTTTATTCGTTAATGCGAAAGGGCGAAAAAATAACCACATCAATGATAAATACCGAGACGTTTAAGGAATATTTTGAACGTGAACTTAAAGCCGGCAACGACATTATATATATAGGAATGTCAGGCGGGATAAGCGGCTCGATGAATGCCGCAAGAAATGCAATTGAAGAGCTTGATTATCCTGAAAGAAAAGCCGAAGTGATAGATACTTTTGCCGCATCTTTGGGCGAGGGTCTGCTTGTAATTGCCGCCGCCGAAATGCTTAAAAAGGGAAAATCCTTTGAAGAAATCTGTGCGTTTATAAAAAACGAACGAAATAAGGTCTGCCAGTATTTTACCGTTGACGACCTTGAATATCTTAAACGGGGCGGCAGAATAAGCGGTGCGCGGGCGCTTGTGGGGAATCTTCTTGACATTAAGCCCATTCTTACGGGTGACGAAGAGGGTCATATTGTCGCCTGCGGCAAAGTCCGCGGCAGAAACAGAGCATTAAAAGAACTTGCAAAAAAGTATGTTGACCTTGTAAAGGACAAAGCCTCCCCCGTGGGAATTGCCCACGCCGATGCGCCGGAAAGCGCATTGACGCTCATTGAATTATTAAAAGAAGAAGGTTTTACCGGTGATGCGCTTACCGTCTGCTACGAACCCGTTACAGGTGCCCATGTAGGTCCGGGAACCGTTGCACTGTTCTTTATCGGAATACACAAATAAGGGGGAATTAAAATGGAACGTACTCAATTAAAAGACCGTGTTCTCCCGCCTTACACCCGCGGCGAGGACCGGGCTAATATGATTACACACATAATCGGCGGCGGAATAGGAATTTTAACGCTCGTTTTTTCGGTTCTTATTGCCGCTTTCCATAAAAACGTATGGGGAATCGTAAGCGGAAGCATTTACGGCTTTTCAATGATAGCGCTGTATTCCGTTTCCAGCATATACCACGGCTTAAAACCCGGTATGGCAAAAAAGGTTATGCAGGTTATAGACCACTGTACTATATATTTTCTTATTGCCGGAACATACACGCCGATTCTGCTTTCGTCAATCCGTCCGAATTTCCCCGCCCTTGCGTGGAGCATTTTCGGCGTTGAGTGGGGCTTTGCGGCTCTTGCAGCCGTGTTTACCGCAATCGACCACGAAAAATACAAAAAACTTTCCATGGGCTGTTATATCGGCATGGGCTGGTGCATTGTAATTGTGCTTAAAGCCACGGTTATGTCAATGGGGCTTGCGGGATTTTTATGGCTGCTTGCAGGGGGAATATCCTATACCGTAGGTGCGGTTTTGTACGCAATAGGCAAAAAGAAACCCGTATACCACACCGTATTTCACATTTTTGTTGACATCGGAAGCATCTTGCAGGCAGTGTGCATACTCTTTTACGTACTCTGATTGTACAAAGTGTTTTTCAGTTTTGTGCAGTTTGACAGTAGCGCATTTTCCGTTAAGGTGGTACAATGTTAAAAAAGATTGAGGAGGACTGTTTTTTATGGCAGGCGTAACTTTAAGGCATATCTATAAGGTTTATCCCGGCGGCGTTACCGCTGTTAACGACTTCAACCTGGTTATCAAGGACAAGGAATTTATCGTTCTTGTAGGACCTTCCGGCTGCGGAAAGTCAACTACACTCCGTATGGTTGCAGGTCTTGAAGAAATTACCGAGGGCGAACTTTTCATCGGTGACAAACTGATGAACGATGTTGCTCCCAAAGACAGAGACATAGCGATGGTTTTCCAGAACTATGCTCTTTATCCCCACATGACCGTTTACGATAACATGGCATTCGGTCTTAAACTCCGCAAAGTACACAAGGGTGAGATTGATAAAAAGGTTAAGGAAGCGGCAAAGGCACTGGGCATTGAAGAATATCTTCAACGCAAGCCCAAGGCTCTTTCGGGCGGTCAGCGTCAGCGTGTAGCACTCGGTCGTGCTATTGTTCGTGAACCCATGGTTTTCCTTATGGACGAACCTCTTTCAAACCTTGACGCAAAACTCCGTGTACAGATGCGTACCGAGATTATCCGTCTTCACAAGAGACTTAACACCACTTTCATTTACGTTACCCACGACCAGACAGAGGCTATGACAATGGGTACCCGCGTTGTTGTTATGAAAGACGGTTTCATTCAGCAGGTTGATACCCCTCAGAACCTTTACGATTATCCCTGCAACAAATTTGTTGCAGGATTCATCGGTACTCCTCAAATGAATTTCTTCGACGCTACTCTCGTTGCCGAGGGCGATAAAGTTGTTGCGCGTTTGGGTGAGAACAGAGTAGAACTTCCTCAGGCCATCGTTTCAAAACTTACCGACAAGAGTTACATCGGCAAAGAAGTTATCCTCGGTATCCGTCCCGACGATATCCACGACGAACAGGTATTCATCGAGGCTCACCCCGAAGCAAAGGTTAAGGCTCATGTTGAAATTCTTGAAAAACTCGGTTTCGAAACTCTTGTTTACCTTGAAATGGACGCATTTATTCAGGAACAGGCCGACAAGGCGGTTGCCCGTGTAAATCCCCGTTCAACGATTATGTCCGGTGACGACGTTGTTCTTGCAATCGACCCGTACAGAATCAAACTCTTTGATAAAGATACCGAAGTTTCAATTCTTGAAAGATAATTTTCTAAAAACAGAAACAGGCGAGTTTCAAACCCGCCTGTTTTTTGTTTTTACAGTGATTCAAATTCCGTTTTTCCTTTTTTCATAAGCCGCCTGTATAAAATCCGCGCAAGCAAGCCGAAACACAAAGCAAAGATAATCATATATACCGCAGCGGGAATCACGCTTGCAACGGCAAAATACAAAATTGCAAACACGCTTGCCGCCGCAATGCCCAGAAGCATTGCAAACAGCACGTTTATGTTCTGTTTTATTGCGGTTATTTCGCTTGTCCAGTTAAGATTAGGCCTGTTCAGCCCCAAAAGCATACATTCAACGCCCATAAACACCGTATACAGAATTACGCACAGTGCAAAGGCAAGTACCTTAAACGCATTCAGTTTGAAAGCAACCGACGCAAGGCACACGAATATCGCAGCCGGCAGAACGCTTACCCACAACTGCACTTTCAGTTTGGCTTTAAGAACGCTTTCGGTTTTTACGGGAAGCGAGCGCATAAGCCAAAGGGTCTTTCCTTCAAGCGATACCGACGGAATAGCCGTTCCTACGGTTGAAATAATCACAAACGCCACGGCACAGGCAAGAATCGAGCCGCAGTCGAAAACGGATATATCATTAAAAAGCGAAAGGAGCGTATCTGATTTTACAATAAGCACAATTCCTATAATGGGTAGCAGCACCGCACCGAGACAGCAGTTGAGCATATAATTCGGGCTTGCTTTAAGGTGGGCAAATTCACGGGCAAGCAGCGCCGCGTTTACGCTTTTTACCTTTTCGCTTTTACCGTCATATTTTACTTTTGCCTGTTTCCCCGTTGATGTGGCTATTTTTATAAAACTCCGCGATATCACCGCACCCACAAGCAAAACAAGCAGTATTGCAGCCGCCGTAACGCAAAGAAGTTCGACCGGTTCGCCTGCGGCGGCTCTGCCGCAAACGTACAGCGGATACACCGACTTTATCTTTTCGCCGTAATATTCAACGTTTTCAACAAAGGCGGAAATCAGACTTTGCGCACGGAAGCAGACAAAGTAATAAAGCCCGAAGAACACAAGGGAAATAAGCACCGTTATAAAACTCTTGTTTTTGAGTTTCAGGCTGACTTTTGCCACTACCCACCCCAAAATGCACGACAGCGCAAGCACAATAAGGGATACGTTAAGTATATTGAGTATGGCGCCCGCCGCCGAAAGGAACGTTGTTTTTCCCATAACAACAGCAACTATCGCCGCGGGAACGGTTATTACGCCCGAATACATCAGCCCCACAATATACACGCTCGCCACGCGGGATATAATGATATCGCGCACTTTAATCGGCATTGAAAGCAGTAAATCGTTATCCTTTGACAGATACAGCCCCGAATATGTATTGAATATACTGCCGAAGCACCCGAGCATCACCGCTGTTGTGCCCGTTATTGCATAGTAGAGCCACATCATATTATTTTCGGCAGCCGCCGGGTATACCGCCGCGCATAATGCCGCAAACATACCTCCGAGAACCGCCACCATAAGCACAACAAACATTATTATGAATCCTGTCGTTGCGCCTTTTGAGCGTGCCTTATTCTTTTTTGCGTCATAAAAATAACTGCGGAAGATTTCGCCTATTTGCTTTTTAAGCAATAATTTCAGCATTTTTCTCCCTCCAATTCAAGGAACACATCTTCCAGCGAAGCATCGCCCTTGACTTCTTCCATAGTTCCCGAACGGATAAGTTTGCCCTGCTTTATTATCGCAACTTTGTCGCAGAGTTTTTCGGCAACTTCAAGAACATGGGTTGAAAAGAAAATTGCGCCGCCGCGAACGCATATATCGCGCATCATACCCTTTAACTGATGCGCCGCCGACGGGTCAAGACCCACAAAGGGTTCGTCCATAATAACGAGTTTCGGCTCGTGAATCCACGCCGAAATTATGGCAAGTTTCTGTTTCATACCGTGTGAATATGCGGCTACCGGCTGTGCAAGGTCCGCCGTAAGCCCGAACATATCGGAATATTTTTTTATTCTCTCTTCCCTGTCCTTTTGGCTTACCCCGAAGATGTCGGCAATAAAATTAAGGTACTTTATTCCCGTCATATATTCGTAAATGTCGGGGTTATCGGGAATATATGCAATCTGCTTTTTGCACTCCAACGGATTTTCCTTTATTGAAATTCCGTTTATCGTTATTTCGCCCTCGTCAAATTGAAGTATTCCCACCGTCGATTTCAGCGTAGTGGTCTTGCCCGCGCCGTTATGGCCGATAAAGCCGTAAATTTCGCCCGGTGCAATGTGCAGCGACAAATCGTCCACCGCTTTTTTATCTCCGTACACTTTGGTCAGATGTTCAATTTTCAGCATTTTTGCCCCTCTTTTCTATTTCAAATTTTCCTTTTGCCTTCTCACCCTCAATGCGCACGGTGTATCTGCCGCTTTCTGTGATGTTAACGGTAAATTCGTCCGATTCAATGTTTCCCTCGTACACGGGGTCGCTGTTTTTCATTTTTACCGTCAGATAAATTTTACCCTCGCTGTTTTCGGTTTTTATAACAAAAACGTCTCCGTTCTCGGCATAAAAATTCTCTTCCTTAGAACTGTTGAACAGTGCATACGTCATCGTCCATTTGTCGTCGATGCGCATTGTCGTAACGCCCACATTGACATTCATTTCGCACGCGGAAAGCAGCATAACAAGCGCCGCCGCAATGCACACAAAAAACTTCCTCATTTTTATTCCTCCGATTATTTTTTAGTGCAACACCTGTTATATTATATTGCATAGTGTCGTTTATGTCAATAAAAAAGCCCGAAAAACATTTCCTTGCAAATTAAAACAGCCGTTTTATCGGATTCCCCCCTGATTCTTTCATGGAATTTATCCGACTGCGGCTGTAATTTCAGTTTACATGAATGCTTGGGCATATATGCATTGTTTCGACAAATGCAAATTATTTGTCCCGCTCTAATCGTTATATTCAGCGGCGCTGATTTTTGACACGCGCATTTATTTTCTTTATCTTTTGCTTCCACGCAAGATACTGTATAAACCATACGGCAATAAAAATTGCAGTAAATACTCCCGCATACGAAAGGAATCCGACAACGGAATGTTCCATCCAGTTTGCGATGTATGCAACAGGCAGCGTAATAACACACGCGATTAAAAAATATATACCGCTTTGCTTTGCAAGGCTCCACGAATCAAGCTTCCAAATAACTGATGCCATAGCAAAGCCCGCGCCCATAAATCCGCAAAGAACCGTCTGCAAAATTACGGCATTCAGTTCGCTGCCCGCCACTTCAATAAGCGACGGCTTAACCGGATAATAAATACCTTTTCCGATACACGCCGAAATAATAATTGTAATTATAAACCCGAAAGCAATTCCCGCAGGCAGACCGAACAGCCCGCGCATTATAATTTTCCTTTTCATTTTTACCTCCTCATAATCCTAACAACTGCTTAATTTTTGAAACATATCGCCTTGAAACGTAGGTAACCGTACCGTTTGACAGCGAAACGCAAATCGTTCCCGCAAAACTTAAATCAAATCCGCCGACCTTTTTTAAGTTTATGATTTCGCCGTTTGATATCCTAACAAACATTCTGCTGTCAAGGCGCTGTTCCGCCTCATACAGCCGCATACGCAAAAGATATGTGCCGTTATCCGTTTCGGCATATACTTTTCCGTCGGACGCATAAATGCGGAAAATCCGATTTTTATCAAGCACCGCCACCTGGTCATTCAGGAAACCCGCAATCATTTTCGGCTGTTCCGCCGCAAGTCTTTTTACCGTTTCGTTGATTTCCTCTGTCATTTTATCGGTAACGATAATAATTTTCGGTTCCCGGCAACTTTCATCGATTTTAATTTCAATTTTCACCCGTTTCATCTCCCTTTTGTGTTTGCATGCATATTGTAGTATTTTGCGAAAATAAGTGCAACCGTTTTTCCGTAATCGGTCGGATTTTCGACATAAACGGCAGATTTTGCTGCAAAAATCCGCCTGATTTCAGGCGGATTTACAGTTTTTTTATATAAAAGCGATTCATCGTGGTGTGCAGCGTTGAGCAGGGCTTTTCAATTTGCACGAAGCCCGTTTTCTCATACAGATTCAGTGCCGCCGACAGATTTGTGTGCGTTTCAAGATACAACTTTTCGTATCCGGCGCTTTTCGCCCATTCCTCGGCTATGCTCATAAGTTCTTTGCCGCAGCCTTTTCCCTTTGCCGAATCGTCAAGGTACAGTTTTTGGAGTTCGGCACAGTTTTCTATTCCCTCAAATTCCGCAGCACCGACGCCCCCGATAACCTTTTCGTTTTCATCAAGTGCAACAAAATATACGCGTTTTTCGGGGCTGCTTTCATAATAAGCGCTTAAATTATCAAGTTCGGGGTCAAAATATGCCGTTCCCGGTATATTCAAACGCAGTTTTTCCAAATTCGCGCGAATAATCTCGGCAACCCGCTTATTATCGGCATTCGTGATTTTTCTGTATTTCACCGTTATTCACCTCACGGCACATATGATACCATAAAAGCATTATCTGTCAAGTAAGAAAAAAGACGGTGTCTTCCGACACCGCCTTTAAGATATACGATTTCTACCCGAAATATTTCTGTTTCTTTGCATAAACCGCAAGGCACGCAATCGCCCCGCTTACGACCGCCAAAGCAACCCAAAGAATCAAAATGCTGCTGTCGCCCGTGTCGGAAGCGTTGTTCAACTTATCAATTACGGTATTTTCACTGCGGGTTGCACCGCAAACCGAACACTCTTCGTGTTTAAGCCCCGCAGAATTTTTTGTGGCATCTTTGTCTGTTTTCCATACAAAGTCGTGCGCCGCAGTATCAGATTTATCGCCGCAAGCGCATTCGTGCCAATGATTCGCCTTATCATACTTCCAATCGGTTCCGTAGCCGTGGGTGTGAGCCGTTTTGACTTCAAACTCCGCACCGCACTCGCCGTCGATGTAAACAACCGTCAATGTGTGAGTACCTGCCGACAGTTCCGTAAGGAAGTCATTTTTCAGCGTAATTACGTTTGAATCCGAAGTATATTTATCAGCAGGAACCGTATTGCCGTCAACTTTGATCCCCGAAAAGTTCTCAAACTTACCGTTTGCGCGGAATGCAAGAGTACCGTCGCTGTTCTGTGTCCACGAGCCGCCGTTGCCTTCAATTATGCGGTAATCGTTCTTATATACGGCTTTTACGGCAAACGCACCCGCTTTCATTGTTACAGCCGTGGTTGCGCTTTCCGCATTTTCAATAATTCCGTTGCCGAAAACTATCTGCCACCTGTCAAAAGCCTTACCCTCTTCGGGAGCATTCGCCCTGATTGTTACGGTTGTGTCGGCAGCATAACTGCCCGAGCCGATTCCGCCGAAAACAGTCAATTCATATAACGGTATGTCACCGTCGGGAACGGTTACCGAGAACACGTCGCTTGCTTTGTAGTTTGCTGTTTCTCTGTACCTTACGTTGTACTTTCTTGCCCAAAGGTTTGCAATCTCCGTGCCGGTGCAGCGAATCCAACTCGTCGCGCCTATTAACTGATATTCCATTTCATCTGTTACACCGGTAATCTTTCCGTCATTTTTTCCGAAAGACGAGGGCTTTACGGCTTTTATTCCCAAAGGCGCACTGCGCGCGGCTTTGCGGATTTCCCACCTGAATACTTTTGTTCCGACAGTGCCGTCAGCCCACTGCTTGCCGTCGGCGGGTTTTATGTACACGGAGTATGTGCCCGCATCGGTTGCCGTATTTGTGCCGGAAGCAACAACATAGTCGTTTCCGAGAGTTATTCCCGTGTACGTCTGTCCGTCATATGTGTAATTTTGAGGCGTGGGCGACTCCACCTTGGGTGCGGAATATGCAGGGACAAAAACTTCCTCTATATCCGAGGGAAGCGCGATAATGGTTCCCTTATAGCGTATCTCATATGTTTTGCCCGCCTCAACAGATTCGCCCGACTTAGTGATTTCGCCGCAGTCGCACCACTGCAAAGTCCCCTTTACGCGATATTCCATTTCGGGAGTTGTTCCGAATATATGTCCGTTTTCGGTTGCACTCTTGGGCGCAACGCCCTCTACCGCAGGCTTTCTCTGCGTTTTCTTTGCCGTTGCGGTAATATTCAGGATAACATTTTTCTTGGGGTGTCCCGAAATCTCAATCCGCGAGCAGTCGGTGTCCCCCACTGGTTCCGCCCACAGTCCTGTTTCGCTGTAATTTTCATTTATATTCTGGCGGTCAGCGGAACTGAAATAATATCTTTCGTCGGCAATGAGTATAACACTGTCGATACTCCCGCCTTGTTCCGTTAACTGCTCCAATGCGCCGCCGGATTCACGTGCTGTAATGTTTCCGTCGGGCAAAATTATTTTTACTGTAAATTTATCTTTTACTTCATTCAGCACTACATAGCCGTCTGAATTGATTAACGTTTCGGTATCGGCTTCGTCGGCAAAGAAGTAGTTTTTCGCCACTCTGTCGGCTGTAACGGTCATCGGGTATGAAACGCCGTAAGGAGCGCTTACACCGATTCTTGTTCCGTCGGTCAGTCCCGCGGCAGAAACCTTATAAATTGATGAATTAAAATACAGATTCTTGCCTTTCCCCGCGTTGTTGTCCGATATAACCGTCTTTCCTTTCAGCACCGTTGTAATTGTGCTTCCCAAATGCACACCGCCGCCGAATTCGGCTGTATTATCGGTAATTGTAACGTCCGTTGCAGTCAGTTCACAGTAACTTACGTATATACCGCCGCCGCGCCTTGCGCTGTTTCCCGAAATTGTTACGCCGTTAAGGTTTAATACAGGGTGATTGATACTGTTGCCGTAATTATATATTCCGCCGCCGTCACCCGCATTAAGGTCGGTTGCACTTGCCGCAATGTTGCCCTTGATTTGCACATTTTCGGATACCGTAACCGTTGTGCCTTTACCGGAGTTGCCTATTCCGCCGCCGTTTTTCGCCTTGTTGTCACTGATAACGGCATTACCCGACACGTTAACGGTTACCTTTGCTTCCGGGTCGCCCGTACTGTTATAAAGACCGCCGCCGACTGCCGCGGCTTCATTGCCTGAAATTTTTCCGCCCGTCATCGTAAATGTTGCGGAACTGTAACCAGTGTAGCCCGTGTAGGTATCGGACATCGCACCGTTACTTACACCGCCGCCGCAGTTTGATTTATTCCCCGTAATTTCGCCGCCGAGCATTACGAATGTGCCCAAATAGTTCTGCACACCGCCGCCGGTTGCGCTTGTGTTTTCGGGATTTATGATATTATTGCGTACCGATGCATTGCCGAGCATTCTGAACGTGCCTTTAAGGTTAACTATTCCGGCACCCGAGCCGCCCGAATAGTTATCGCTTACGGTACCGCCCGACATAACGAATTCTCCGTTGTTAAAAACACCGCCGCCCTGACCGTAATCTGTTGCGGTATTATTTGAAACCGAGCCGCCGTACATATTGAATTTTGCATCGGATTTATTAAATACTCCGGCTCCGTAGCCGTTAACAGTGTTGCCCGAAACAGAACCGCCGTAGAGATTAAATGTGCCGTTATTCATAACACCGTATCCGATTTTGCCCGTCCCGTGAGTAACCTTGCCCTGTACGTTTCTGCAATCGGTAAGTGTAAAGGTTTTATTCACCGTTACAGCCGCAACTGCTTTCGACGACGTTCCCGCCGTACAGGTAATATTCCTGCCGTTAAGGCAAAGAACAACACCGTCATCAGGCTGAAACGTGCCGTCATATTCAACGTCATTCTTTAAGTAATAATTTCCTTTTCCCGTAATTTCATCAAGACTCGAAACACCTGTCCACGTGATATTCTCATCGTGAGTGTGCCCTGACAGGGTTCCCCCGCACACGCAGTGATTCTGATGTTCCGTTTCGTCCGCAAACGCAGTAGATGACAAAATCCCCACTGCCATTGTAGCGCACACAAGTACTGCAAACAGTTTTTTCTTCATAATCATTCCTCTTCTCTCGGCGCACCGAAAAGATAAACTTATCTCAAACGGTCAAAATACCTGTTACATATTCACCGGCTCGCTCTCGCATCGCCGCAACAGTATAATTATATAACAATAATGTGTCCGTGATTTTCGCCTTTCGCGAAATGTATCTTTTTCGGCGTGAAATGAAGACCGGCTTGTGTTTTAATGCGGGAAGACAGAGAGGGAAAATAAGATTCCGTAAACGTTCTGTGTCTGCAAGTTCCGATGATTAAAAAAGCGCAGAAGCAAGTCTGCAACAGCGCGGGTGTGAGGCAGATTATGTTAAAAATTTTTCTATTGTATCATCAATATGAAACTCGCTTAAATTCGCAGCATTTATCTCTCTCATCAGTTGGCAAGTCAATGCGAATGACACCGCACGTGCCGTGCATTTTGGGGCCTCCATAGCATTTCTCTCAACCTCTGTCAGGTTATAACCATTAAGAAGTGTGTCGATATCGGTAACCGTTCCGGACATCTGCCTTATCGGCACTTGTAACTTTGCCGACAACGAAACGATTTTTGGAAGCGGTTTTGCACAACAAGCAGTTCAGGATTAATCAAATGAATAAAACAACAAAACACCCGTGCTATTTTAAGAACGCACGTGCCCTTTTCAATCATATCGGCTTTATATCAGCATTACAATAAGACCGACAAGCAGTGTAAATACAAGTCCGATTACCATGCCTCTCACACCGGCTTTGAAACGAAACCAAGCGGCTGACTTTTCAAGCGGGCTGACTTTCGCCGTTTTATAGAATTTATCAAACGGTGCAAATATAATATCAACTGGCAAAAAGTCATAAACTCTCCTCGCAATATAAATCGGCAAAACCGTTTTTACCTGCTATTAAAACAGCAACCCGATATTTCCGTAAATGCAGATACGAAGAATTCCGACAGCGGCAAGATGCAGCGGGTAGTACAGATAGAAAAACCACTTCATCCACTTTGCCGAACCCTTATGACCGTTATACTGTTTTAAGAACGGATAAACAAGCAAAACGCCGAATTGCACCAGAGCATAGGTTCTGCTTACAAAAAAGAAGGATACTGCCGAATATACGGCAACACACAGAAGCATTACTAACATCTGCTTTTTCAGGTTGCCCCTGTTTTTGTGCATTTCCAATATTGCAAATACCGCAACACAGCTCCAATCGGCAGGGAAAGCACTTAAAATGAGCAGAATTACAAGCACGTCCTTTACCCGGTTTTTCATCGGCAAATCATTATCCTGTATCCACATAATCACGATGGCAATAAACAGCGGATACATAACGCTTGTCTGATTAAAAATTCCCGTGCTGAACGGAATTACGTTTATTCCGAACGCAAAGCAGTATGCAAAATGCGAAATCAGTGCAAAAATCCCCATTCGCAGCATATATTTTTTTACATTGTGCGTGTAAAAATATCCCTCGCATACGAAAAACCACATAATCGGAGCCGTCAGCCGTCCGATAATGTGCAGTCCAATCGCCATAGGATTCACCGGAAAACCGGGATAAACCAAGTCGCATATATGGTCTATTGTCATTGCAATAATCGCAATCATTTTCAAATGATTTGCGTTCAGCCCTTGCTTTAATTTCATTTCTTTCATCTCTCCGTACCTATTTAATTTAACAGATGGGTTTGACAACTCCGGGAACAGTTATTCCTGCTTCCGACGTTTCATGTCCCGCAAAAATAAAAATCGCATTTATCGCCGCCCCGTCCCATCGTGCCTTGCCGTTCAAAAGCGACACCGCACGTATTTCCGTAAACACGGTCGTCGCTCAGGCAGAACGTGCCTGTCAGTTCTTTGCAGCCGAGCAATTCGCAATATTTCATATAGGACATTGCAGAACGTCCACTCTGTAATGTCTGCTGTCGTATTCAATTTCCGCAAATTTGAAACTCGTATCTCCGCTGAACATTGTGCCAATCATCCTATGAAAAATCTTAAAGAAAAGAGGGCGAACAAATGGTATTTTCGTTGTAATATGCAGACGTTTCCTGTCGGATTCAACGCCTTTTCTTACGGATTCTTCTATCAAAGTCAAGGCCTCTTCGCGCGGGATATACTTAATCATCTGCAAATAAATAGCCGCTCGCGGGAATATCATTCGTTCGGTATGTATTTCTTTTTCGGTAAGTCCGCTATATTTGTCACATAATTCATTGCAGAGGTCTACCGCGTCATTAACTATAACATCTATCCGTTCCCTGCCGGTTTTTTCTCTCAGTTCGTTTAAGAGATAAGAGAAACCGCCAGGTCTTTCATAATACTTTTTATTGACCATAGTTCCTGTTCCTCCGCATAAGCGAATTTTAATCTGCTGATTTAATTATAACACCGAATTTTGAAAAAGTCTACCGGCACAACAACACGGCGATATTGATATATATCGCCGTGAAAGGCTTTCATCCAAGAATGGGGAACAGGACAGCCGTTGAAGCGGTTGCAAGCCACGAGTTGGGGCACGCACTAACCGCAGAAGCGGGGAAAAAATTAGGCGGGCTGAACGTTGAACAAACGGCTACACGGATTGTAAATGAAGCACGAAGACAGACAGGGCATAAAGGCGTTGTGCAAATGGCAAAGAATATAAGCCGATACGCCACATTTAACAATGCGGAAGCAATAGCAGAAGCGTTTGCCGATGTGTATTGCAACGGAAAAAATGCACAGAGAGAAAGTCGTACAATAGTAAGCGTATTAAATAAATATATGGGCAAAAAATAGTGCATTGACTTTGGCACATAAATATGTAATAATATAATCGAGTAATTAAGGAGGACAAATAAATGGCAGATAAAAAAAGAGAACTTCTGTATGTTGAACCCATAGAATATTTTTCAAAGAGCACAAGGAAAAAATACAAAATCGGAGAATATGCAGAGGACTATGTTGGCAAAAAAAAGGAAAAGCCCGCAAAGGAAAAAAAGAAATAGGTCAAGGAGAGATAGGCTGAACGGCTTATCTCTTCTTGTTTGATAGGTGACATTATGGAGAAGATAAACTTAAAGGCGCAGGCGGAAGAGATATTACGTATTGCGCAGAATTACGGTGTTGAGCAGAACTTCCTGTTTATAACGACATTCAAAAGATATCAGGTGCAGTTGCGCATTCTTAATGAGTTGGAAAAGAAAATAACCGAGGACGGCGCACTTGTAACAAAAGAATACGTTAAAGGACGCGAAAATCTATATACCCACCCTGCGATAGGAGAATACAATAAAACAAGTCAAAGTGCAAACAATACGGTTGCAACCCTTATAAAAATCGTAAGTTCTTTAAGAAAAGAGGACAGCGAGGAAGAGGGCGAGGACAAACTCTTACAGGCGTTACTGTTTCTTTTTTTGCCAATGCAAGATTTTATCTTAAAAACACATTGATTCAATACGATTTTTTTGTTTAATCAAGTATTTTGCCGTCAACGGAAACGGTTACGACTTGCCACGGAATAAATTTTCCGCTTTGCTGCAATGCGGTTTTTGCCGCATGTTCCAAGCCTCCGCAGCAGGGAACTTCCATACGAACGACGGTCACGCTCTTAATATCATTATTGCGGATAATATCGGTAAGTTTTTCCGAATAATCCACACTGTCTAATTTAGGGCAGCCTACGAGCGTAATGTGTCCCTTTATGAAACGCTCATGAAATGCTGCATAGGCATATGCTGTACAGTCAGCGGCTACAAGCAACTTAGCGCCGTCAAAGTAAGGCGCATTCACGGGAACAAGTTTAATCTGTACAGGCCATTGGGAAAGCCGGCTTTGTGTTTGCACATGAGCAGTTTCGGCATCTGAATTTTCCGTGTGCTGAATTGTTTTCATCCGAGTTCCGGGACAGCCGCCGTGAAGACGCATTCCCTGTTGGTGCATTTTCTTTTGCTTGTTTGCAAGTACCGCCTGTTCGTCATAGGCAGCAGCCTCGCGTTCAACAAAAGAAATTGCCCCGGTAGGACATGCCGGCAGACAGTCGCCCAGACCGTCACAGTAATCATCTCTCATCAGTTTTGCTTTTCCGTCTGCCATAGCGATAGCGCCCTCGTGACAGGCTGCGGCACATGCACCGCAGCCATTGCATTTATCCTTATCAATCTCAATAATTCTTCTCTTCATATCAGCACCTCCTTGCTTTTCTGCCCATATTATAGTATAATAAAATCAAAAAGTCGGTTGAATTTTCAACAAACGAGGATTTTTATGAAAAAATTTTTCCCTGTGATTTGCTCTTCTAAACTTTTTGGGGGCATCTCCGAAAATGAACTTACGGCTGTGCTGTCCTGCCTTGAAGCAAAAGTAAAATACTTTACAAAGGAATCCCTGATATTACGCAACGGCGAAACGGTAGAATCCGTCGGACTGGTATTGTCGGGAAGCGTTTTAATCGTACAGGACGATATTTGGGGCAATCGCAATATCCTTTCCAAGGCAGGACCGGGAGAAACTTTTGCCACAGCTTTCGCCTGCGCACCCGGCTCAAAACTGAACGCAGACGCCATAGCGGAAACACCTGTTACCGTAATGTTCATGAATATAAACCGCATCCTTAACACATGCCCGTCTGCGTGTACGCATCACAACAAAATTATTCAAAACATTCTCGGCGAACTTGCTGAGAAAAATCTGCACCTCAATGAAAAACTCAAACATATTGGGCAGCGTACCACACGCTCAAAAATCATGTCCTATCTTTCTGCGGAAGCGCAACGGCTCGGGACCTGCGAGTTTGACATTCCGTTTTTAAGGCAGCAACTTGCGGATTATCTCGGTGTCGAACGCAGCGGGCTGTCATCGGAATTGGGAAAAATGCGCGATGAGGGGCTTCTTGATTTTCACAGAAACCATTTTGTTTTATATGAAATCAGATTTATTAAGAGTCAAAAAACGTAATCATATTAAGCCCTACCGTTTGTTCGTAAAGTATGTTTTCGTTTTCCGAAAGCACAAGCGGAAGCAGTGCATCAAGCATATACTCCGTATTTTTCAAAATGCCGGGTTTTCTGTTTATATGTTTATTTATTGCGCTGCATCCGCCCAGATTCAAAAGTTTATGCAATTAAAATCTAATTCCTTTACATTTAAAATACGTTTTTTGTACAGGCAACATTGTTATAATAACATCACATTGTGTCGAAAAATGCAATAAGTATTTCTCTTGTTTTCACATTTTTAGCGCAATTTTCAAGGTAATATTTCAAGTTTGTTTGACCCTGTCGGTTTACGCACCGGATTTTATGATATCAGATTATCAATAATATCCCTGTAATAATCGTCGGGATAAATTTTTTCAACATATCCGTGCAATCCGTTTTTATTCTTTTCAAAATAGTTTTCGCCCGTATTTTCATCAACATACGCCGTGCCTTTAACAAGCCTGTAACCTGCTTTTTCGACGTCACCGGTAATTGCCAGCTGTACCAGCATCGGGTCCCATGCATATCTTCCGTTCGGTGAGTGAAAATCAACAAACACCTGATAAAGCTTATCGTCATGACTAACTTTACTTCCCACAATAACGGGATAGCCGACCTCAAAGCCCAAAAAAACTATCGGCACGGGAGAATTTTTACAGACATAGTGTCCGGCACGCGCCGAACGCGAAGTTTTGGCAAAATTATGTTCTTTTCCGGGGTTATCGTCCCACTTCCCCGCCATCATCCATATTTTCGCCACTTTTTCCTTAAAGAGCAGCGGTTCCGATTCAAGCACCTTTGCCAGCACCTGAGGAAACCCTATTTCAATTATTTCTACCTTTTCGTCGGCTTCCGAAAGTAATTTTATATAGAGCTCGGCTGCATCCGCAAACTCGCTGTTTTCGGGCTTAAAGCTGCTTTCCCGTGCAAGCCTTTCCTGGTAAGGCGGCTCTCCTCCGTAATCAACCGCATCATGGTCTATTCCGATTGGCACATTATCCAGCCCGCAATATTTAAGATAGTTATAAAATGATGCACCGGAATACTGCATACAT
The DNA here is from genome assembly GCA_934434555.1 of uncultured Clostridia bacterium. Lineage (GTDB taxonomy): Bacteria > Bacillota > Clostridia > Christensenellales > QALW01 > UMGS1322. The sequence continues at coordinate 44,475 of CAKRZX010000015.1, forward strand.
GCATTTATGCCCGCCCCGAGCAATACTGCTTTCTTATCCGTTACAGCCTTTGCCAGTATTTTTGTTGCTACAACATCGTCACAGTCCGTCCACCAATCCGAACCGAATATAAACTTGCGCATAAATAACACTCTCCTAAAATAATTTCCCCGTTTCATCAATCGGACTGTAAACAGAATATCATATAAAAACATCTATTTCAAGGACTTTTTTTGCATAATAACGGTCCGTTTTTACAAAAAATATAAACTTTAATGTCCGCGGCGAATTCTTTATACATATCACACAAGAAAGGCGCCGCAAAAAAACAGCGAACAAGGAATGTTGTGCGCCCCAAAAGTCAGACACTATACAAGAGCGGGAAGAAGAGGACTTAGCGGAATGATTCTTGAATTATCGCTGATTTGCTGCGGTTTTAACCTTCACAAGTATCGTTTAAAAGGTCTGTCAAAGCGCCTGGCAGCCTAAAAAAATCAAATCGGCTTACGGAAAATGTCCGCAGGTCTTGTTTGGTGTGCCCTGAAAAGCAGAAATACGCTGACTTTTAACTGATTAAAGCAAAAAAATGAAACCGAGTCCCGCCTTACGGCGTTTCCCGGTTTCTTGTTTGCTGTTTTTACAGTGCCTACACTTGTGTGTGTACGACAAAATCTCGTTTTTAAGGCACTTTTCGTGAGTGTGTCGGACGATAAGTACTTTTATTTACCTAAAGGTACAAATGATTTACTACTGTTTTTTCTCCATATTTTTTCGTTAATCCTTCAACAAAAATCGCTTCACTCATTTCTGAATCCTCCGCACGGCTCTCAGCTCAATGTATCCGCGCTGTCCGCGAGGTTCTAATTGAATGCGCGGATTTTCATCGTCCCAAAGGTAACCGATGACGGACGGATCGTAACTATCCATTGCCGCCTGTACGGTGCGGATAGCTTCGCAATAATCTTCTTCGCGGAAAGACGGTCCTTGAAACATAAGATATTCTGCTTCGGGCAGATGAATGGTTTCAAAACCATCGGGAATTATTCCCACATAGTCGGTTTCGACCTCAACACCTTGCACATAAGTGGATGTATTCGGCTTTTTGTATTTTTCGGGTAGCCACATGGAAACCGGTTCTCCGCAGAGCGACTTCATGCTCATAAGAATACCCCAAACGTCACAACTAACTTCTTCGCAGTAGGGAAAGTAGTCCGCAGCCTTCTTGCCTCGTTTGATAATACACAGGCGTTCCGGTTTATGGATAACCTGTATAAAAATAGGTTGAATGTTTGACACGTCGATGTCCTCCTTTTTTAGTTCTCGATATTTTGCGCCGTAAGGAATAAAGAAGGTGACAGGAACGGGATTTTTCATATAGTCGCTCGGATTTAACCCGAATTCTCTGTAAAATGCCCGTGTAAAGGTATCTACATTGGCAAATCCTGCGTCAAACGCCGCATCAATGACCTTTACGTTACCGCTTTTAAGTTGTTTAGCCGCCTGAGTAAGCCGAAATTTACGAATATACTCAGTCGGTGTCAGCCCAAGAGAGTCACGGAATAGTCGATAAGAATACCACGGAGAAAACAACGACGCGCGCGCTAAGTCCGACAAATTGATTTCTTCTGCATTATTCTTCTCGATATAATCTTGCATCCGCTGGACAGCCAAAATCTGTTCTTTCATATTCCTTTAACTCCTTACAGACAATAATTATATCGTAGAGAACATTCTACTTCTCGACTTTTTTTGCCTTTTTAATTTCTCAGTTGAAAAAACATCAATGGATTTAACAACCGATAACGCAACCGTTGCGATTAATGACAGTATACCTCTCCCATTTTAGTTAACCATATTATAGCATAAATCTATATGAATGTACAGAGCAAGGTGTACAAGTTAAGTGACACCACGATTTTGAGCGTTTCTCACGGTTTTTGTTTCCTTGGTTCGAGGTTCAAGTCCTGTTTGGACGGTGCTTATCGTCCGACAGACTTCAAGTGTGAAATCACGCTTTTTTTAGACAAAAAAAGACCGGGCAACGGGTTCTCCGTTACTCGGTCTGGTGATTCGCTATGAAATTACTCAAAAAGTGGCGAAAATGCCTCTAAAAATGCAAAAATGATGGTCTATAAGAAAAGACTTATATACCATCACACTTGTGTGTACGACAAAATCTCGTTTTTAAGGCACTTTTCGAGAGTGTGTCGGACGATAAGTACTTTGGGGGCGATTACTGAGATTGTGGTAGATGACAAGAATTCTTTGATTCGCATATTTTTAACTATCTCGAAAACAGGAATTGTCGATTATAATAAATTTTTTTGAAAATAATCAGATTTCAAAATTGAATAGCACACTGCATCAAAAACCCGTCCATCGTATCTTGTAGAGCCTTGTTTTATTGTAATTTCATACTGAAATCCACACCTTTCAAGGACTTTTTGGGACTTATCATTATCAGGATAATGGAAAGCAGATAGTAAATCTATATTTAATTTTTCAAACAAATATTTAATCATCCGCTTGATTGCCTCTGTCATATAACCGTTTCCCCAATAATCTTCGGATAAAACATAGCTTATAGTTTTAGCAAAATATTTACCACGATTATTGTCAGGATAAACTCTTATACTGCCAATAACTTTCCCTGTATCCTTCAATTCAATAGCCCATCGTTCGTTGCTTTCAATATACTCGTTTAAAATTTCGATAGAAGTTTTTATGGTTGAATGAGGTTTCCAGCCGCCGTTAATAACCGAAGGATTATTCATAATATCAAAAAGATCTCTTACATCGTTTTTTTGCCATTTTCGTAAAAATAATCGCTCTGTTTCTATTGCTTTCATTCACAGGCCTCCTCAATGGTTAGCGTAAAAATCCCGATTTTTCTTTGCATTAATCTTAGCATATTGCGCAGTGCTTTTCAACCATTCACACTGGTGTAAAAAATAGCGGTCTGTAAGAAAAGACTTACAGACCACTACACTTGGCGCAGCGAGTGCATTTATATCCGAACCCAAGCCCGATTTTTCAAGCTCGGTGAAATCGATTGTTTTAGTGCCGTCTTTGTAATTGAATGTGAACGTAATCCTGTCGTCATAAAGGAAAATCGCATTGACAAAGCTGTCAATCAGCCTGCGCCGGTGGTCAAGCTTCTTGGTATTAAGCTTTCTGAACCGATGAAACCAAAAAATAATCTGTTCACGGGAAAGCGTGGGCTTTGCCATTTCTTCTTTGATAATCTGAACGGAGAGTTCGCTTTTTTGTTTTTCAAGGCTTTCGAGCCGTTCTTTTGTAGAGGCGGTTAAAATACCTTGCTGAATAGCGTCAAGCATATTATCAATAGATTTTTGCGTATCGGCAAAACGCTTTCTGAGCAGCGGCAGTGCGGTGTTCTCCTTGCTTTGCAATTTCATTACCGTATCGGCAAGTTTCTCAATCAGCTCATCGTCAAAAATCAACTTTTTGATCTGCTCGATTACAAGATTTTCAATCCATTCTTTTTTAACTGTTTTCTTGTCACAGCCCTTGTGATTTTTGACGCTTGCACATTTGTAATAACGGTGAACCTTGTTTCTGCCGGTTCCGCTTTCGCCGACCATATAACATTGGCATTTTCCGCAAAACAGCTTTGTTGTCAGCAGGTATTCGTCCTCGGCTTTATGTTTAGCCGGGGCTTTTTTGTTTGCAATCATGCGCTCTTGCACACAGTTAAACAAGTCCTCTGGCACAATTGCCGGTATACCGTTTGGGTGAACAATATCGTTATACCTGTATTCGCCGATATATTTACGGTTGTGCAGCATTCGGGTTACGCTGTTTATGCTGATTTTGCCTCCGCGTTTGGTGCGAACGCCTTTCAGATTCATTTCGTTGGTAATTTCACGCATAGACGCACCGTCTGCATAATGTTTAAATGCGTCAAGTACCGCTGGAGCCGTAAGCGAATCAATTTGAAAATACTGCTCGCTGTCGATCATATAACCGATGGGCAATGTTCCGCCGTTATATTTGCATTTCAGTGCGTTCTCGGTCAGTCCGCGCGTGACCTTTTCGGAAAGTTCAGCCGAATAATATTCCGCCATGCCTTCAAGCATTGATTCAAGCAGAATGCCCTCTGCACCGGCTGAGATAGCCTCGGTTGCGGAAACGACCTTTACACTGTTATTTTTCAAAATGCGTTTGTAGTGTGCCGAATCGTATTTATCCCGTGCAAAGCGGTCAAGTTTCCAAACAATAACGACCTCAAATTTTCTGCCTGCACTGTCTTTTATCATACGCTGAAAGTCAGGGCGGCGGTCGGTTCTCGCCGACAACGCACGGTCAATGTAGGTTTCTACAATTTGAATATCATTCTTTTCGGCAAAGGCCTTGCATTCACGCAACTGTCCTTCAATAGATTCTTCACGCTGATTATCCGAAGAATATCTTGCATAGATTACGCCTTTCATTTCCTTCACCCGCCTTTCCTTAAAGATTTATAACACAAGCGTAGCTTGGTGTTAACGGGTATTAGGGTGTCCCATAACAAGTGAATTGCTGCAGCAAATTCAGTGCTTGCTGCGACAATATCGTTTTTTACAGTTTGATTATAGCATATTTGATTTATAATGTCTATATGCAATCGTGAAATATTCAAATTGTTCTTGAATATTTCAATATTATCTATTGCTGTTTTATAAAATCTATGCTATACTATAACATAGGTTATTGTAAGTTCAGGAGGTAATCGTATTGGCGCGTTCATACAACAAACTTTGGAAACTGATGATTGATAAAAAAATAAATAAGACCCAACTCTGCAAAGCGGCGGGTATAACTACAAACGCTATGGCAAAGCTCGGTCGTGACGAAACTGTAACGCAGGAAACTCTTGAGAAAATATGTGTGGTGCTCGGCTGCACCCTTGATGATATCGTAGAATTACAATAATTTAAACAACATATCGAATCAAATTTAAAATCTGCGACTTATAAGTGAAAGCTTTCAAATGAGGTGAACAAATGCAGTTAACCGAAGTACAAAAATACACAGAGTATTTGTTTAATGCCGCACTGAAAAAATGCCAAAATATAAGTGACGCAGAAGATCTTACGCAGGAAGTATTGTTGGCCGCTTTACAATCCATGGCTGAAATATCAAATATTAAGGCATGGCTTTCGGTTGTATTGAACCATAAATACTACGATATGCTCCGCAGAAAATATAGGCTGCCGACAATCAGTATAGACTTTATACCTGATGAATCGGAATGCTTTTGTGCAGAAGAAGTTGAAAACTGCCCAGATTCTGCTTCCGTAAGGCGTGAAGTATCTTATCTTGCCGATAAATATCGTACGGTTATTGTTCGTCACTATTTGAACGGAGAAAAGGTTCAAGATATTGCAGACAGTCTCGGAGTGCCAAAGGGAACCGTCCTGTCAAGACTTTCAAGTGGCAGAGAGCAAATGCGGAAAGGATTTGAAGAGATGGAGTTATATGAAAAATACAGTTATCAGCCCGAGAGGTTGGAGATTAGCTGCCACGGAAGGCAGGGATTTCATGACGAGCCGTGGTCGCTGGTGGCAAATGATATGATGAAACAAAATATACTGATTGCCGCATATCAAAAACCGTTAACCGCAGTTGAAATCAGCCGATCAATGGGTATTCCGACTGCCTATATTGAAAATGCGATTAAAGATTTGACTTCCTCTGAATTGATGAAACAAGTAAATAACAAGTATTTTACAGATTTTATGATCACAAAGCCCGAGCAACTATTAAAGGGCTTAGATGTTGAGATAGCATTGGTAGAAAAACACTACGCAGAAATACAAGAACTCATCAACGATTATTTAAATGCCTTACAAAAACCTTTATTTGCACAACTTTCCGAAACACAGAAAAGAAAGCTTGAATACTATTTCATTTTACATTTGTTTTCTTCGGCACTTTACACCGCAACGCAGCGCATTGTACCGTCTAAGGAAGAATATCCTCAACGGCCCGACGGCGGTAGGTGGATTGCAATGGGAACGCAATATCCTCAAAATTTTGATTTCCGGAACTATCGTTTCGGAAAATATTGTTACGGCGGTGAAAGAAGATCATATGATGAAAATTATTTAGGAGCAAAGTCCATACACTTGCATTTATACGATTCGCAGCCTGATCTTAACAAATATCAACGCGGTCCCATTGAAATGCATGATGATGTCCTCGTTCGGTTGCTTTATATTATTTCAAGAAAAATTCCGTTTGAATACGCAGGATTTGAAACTATGTTTTTAGAGGATATACCGCACTTAGCAGAATGCGGTGTTTTAGGAATCAATAACGGAAAACCATTTGTTGACCTGCCAATCCTGACACCGGATGAATACAGTTTACTTGATAAAACGCGAATTGAATATATGCATAAAATGGCGAATATGCTTGAGCCTTGGCTTCGGGAAGTATTTCCTTTGTTAAGAATAGACATTCCTAAACATCTTGTAGGACGAGTTGCAGAATTCAGACAGTATTCCTGCTATGCAATACCAATGGCATTTATTAAAAAAGCAGTTGAACAAAAAGACTTTGAAATTCAAAAAGCAACGCCGCCAATGGTATTTGTTATTGATGACCAAAATTAAGAAATCTGTCTCAGCAAGCACTGAATTTGGCTATCCAAATTCGGGTGATGCTGTGCGGCGTTACCTTAGCAAGCATCGCCTTTGTGTCCACACGGCCTTGCCTCAGCAAGCAACGCATTTGGATATCCAAATGCAGCCGCTTGTTCGGCACTTGTTAGGGGAAATCCCTAAAACCCTTTGAACGGAGAATTCTATGGATATAAATGAACTCAAAAAACAGCTGATTCCGTATTGGCGTGACATTTATAATCTGCAATACGGCAACATTCTCAAGCAACTATTTGTTCGTATCAAATACAGAATATTAGGAAACCGTTTCGGAACATCGGAGATTCCGGATAATATTCTTGAAGCCATTGCTCGCACAATGCTGCCGGATATTCGCGAATTCTTTCTTTCCAAAGAGGGACAGGAGGAGTTTGCCGCTTGGAAAGCGGAATATGAAAAGAATAAGAAGAAAAGAACATAAAGCTAAAGGCGAGGGTGAATGCCCTCGCCTTTTCGTCACTATTGATAGATTAGTTCATTCAAGATAAATTCCCGTACTCTGCTTTGAATGTTGTTCATTCGTCTGATCCATTCCATTTGATCGAAAATCTTTAGCCGCTCAGTTACGCCCTCGTTTTCAGCCGTTTGTCGAACTAAAGAATTAAACATATCGCAGGCGTCACGGTCAATGTCGGCAAGGTAATCGTTTAGAGTTCCGTTTAGCCGCATAACATTGATGACCGTCCGATTGTTGCGGTAAAGAAAATCATAATGCATTCTGCCCCAAGCGCCGATGTTTTCAAGTTCTGTTTTCATAATAAGAAACCTCCGAATTTAATTTTTGCGTTTTGAATTAAAGTTCGGATAGTCTATGAAAATGACAAATCCGAACCCTTCACCGATTGGTTTAGGGTTCGGATTTGTACTGTTTGGTGCCCCAAACAGGACTCGAACCTGTGACACGTCGGATTGCGGTGCCCAAAATACGCGGACGCTGACGCTGCGTATTTTGACCGCTGCTCAAAAGCCACCTCCCTGTTTCCGCTACAGGCGGCGGTCGGTGTCCTTTCAGTTAACAGCACAACTTACGTTGGCTGAAACGTGCAGTCTCTCACGGTCAACTCTTTTTATGGTAAAACAAAAACAACCGCTGACGCGGTTGTTTTTGTTTTGGCGCCCCAAACAGGACTCGAACCTGTGACACTGCGGTTAACAGCCGCATGCTCTACCGACTGAGCTATTAGGGCATATATTTATGTCCATTGGTCGTCTGCGCAATACCTGTTTTCAGGCACTGCGCTGCTTTGACTTCAATGGACTAAATTTAGAATCCGGCAACGACTTACTCTCCCGGGTCGTCTCCAACCAAGTACCATCAGCGCTGAAAAGCTTAACTT
>CAKRZX010000016.1 GCA_934434555.1 uncultured Clostridia bacterium
TTACTCTCCAGAGCAGGTGCTTTTTCTATTGAAAGCAAAAACACCGCCTGCACCTGTTCCCGTTGCGGCTTTCCCAAAGGGACGGTGTATAAGGTCACACAGAAAAGGTAGGTGTGGCTATGTATAACTTCAAAGAAATCTATCACACCGTCTTGAAAGAATATCCCGACATTATGACGGTGGAAGAAATGAGCAAAGCATTGGGTATCAGCTCAAAGACGGGATACAAACTCATCAAAGAAGGCGTTATCAAAAGCCGCAAGGTCGGCAGAGCCTACCGCATCGCAAAGGTGCATTTGTTATCTTATCTGAAAGTAAATATGTAAATTTCAAAATCGCACATTGGACTACTTCATCGGCTGTATGGTAAAATATACTCGGTCAACGGCAGTAGTCCAATTTGTGCTACATACGACAAAGGAGGTACTTTTATGGTAGCAGGACATCTGCAAGAGAAAAATGGAACATATTATATGGTGTTAAGTTATAACACGACCGCAGGAAAGCGGAAAACAAAATGGATCAGCACGAAGCTCCCCGTAAAGGGCAATAAGAAAAAGGCGGAAGAAATGCTTTACGAAACCCGTAAAACTTTCATACCGCCGGAGGAACCCGTTGAGGGCGTTCTTTCAAGTGAGATGCTTTTTACTGACTTTTTGAAGATGTGGCTTGCGGTTGCGAAAAGCACAATCAAGCTCACAACATATTCATCCTATGCCGGTATGGTTAATAGAACCATCATTCCATACTTTGAACCCTACAAATTCAAACTGACGGAGATTTCAGCGAAAGACATTCAGCAATTCTACCTTGTTCAGCTTGAAAGGGTATCGGCAAACTCGGTAATTCATTATCACGCAGTAATTCATCGTGCGATGAAATACGCTGTGAGAACCGATTTAATCTCTGTCAATCCCGTAGATAAGGTTGACCGTCCGAAGAAGAACACCTTTCAAGGCAGTTTTTACTCGGAGGACGAGATGCAAGATCTGTTTGAGGTTGCACGAGGTACAAAGTTGGAACTGCCTATCGTCTTGGCATCCTTTTACGGATTGCGCCGAAGCGAGGTTTTAGGACTGAAATGGAGTGCGATTGACTTTCAGCAAAACACCATCACCATCCAACACACGCTTACGGCTTGCCAAATCGACGGTAAACTCGTTGAGGTGGCATCGGATACTACCAAGACAAAATCCAGCCGCAGAACGCTCCCGCTGATACCACAGTTCAGAGATATGCTTCTGCAACGTTGGGAGATGCAGGAAGAATACAAGCGTGTGTGCGGAAGATGTTACAACAGAAAATATCTTGACTATATCTGCGTTGATGAAATGGGTAATATCATAAAACCCGATTATTTAACCGACTCTTTTTCAAAATTGCTTGCAAGACACGGTTTGCGACATATCCGTTTTCACGATCTGCGCCACACCTGCGCATCGTTACTGCTGAAGAACGGTGTACCAATGAAGCAAATCCAGGAATGGCTCGGTCACTCGGATTTCAGTACGACGGCAAATATTTATGCTCACTTGGATTACAATTCCAAGCTGAACTCGGCTCAGGCAATGATGACCGGTATGAGTGCTGCTTTGATTACCGTGGGGTAAAAAATTAAGCCTGCAAGCGGCTAAAACGCTTGCAGGCTAACGGTCTGGCGGAGAGTTAGGGATTCGAACCCTAGGTTCCTTTTAAGGGAACACATCATTTCGAGTGATGCACCTTCGACCTCTCGGACAACTCTCCGTGCTATATTTCAAACCAACTTCTCAAATCTCAACCTTGGAAAATGGAGAGAAAAGTTGGAGAGAAAACTGATTGATGTATTTAATTGTACTGCGAAAACCCCGATAAATCAAGGGTTTTCAAGGATGGCTTTCTAATGTGGCCTTTGGTTTTCGAGTCAGCCCCGTTATGACCACTTCGATACCTCTCCGTATATGTTCACCCTCAAAAACGAGGGAAACAATCATTATTCAATTTTTTAGAAAACCCGTTAGATAAGTCGGTCAGAAAAATCATCAACCGAGCGAAAACCCAACAAAATCAAGGCTTTTCGGCGGTTTTCGGTGGCACAACTACTCAAATGCGTACATGATTTCGAGTCAGCCCCGTTATGACCACTTCGATACCTCTCCGTTTATCCGACAGATATATTATACATAAAAAAAGAGATATGTCAATTTGAATTTTGGCATACCTCCGCTAAATTACGAAAAAACTTTTGCCTTCACAAACGCCATATACGCATTCCAGTCGGCACGGCCGAGAAAGTGTATGCCGTCGCGCAGATGATAATGCACGCTGCCGGAAGAAAAAACGTCGCCGATTTTTGCCGCTTCTGTCGGTCCGACAAAGCCCGGTTTATTGTAAATTTTCGCCCAGGCATCGCCCGCAAACACGCAGGAAAGCTGCTCGGAATACTGGTCAGCCCAGTCGTCAAGATCTGCACTGCCAACGCCCAAAAAGCGGGGTGCGGAAAGAGCAAGCAGCATATGCTGGTCAAAGGGGCGGGTGTCGGGGTATTGAGCAAACTTTTTATAGTTCTCACAAAACCAATACGGGAAAACCGCGGTGATTCGGGCGATTGTTTCGCTTTCGCCGTGCTTTATGCGCTCGTATGCCGCGCCGCTGCAACCGGAGTCATTGGAAAACACAAAGTCGATTCTTTCGTCCTGTGCGCCGCACCAAAGCGCCGTTTTTCCAAGACGCGAATGTCCGATAACCGCAAGACGTTCCGTTTCGGGGAACGAAAGCAGAATATCCGCAACCCGGCTTGCGGCAAAAGCCCACATTCCTATTTTGCCCCAGTCGGTACCGTCGTTTCTGCGCTCAAACATCGGCGCAATGCCGGAAGTAAATTCGTTGGCGTCGGCTGTGATATCGCCGTAGTAAAACTGCGCAATGCCGAATCCGTTATCGATAATTTCCTCTGCGGGAAAGTACATATCATAGGGTTCTGGACGGAAATTTATCAAAATAAACGTCAGGTGTTTTTTGTTTCCCGTGGGGTGAAAATAGTTTACCGGGAAAGTAAAATCACCCTTTTGTGTGGGAAAAGTGATTTCAAGCCTGTCAAGCACGCCGTGCCCCGACGCACATTTTGTATCGGTTGAAATCAGCTTATATGTTGTTTCGCCCTGCTTTTCGGGAGTAAAGCCGTATTCGTGCCTTGAAAGCAATTCAAGCATTTCAAGTCTGCGCTTTCGCCAGTCCTCTTCCGTTTTTACGGGCGAACCGTCAGCAAATTCAAATAAATCAGGTATGCCTTTCATTCTTTCATGCTCCGTTCAGTGTGTACAATGTGTACAAAGTATAATACCGATTTTATAATTACGCAATGTTCAAAAGGTAAGATTTTCATGCTTAAAAGTTATGCGCTTGATGCGGAAAGCGATTCTTTTCGCCGATATTCGGTTTCATCCTCCTTGAAATACACCCGTTAAGGGGATGCCCTCTTATCCCTCACCAGCCGATTTCGGGCAATCTGATTACGCCGTCGTCGGTGGGAGTGGGTGTGGCGTCCGGTGCGTTTGGTGCGGGCGTTGCGGTGTTTGCATTACCGTTGCTTCCGCCGTTTCCGTTTCCGCCGTTGTTAGTGCCGTTTCCGTTTCCGCCGTTATTAGTGCCGTTTCCGTTTCCGCCGTTATTAGTGCCGTTTCCGTTTCCGCCGTTGTTAGTGCCGTTTCCGCTTCCGCCGTTGTTAGTGCCGTTTCCGCTTCCGCTGTTATCGGGAGTGGTGAAATCGTCCTCTTCGGTTTCGATTCCCGTGGGCGTTGCGGGCGACTCGGTTACTTGCGCCGTAGGTTCGTTAGCGGGTGCGTTTGTGGGCTGAGTTGTGTTATCGTTCGGCTTTTTGCAGCCGGCAAACACGCAAAGAACACAAACGGTCAGGATACAGATAAAAATACGTTTCATTTTTACTCTCCTTAATTTATTATATATAGGTCTCGTAACCCTAAGGCGGGCACGTTTTTCCGTTCTGCCGCGCCGAATCGGGACGTTGCCAAATTATTTAAGTATTGCCTTGTGGAAAACCTTTTTGCCCTTGCGGATTTTTACTCCGTCTTTAAGCATTTCGGGCGTAAACAACATTTCAACATCGCTTACTTTTTCATCGTTTACAAGAACGCCGCCCTGCTGAATAAGTCTGCGGGCTTCGCCCTTGCTTGAAACAAGGGAGCAGGCAAGCATAAGGTCAAGGATTCTTATGCCGTCGCCCACGTTTTCAAGTTCGGTGGCGGGCATATTTGCGTCGTCGCCCTTGCCGGAAAACAGCGCGCGGGAAACTTCCTGTGCCTTTTGCGCCTCTTCTTTTCCGTGAACCATATTTGTAAGTTCAAAGGCGAGAATTTCTTTCTTTTCGTTGATTCTTGAATCGTCCCAAGCGTCCATGGCTTCAATTTCGTCCATTGGCAGGAATGTAAGCATACGTATGCACTTTGATACGTCGGCGTCGTCAACGTTGCGCCAGTACTGATAGAACTCAAAAGGCGAGGTTTTGTTTGCGTCAAGCCAAACGGCGTTGCCGGCGGTCTTGCCCATTTTCTTGCCCTGTGAATCGGTAAGCAGAGTAATGGTCATGGCGTGGGCGTCTTTGCCCAGTTTGCGGCGGATAAGTTCGGTTCCGCCAAGCATATTGCTCCACTGGTCGTCACCGCCGAATTCCATATTGCAGCCCATATTTTTGAACATATAATAAAAATCGTAGGACTGCATTATCATATAGTTGAATTCAAGGAACGAAAGACCCTTTTCCATACGCTGTTTGTAGCACTCGGCACGAAGCATATTGTTTACCGAGAAGCACGCGCCAACCTCACGCAAAAGGTCAACGTAGTTGAGTTTAAGGAGCCAGTCGGCGTTGTTTAACATGGTCGCTTTGCCGGGTCCGAATTCGATAAAACGCTCCATTTGTTTCTTAAAGCACGCCGCGTTATGGTCAATGTCTTCCTTTGTAAGCATTTTGCGCATATCGGTTCTGCCCGAGGGGTCGCCTATCATCGTAGTTCCCCCGCCGATAAGGGCAATGGGCTTATTGCCCGCCATTTGCAGACGCTTCATTAAAGTAAGCGCCATAAAGTGACCCGCGGTAAGGCTGTCGGCAGTGCAGTCAAAACCTATATAAAACGTGGCTTTGCCGGCGTTAATCATTTCGCGAATTTCGTTTTCGTCGGTTACCTGCGCTATAAGTCCGCGGGCTTTAAGTTCTTCGTAAATTCCCATAAATCCTCCGAGAAAAAATAAAATCCCCGTCCGCGAAAGCCGCAGACAGAGGACGAACGGTCGGTCGTGTTACCACCCCTGCTTCAAGCCTGTCTCACGGCAGACTCCTTAAAGTGCAAAGCACTCCGCGCTGTATCGGGCGCGCCCGCCTGCCCTACTTTTTGTTCAGGCAGATGCTCGGGAGTGTATTCGCCGCAGCGCACTTGCGTTCTCACACCTGCCGAACGCTCTCTTAAAAGTTCTTTGCGGTTACTCTTTTCCGTCATCGCTTTATTATGCATATTGATTTTATCATATTCCTTAAACAAAATCAAGTGCTTTTTTATGTTGATTTTTATCCCGAAAAATGGTAAAATAAGAATGCCATATTATTTTCGGCGCAAAAGGAGTTTTTGATTTTATGGAAAAAGTAAAACTTACACGCAAAAACGGCGTATTAAAAGTAGATATCGACGGCGAAATCATTGAGCCGCTGTCGTTCAAATCGTTCCGCCCCACGGCGAGGAATATTTCCGATTTTGCCCGTGCGGGAGTAAAGTTGTTCAGCATACTTTCAAGCGGAATGATAAGTTTGCTGGAAGTTCCCTATTCCCTTTACGGCGAAAGTTGGCTTGATGACGACGTTTACGATTTCGCGCCCGTTGACAGGCAGATAGAACTGTTTATGCAAAACGCGCCCGAGGGATATTTTGCCCTGATGATTCAACTTGATACCCGTCCGTGGTACGTTAAAAAGCATAATGTGCCCTACACGTTTACGAATCTTTCGCAAACGATTGCCGACGAAGAATGGCGCAGGCGGGCGGCGGACTATCTTAAAGCGATGATTCGCCATACCGAGGAAAAATACGGCGACAGATTCTACGGCTATTTTATGCTTTGCGGATTTACCACCGAGTGGTTCAGCCATTGTGACGAAGAAGCGCCGTCGGATATAAAGGAAAAGGCGTACAAAGAGTATCTTAATGACCCCGACGCCCGTATTCCCGACAAAGACACCCTTGAACAGAATTCTGCCGATGCTTTTTTGCCCGAAAACACAAAAAAAGAGGTTGAAACCTACCGCAGATTTCATGCCGAACTTATTGCGGATTCGCTTTTGTATTTTGCGGCGGAAGCACAAAGCGTATTAAAACACAAAAAACTGCTTGGAGTATATTTCGGATATCTGTTTGAACTTGCCGGCGCGCGCCTTTGGAATGACGGGCACCTTGCATATGAAAAGGTGTTTACTTCGCCTGACATCGATATGATTTCATCGCCCTCGTCCTATGGGTTCAGGCGCGGCGATTCCACTAGTGCGTTTATGGTTACGTTTGATACCCTTGACAGGCACAACAAACTCTATTATCTTGAATTTGACCATATAACTCACCTTGCACCTCCCGATGTTGACGGAATTCTTATTCCCGGAGGCGACAGCAAACTGCCCGGCCACGTACATACGCTTAATGTTATGCAGAGAGACTTTATGCTGTGCGCTTCAAAAGGGGCGGCACTTTGGTGGTTTGATATGTTTGAGGGCTGGTTCTACTCCGACGAAATGATGTCCGCCATAGGTGATATGATAAAAATTTCAAAGAGATTTTCGGCAAAAGAACAGAAAAGCGTAAGCGAAATTGCGGTTATTGCCTCGGGCAGAGATCTGTACTGCGTAAATAAAAATTCGGGGCTAAATGACCTTTGCTTAGGCGAACAGCGTGAGGGCCTTGCCCGTATGGGCGCACCCTACGACGTTTTTTCCGCCTGTGACGCAGATGAAATTGATGTTTCCCGCTATAAACTTTTTGTTTTTCTTGATGCATTTGAACCGGACGGAAAAGTGCGTGAGTTTGTTGAAAAGATTAAAGAGAGCGGCAAGACCGTTTTGTGGATATATGCGCCCGATTATGCCGCAAACGGCCTGGCGGGGATGCAGAAAATTACGGATATGAATATAGTTAAACTTATCGGTGATGAGGATACCGTTAATACGCACTTCGGCAAACTGCATTATAAAAGTCTTCCGCGCCCCCGCTTCTTTATTGAGGATGCGGATGCCGTTCCTCTGGGAATATACAATAATACCGAAAAAGTTGCAATCGGCGCAAAAAGATTCGGAACATATACAAGCGTTTACAGCGCGGTGGGCAATCTTGACGGTGACACTCTCAGGGATATCGCAAAAACCGCGGGAGTTAAAATATATTCGTTTGACAGTTCCGTTCCCGTGTACGTAAACAGCCTGTTTTTGGGCGTGTACGGGCTTAAAGACGCCGAAATCTGCTGTGACAGCGGCGTTTATACCGATGTGTTTACCGATAAAAAATATGTTTCCGAAAACGGAAAAATGCATATTCCCGCAGGGAAATTTGCATCAAAACTGCTTGTAAAGGACGAAGAATAATGGATATTTGGCAGCGCTACGGCGTAGATGATGAACTCTTGCGTATTGCGCGCGAAACGGAAAACGAATGCGCAAAAGAGTTTGAAAACATAGAAAAAATTCAGGAAGAAAACGAACTTTGGGTGCTTGACTGTTTCCGTGAAGAGAAAATCGCGCCCGCGCATTTTGCGCCCACTTTCGGCTATGGGTACGATGACATCGGCAGAGATAAGCTTGCGTCACTTTTTGCCCGCGTGTTCAGGGCGGAAAAGGCGATAGTCCGCCCGCAGATTGCGTCGGGCACCCACGCGCTTGCCCTTGCTTTGCAGGGGATAACAAGAAAAGGCACGCGGATTCTTTCGGCGTCTGGCTCACCTTACGATACACTTGAAAGCGTTATCGGGCACAAAGAAAATACCGAAGGCTCTCTTTGCGATATGGGTGCAACGTATTCCGAACTTCCCTTAAAAGACGGGAAAATTGATTTTGACGCATTGACAGAATCGGCAAAAAACGCCGACACGGTAATGCTTCAACGTTCCCGCGGATATCAGGACAGACCCAGCCTTACCGTTGACGATATTGAAAAAGCGGCGAAAATAATTAAAGCGGCAAACCCGGATGCGGTTGTTTTTGTTGATAACTGCTACGGCGAATTTGTTGAAAACCGCGAACCCGTTGAGGCGGGCGCGGATTTGATAGCAGGGTCTTTAATAAAGAATCCCGGCGGCGGAATAGCACCTACGGGCGCGTATATTGCCGGCAGAAAAGATTTGATTGAGCGGATAGAATACCGTATGACCGCCCCGGGCATAGGCGGAGAAGTGGGCAGTTACGCCGCAAGCTATCTTCCGTTTTTCCAAGGACTGTTTTTAGCGCCCCAAACGGTTGCACAGGCACTTAAAGGGGCGGTGTTCGCAAGCCGTATACTGGATAAATCCGGGTTTTCGGCATCTCCCGCGCCGGGCGAAAAACGGGGCTGCATAATTCAGTCAATCCATCTCGGCGACAGGGATAAGCTTGTTAAAATGTGCCGCTGCGTGCAGGCGGTTTCGCCGGTTGAAGCCTTTGTCGTACCCGAACCGTGGGCAATGCCGGGGTATTCCGACGAAGTAATTATGGCGGCGGGAACGTTTGTTCAGGGGGCGTCGGTGGAACTTTCCTGTGACGCACCCATAAGGGAACCGTATGTTCTTTATATGCAGGGCGGCTTGGTTTATGCCCAGGTAAAAGCGGCGGTGCTTTCGGCACTTGCGGTTATGGGAGGTACAAAATGAAAGTTTTGGCGGCAGATGTTCTTGTGCCGAAATGCGATTTATATAAATTCTGCTGCGTAGCCTGTGACCAGTTTACCGGCGACGCGGAGTACTGGCGCAAAGCGGAGGAAATATCGAAAAATTCACCTGCGGCGATAAATATTGTTTTTCCCGAAATATATTTAAGCAAGGATAACGCCCTTCGCACGGAAAGCATAAATAAAACTATGGAAAACTACCTTGAAAACGGCGTTTTTGAGGAATACCCGGACAGTGTTTTTTATATAGAGCGCACTCTTAACGACGGCAGAATCCGCAAGGGCGTTGTTGCGAAAATCGACTTGGAAGAGTACGACTATTCAAAAAACACACGTTCGGCAATTCGTCCCACCGAGGGCACTATTGAGGACAGACTTCCGCCCCGCGTCGCCATAAGGAAAAACGCACCCCTGGAACTTCCCCACATAATGCTTTTGATAAACGATGAAAAAAGAGAAATCATCGAGGGGCTTGAAAATAAAGAAAAAACGCTTGTGTATTCGACCCCTTTAATGCTTTCGGGCGGAAGTATCAAGGGCTATAAACTTGAAAAAAGCGTGCGGAACGCACTTCTTAAAACGCTTAATGTTCTTGAAACGGGCAGGGAAAACAATAAAATCACCCTTGCGGTGGGCGACGGAAACCATTCCCTTGCCACGGCAAAAAAGTGCTGGGAAATGATTAAGCCGAATTTAAGTGCAGAGGAAAGAGAAAATCATCCCGCAAGGTTTGCGCTGTGCGAAATCGTGAATCTTCATTCCCCCGCCCTTGACTTTGAACCTATTCACCGCATAGTTTATAACGTGGACGTAAACGCGTTTGTTGGGGAATTTATGAAGCATTCCGCGCCCGACGGTCAGGAATGCACGCTTCTTTTCGGCAATGAAAAGAAGAAAATTTCGCTTTCGCCCAGCCATTACTTGACGGTTGGCACGGTTCAGAATATAATAGACGCATACGTAAAGGAACACGGCGGAGAAGTTGACTATATTCACGAGCCGGAGCAGGCGGAAGAAAACGCAAAAACGGCAAACACCGTGGGGATACTTGTGGACGGACTTAAAAAGTCGGATTTATTTGACGCGGTGGTATCTTTCGGCGCCCTGCCAAGGAAAACGTTTTCAATGGGTATGGGCATAGATAAGCGGTATTATTTGGAAGCAAGAAAAATTAAATAGGAGAAAAATATGATTAAAGTAGCAAAGTTCGGCGGAAGTTCTCTTGCCGACGCGGCACAGTTTCAAAAAGTAAAGAATATAATAAAGGCGGACGCAACGCGCAGATTCGTTGTGCCGTCCGCACCGGGCAAAAGATTTAAGGGTGACGATAAAGTTACCGACCTTTTGTATAAGTGCTACGCTCTTGCCTGCGCCGGTCAGGACACGGGCGAGGTTTTTGAGAATATCACTTCAAGATACGTAAGCATAAAAGAAGAACTGGGCTTAAAGTGCGATATCGCAAAAATTATTTCCGACGTAAAAAAACGTGTTGACGGCGGCGCGAGCATTGACTATACCGCGTCCCGCGGCGAATATCTTAACGGCATTCTGCTTGCCGAATTTTTGGGGTTCCCCTTTGTTGACGCGGCGGAAGTTGTGCTTTTTGACACCAACGGCGTGCTTGATACGGATAAAACAAATTCCGTAATGGGAAAGGCGCTGTCAAAGTTCGGCTGTGCGGTTATCCCCGGTTTTTACGGTTCCCTGCCCGACGGAAGCATTAAAACCTTTTCGCGCGGGGGAAGTGACATAACCGGTTCCCTTGTTGCCCGTGCGGTAAAGGCGGACCTTTACGAAAACTGGACGGACGTTTCGGGCTTTATGGTAGCCGACCCGCGTATCGTGCCGGAAACAAAGTCAATTGAATATATTACGTATAAAGAACTTCGGGAACTTTCGTATATGGGCGCGGCAGTACTTCATCAGGACGCGGTTTTCCCCGTGGCGCAAAGCGGAATACCCATAAATATCCGCAACACCAACGACCCCGACGCGGCGGGCACGATGATAGTAAACGAACTGCACGGCGACCACAGGAACGATATGACCATTACCGGCATTGCGGGTCATCCGGGATATTGCGTAATCACCATTGAAAAAAGTATGATGAACAGCGAACTGGGTATCGGCAGAAAATTCTTGGAGATATTCGAGCGGAACAACATTCTTTTTGAACATCTTCCCAGCGGAGTTGACACTATGTCGGCGGTACTTAACACAAAAGCCATTCAGGGCAAACTTGAAAACGTGCTTTCCGCAATCCGCGACGAACTTCACCCCGATTCAATCGATTTTGTTCCCGACTTGGCACTTTTGGCGGTGGTAGGTCACAAAATGGCAAGCACGGCGGGTACCGCGGCGAAAATCTTCAATGCCCTCGGAAAAGAAAAGATCAATATCCGTACCATTGACCAGGGTTCAAGCGAAATCAACATTATTATAGGCGTTGACGAATGCAATCTTGAAAAAAGTATCCGCGCCATATACAATGCCTTTTGCGTAAAATGAAGAAACGGATAATAAAGATAATCGGCGCCGCACTTGCTGCGGCGCTGTGCCTTACGGTTTTGTTTGCCGAACTGACGGCAGACATCAATATGCGGTATATGCCCGATTACGAAAAAGCGGATATT
The DNA here is from genome assembly GCA_934434555.1 of uncultured Clostridia bacterium. Taxonomy (GTDB): domain Bacteria; phylum Bacillota; class Clostridia; order Christensenellales; family QALW01; genus UMGS1322. The sequence continues at coordinate 11,519 of CAKRZX010000016.1, forward strand.
ACTTATTTGCTTGACGGGCGGGAATTGACAGCCGATGATTATCGGGTGCTTTTTTATCAGACGGGACTCGGGAAAAGAGCGGTTGACGAACTGATAGCCGGAGGCAGGGCGGATACGCTGTTGTCTTTTCAAAACGACTTTTTTGCCGCAGGCAGCGTTAAATGCGTGCGCGAAGTCATAACGACCTGTATGGAATATACCGTTGATGAGGACGGCTTAGCCACGGCGGGTTTTTCCCTTGCGCCGTATAAGCCGGGATACGTGTTTTTAATGCTTTCAAGTCATACTCTCGGCTGGCGGCACGGACACGCAGGCATTGTTACCGGTGCGGGCAGCGTGCTTGAATCGCCAATGATAGGCACGCTTTCGGGCGATTTTTCACCTAACGAATGGCGCAGTTATCCCACGTTTGTAATGCTGCGGCTTAAAGACGCCGACGATGATTTTTTAGCCAAAACAGCAAAAAATGCCGAAAAGAATCTTTCCGGCATAAGGTATAATATTTTTGCGGGATTTTTTAAGAAAACCCACGGCCCGGTTCCGCCAACCACACACTGTGCGCACCTTGTTTGGTATGCCTTTTATAATTCGGGGCTTGACGTTGACAGAAACGGCGGAAATATAGTGTCCGTTACGGATATTATGTATTCGGATAAATTTGAAGTTGTGCAGATTTTCGGAATGAATCCCGACGATTTCTGCGACAGGGCGTACTGATTACGCCCTGTATTCTTTTATCGCCTTTGCCAAAGCGTTAAGGTTTGTACTGTTAAGAACCGGATTGCCGTCTGCATCGTATATAGGCTCGCCCTCTGCGTCAACGGCAATGGTGGGGCAGCACCATCCGCCCTCGTCGTGTTCGTTCCACGCGTAAACAATACAGGTGTTGGGAACGGAATCTTTAAGGCTTTCAAGCACCTGCTTTGCGTGGGCATAAATTTCGGCACCAGTGGGCTGCAATGTATAATGCCCGCCGTAGCCGTGGTTTGCCCACGAAACGGGTGTTTCTATTCTGGGGCGGGTATCTCTTCCGCAGCAGATAAGGGGCGCAACATCTATTTTGTCGGCAAAAACATACTTGTCGGCATTTTTCTTTTCAGCCTCGGCGGCAAGCATTCGGTAAGGCTCATCGGCAACGGTTGAACCCTGCGAGTATGCGCTGATTGCGTCCATACCCTTTTCAAGCAGATTGTTTACTATAAACGGGTTTACGTCCGCCATACCTATAAGGTACAGTTCCTCTTTTATTCCCCTGCGCTTTGCCGCATCGATAACCTTATTTACGTAATCGTTCTGTTTGAATGCGTCGTAAACGTATACAACGGGACGGTTATCGAATTTAAGATAACAGTCAAGGGTCATATTGTCGGCAAGTTCGTCAACCGTTTCGCTGTCAAGAGCGTTTACGCCGATAATTGCGCACATTTTAAGCCTGTCGGCATACCTGCTTTTCACGTGCTGACGCCGCGCATAACTCATTGTGCCCGAATTGTTGTACCAGCAGTAGGCAAAATAATCTATTCCCGCTTTTACCGCAAGTTCGGCTTCACGGTCAAACTGCGCCTGGTCGGCGGGCGGAAACTCTATTTTGTCTTTTCCCGTAACGCGTGAGAAAAACGGCGCCATAAAGTGATACTTTGCCGGAGAAAGCGCGCGGGCAACCTGGTCGGAAGGATTGTCTTCCCCGTAAATTCCCGTTTGTGCGTAGGCATCCCAGCGGATAACGCCGAAAGTCATATTTTCCTGGCGTTTAAGGGGAGTTTTCGTTCTGTTTGCCGTAACTGTTTTTAACGGTTCTGCGGGCGAAGATTCAAATTCCTTAACGATAATATCTTCGTATGGTGCGCCCGACCCCTGAATAAAATACGCAATTACATCCTTAACCGCTGCGCCGGAGGGAATGTTTGTGTAAACCTCGATTTCGGAAAAATCTTCGCTTGTTATTATCTGCGATTTGCCGAATTCGTAAATGGTATATTCAAGCCCTATATACTCTATGGTAATCTTGTGGTATGCCGCAATCGGCACGCTTCCCCTGCACGTTTTAAGCACAAAGCGTGACCTGTAAGCGTCGCACTTGCCTAAAAATTTATCTATGTGCGCCGCAAGTGACGAGTATTTTTCACTTCTGTTTTTTACCAGAATACCCGAATCGCATTTTTCAAGCACGGCATTGCCTTCTCCGAAAATAAATTCGCCGAGAGCATCGTAATTTTTAATTATATCCATTTTGTTTTCTCCTGATTATGCGGCAGGCGAACGGCCGCTTTATTTTTGCGGATATATTATACCATACGCAAAAACCTAATGCAATATCTAAAACGGAGTTTTTCTTGCAAAAAAGATAAAAAAATGATAGAATATGTGCGGTGAACGGTATGATTGAATTAAAAAATGTACGCATCGGCGTTGCCGACGATGCAAACGGCATAAAAAAAGTTGCCGCAAAAAAACTGAATATTCCCGTGCACGAAATTGCGGAAGTCGTTTTTTTGAAAAAATCGGTGGACGCAAGGAAGAAAAACGACGTGTTTTACGCCTGCACTTTGGGGGTAAAGGTAAAACTTAATGAAAATGCAGTTGTAAAAAAGGCAAAGGATGCATGCATTTATTTGCCTGCGCCCGAATACAGACAATTAAAGGCAACAAAAATGCCGGAAAACGGAATTGCCGTTTTGGGAGCCGGACCCGCGGGGCTGTTTGCCGCGCTTACACTTGCCCGTGCCGGGCTTAACCCCGTGCTGTTTGAGCGGGGCGCCGACGCCGACGAGCGGGTTAAAAAGATAGAAGAATTCTTTTCTTACGGCGTGCTTGACAGGAAAAGCAACGTGCAGTTCGGCGAGGGCGGCGCGGGAACGTTTTCCGACGGCAAACTTACCACAAACATAAAGGACCCCCGTTGCCGACACGTGCTTGAAACGTTTGTTTCTTTCGGCGCTCCGGGAGAGATACTGTATCAGTCAAAGCCCCACCTCGGCACGGATAAATTAAGAAACATAGTAAAGAATATAAGAAACGAAATAATTTCTCTGGGCGGCAGCGTACATTTTCTTTCGCAAATAACCGACATAGAGACAAAGGACGGCGCCCTTTACAATATAGAAGTGAATTTTAAGGAAAAGTTCCGCGCGGATAAACTTATCATTGCCGCGGGACACAGCGCCCGTGACGTTTTTGAAATGCTTAAAAAGCACGGCGCGAAAATGGAGAGAAAGCCATTTTCGGTAGGCGTAAGAATCGAACATAAACAGGAGGATATAAATAAAAGCCAGTACGGCGCTTTTTATAAATATCTTCCGCCGGCAGATTACAAACTGTCCTGCCATTTGCCGTCGGGCAGGGGTGTTTACACCTTTTGTATGTGTCCCGGAGGACAGGTGGTTGCCGCGGCAAGCGCAGAGGGCTTTTTAGTGGTAAACGGAATGAGCAATTTTGCCCGCGACGGCGAAAACGCAAACTCCGCACTTCTCTGCGATGTTATTCCCGATGATTTTTCGTCTGACGATATTCTTGCGGGTGTGGATTTTCAGCAGGAATACGAGAAAAAAGCCTTTGTTGCCGGCGGAAGCAACTATAAAGCCCCCGCGCAGAAAATGGGGGATTTTCTTAAAGACAAACCGTCGGAGCGGGGCGGAAAAATAAAACCGTCATATCCCATGGGCGTGACCTGGTGCAACCTTAAAGACGTTCTGCCCGATTTCTGCCTGAAATCCCTTAAAGAAGCCTTGCCGATTTTTGACAGAAAACTTCACGGCTTTGCCGACCCGGACGCAGTCTTAACGGGAATAGAGACCCGTTCGTCTTCGCCCGTGAGGGTTTTAAGGGACGAAACATTGCAATCATCAATAAAAGGCATTTATCCTTGCGGCGAGGGCGCTGGCTACGCGGGCGGAATAATGTCGGCGGCGGTTGACGGAATCCGCGTGGCGGAAAAGATAACGGAAGAATTTATTTGAAATGAGGAATAAAGGCGTGAGAAAAAAGTTTTTTTCGTTTCTTTATAAGTTTATAATCGTGACCGCGGGCTGTGCAATTTACGCTTCCGGCGTGGCGTTTTTCCTTGACCCGAACAATATAGTAACGGGAGGGCTTACCGGTATATCAATGATTTTAAGCCGCTTTATTCCCGTCAACACGGGTATAATCGTGCTTATACTTAATGTTCCCATATTTATTGTGGGACTTATCGCGTTCGGCAAAGGTTTTATTCTTTCCACCGGCTACGCAACGGCGCTTTCCTCTCTTTTAATCACTCTTTTTGAAGAGTATTTTGCAAAGCATCTGCCCCTTACCGATGATTTGCTGCTTTCGGGGCTTATCGGCGGAACGCTGCTTTCCGGCGGGCTTGCCCTTGTTTTCCGCGGCGGCGCCACCACCGGCGGCGTTGATGTTATAGTCAAACTCTTAAAACGCAAACTCCGCCATATCGGCACGGGGAAAATAATTCTTGCCCTTGACGGCACGGTAGTTATCGCATCGGCAATAGTTTTCCGCAATCCCGTTCCCGCAATGTACGCCGCAATTTCAATAGTGGTGGGCAATTTGATTTTCGATAAAATCCTTTACGGCTTTGACGAGGCAAAACTCGTTTACGTTATAAGTTCCGCGCCGGAAGCCATAAGCAGGCGGGTGCTTAACGAACTTGAAGCGGGCGTAACGTTTCTTGACGGTTCCGGCGGGTTTACCGGCGAAAACAAGCGGGTGCTGCTTATTGCCGCAAAAAAGCAACTGTTCCCTAAAATAAAGGACATCGTCCGCGCCGAGGACAAAAATGCCTTTATGATTGTAACTTCCGCAAGCGAAGTGTTCGGCGAGGGCTTTAAAGAGACGAATATAAACGAGATTTAGGCGCTGTCTTTTTGCAACAGGCAGTATAAATGCCACGGTAAAAACAGGCGGACGGACAGTGTCCGCTTTTTGCTGCAATATTCAATTTACATATTTTCCTTGAAAAAATACAAATTTTTCAAATTAGGCATTGACAAAAGAAACGGGATATATTATAATAGGACTGCAATCGGAAATTTTTGGGATAAAATACAACAAAAATCGCCGATGTTCGGTTTAAACATTCGGCGGTATGCAAGAATCGGGCAAAAAACATTTATAAAGGAGTTTTATATGAAAAAAATTTTGGCAATAGCGCTCAGTGCGCTGGTTTTACTTTCCGTTCCCTGTAATGCCCTTGCGGCGGGGGAAGACATATCCGCAGATGATACGGCAAAATCAACAGCTGAACTGCTTGCGGATTATATCGGCAGCGATGATGTTCTTCTTTCAGCTGCGGTAAAAAATTTCCCCCACGTCAGGGATCTTTCGGGAGACGATGGATTCAAAGAATTGATAACGCGCGACGATTTGCCGGACGCTCTTGAAGCATATGCAGAGCTTATGTCAAGCCCGGATTATGTTTCTCCGTTTCTGAATTATGAAAAGGATGTTTTTGGTGATATCATAAGGCAGTGGGCGGTAATTGACACCGTAAACGATGCCGTTGTGTCCGATTCTTCGCAATATCCGGCTTTGCGGAAAATGTATTCTTCGTACGATATTGATTTAACCTCGGCGGTTCAAAGCTTCACGCTGTATAACATAACATATACAAGGACAGGCTCTGTTCAGACCGCCGACGGCAGAAGTGTTGATGCATACACCGCCCAAAGACAGCTGACCGATTCGGAAATCAGCAATTTTAATATGCTTGGTGCCACCGTGTACGGCGCTACGCGGGTAGGAAGTCCGGCGGCGAATTACAACTGCCACTCGTTTGCCTGGTACAAAGCAAGTTCTTCAAATCCGTATTGGATCAGAAGCGCGGATAAATTCATAACGGATTCGGAATGCACTTATATAAGTTCGGGAACGACCTCAAAAAGCGCACAGGTTAACGATATTATTGTGTATTATGACGGTTCGGGGAACGCCATTCATTCAGGGATAATAACGGCGGTTACTTCCGACGGAGTTCTGACGGTTAAGTCAAAGTGGGGACAGGGAGGAACGTATGTTCACGAGGTCAATACCGTGCCGTCGGAATACCGTCCTGCCGGTACGGCAAATACGATAATCTACCGCTATCACGATTACAAGTATCAGTATACAGGTCAGAACTATCATCAGGGGTCAAGGCATTATTTCCAGTATGCCACAAAATGCACCGTTTGCTTTGCGCAAAAAGGCGAGGCGGTTTGGAAATTCAAGGCTTGCAGCGGTTCGCCGTGCGTTTCGCCCGCATCGATTCCCAATATAGTTTCTTAGTATTTAATAAGCGGACGGCTGCGTCCGCTTTTATTATTCTCTGCATTTAAGCCTGTTGCGGATTTCCCGCATACGTGGCGGAATATCCGATTCGTTCATTGTTTTATGCACGTCACAGGTGCCCGCCTTTGGGGCGGTTTCGTATTGTGAGTAAGGATTGCTTTCAAATCTTCAATCTGCTTCTCAACCGCATTGCGCCGCCTGTCAATAAGGGCAAGTCGGGCAGGAATGGTCACGTCGCCCTGAATGCACCGGTCGATAAATGTTTTTATCTCTTTTATGGGCATACCCTTTTTTTGGGGACATTCTGTTGCGGAAAGCCACTCCAAATCATTTTACTTAAACATTCTTTCCGATTGATGCGAGAAACCTCGGGTGAACCGGATTCTTATTCATATAGACAGCACGCCCGAAGGACTGATTTCGTTTTGCAAAGAAAACAGGGGCAAAAGCGCAAGCAAACTTAAACAGAACGCGGGTTCGTGGCAGACGGGCAAACGTCTTTCGTCCGCCGCGGTAAAGCCGGAAGCGGAAGACCGGGTAATTTCGCCGAAACAGAAGAATACAATTTATATTCACGGAAGTTGAGCATATCAATTTCCGCTTTTTTATGTTGATTTTTGCCTTAATCCGTGTTACAATAATGTTGCAATTGTGATTTTATTCCGCCTTAATCGGGCGGGGAGGGAGATATATATGGCAAAGCGTGTGCTTATAGTTGATGACGAGCCTTTGATAGTAAAGGGGCTCAAATTCAGTTTGGAGCAGGAGGGCTACGAAACCGACAGCGCGTTTGACGGCGAAGAGGCGCTGAAAAAATACTCCGAGGGGGATTTTGACATAATTTTACTTGACCTTATGCTTCCGGGCATAAGCGGCGAGGAAGTGTGTAAGAAAATAAGGGAAGAATCCATGATTCCCATAATAATGCTTACCGCAAAAAGCGCCGATGAGGACAAGCTTTCAGGGCTTGACTTCGGCGCGGACGACTATATGGTAAAGCCGTTCAACGTTGCGGAACTTAAAATACGTATGCGCAACCTTTTAAGGCGCACTTCGCCCGATGAGGATGTTATAATAAGAAAGAAAAATCTTGTTATGGACCGTGAAAAGCGCACTGCCGTGCTTAACGGCGAGGAAATCGAACTTACCGCAAAGGAATTTGATATTCTCGTACTGCTTTTAACAAACCCGGGCAAAGTTTTCCGCAGAGAAGATTTGCTCAATCTTGTGTGGAAAGACTATACCGGCGATATCCGCACCGTTGACGTGCATATCCGCCGACTTCGCCAAAAGGTGGAGAACGACCAGGAAACGCCCGAATATGTGTATACCAAGTGGGGAGTAGGCTACTATTTTGCGGAAAAATAAGTTAGGGCTTAACGTAATATGGGGTGTAACGTACGTTGTTATCGTTGTTGCCGTGCTTGCGATAATAACAATGTCGGTTTCAACGTATTTGGGCAAGTACTTTCTGTCGCTTCGTCAGGAAGAACAGGCAAAGCGTATGGAGAACTGCGCCCAAAATGCGGCAAAGTACACCGACGACCCCGACAGTATCTATTCCCTTTTATCTTCTTTGGGAATAGAGGCAAACGGCAGAGTGCTGTTTATAGATTCTGCCGGCACGGTTCAGGCGGACAGTTTCTGTCTGCTTAACGGAACACGCCCTCAAAGCGATGAGATAACCGCGGTGCTTTCGGGTAAACAGGATTTTGCGGCGGGATACCATCGGGTCCGCCTTGCCGATTCCGCCGTTACCCGCGACAATGCGTATTTAAGCGATAATCCCGGCGTCTGCTGGACCGCTTATTACGCCCACGCCATTATAAACACGGGTTCACAGGAAGGAGTACTCTTACTTGTTTCTCCCGTACAGGATATAGTTGACCGCGTAACACAGGTGCTTCGCGGTCTTATGATATTTAATGTTATATTTATCGTTATCGTTGCGGTAATAACATTTTATATGAGCAATATGTTTACTCTTTCAATTAGAAAATTCAACCGCGCCATTGCAAAAATGAGCGGCGGCGATTTTTCGGTGCGGGTAAACGAAAAGGAAATTGCCGAATTCGGAGAACTTGCAAAGGCGTTTAATTCAATGAGCGAACGTCTTGAAAATCTTGACGCGTCCCGAAATCAGTTTGTTTCCGACGCTTCGCACGAACTTAAAACGCCCCTTGCGTCAATGAAAATTCTTTCCGAATCTCTTTTAAGTCAGCCCGACGCGCCGGCGGAACTCTATCGGGAGTTTTTGGGTGACATCAACAGCGAAATAGACAGGCTGTCCCTTGTTATCAACGACCTGCTTACCCTTGTTAAAACCGATAAGGGTATTGAAACGCTTATTATCGGCGATGTGGAACTGGGCGAACTTATCAGGCGGATTACTTCTACCGTTGCACCCCTTGCGCAGAAAAAGCATATTACGGTGGCGTATCAGTACCGCGACGTTACCGTGCGAGCCGACGAACTGCGAATGCAGCAGTTGTTTACCAACCTGATTGACAACGCAATAAAGTATTCGCCCGAAAACACCTCAATAACCGTGGATTTAAGCAAGACAATGGATAACGCCGTGGTGTCCGTGTCCGATGAGGGCATAGGTATCGCAAAGGAACATCTGCCGCATTTGTTTGAGCGTTTTTATCGGGTAGATAAGGCGCGCTCCCGTCAGGCGGGCGGCACGGGGCTCGGGCTTTCAATAGTAAAACAGATAGTCGACCAGCACGGCGGCACCATTGAGGTTGAAAGCACCGAGGGCAAAGGCACAAAATTCACGGTAACAATTCCCCTTAACACAAAGGAAAGAAGCAAGGCAAAGGAGGAAAATCAATGAAAAAGTTTGCGGCGCTTTTATGCGTGATAATGATTTTTACGGGCTGTTCCGCGGGCTATATCAAGGAAAGCACGGGCGACGCCATTTCTCCGGTACAGGAGTCCACTGACTCTCTTACATCTTCGCCTATGCCCCTTTATTTCAGATACTATACCGAACCTATGCTTGTCAGATGTTCGATGAATATTGACGTTTCGCCACAGCAGATACCCGAATACTTTGCGATATCGGCGCTTATTTCGGGCGTACCGGGCGAAAGGCGGGAAGCAAAGCAGTGTTTCGGCAAAAACACGACGCTTGTTTCCGTGTCGGCGGGTAAAGACGTGCTTTACGTTACTTTAAGCGACGGCTTTTTAACCGACACCAAAGCCGAAACCGATGAAAAGACCCGCGAAAACAGGAGAATCGCGCTGTATTCAATAGTGAATACCGTGTGCGAAATGGGTAATTTTTCGGGCGTGCAGTTTTATATCTGCGATGTAAAAACAAGTCTGCGCAGCCGCCCCGATTCCTTTGAAATGGGCCTTGTTGACAGTGAGGCGCAAAGCACAACTCTCGGCGCAGTTACAAGGAACACGTCCCTTATTCTTACCCCGCCCAACGTTGCAAAGCAGGCGCTTACCCACTATTCAAATACCGACTGGGAAAAATTATACTGGTATCTGGGCTCCGACGACACTCTTCCCTTACAGGAGGAAATGGCTGAAAAGTTCAATTATCTTAATCTTGTTATGAGCGAGTTTTCCGTTGAGGATAACTATACCGTTTCCGAAAGCGGAAAAAGAGCAATGGTTCAGGTTTCGTTCAAAATACGCTCCGAAAGCAAGGCGTATTCGGTTACGAATATTCCCCTTGAACTCATTTATAAAAACGGCGGCTGGCTTGTTGATTATTCGGGCTTTATCCGTTATTTAGGGGTGGAAAATTGAAAAAGGCGGTTGCGGCGGCGCTTATGCTCGTGTTTTTGCTTGCCGGGTGCGCGAAAAAAGAGGAATCGCGGAATGTTATCCCCCTTACTTACGGCTCTTACGACGTTCCCTCGGCAGAGCCGCGCTGGGTCACGCTTTATTATGAGCATAACGGCCGCGTGCTTGCTTTTCCGCAGCAACTTGATATAGGCGACGGCTCACTTTATGCCTGTGTGCTTGACGCAATGCTTTCGGGAACGAAAGCGGGTTATAAATCGCCTTTTTCAGAGGGCGTACAGGCGCGAAGCATAATGCTTTTGCAGAACGTGATTTATATTGACCTTTCCGCGTCCTTTGAAAAAATGCCCGCGGAGAAGATTTATGCGTGCCTTTCGGCAATGGCATCAACTTTCTGCGCCTTTTCGGGGGTGGATTTTATAAACGTCACCGTTGAGGGCAGACAACTGTTCTCGCCCGGCGGCGAACGCCCGATAACTCTGCTTTCTTCCCACAGCGGAAGTCCCGCCGAACTTTCGGCGCGGTTTTCTTCCGCCGCGCCCGAGGCGGAAAGCATATACGCCTGTGTTTTTGATACCGATGAAACAGGAACGTATCTTATTCCGCAGACGGTAAGCGTTACCGTTACCGGCGGAGATTATTCGTCGGCGCTGATAAAGGCTCTGCTTTATAACGGTGAAAAACTGTTTGCGGGCGGGTACAGTTTGTATTCAAAGCCCGAATTTGATTCGGGCGAAGCAAAGGTTACTCTGCTTGCGCCCGCAGAAACGGCAAAACAGAATCTCGGCGCGGAAGCAATGCTCAACACGCTTTCAGCCGTATATCCCGATATAAAAAATCTCACGCTTGTTTTTGTTGATAAGAAAGGAAAAACAGTCGGTTCGTCAACCGCGTCAGCATCGGATTCTTTCGACAGCGTTAGGGGGCGGGTGCAGATAACCGTGCCCGGTCCCGGCGGAAAACTCTGCCGCGGGCAGATGCTTATTCAGCCCGCCGCCGGCAGTGACGAACTTAAAAATTTTGTGGAAAGTTATATTCTTACGGCGGCGCCGTCACTTAAAGAAACCGCTACCGTAAACGCCGTTACCGTGCGCAACGATACGGTTATTCTTGATTTGACGGGTGAATATTTTGCGGCTTATTCCGACATTGATTCCCAAAGCGAATATTCCGTTGCCTACGGGCTTGTTTCCACGGTGTGCGCATATTCGGGAACAAAAAAAGCGGTAATATTACAGGACCATCAACTGCGCAGCACATTTTCGGGCAGCATTGCGCTCTCGGAACCCCTGCTCACTTTGCCCGAGAAATTTACCGAGGCGCTTACATGAATAAACGGTTCTTCCTTTTTGCGTTTGTACTTTCGGCTGCGTCGGTGCTTATAAGGGATTACATTCCTTACGGCGTATGGGCAGTACCCGTGCTTCTTGCCGTGTGCGTTGCTTTAACGTTTATAAAACGTGATTACTTCTTTTTGATAACCGCGCTTACAATATGTATTGTTTCCGTTTCGTATCTGCGCGTGGCGGTGGATTATCCCGCACTTAACGGCGTTTCGGGTACGGGAAAAGTTATCGGCACAAGAAGTTATTGGGTTGAAGTTTCCGATACGGTTATTGATAACGACGGCGAAAGTTTCAAATGCGGCAAAGCATATCTGCTTTGCGACGGCTATGCCTTTGAACCGGGCGATATTATTGAGTTTTCGGACGCAAAGTGCGAATCGGCAGGGCAAAAAGGCACAAGCCGGAAAAGTATGCTTGCCGACGGTTACAGTTATTTTATCAACCCCGAAAACATCGAAGTTACAGGGCATAAAACAGGCATAAGTGAAGTATTTAATACAGTAAGAGAAAAGATATATTATAAAATTGCATATATTATTGACGACCGCGACACCTGCGGCGTGCTTTACGCCATGTTTACAGGCGACAAAAACTTTGTTTCCGATTACGTTAACGGGCTCTTTTCTTTAAGCGGAACGGCACACCTGCTGGCGGTATCAGGTCTGCACGTTTCGGTTTTGCTCGCCTTTGCGGTAAATATTCTTAAAAAACTCCGTGCAAAGCCGTCGGCTGTTTGCGCTATCGCGGGAATCTTTCTTGTATTCTATCTGTTTTTAACGGGATTTTCGCCCTCGGTTGTGCGTGCGGCGATTATGGCTTTTGCGTCAATGATTGCGCTTATTTCCGGTATGCGGTACGATTCGCTGAATTCTCTGTGCTTTGCCGCCTGTTTTATTATTGCCGTTAATCCGTACAGAATATACGATGTTTCCTTTCAGCTTTCGTTCTCGGCGTGTTTCGGCATAATCGCGTTTTATAAGCCGTCAAGGACGCTTGCGGGTGAACTTTTGCTTTCGCCCGTAAAACTTACCGCAGCAACAACGGTTTCAACTTTGCCTTTTGTGCTTTATTCCATAGGTAAGGTTTCGTTTTTGTCGGTTTTGGGCAACTTTATACTTGTGCCTTTGGCAACGCTGAGCCTTAATCTGCTGTTTGCCTGCCTTGCGGTTGCGTTTATTCTGCCGTTTATGAATTTTATGCTTTATCTGCCCTATGCAACGGGATATTTTATGCTTTGGACGGCAAAATTCTTTGACGGCACGCCCCTGTTTACGTTCAGAAGTATTTCGGGAACAGCCGTAATAGCACTTATCGTGCTTCTTTTCTTCTTTTCCCGGTTCTGCACGGCTGAATATAAGTTTAAGCGTGCTGCGGCGGTTCTTACGGCGTTTGCGATTTTGGGGTATTCACTCTACTGCGGAATTGACGAACGAAACAGTGCAAAGGTCAATGTTGTGGCTGAACGCAACGGCAAAATCTGCGTGCATATACAGCAAAACGGAAATTATATAATAGGCCTTGCCGACGAAGAGGACATCAGGGAATATCTTGCGGATAATATTTCCTATATTGACGCTCTTGCCGTTATAAATAAGGATACGGCGGCGGGAACGGAGTATCCTGTGGACACGGTGTATTCCGCCGGCAATTATGTTTTGCCCGAAAAATATAAGTGTACGGCGCTCTTTTGCGGCGAAACCGTAAAAATGGGCGAAGGCGCGCTTACTTTGGGAAGTACCTGGGCGGTTTACGAATATAACGGCTACCGTATATTTATAGGTACTGACCCTGACGGCGAACACACGGGAGAGTGCGATGTTTATGTTTTGTACGGAGGGACGGTATTTGTAAAAGATAAATTGTATGAAACCGATACTTCCGGCTGTATTACAATAGACCTGAAAAACGATTTACAGACACGGGGGTACAGAGATGAAGTACGGTGAATTTTTCAAAAAACTTAAATCGGGCGAAATATCGCCTGTGTATCTGTTTACGGGCGAAGAAACCTTTGTTATGAACAGTGCTCTTAACAAGCTTATTGCCGCGGTTGTGGACGAAGATTTGAAAGCGGTCAATCTTGTGCGTCTGCCCGAAAATGCCTCGGGCGAAGAAATTGCATCTGCCGCCGAAACGGTTCCCTTTATGGCGCAAAAACGAATGGTAATCGTTGAAAACAGCGCGTTTTTGCAAAAAAGTTCGAATGAGGGGGAAGAGAGACTTGAAGAGTACCTTTCAAAGCCCCAGCCCGACACGGTGCTTGTATTCCTTTCACCCCTTGCCGACAAGCGGAAGAGAATATATAAAGCCCTTTCAAAGCACGCGGTTGTTGAGTTCGACACCCTTTCCGATGCAGAACTTTCCGCCTGGTGTGTAAAGGAAATCAAAGCCCGCGGACTTGAAATTTCCGTGCCCGATGCAGCGTTTCTGTGCGAGTACACCGACCCGTCGCCTGCGGCAATGGTAAACGAAATAGATAAACTTGCCGCGTTCTGCACCGAAAAAAAGGTAACAAAGGACGATATATGCGCCATAGTTACGCCGTGCAGCGATTATAATATGTTCCGTATGACCGATGCGCTTTCGGCGGGAGATGCAAAAACCGCGCTGAAAATGCTTGACGGGCTGCTTGCCCAAAAAGAGGACCCGTTTTATATTTTGGGTGCCGTAACAAAACAGTATCGGCAGTTTCTGCGCTTTAAGGCTATGGAGGGCGCACCGAAACAGGAAGTGATTTTATCTCTGGGCATACGGGATTTTGTTTTTAATAAATATGCGGCGGTTTGCCGCAAATACAGTGAAAAGCAGCTTTTGCTTGCCGTTGACATCTGCGCCGAAACCGACGCCGGGCTTAAAAGCGGCGCAAAAAATCCGGATACGGCGCTTTATGAACTTGCGGCAAAACTGGCTATGATACTTAAATAAAAGCGGAGGAATTATATGGCTAACTTTACCAAAAAGGCAATAAAGGAGTCCTTTATAAAACTGCTTAACGAAAGACCGATGAACAAGATAAGCGTTAAGGATATTGTTGAGGACTGCGGAATTAACCGCAACTCTTTTTACTATCACTTTCAGGATATTCCTTCGCTGTTGGAGGAAATCGTTACCGAAAACACCGTGGAGATCATAAAAAAATATCCCGAAATCGATTCAATCGACGCGGCTTTCCATGCGGCTTTTTCGTTTGCGGAGGAAAACAGGCGGGCGGCATACCATATTTATAATTCGGTAAACCGTGATGCCTTTGAAAGGGAACTTATGAAAATATGCCAAAGCGTGGTTTGCGCATATGTTGATAATGTTTTCGGCGAAACAAGCGTAAGCAAAAATGACAGGGAAATTGTTTTGCGTTTTATAAAGTGTGAGTTTTTCGGTTTGATTATCGATTGGCTTAACAGCGGTATGAAAGACGAGGCTCTTGATGACCTGCTGCGCATTACCGAACTGTGCAGAGGTATGTCGGAAGAACTGATTAAGAGAAGCACAAAGTAAACGGAACAGGCAGGGTTTATTGGGCATTTTGCTTTCAGTGTCTGAAAATCGGGCAAAAACAGCAGAATATACGTTTTTTCGTCAACGGGCAGATTATGCCCGTTTTCTTTTTTTGCAACAGGCAATATAATAACGGTGTAAAAAAAGGAGGATTTTTGTTATGCGTTCGGTTACACCTATCAAAGCGGCAAAAATAAGTTATATTACGGTAAGTTGCCTGCTTTGCGTTTTGGGTATTGTTTTAATGGCTTTGCCGGAAGTTTCGGCAACGGTGCTGGGCATCGTATGCGGCATTGTGTTTATAGCGTTCGGCATAGCCAAACTGCTGGGATATTTTTCACGGGACCTTTACAGGCTTGCATTCCAGTATGATTTGGCTTTCGGTATTTTACAGATTGCCTTGGGCATTATGATGATTTTGTCGCCCCGCTCGCTTATTCTGTTTATCTGCATTGCCCTTGGTCTGTTTATTCTTGCCGACGGGCTTTGCAAAATTCAGATTGCTTTTGAATCAAAGCGGTTCGGGTTAAGGTTCTGGTGGCTTATTCTCATTTTCGCCGTTATTGCCGGCGCGTTCGGGCTTGTGCTTATGCTACGCCCGGGTGAAGGAAGCAGATTCCTTGTAATATGGTTCGGTTTAAGCCTTTTGTGGGAGGGCATACTTAACCTTTGCACGGTAATAACAGCGGTAAAAATAATAAAAAATCAAATGCCCGAAGTTAAAGAATTTATCGAAAGCGAGGAGTAAAAATGAAGTTTTCAGAGGCGGTTGTAAAATGCCGTATACCGATTCTTATTATCACTCTGCTTTTGATGATACCCTCGGTTCTGGGTATGGCAAACACCCGTATCAATTACGATATGCTTACCTATCTTCCCGAAACCATGGATACCGTAAAAGGGCAGAACGAACTGCTTGATGATTTCGGCAAAGGTGCGTTTTCGTTTATTGTTGTTGAGGATATGTCCCAAAAGGACATAAAGAAAATGACCGACAAAATAAAGGAAATCGACCACGTTGAAACGGTTCTCAGTTATGCATCGCTTGCCGACGCATCGATTCCCGAAGAACTTCTGCCGGATAAGATTTATAAAGAGTTCAATACCGACAATGCAACTCTTGTTGCCGTGTTCTTTGACAGCGCCACAAGCGCCGACGTTACAATGGACGCTATCCGTCAGATTCGTTCGGTTGCGGGAAATCAGGCGTTCGTTTCGGGTATGTCGGCACTTGTTACCGACCTTAAAGACCTTTGCGAAAAGGAAGAGTCTATATATGTAGGGCTTGCGGTTCTGTTTGCAACGGCGGCAATGCTGCTGTTCCTTGACGGCTGGCTTGTGCCTTTCGTATTCCTTGCCTCAATAGGTATGATGATTGTACTTAACCTGGGCACAAACTATTTCTTCGGCGAGGTATCCTACATAACAAAAGCGCTTTCGGCGGTACTGCAACTTGCCGTTACAATGGACTATTCAATATTCCTTTGGCACAGTTATAACGAAAAGTTAGGTCAGTTTACCGACCATAAGGACGCTATGGCGGCGGCAATAAAGGATACCCTTACAAGCGTTGTGGGAAGTTCGGTTACCACCGTTGCGGGCTTTGCGGCGCTGTGCTTTATGACGTTCACTTTGGGGCGCGACCTTGGTATAGTTATGGCAAAGGGCGTTATATTCGGCGTTATCGGCTGTGTAACGGTTCTGCCGGCAATGATACTTATCCTTGATAAGCCGCTGCAAAAGACAAAGCATAAATCGCTTATACCCAATATGAGCAAATTTGCCAAAGGCGTTACAAAGGTGTTCCCCGTGTTCCTTATAATATTTGCCCTGCTTATTGCGCCGGCGTATTACGGCTACAATAAGACCAACAAGGAAGTTTATTACGATATGGGTCAGTGCCTGCCGGAAGATATGGAGTACGTTATCGCAAACTCAAAACTTTCCGAAGAGTTTGATATCGCCTCAACCCATATGGTGCTTGTTGATGCATCCGTTCCCTCAAAAAGCGTGCGCTCAATGATAAAGGAAATGGAGAATGTGGACGGCGTAAAGTATGTGCTCGGGCTTGAAAGTGTTGTGGGCTCCCGTGTGCCGGAAGAGATACTTCCCGATTCGGTAAGGAAAATTCTTAAAAGCGACCGTTGGGAACTGCTTCTGATAAACTCCGAATATAAGGTCGCAAGCGATGACGTAAACGCTCAGATAGATTCCCTTAACACGGTGCTTAAAAAGTACGACCCCACGGGAATGCTTATAGGCGAGGCACCCTGTATGAAAGATATGATTGAAACCACCGACCGGGACTTTAAGGTTGTAAACGCGGTTTCGATAGTTGCCATATTTGTTATAATCGCCGTAGTTGAAAAGAGTATTTCACTGCCCTTTATCCTTATTGCGGTTATAGAACTTGCAATATTCATAAACCTGGGCCTGCCCCATTATTTAGGTCAGTCACTGCCGTTTATTGCGCCGATATGTATAAGTACCATTCAGTTGGGCGCAACGGTTGACTACGCTATTTTAATGACCACCCGTTATAAAGCCGAGCGGGCATCGGGCAAAAACAAGAAAGAAGCGGTAAATATCGCGCTGGCAACGTCAATACCCTCAATAATCGTTTCGGGTATGGGGCTGTTTGCCGCCACGTTCGGCGTTGCGGTTTATTCCGACATCGACATAATAAGCTCAATGTGTATGCTTATGGCGCGGGGCGCGGTAATAAGTATGCTGCTTGTTATCTTTATTCTGCCAGCACTGCTTATGCTTTGCGATAAACTTATTTCGGTTACCACACTGGGTATGAAAACA
Source organism: uncultured Clostridia bacterium (assembly GCA_934434555.1). Taxonomy (GTDB): domain Bacteria; phylum Bacillota; class Clostridia; order Christensenellales; family QALW01; genus UMGS1322. Next base: position 29,197 of record CAKRZX010000016.1, read on the forward strand.
AAATCGGAGGTTAAATAATATGAAAAAGAGAGTAATTGTTCCCGTTTCGGTTGCGCTTTGTCTTTCACTTATTGCAGGCGGAACAACGCTTGCGTTAAGTGACGACAAAAAGGACGAAAAGAATATAAGCAACATCGTTTCGGTTGAAGATAACAGCGGCAAGTTGCAAAAGGACGAAACCGTTTACGTGCTTGCGTCTGCCGACGGCACGGTTAAAAAGATTATAGTAAGCGACTGGATAAAGAACACGCTTAAATCATCAACGCTTACCGATTATTCCGAACTTAAAAACGCCGAGAACGTAAAGGGCGATGAAAGTTATACGGTAAGCGGCGAAAACTGCCGCGTGTGGGACGCACAGGGCAACGACATATATTATCAGGGCAACATCGATAAGGAACTGCCCGTTGACCTGAGCGTTACATATTATCTTGACGGTAAAGCCGTTTCCGCTGACGAAATAAAGGGCAAAAGCGGCAAGATAAAAATCCGTTACGACTATAAAAACAAGCAGTATGAAACCGTAAATATTGACGGCAAGGATGAAAAAATATACGTTCCCTTTGTTATGATTACAGGGCTTATGCTTGATAACGACATTTTCACCAACGTAAACGTTACAAACGGCAAACTGATAAATGACGGCGACCGCACGATAGTTGCGGGGTTTGCTCTACCGGGAATGCAGGAAAACCTGAATCTTGACAAAGAAAAACTTGAACTTCCCGACTATATCGAAATCACCGCAGACGCGAAAGATTTTGAAATGACCAATACCGTAACGATCGCTGCAAACGATATGTTCAATATGGTAAACACCGATAATCTTGATTCCATTGATGACCTGGACAATGCAATAAAACAACTTACCGATGCTATGACCGCCCTTTGCGACGGCTCGGATAAACTCTGCGGTGGGCTTTGCACACTGCTTAACAAATCCGGCGAACTTATTTCGGGCGTTGACAAACTCTGCGCAGGTGCACAGCAGTTAAAGGACGGCGCGGCGGCTGTTGACGCGGGTGCTGGTCAGATAAAGGACGGCTTGACCGAACTTGACGGCGGATTAACGGAACTTGATTCCAACAACGCAAAACTCAACGGCGGCGCAAGGCAGATTTTTGAATCCATACTTGCCACGGCACAGGAAAAGATATCTTCCTACGGCATAACCGTTGACAAACTCACTCCCGAGAATTATAATAAAGTCCTGAGTGATTTGATAACTTCACCCACACAGGAACAGCAGCAGGAACTTATCGCCATGGCGGATAAGACGGTTAATGCGGAACTTGCAAAAAACAATGTTCCCGAAGAAAACAGGTCGGCTGTAAAGTATATGCTTGCAAAGCGTGTTGTTGCGGGCAAAACACAGGACGAGGCAATGGGCGAGATTTCGGCAATTCTCCAAGACGCGAAGATTTATTCAACCGTTCCCTCAGCACTTCCGGCATATAAGGCGCTTTACGATGCAATTTATGCGCAGATGCCCGATGCGGCGGTGGCTGAGAGAATCACTTCCGTTGCGGTATACCTGGCAAGCCAAAGCGGCGCACAGCCCGCACAGTGCATTCCCGCGGCGCAGGCGGTAGCGGCAAACGCGAAAGTCTATGCAGCAGAAGCGGCTGAATCATCAACCGAAACGGGCGCAAAAGTTACAAACGGATTTCTTCTTGCTGCGGCTCAGACGGCAATAAACGAGGCGAAAACAAGCCTGGACAGCGTTAACACTTTCAACGAAAAACTTAAAGAGTACACCGACGGCGTTACAAGCGCGAAGAACGGCACCGACAGACTTGTTTCGGGTTCCGATGCGCTTAAAGACGGCACATCAAGCCTTAAAGAAGGCACGGAAACTCTTTACAGTGGAATTCTTACCCTTAAAGACGGCACTCCCGCTCTTGTTTCGGGCATAACCGAACTCCGTGACGGCAGCAGGCAACTTTCCGACGGGCTTAAAGAATTCAATGAAAGCGGCGTAAAAAAGATAACCGATGCGGTTGACGGCGACCTTAAAGGGCTGTTTGTCCGCATAAAAGCGGTGGGCGACGTATCAAAGGACTACACTTCCTTTACGGGAATATCGGAGGATATGGCAGGTAAGGTAAAATTCATTTACCGCACCGATGCGATTGAAAAGTAATATGGAAAAAATTCTGAGGCTTTTGGCAGTATTTGTTATGGGCGGTCTGGCGGGCTGGATATGCGAACTGTTCTACCGCCGTCTTGCCCACGGCAAGTGGATAAACCCCGGATTTCTTACCGGACCGTTTTTGCCCCTGTACGGCACGGGCGTGCTGCTTTTGTACGTGCTTTGCGAAACGGACATAAGTTTCATTCCCGATCCTGTGTGGCAGAAAGTAACGATGATTCTTATTATAACCGTTGCAATGACGGTTATTGAGTACATTACCGGTATCATCTTTACAAAAAAATTCCGCGTGTGGCTCTGGGACTATTCCAAACGTCCGGGAAACATTCAGGGCGTTATATGTCCGCTGTTCTCGCTTATCTGGGGCGCGGCGGGCGCGGTTTATTACCTGTTTGCCCATAAATACGTGGCTGCGGCGGCGGAAAAACTTACTTCTACTCCCGTTGCGGCGTGTCTGCTGGGTATGATTTTAGGCGTGCTGATTGTTGATGTGGGCTATTCGTTCCACCTTGTTACAAAAATCAAGGCTTGGGCGGAAACACAGCAACTGGGTGTGCGCTACGAAAACCTTAAACTTGCGGTTCGCTCTCACGCCGAGGCACTTAAAACCAAAAAACGCTTCGTGTTCTCGTTTAGCGGAATCAACCTTAAAGAAGAACTTGAACATTACGCCGAAATGCTCCGCGAAAAATCGCCTATCAGGAAAAAATAGAACACTTTTTCCCCGCTGTGCGGGGATTTTTTATAAATACAAAACGGATGCAGCCGAATAACACGGCACGTATGTGTATGCAAGCGTTTCGAAACGGCTTTCAAAATACCCATTGGAATCTGATAATTTTCAGTCCAAACTTTTTAACCTTGATACGGCGGTTCAGGCGATAACCGGGCATTTCGGTACGCCCCAGCCTATCGAAGATTTCTTCAATCAGGAATAAAAACAACCGCCCCGGTTAAATTTCCGGGGCGGGTTTTGCTTTATGCAATTTCTACACATTTACGGGAATATCCTCTTCCTTTGCGTGCTCGCGGAGATATGAGCGGATTTCTTTTATATATGACTCCCCCATTTTGGTTAAAATGCTGTTCTTTTTTACTATATAGCCGAATTCCATTGCCAGATTGGGGTTTTCGGCATCGCCCTCGTAGGGAATGGCAATATAATCGTTGCCGCTTAGTTCTTCACAGATTATCCCCGGGCAGATAACATAACCGTTAAGCCCGACCATAAGATTAAGTATGGTTGCACGGTCACTGGTCTTTATGGCGCGCATATATTCGTTTGTTGAGAGGATCTCTTCGGCAAAGCAGTACACGTTATTGCCGTCCTGCTCAAAAGAAATGCAGGGAAATTCTTCAAGTTCGGCAAATTTTATTGATTTCTTTTTTGCCAGCGGATGCCCGCGCCATATATATACGTATGCCTTGCATATTATCAGTTTGAAAAATTCAAGGCTGTTTTGCTTAAAGAGTTTGGTCATAACCTTACGGTTGATGTCGCTTAAATAAAGAATGCCGATTTCACTGCGCAGTGTACTTACGTCAAAAATAACATTGCGGGTCGTGGTTTCGCGGATAGCCAGATCATATTTCCCCGGATCGGCTTTTTTTACGGTTTCAATAAATGCCTTTACCGCAAAGGAATAGTGCTGTGTGGACACGCAAAATCGCTTTTTGTCGTTCTTTTCGGTGCCGTACTTTTCCAAAATGGCATTATACTGCTGGTAAAGTTGACGGGCGTACAAAAGAAATTCCGTGCCGTCCGCGGTCAGGGTAACACCTCTGCCGCCGCGCTTGAAAATGGTTATTCCCGCTTCTTTTTCAAGTTCGTTTACCGCGCGGGTAAGGGCAGGCTGTGAAACAAACAACTGTTCCGCCGCCTTGTTCAACGAACCTGTTTCCGCCACGGTTATAACGTAGTTAAGTTGCTGTAAAGTCATAAAAAACCCTCCGTACTGTTAATTCAGTACGGAGGGCAAAATTTCCTCTTTTATTTTTTGCGTACAATAGGCCTGAAAAGCTTTTTGATTGCGGGAATCGACATAAGAATAAAGCAGGGAATTGAATCGATAAATACGAACGAATTGTACAGTGCGCTGTAAAGAACGGGGTTCATGCCCTCGGGCGCACTTTCGCCCCAGAAAACAAAGCCCGCAATAAAGTGGCAGAGATAACGGGCAACAATGGCCAGAGTAAAGCCGCAGTAGAGATTTACGTTTTGGTTTTTTGTGCGGATCACGCCCGAAAGCGTACCTAAAACGGTAAAAGGCAGAACGTAGTCGAACACAAACTGCATAGGCGAAAGGAAGTATACGCCCTGAGTAAGTTGCAGCAGGAAATAAACAAGACCCGCCGCCGTGCCGTAAAGGGGACCAGCCATGTAGCCGTAAGCAAGAATGGGCAGCATACTTGCCGCGGTTATGGAGCCGCCGTTGGGCAGTTCAAAGATTTTTACAAACGAGAGTACATAGGCAAGACCTACGCATACCGCGCCGTAAGTAAGGGTGCGGGTGTCCCATTTTAAGCCTCCGCGCGCTTTTTTAACAATGCCTAAGATTACAAACACAAGCACAATGGCTATTACTATAATCGCCGGCGCAAGGAAACCTATTTCCTTAAAATTTTCCCAAAACTCTTTGGGCGAGAGAAACGAAAGCTGTTGAAACATATATTCAACCTCCTTAAAAAAATTAACCGCATATCATAGGGATATGCGGAAAAATCTTTTCGTTGCTTCCCTACGGTAGGATTATCTACACAGGTTTAATGGGTTCTGCAAAAAAGCAATCTCAGCCCGAAAAAACGGACACCCCAAGCCGCAGATGTAACATCTGCAATTGATATACGGTTTTACGAAGAATATAATATCACATTTTTCGTTGATGTCAAGCCGAAAATGTGCTACAATATAAAAAAACCGGAGGGAAGAGAACTGTGAGTAATTTTTTTGCGCTTATGGCACGTATGAAATATATAGAGCGATGGGGGCTTATGCGCTCGGTTAAAAAAGAGAATATACAGGAGCATTCACTGCAAACCGCAATGATAGCTCATGCCCTTGCAACAATAGGCAACAGGCTTTACGGCAAGAACTACGACGCGGATTCCGTTGCCGTGAAGGCGATGTACCATGAGGCAAGCGAGATTATTACCGGCGACCTGCCCACGCCCGTTAAATACTATAACGACGACATAAAAAAGGCATACAAGTATATTGAATCCGTCGCGGTGGAAAGAATCTGCGAGCTTTTGCCGGAAGAATTGCAGGAAGACTACCGCCCGATTCTTTTGCCGCAAAATGCGGAGGAAAAGAAACTTATCAAGTGCGCCGACAGGCTTTGCGCATATCTTAAATGCGTTGAAGAAGTAAACGGCGGAAACAGTGAATTTGCGGATGCGCTTGCTTCGATTAAAAAGGATATTGATGCCTGCGACGCGCCGGAAGTTAAGTATTTTACGGATAATTTTATTTCGGCGTTCAGCCTTACTCTTGATAAATTGAGGTGATTTTATGTATCAGACAGGAATATCCACTGCGTCGATGTACGGCAAAATGTACACCGAGGATGCACTTGAATTTTATGCAAAAAACAATGTGGACTGTGCGGAAGTCTTTCTTGCTTCCTTTTCGGAATATACCGAAAGTTTCGGTAAAGAACTGCTTAAAAGAAGAGGCAATACGGAAATTTATTCGGTTCACACACTTAACAGCCAGTTTGAGGGACAGTTGTTCTCCCGCTCCGAACGGCAGTACAAAGACGCACTTAAAATTTTTACTTCCGCTCTTAATGTGGGGAAAATGCTTGATGCAAAGGTATATGTAATGCACGGACCCGCCCAGATGAAATATACCAAGTACGTTACAAACTATGAATTTTTCGGCGCGCGCACGGCGGAACTTTACCGAATCGCGAAAGATTACGGAATAACCCTCACGTGGGAAAACGTTCACTGGGCGCACTATAATCACCCGCAGTTTATGCGCAATTTAAGGGCGTATTGCTCCGAACCCGTAGGCTGCACCCTTGACATTAAGCAGGCGGTGCAAAGCGGTGTTACGGCAGATAAATATATTGAGGATATGGACGGGAACATCAAAAACATTCACGTTCTTGATATGGCAGAGGACGGAAAACTGCTTCTTCCGGGCAAGGGCTGTTTTGATTTTAAGGCTCTGCTTGAACGGGTGGGCGACTATTCCGGCAAAGTGATGATTGAAGTTTACGACGGCTCGTTTACCAAGCCCGAAGAACTTATCGAAAGTTATGTTTGGCTGAAAAGCGAATTGGGGAAATAAGGTACAGATAGAATACCGTAATTCCTGTACATATGTAAAAGACGGTTGACGGGGCTTGTAAAGTATGATACATTATAAGCGGAAACGGAGTAGTTTAAGAGTGAGAATGGGTCTTAGGCGCTGCTTTCGCATCGTTTAAGGTCAGGTCGAGGTTGAAATCCCCGCAGTTTCCCTGCGTTATTGCTTTCGGGCAGTGACGCTTTTTTTGAATGTTTTTCAGGGTCAAAAAATGTGCAATAAATTTTGGGGCCTTGACACGGGCTTTCAAAGTCGGTATAATCGTTTGCAGAAGATATAAAAAGGGGGGGATGCATTTAAGTTTGAATTTTCACGGCAAACACCGAAAGTACGTATCCCCTTGGAAAAGGAGATTTATTATATGAAACAGAAAAATGCTCAAAAGAGAAAAACCGACGGCTGCGCGGAAAATTCCTGTGCTTCACCAACGAGAAGAGAACTTATTGTATGTTGAACCCATAGATTATTTTCCTAAAAGCATACGAAAAAAATACAAGATAGGCGAATACGCCAAAAAAAGCGAAAACGACGAGTGAGGGCTGCGGCGGGATAAAGCCACAAGACAATAAAAAACCGGGAATCGCATATTGCGAGTCCCGGTTTTGCCCTTTAAGGCTTATTTTTAGTCGTTATAAAGCGCTTGAAGTTTTTCAAGATGCGCTCTCTTTTCCTTGGCGTTCTCGGCTGCCTTGTTAAACAGTTCCTCGGCGCGCTCGGGGAACGAGCGGGTAAGGGACGAATAACGTGCCTCGTTCATAATAAACTCCTTGTAATCGGTGGTAGGTGCTTTGGAGTCGATTGTAAAGGGCTTTGCATTTGCGGGGTTAAAGCGGAACATATTCCAGTAGCCGCAGGCAACAGCCTTTCTCATTTCGTCCTGGCAGTGAATCATACCGCCCTTGATGGAGTGCATTTCGCAGGGAGCGTAGCCGATAACAAGTGACGGGCCGTGATAAGCCTCAGCCTCTTTAAGGGCTTTAAGGGTCTGATTGATGTCAGCGCCCATGGCAATCTGCGCAACGTAGATATAGCCGTAACTCATAGCGATTTCGGCAAGGCTCTTCTTGGCAACGGTCTTACCTGCCGCAGCAAACTGCGCAACCTGACCGATTTGCGAAGCCTTTGAAGCCTGTCCGCCGGTGTTGGAGTAAACTTCGGTATCGAATACCATAATGTTTACGTCTTCGCCGGAAGCGAGAACGTGGTCAACGCCGCCGAAGCCGATATCGTAAGCCCAGCCGTCGCCGCCGAAAATCCAAACGGATTTCTTGGACAGATATTCTTTGTATTTAAGGATTTCCGCACAGTGCCCGCAGGAGCCGGCAACTTTTTCAAGTTCGGCAACGAGAGCCTTTGTGGCGGGAGCATTTGCCTTGCCGTCGTCAACGGTATCAAGGTAAGCCTTGGCAGCGGCTTTAAGAGTTTCGGGAGCGTCTTTGTCAAGAATCGCTTTAACTTCGTCGATAAGACGGTTTCTTATAGCCTTCTGCCCCAGATACATACCGTAGCCGTGCTCGGCGTTATCTTCAAACAGCGAGTTCGCCCATGCGGGACCGTGACCCTCTTTGTTTACGGTGTACGGGCTTGTTGCCGCGGGACCGCCCCAGATTGAGGAACAGCCGGTTGCGTTGGAGATATACATTCTGTCGCCGAACAACTGGGTTATAAGGCGGGCATAAGCGGTCTCGGCGCAGCCTGCGCAGGAACCGGAGAATTCGAGCAGGGGTTTCTTGAACTGAGAGTTGATGGTGGTAGCGTCGGTGGCTACGCCCTCTTTCTCGGTAACAACGTCGTCGCAGTAGTCAAACACAGCCTGCATAGCGTCCTGTGACTCACGGGGAACCATGGTAAGCGACTTGGTGGGGCACTCGCCTACGCACACGCCGCAGCCCATACAATCCATGGGCGAAACCGCAAGAGTGTAAGCATATCCCTTTGAAGTAGCCATTTTTTCTTTCTTCGCAATTTTGATGTTTGCGGGAGCGTTTTTGAGTTCTTCCTCATTAAGCGCATAAGGACGGATAGTTGCGTGGGGACATACAAATGCGCACTTGTTGCAGCCTACGCAGGTTTCGTTATTCCATTCGGGAACCATAACCGCAACGCCGCGTTTTTCGTAAGCGGAAGCGCCAAGTTCAAACGTACCGTCAACGTGGTCAACAAAAGCGGAAACGGGAAGCATATCACCGTTCATCTTTCCTACGGGTCTCATTATGCCGTCAACCATCTTGATAAGTTTCGGGTTGCCCTTTTCGGAGGGAGTTTCGGGAACGTCTTTTGCGTCTGCCCACGATGCGGGAACTTCTATCTTCTTGTAGGCGGTAGCGCCTGCGTCGATAGCCTTCCAGTTCATCTCAACAACGTCCATACCCTTCTTCTTGTAGGAAGCCTCAGCCTTTTCCTTCATGTGCTTGATTGCTTCTTCCTCGGGCATAACCTTTGCCAAAGCAAAGAATGCGGACTGCAAAATTGTGTTTGTTCTCTTGCCCATACCGATTTCAACAGCCAGGTCGATAGCGTTTACGGTGTAAAGCTGGATGTTGTTCTTTGCAATATATCTCTTTGCTTCACCCGAAAGCTTTTCTTCAAGCTCTTTCTCGTCCCACTGGCAGTTGATAAGGAATACGCCGCCGGGTTTAACGTCGTTAACCATTCTGTAACCCTTTTCAACATATGAGGGGTTATGGCAGGCAACGAAGTCAGCCTTATTGATGTAGTAAGGGCTCTTTATGGCCTTATCGCCGAAGCGAAGGTGAGAAATGGTGATACCGCCGGTCTTTTTGGAGTCATACTGGAAGTATGCCTGAACGTTTTTGTTGGTGTAGTCACCGATAATTTTGATTGAGTTCTTGTTTGCGCCTACCGTACCGTCGCCGCCCAAGCCCCAGAATTTGCACTCGATTGTGCCTTCCGCCGCAGTGTTGGGCGCGGGCTTTTCAACAAGTGAAAGGTCGGTAACGTCATCGGTAATACCGATAGTGAACTGATGTTTGGGCTCGTCCTTGGAAAGTTCCTCGTAAACGGCGAATACGCTTGACGGAGGAGTATCCTTCGAACCCAGACCGTATCTGCCGCCTACAACGGTTGCCTTAACACCTTTTGTTGCAAGGGCGGTAACAACGTCCATATAAAGGGGTTCGCCAAGTGAACCGGGTTCCTTCGTTCTGTCAAGAACGGCGATTTTCTTTGCCGTTGCGGGGAGTGCCTCAACAAGTTTTTCTGCCGAGAAAGGACGGTACAAACGAACCTTTACAAGACCTACTTTTTCGCCCTTGGCGGTAAGATAATCAATAACTTCTTCGGCAACGTCGCAGATTGAGCCCATCGCAACGATAACTCTTTCCGCATCCGGTGCGCCGTAGTAGTTGAAAAGTTTGTAGTCGGTGCCCAGTTTTTCGTTGATTTTATTCATATACTTTTCAACAAGGGCAGGAACTGCATCATAGTACTTATTGCAGGCTTCACGGTGCTGGAAGAAGATATCTCCGTTTTCGTGGCTGCCGCGCATTACGGGGCGCTCGGGGTTAAGTGCGCGCTTTCTGAACGCGTCAACAGCGTCCATATCGCACATATCTTTAAGGTCTTCATAGTCCCAGATGGCAACTTTCTGTATCTCGTGAGAGGTACGGAAACCGTCAAAGAAGTTAAGGAAAGGTACTCTGCCCTCAATAGCCGCAAGGTGCGCAACGGGGGCAAGGTCCATAACCTCCTGGGGATTCGTTTCCGCCATCATTGCAAAACCGGTCTGACGGCATGCATAAACGTCGGAATGATCGCCGAAGATGTTAAGCGCGTGGCTTGCTACGCAGCGTGCCGAAACGTGGAACACGCAGGGAAGCAGTTCGCCCGCAATCTTGTACATGTTGGGTATCATCAAAAGTAAACCCTGTGAAGCGGTGTAGGTTGTGGTAAGCGCGCCTGCCGCCAGTGAGCCGTGAACCGTTCCCGAAGCACCCGCCTCCGACTGCATTTCGGCAACCTTTACCGTTGAACCGAAAATGTTTTTGCGACCTGCCGCCGACCATTGGTCAACGTAGTCTGCCATGGGGCTTGACGGTGTTATCGGGTAAATACCGGCAACCTCGGTATATGCGTAGCTTACATATGCTGCGGCATTGTTACCGTCCATGGTCTGAAACTTTCTTGCCATAAAAAATTTCCTCCTATTATTAACACGGTTACCCGCTTATCCGAAATAACCGAATTTTTATCCTACATATCATAACACTTTTAATTGATTTCGTAAATAGTTTTTTGATTAAAAACGCTTTATTTTTGATTAAATATTTGCGCAAACGAGACGTGTTGTGGTACAATAGCATAGAATTTTATTTTTAAGGACTGATTTTTATGAGAATGCGCCGCAAAAGAAATCTTGACGCTTTTATTGCCGCCTATCCCGATTTGCTTATTATTCCCGAAAAACCGGATTTGAACACCCAAAAGGCGCTTGAACACAAAAACTATCTTGATTTGAATGTGCTGTTCGGAAAAGATTCGGCGGAACTTGAAATAGGGTGCGGCAAAGGCGCTTTTATATGCGAACTTGCAAAAAGAAATCCCGATAAAGCGTTTTTGGCAGTGGAAGTAAGCAAAAACGTTATCGTTGAAGCGTGCAAAAAAGCAAGGGACGAAAACCTTAAAAACGTGCTTTTCATAAACTGCGCTGCGGAAATTCTGCCCTGTTTTTTGCCCAAAAACAGCATAGACAGAATCTATCTTAACTTTTCATGCCCTTACCCGAAATACACCTACGCGGCCCACAGGCTCACAAACAGGCGCTTTCTCGATTCCTACCGTGAATATCTGAAACCCGCGGGGGAAATCCACCAAAAGACCGACAATATGCACTTTTTTGAGTATTCGCTTGAACAGTATTCTCTTGCCGGCTACGGCATAAAGAATATTTCTCTTGACTTGCACGGTTCCGATTTTCAGGGTAACATCGTTACCGAATACGAAAAGAAATTTTCCGATATGGGTATGCCGATTTACAGGGCGGAAGCATATATTAAATAAAAATCAGGGTCGGGCAATACGCCCGACCCGAAATTATCTTATCTCCTGTTCCAACTCCCGAAATTCTTCCGTATCAAAGAATTCGGCAAGGGAAATATCCATGCCGTCGCAAAGCATTTTTATTGTTACTATGCCCGGATTCTTGCTGTTCCCGTACAGAATACTTTTCACCGTAGACGGCGGAACTGCCGCCTCGTTTGCCAACTTGTTTATTGTCATATTATGCTTTTCGCAGAGAAAAAGCAGCCTGTTCTTTACTGCCGTTATTGTATTCATCTTATCTCCTGCTCCAACTCGCGGAATTCTTCCGTATCAAAGAATTCGGCAAGGGAAATGCCCATACCGTCGCACAGCATTTTTATCGTTACTATGCCCGGATTTTTGCTTCTGCCGTAAAGAATGTTCTTTATCGTTGTTGGCGGAACGGCTGATTCCGTGGAAAGTTTGTTTATCGTCAGCCTGTGTTCTTCGCAAAGCCTTAAAATTCGTCCCTTTACCGCTGTTATAGTATCCATATCCGCACCTCCGACTTCTTTATTATAAAAATAAAGCGTTGACAGTCTCGGCTATATATGCTACTATATAGGCTATAAATAGCCTACTTCCGCATAAAAATCTCCGTTGACAGGAATCGTGAATATGAATATACTATACCCTTGATATCACGTTTATTTCAATGAGGGTTCAATGAAAAAGATTCAGGATATGACAAAAGGCAATCTTTGGGGGCAGATTTTTCTCTTCGGGTTGCCGCTTGTATTTTCAAACTTATTGCAAATACTGTTTAATATGTCCGATGTGGCGATTGTGGGCAAATTTGCGGGAACCGAGGCGCTGGGCGCGGTAGGCTCCACCACCACTTTTGTTGCGCTTTTTACCGAATTCCTTATAGGCGTGGGCTGCGGGGTAAACGCGATAACCGCAAAGTATTACGGCGCAAAAGATTCCGAAAACTTATGCATAAGAGAGCCGAACGCCTAACGGTTTTAACGGACATATTTTCGCCCTGCGGCAGACGGCGCGGGAATATGCCCGATATTACCCTTTTCTTGTCCCGACAAAGATCTGCTTTTGTTAAAACTGTGTGCACCGAAAACGGATTATTTTTGTTCAAGATTCGTTGAGGACGACGCAGGAATACCGGGAGTATTTCAAGGAGGACGAAACGGAATATCGGCAAAAAGAACCGTTTTCGGCGTCAGGCGTCGGTTCTCTTATGCATAACAAAACCGTTTCTTCCGCTCCGATTTTAAGCCTTGCAAGCGGCTGCGTGGTAATGCTTGCGGGCTTGATTTTCGCGCGTCCCTTACTTGAACTTTTAGGCACAAAACCCGAACTTATTTCCGGCGCGGAACTTTATCTGCGCATATATTTCTGCGGAATGCCCGCATTAAGTATGTACAACTACGGAAACGCCGTTTTAAGCGCTATGGGCGAAACAAAAAAACCGCTTATTTTTCTTACAATAGCGGGTATCATAAATGTTATTCTCAATTTATTCTTTGTAATAGTATGTTCCCTCGACGTGGCTGGCGTGGCTGTTGCAAGCGTGATTTCGCAGTATATTTCCGCGGCGCTTGTGCTTATATACCTTTTGCGTTCACAGGGATTTTACCGCATTGAGATTTCAAAAAAAGATTTATCGAAAAAGAATTTAAGGGAACTTACCGTTCTCGGGCTGCCCACGGGCGTACAGAACGCCATATTTCAAATAGCGAATCTTTTTGTTCAGGGCGGCGTGAATACCTTTGATACCGCCGTGGTTTCCGGCGTCGCCGCGGCGCAGAACGCCGACGCGCTCGTTTACAACCCCATGCAGGCGTATTATACCGCCTGTTCAACGTTCATCGGGCAGAACTACGGCGCAATGAATAAAAAAGAGTCCGCGAAAGTTACTTTATCAGTTTGCTGTACGCTTTCGGATTCGGACTTGTGCTGGGTTTCGGAGTTTTACTTGCCGGAAAAGGCTTTTTGGGAATATTTACGACAAGCGACGCCGTGGCGGACGCGGGAATGCTCAGGTTGAAAGTTATGGGTGTTTCGTACTGCGTTTCTGCCTTTGTTGATGCATCTATCGCCGCGTCCCGCGGCCTCGGAAAAAGTATCGTACCCACCGTTAGGGTTACGACACCCATCCGAACCCGTTCAAATGTGCAAAAAACGCACATCTACTTCGTCAAAGCGGCTTATAATATGTCCTATATTATCTCACCGCTTTTCCTTGTATCTGCACATTTTTACGAATCTCCGACCTTAAACCGAATTATTTTTTCGTTTTTCAAGGCGGCGGAGCGAAGGAATACCGGGAGTATTTCAAGTTTTGGCAACGCAGAAAGACGGAAAAAGAATCGGTTTAAGGCGTGGTTTGAATAGGTATCGTACCCTATGTTATTATGGGTTCATGTGTATTCGGAATAATCTGGATTTACACCGTATTCGCCCGTACAGGCACTATCGAATCCCTGTTTTCGGTATATGTGTGCTCGTGGATTATCACCGCAATCGCGGAAACTTTATATTTTGCTCACACGTACCGCCGTGCTTTTGCTCCTCGTTCCACGGAAGCAGAATAACATCGGGATATCCGCTTAACGCCGGGTCAAAATGCATCTGATATAAAATCATATCCACGCACAGCGGATAAAGCAGTCGGCATATATCCGCGGGCGGAAGTGTATACGTTCCGTCCGAAAGCGGTGCAAGCATACGGATTTCTCCCGGAGAATCCTCGGTTTCTGTTGTCGGTTCGATAAATACGGTGTACTTTTCACCCTTATAAACAAAACTTCTGTATTTTATAAGTTTGCTTGTTGTATTACCTACGGTTATGTCCTGTGTGTTGATCATTGATTACGTCTTGGCGGTGTGGGTCTGTTGTATTTGCTGTAAAGATTCGTTTCGCAGTAGCGTCTTAAAATGACATTCATCAACTGCGAAAGTGTGCGACCGTCGTATTCTGCTTCGTCACGGAGCATGGCAACGATATCGTTGTCAATCGAAACGCTCAGTTTCTCTTTCAACGGTCTGAGATAATAAGATCTCGCCATAGCGTGCAACCTCCTCTTTTTTCGTATATAATACCCCAAAATGCGACATTTGTCCCGCAAGTAGTCCAAAGTATTATATAGTCAGTATTTCGCGCACGTATTATAATTAAACTGTAAAATTTATCTGCAAACGTGCCAATACAGGGTGATTGTGTGCTATCCAATGCCCGTGCTTTGCACACATTATAATACATAATTGCGCCTTTGCGCAAACTTTTTTATAAATCAAACGAAAAAACCTGTTGACAAGCACTTTTGTTTATAATATAATACCAACGTTGCCTTTGGGAGCATAGCTCAGCTGGGAGAGCATCTGCCTTACAAGCAGAGGGTCATAGGTTCGAGCCCTATTGTTCCCACCAAAGGCCCGGTAGCTCAGTTGGTTAGAGCGCTAGCCTGTCACGCTAGAGGTCGTGGGTTCGAACCCCATCCGGGTCGCCATGAAAAAGCACTTAACGCATGTTAGGTGCTTTTTTTGTTATATTTACCTCCGGTGATGTTGAAATCAGTCCTCCCGATTCGGCACATCGACGTCAATCCCATTTTCACGAACTGATAGATAAATCCGGCTCGCTTGCGGGAGTAATTGATGCCGAACCTGTAAAAGCAAACAACATTTCAAAAAACTCCGTTGTTTTCCCCTCGGTATTTCCAAACACACAGCGGCAGAGAGTATTCATTCTTTCTGCCGCTTTTTTTGAAAAAAAGTCTTGACATCGGTAATACTTCGTGATATGATGTATTACACAAAAGGAGGTATTGTATGGACGGTCAGTTGAAACGGGGGCTTTTGGACGTATGCGTTCTTGCGGCGATTAAAAGCGAGGATTCGTACGGATACAAGATTATAAAGGATATGAAACCCTATATTGAACTTTCCGAATCGACCCTGTACACCATTCTTAAACGCCTGGAAACAGCCGATATGCTGACGGTTCGCACCGCGGAGCACGGCGGCAGACTTCGGAAATACTATCATATTACCGAAGCGGGAATAAAGCGTATTGACGAGTTCAAGGTTGAATGGAAAGAGATTTTAGCAATTTATCAATTCGTAACCAAGGAGGACAGCAGCAATGAATAAACAGGAATTTCTTAACGAACTGCGCAAGGGCTTGCGCGGATTACCGCCAGACGACATAGAAGAACGCCTGACATTTTACGGCGAAATGATTGACGACAGAACGGAAGAGGGGCTTTCGGAGGAAGAGGCGGTTGCGGCAATAGGAGATGCAGACGAAATTATCAGGCAGACGGTAGCCGATATTCCGCTTGCGAAAATCGCCAGGGAAAGAATTAAACCCAAACGGCGCTTGAAAGCGTGGGAAATTGTGCTTTTGGCAGTCGGCTCGCCGATATGGCTTTCGCTCGGAATTGCCGCATTTGCCGTAATTCTTGCACTTTATGTTGCCTTATGGGCAATAATCGTTGCCCTGTGGGCTGTATTCGGCGCATTTGCTGTCAGTTTTCCGGCGTGCATTGCCGCAAGCGTCATATTTATTTCCGGCGGAAACGCAGTCGCGGGTGTTGCCGTACTCGCCGCGGGAATAGTTTGTGCCGGGCTTTCCGTATTTGCATTTTTCGGATGCAGAGCAGCGACAAATGGTGCTGTCGTGCTCTCAAAGAAAATTGCGCTTCAAATTAAAAACCGCTTTATTAAAAAGGAGGAAGCATAATGAAGAAAAAAGTATGGTTTATTACTGCCGGTTCCCTTGTGCTGGCGGGCTGCATTATGTTCACCGTTGCCCTGTGGGCAGTCAAATGGGATTTTTCAAAACTTTCAACGGTAAGATACGAAACAAATACCTACGAAATAGGCAAAAAGTTCGGCAGCATATCGATATCGGCAGATACCGCGGACATCAGGTTCGTGCTGTCGGGTGACAAAAAATGCACTGTTGAGTGCCGCGAGGAAGAGAACGCAAAACATTCGGTCGAAGTTGAAAATGATACGCTTGTCATCAAAAGCAATGATTCTAAAACGTGGTACGACTATATCGGAATTTATTTCGGCTCGCCGAAAATAACGGTTTATCTGCCCGAAACGGAGTACGGTGCTCTGTCCGTCCACGCAGCCACGGGAAGTGTTAAAATACCGGAAGATTTCACGTTTACAGCCGCCGATATTTCTTTGAGCACTGGTAACGCCGATTTCCGCGCAAATGTTATGGAAACAGCAAAAATACAAACGGCCACGGGAAACATCAGCGTTGAAAATACTTCCGTGGGCGCGCTTGATATTTCTGCTTCAACGGGCAAAGTTACGGTGTTAAATGCGGTATGTCGGGAAAATATCTCGGTAAAAGTTTTCACGGGCAAGGTAAGTTTGACCGATGTTTCGTGCCAAAATGTGCTTTCCGACGGAACAACGGGAGAGATATTCCTGAACAACGTAATTGCCGCAGAGAAAATTTCAATAGAAAGAAGCATGGGCGACGTGAACTTTGTCGGGTGCGACGCCGCCGAACTTGATATAAAAACAAGCACGGGCAATGTAATCGGGAGCGTGCTTACCGAAAAAGTGTTCATTGCCGACACCGATACAGGCAACATTGATATTCCCGAAACATCTTCCGGCGGAAAATGCAAAATTAAAACCGGCACCGGCAGCATCAGAATCACAGTCGAAAATTAACCGGATTTTGCAAAACAGAATGTGACAAAATATGCTGTGCGACCCGCAGGGCTTTTGCCTTGCGGTTTTTTTGCATAGAAATCTGTTTAAGACACAAAATATTATAGGCATTCACGACGGACACAGGAAAGATCTGCGTCAAAGTTTCCTTGCCTCCGGATTTGCGGGAAAAACAGAATCCATAAAAATAAATTTGTATACAATTTCCTTACACATTTTTTGTCCTTAATACAAAACAGCCCCTTCACCAATCAGAATCGGCGCGGGGACAATTGTGGCAAAAAAAGCTTCAAATATGCCATCAATATGATACTCGCTTAAATCTGCGAAGTTATTGTTGGCGGTATTTTGCACCTGAGCATTCGTTCTGTCAAGGGATTTTTGGATTTTGAGTGTGAAATTCCCTCTCTGCGTCCGTGATTTTATGCTTGTGAATAAGAAAACCCGCGCCGAAAACAGAAACAAGTCTGCAACGGTGCGGGCGTGGGGGTCAGATTATGTTAAAAAATCTTCTATTATATCATCAATATGGAACTCGCTTAAATTCGCAGCATTTATCTCCCTCATCAGTTGACGAATCAAGGCGAATGAAACCGTTATGTTCGGTATCCGCCGTATCATTCTGCCGGAATCAAAGAAATCAAGTCCATAGGTAACATACTGTCCGTTGTACTTCGATACATTCATCCTGCATGCAATCATTTTTCGAGCATATCCTTTGTTGTTGTTTTATTGGTATTATTTTACATCAGCATCACTGTTCTGTCAACTAATTTTTCATTCTTTTTTCACGTTTTTTGTCGCTTGGGGGAAAGATATTAAAACAAGCATAAAATATATCGGATTACAGTCAACTTTTTGCCCAACTCTCGTTAACTGAAATATGCGGTCGTTTTGGGTTAATTCCTTTTTAAGGAGTTCTTTTTTCTTTACGTATCCTGCCACGGTGTCGGGGACCTTTTGTCATTCAAAACTTTGTCTTTTGCGAATTCAATGAAATTTCGGAACAGAAAAATCTGCTTTTTTCCGTTCCAAAAGACGCTGAATTGCGTTGTGCTCCGGCTTGGTCAGTCATTGTTTTTGTGATATTATTTTTTTCTGTCAGGGGGTAGTTGAAAGTTTAATTCACAATCACAAGAAAAACCTTTATTTTTTAGTTGACAAACCCCGACGTAACTGCTATAATACCATCGTTAAATATGGCGGCGTGGCTCAGTTGGTTAGAGCATTCGGTTCATACCCGACAGATCGGTGGTTCGACTCCACTCGCCGCTACCAGAAAAGAAACCCCTTTTGTCTACCAAGACAAGAGAGGTTTTTTCTTGCTTTCGGGGCAAAATACAGCTTTGCGGGGCAGCAGACGGTGGCGGCGGACAGTGCAAGTCTATCCATTACGAATCCGACTGCTTTTGAGAGCAGGCCGGATATTAAGCTCTATGGCAGCGGTGCGGTTATGCTTAACATTTCATCCGGCAGCAGCACAACTTCGTGGACGATTTCAGCTATTAACGAGTACATCGAGATAGGCAGTGAGCTGATGAATTGCTTCAAAGACACCGTCCTCAAAAATGACACCGTCAAAGGTGCGGAATTCCCAGTCCTCAAGCCGGGTGCTTGCACCATTAACTGTACCGGTGATGTGACAAGAATCGAGATTATTCCGAGATGGAGTTGTCTGTAAGGTCGTTCCCGATTGTAAGCGGTAGAAAAATTCAAAAAAGTATGGTATAATGTTTTTAAATGAGAACGACAAGTCGGAATTTGTGGAGGATGCTAAAATGGAAGCAGTTATTCGGAAAGTTCAGCAAGGTGATGCAAACACCTTGGCATATATTCAAACTGAAAGCTGGAAGGCAGCTTTTGCCGGAATCCTTGATGCCGAGACTCTGGAAAAGTGTACGGACATCGACCGAGCGACCGCTATGTATCAGAGGCTTTTGGATGAGAACAAAGGAAACGGATATCTTCTCTCGGTGGGTGGAACGCCCCATTGCATCGCTTATTGGGACACAGCTCGTGATGCGGAGTTGACTGGGAAAGCGGAGTTAATCTGCATCCATAGTCTGCCTGAAAACTGGCATAAAGGGTACGGCCGTCAAATGATGAATCGAGTTCTGAAAGATATCAAGGAAAACGGATATTCCGAAGTGTTTTTGTGGGTATTTAGGGAAAACTATCGCGCCAGAGCTTTTTACGAAGCCAACGGGTTTGCGTTGACGGATACTTCAAAGCCTGCGTTTGACACAGAAGAAGTCCTTTATTCCAAAAGAATCTGATAGGGACAAATTCCTATTTGTCAATTTACAAGTAACTCATTTTCATTCAACCACCAGGGAGAAATCCCCGGTGGTATTTTTATGCCCGGAAGGAGGTGGTTTTCATGATCCCGGTGCTTTATTTGCCCAATGCTGCTGACTTTTCCTCATTCGGCCTTGGTGTGCTGACGGACACCATTTCCTGCGAAGTGACCGAAGAGCGAAACGGTGTGTTCGAGTGCTTGCTCAAATACCCTGTCAGCGGTCAGCACTATGGGCTTATCACCAAGGAGTGCATTATCAAGGCAAAGCCCAACGATACCGCCGTCGACCAGGCGTTCCGCATTTATCGCATCACGAAGCCCTTAAACGGCATCGTCACTATTTACGGTCAGCATATCTCGTATGCGCGCAGGATGAAGTGTAAGTACAAGCCGGCTGCATATAGTTTCATTCCGTTGTACAGACTCCAAACCAAGAACGGTCGCTTTCGTGGTTGTTCTTGGTCTACCGTAAAAAGGAATTAACCCAAAGCGACCGCATATTTCAGTCAACGAGAGTTGGGCAAAAAAGTTGACTGAAATCCGATATGTTTTATGCTTGCTTTAATATCTTTCCCACAAGCGACAAAAATCGTGAAAAAAAGAATGAAAATTTCGTTGACAGAACAGTGATGCTGATGTAAAATAATGCCAATAAAACAACAACAAAGGATATGCTCGAAAAATGATTACATGCAGGATGAATGTATCGAAGTACAACGGACAGTATGTTACCTACGGACTTGATTTCTTTGATTCCGGCAGAATGATACGGCGGATACCGAACATAACGGTTTCATTCGCCTTGATTCGTCAACTGATGAGGGAGATAAATGCTGCGAATTTAAGCGAGTTCCATATTGATGATATAATAGAAGATTTTTTAACATAATCTGACCCCCACGCCCGCACCGTTGCAGACTTGTTTCTGTTTTCGGCGCGGGTTTTCTTATCCACAAGCATAAAATCACGGATGCAGAGAGGGAATTTCACACCCAAAATCCAAAATTCCCTTGACAAATTTTCTCGCAGTGCTACAATATCCGAGAAAAAACACAGGAGAGGCATATTATGCGGGCGTACGAAACACCGGAGATAAGGATAGTGAAGTTTTCGAATGAAGAAATCTTAGGTGGATCGAACCCGTGGACAGAACTGCCCGAAGATGAATTTGAAAAAAATGAAACATATTAGAAAAATCGCAGCGGTGTGCTGCGTTCTTTTGCTTTTATGGGGAAATGCCATCGTGTCTAAGGCGGAAGATACGGAAATCAGCGAATCAATGGTGCTTGATGAGGGAATCGCGTGGAATGTTTTCACAGATTCAAATGTGGAATCGGTGGATTTTGAGATAAACGGAAAAAGCGAAACCGTAACAAGTTGGAACGAATCGAATGACAAAAGATGCTTTGAGTTTCGCGGAACAGGTCCGAAGATGCTGACCGATGAACTGACCGTAACGGCACATTTGTCCGGGAACAAAACAAGAGTGCACAGGACCTCGGCAGTGAAATATCTGCTCGGACTGCAAGGTAAAAGTGATAAACTTGACGCACTTATTGACGCTTTGCTTGCCTACGGAACAGCAGTGCAGATATATGAAAATTATCATACCGAACGCCTTGCCAACGGAATGAACATATCCGGGGCAAAAGAGGTTTTCGGGAAGATTGAGTTTTCCGGAATAAACATCATGAGTATTAATGATGAATATATATCTGACCCGTCCGTTAAATGGACCGGTGCAAGTGTAATTCTGGGCGATAAGGTGTCGGTTGTGCTGGGAGCAAAACCCGTAAGCGAAGGCGATTCGTTTGACGGAAAATATCTTAATACGTATATTAACGGCACATATATCGGCGTTAACCACCGCACAGGCACATCATCAACTGAATCAAACTTCACATTCGGAATACCTGTAACGCAGTATTCAAGCGAGATTAAGGCGAATTTTACTGATTTTGACGGCAACGCCATCAGCCCCACCCTGACATACAGCGTGGAATCGTACGTAACAAGAATGTACGGAAAAACTACCGACCCTAATCTTAAAAAGTTGCTTTCGGCGTTTGCGGATTACTGCTCCAAAGCAACGTTGTATGCGGAAAGTGTGTAAGGACATTGCTTACACTTTTCTTTTCTCTTGCGGTGCAAAACTCCGCTTTTCTCGCTAAAACCTGTATACAATGTCCTTGCACAACCACGCGAAGTACTGGTGATATGAAATATCATAAATTGTCCCCTTGCCGAAATATAGCGCGGGATTCTCTTTCTTTTTAAGAGCAAAATGCCGTATTTTCTCCCGAACTGCAACAATTCCCTTGACGCACGAGCG
>CAKRZX010000017.1 GCA_934434555.1 uncultured Clostridia bacterium
AGGAAACAAATCAATCCTTACGGAAAAATAAATTTCTATTGCATAAGGTTGTTTCTTCTCACAATCCCCCGTCCTCCATCGTAGGGCGGGGGTTTATCTCCCGCCGATATGGGGAGGGATGGCTGTTTAAGAAAAAAATATAATGTTACAAAAAGTACTGCCCCCACCCTTTACAACAAAATTCTTTGGTTTTACCTTTCTTAAAAGAAAGGTAAAAAAACTGAACGGCAGGAGCAAGCCCCTGCCCTACGGTATAAGATAAATAAAGGAAACAAATCAATCCTTACGGAAAAATAAATTTCTATTGCATAAGGTTGTTTCTTCTCACAATCCCCCGTCCTCCGTCGTAGGGCGGGGGTTTATCTCCCGCCGATATGGGGAGAGGCAGATGTTTGAGGAAAGAATATAATGTTGCAAAACACACGGCCTCCACCCTTTATAACAAAATTCTTTGGTTTTACCTTTCTTAAAAAAAGCACAAAAAAACGGCACCGACAAATTATCGGTGCCGCTTTGAAATTTTATCCTAACGGAATGCGGGGCATTTCAACTCCGCCGTTGGGCGTAGGTGTTACCTCTTCGCCGGGTGCTGCTGTCACGCTCGGTGCTGTTGTTACACCGGGTGTGTCTGCGGGGTTTTGCCCACCGTCCGCGGGTGTAATGTCAGGTGCTTTGGTCGGCGCATCTGCCGTGCCGGGCCTGGGAGTAGCTTCGTTCCCGGCTGTTTCCTCTGCCCCTGCCGTTTCTTCCGCGTCGGGGAAAGCATCAGGTTCGGTTTCTCCCGCCGATGCGGCAGGCGTCGCCGTTGTCAACGCTGTTGCCGTAGGTTCATTGCCCTGCTCCGGTGTCTCTGCGTTCCTTTTACACCCTGCAAACATCACCACCGCAGGCAAAAGAATAAATGATATTATTCTTTTCATTATTCACCGCTGTCCATGGGGTCTAATTCCGTGTCCGTTCCGTTTCCGCTTGTTGTCAGAATCTCGTCATTTTCAAACTCCGTCATTTTGATTTCGGGAGCAAGATATTTCTTCTTTTCCATTTTCCGTCTCCTTATTCCGTATAAGTCGCGGCAGAATTACCGTACTTAATAAGCGCTTTTACAAGGCTTGCAAGTTCTGCGCTGTTGCTGTCCCACTTGTTCGCGGCGTACGTACCAGCACTGTAAGTAAGTGTTGTGCTAACCTGTGTATTATTCTCATAAACAGCCGCAGTAACAGTGTTCGAAAGTTCGTTAGCCGAAATTCCGTCAGTCATTACATACATATAATCGCCTGACGCTTTCCATTCGGTAAGTTCGGCTGTTCCGTTTACCTTAACGGTCATTCCTTCCCTGTAATCGCCCTTTGCAATGTACATTTTTATATAAACTTTATCTTTAAGGTAGAGCGACGCAGCTTTGAATCTGATCCCTTCACCTGTCTGATTGTAAACGCTTGCAGGCTTTTCAACTATTACGGTTTTCTGTTCTTCGGTAAGCCCTGCATTTGCAAGATTCCCGCTGTTGTATCCGCCGTCATAAAGCTGTGTTGCGGTGCCGTAGTTAAGCGTATCTATGGCAAGCGTCTTTGCGGCTTCACCGTAACTGCCGCTGATAATCTCTTCCATATACTCTTTAACGGACGTTGCAATCTTTTTGGTGAACTCTTTACCGCCGATTGTCTGATAGAACTTAAATGTTATCTTATCAGCCATCATTTTTGCTGCGATATCATCAAATACGGCTTTGCCGTTCTCAAACTTAACCGTTGTTGTGTTGCCGTTAAAAGTAACGTCAACTCTGTCAACGTCGTTGCCATAGAAATTCCATGCAAGTGAATCATTAAGCGTTATGCTTGCTTCAATATTTGCATTGAACTCAACCTTTTCTATCTTGACATTGTCTATCCAATAGGTGCCCGGCGCTGTTGCCGCATTTCTAAGTCCGCCGGTGTCTTTATCTGAACCGTCGAAGCGGAGATAAATAGGTGTATTTGTCGCACTTATTTTATCTCGTGTTGTACTGAAATTTTGCTCCATCACTGCAAAATAGTTTTTATCAAGCAGGCCCTGTGTAACTTCAACAACAGCGGTAAATGATTTCCACTCTGTACCAAATGTTACCTTGGATGTGTTGGTAATATAATGTTGTCCCGTAAAGTCTGACTCTAACTTTACTTGATAGGTTCCGACTGCACTATCATCGGCTTTTGCATCGAAAGTAATCTTGTAGAATCCGGCTCCGCCGCCGTTAAATATACCGTCCTTTGCCGTAAAGTTTGCAACAGCCGGGGCAACGTTAAAAAGTACCGAGCTGTAAATACTTTTATCGGAAGTATATTTCAGTGACCATTTTCCGAGAGTTTCATCGGCTGTATCGCGATATTCCTGTTCGATCTTTCCTCCGAGCATACTTGTCCAACGACTTGTGTTTATACTGCCCGATGAATCCTCAAAATCGCCGTTATACATAACCATTGGGGCTTTTAAGTTTATATCAGCCACAGCGCAATCGGTAGGTGCAACATAAACATCCTGTGCCTTGTCGTAAGTTTTATACGGAGTCTCACTCGCATTCATTACAGTTATATCAATATCCTGCAAGTTTGCATTATTCGCTCCGCTCTTGATATCAGGCTGATACTCCGCGTCTATACGGTAGAATATATCTGTTCCGTATACACTTATCTCTTTATTGTTTGCATTTGTAACTTTTCCGTCTTGCGTTGTATACGAAACATTATACGTATGGTATGTTTTTGCTCCGAGGTATACCCTTTCTTTCGAGCCACCCTTTACATCAGACCATGCGGCTTGCGGATATACACTTACAAGAACCGGCTTATCGGAATTATTATATACCGTAAGTTTTGCCGTAACTGTATCTTCACCCTCTGAATTAACCGTTGACAAATCGGGAGTAACTTTTTTGTAGTATCCCTGCGCCGTTCCCGCAGGAACAGTATATCTTACGCCGACGAAACCGAGTCTTGCCTTATAAAGAAGTTGCGTTGCTTCGTCTTCGCTCCAATCGGTAATCGGCGTTGCTTGACTGGCGCAATCACCAGCGAACCCCAAAGACCCTAAGTTTTCATTGATTTTTGAAATCTCATCTTCTGTAACATCGTCACCGCCGACACAAACAAGATATATCTTGCTTCCTTTTGTGACATCGTTAATTCTAAATCCAACGCCACTGCCGTCGACCTTATTCGCTCCGCTACCGTTTATAAAAAGATTATCCTTTGTCACGGTACCGGTTGTCATGTCTACACTGTTTGCCCAATGCATATCTGACGGGACTTTAATATTAAGTGTTGCAACATTGCCTTTTGCAAATGTATAATAAGACGAACCGTAGTTTGTAAGTTGATATGTTTTTTCATCTTCGGTCACTGAATAACTTTCCGCATATCCAGTTGCCCAATTATACGACAAAGAAATGCTTGCATTGCCCGAGCCGGCCGTATACAAAAGGAACTTAAACGTACGAGAAGTTTTTCCCTCAAAATCAATACCCTTAAACGGTGTGTTTTTCGTATTGTTTGTCGTCGTTCCGGATTGATACGCAGTTCTAGGGTAGTTGTCTGCCGTAGTTATCTTTCCCCCATACACTTCCTGTCCAGCAGCATCCCCATCCGCCGCCTGAACGAGAGTGAAGCAGGAAACCGCAAGTGCCACTGCAAGCACTATGCAAAGTATTTTCCGTTTCATAAAAAAAGAATCCCCTTTCTGATTTTTATTCATTCTTATTATACCCCCCCCGATTAAATTTGTCAACAGTTTATTTCACAATTCCATAATATTTTCTGTTTTTAGGGAAGATTATGACTATTTTTTTCGCAAAATTGATATAAAATAGAGAAAAAAGGCACGAACCGAGTGGTTCGTGCCGCAAAAATTTGTTCAAATTTGTTCATTGTCGCGCAGTTCGTCAATATAACGTTTAAGCGCATCGTGCCAGCCCGGCAAGCGGGAAAATCCGTTTTCGTCAAGTTTATTTTTGCTCATACGGGAATTGAAGGGCCGTTTTGCCTTTGCGGGATATTTATCGGAAGTGATAAAATTGATTTTGGTATCAAGCCCCGCGTCAAGCATAATCTGCTTTGCAAACTCCGCCCATGAGCATACGCCCTCGTTGGTGGCGTGGTAAATGCCGTACCTGTCGGTCTGAATCATATCAACTATAAGCACCGCCAAGTCCTTTGTATATGTGGGCGAGCCTATCTGGTCGCACACAACGTTCAGTTCGTCCCGCTCTTTTCCGAGGCGAATCATCGTTTTTACAAAGTTCCCGCCGTTTATGCCGAACACCCACGAAATGCGGATAATGAAGTACTTTTCAAGAAGTTTTGTTACTTCGTCCTCGCCGAGGGATTTCGTTTCGCCGTAGTAGTTTATGGGGTCTTTTTTGTCTTCGGGATTAAAGAAGTTGATGCCCTGTCCGTCAAACACGTAATCGGTGCTTATATAAACCATTTTAGCGTTGATTTCCTTACAGGCAAGTGCCACGTTTCTTACACCCGTAACGTTTACGTTATAGCAAACTTCCCTTGCGTCCTCCGCCTTGTCCACCGCGGTAAACGCCGCGCAATGCACAACCGCGTCGGGATTATAATCGCAAATTCCCCTTCTTACCGCTGCTTCGTCGGTAAGGTCGAAATCCTCGATGTCAACGCCCTTACATTCAATATTAAGCGCTTTAAGGCGTTTTACAACGTCGAACCCAAGTTGACCTTTAACGCCGGTTACAAGAACTTTCATACCGTTACCTCTTTGAGTACATTCTTTCGTAGTAGTTCTGATAATCGCCCTTTAAGATATTCTCCCACCAGTCGCGGTTGTTCAGATACCACTCCACGGTTTTATGTATGCCGTCGTCAAACTTCGTTGCGGGAAGCCAGCCAAGTTCATTGTGGATTTTAGTCGGGTCGATGGCATAGCGCCTGTCGTGGCCGGGACGGTCGGTAACAAATGTAATAAGGCTTTCGGGCTTGTCAAGTTCTTTAAGAATCGTTTTTACCACTTGAAGATTGGTGCGCTCGTTGTGACCGCCGATGTTATAAACTTCGCCTTCGCGTCCTTTACGGATAACAAGGTCGATAGCGGAACAATGGTCCTCAACATAAAGCCAGTCGCGAACGTTTTCGCCTTTGCCGTAAACGGGAAGGCTCTCGTTTGCAAGCGCACGTGATATAATAAGGGGAATAAGTTTTTCCGGGAAATGGTATGGCCCGTAGTTATTTGAGCAACGTGTAATTGACACCGGCAGTTTGAACGTGCGGTGATACGCAAGCACAAGTAAATCGGCAGAAGCCTTGCTTGCCGAATAGGGGCTTGACGTATGAATGGGCGTGTCCTCGGTGAAGAACAAATCCGGTTCGTCAAGGGGCAGATCGCCGTAAACTTCATCGGTTGAAACCTGATGGTATCTCTTTATGCCGTACTTGCGGCAGGCATCCATAAGCACCTGCGTGCCCATTATGTTGGTGCGCAGGAATATCTCCGGGTTTTCTATTGAGCGGTCAACATGGCTTTCCGCCGCAAAGTTTACTATTATATCGGGTTTTTCTTCCTCAAACAATTTGTAAACGCACTCGCGGTCGGCAATATCGCCCTTTACAAAGCGGAAATTCTTATTTTTCATAGCCTCGTCAAGCGTGGCAAGGTTGCCCGCATAGGTAAGGGCGTCAAGGCAGACTATCCTGTCCTCGGGATGATTTTTAAGTTCAAAATAAACAAAATTGCTGCCGATAAATCCGGCGCCGCCTGTTACGATAATAGTCATAAATTTCTCCTTAAAATTCAAAATTGCAGTCGCTGTCTTTAAGAAGCGGTGCTTTTGCGTCTTTTTCAGAAATTATCGGTTCGGTTACGCCCCATTCAACATTTATTTGCGGGTCATTAAACTTAACCGAACGGTCGCATTCTTTTGAATAATAGTTATCGCACTTATAAACAAACTCCACATTGTCGGTAAGCGCAACAAAGCCGTGGGCAAAGCCCCGCGGAATAAAAAACTGGCGCTTATTCTCTGCCGAAAGTTCAACGCTTACCCATTTAAGATACGTGGGCGAGCCTTTACGCAGGTCAACCGCAACGTCAAGCACGGCGCCCGCAACAACGCGCACCAGTTTTGACTGCGCCATCGGATTCATTTGAAAGTGAAGCCCGCGCAGCGTGCCCTTCTTTGCGGTAAAACTTTGATTGTCCTGTACAAAATCAACGTCTATGCCCAATTCTTCAAGTTTCTTTTTTGACCAGGTTTCCATAAACCAACCTCTGTGGTCGCCGAAAACATCGGGTTCTATTATAACTACGCCCGGAATATCGGTTTTTATTGCTTTCATTTTTGTTTCCTCCGAAAGAGTGATTCTGTGCCGGGTTCCGACACACCGAATCATATTTTACTACATATTACGTTTTTTTGCAACTTATTTTGCCGCAAACGCACCTGCCGCCTCGCCGACCGCCGCCATATTGCCCATAACGCGGTAACTTGCGTGTGCGCAGAAGTCACCGCCTATGCATCGCCCTGCAAGGATAAGGTTTTCCGCACCTATCGGCAGCATTGCACGCAGGGGAATATCATACGGCTTAACGGTAATGCCGCTGTCGGAATATCCCTTATCGCCCGGCACAAATGAGTGAATGTCCACCCAGTACGTTACGCGGCATACGGCATCGTTAAACCGTGCGCCGGAAACAATATCGTCAAGGGTGATATTATACCTGCACTTTATTCTTCTGCCCTCACGCACACCGATAAACTCGGGCGTGGTAACAAGGGTGATATCCATTCCGCTTTTGCGGAGTTTCTTTACGGTTTCAAATATCTCTTTTCTTGCATTTACCGATGCAAGGGAAACGCTTTTGCAGTCAAGCGGATTTTTTCCGTATTCCTGATTTATACTTAACTGATATATTTCGCCCTGACACAGCGCTATATTCGGGCAGCCCAGTGAATACGCCGCACCGAGGGAATCCAGCAGTGCCTTGAAATTGTTCCTGCCGTCCCAACCTAAATATTTTTCGTCAAGCCCGCCCTTTATTTCAACAAGCGCAACCATACTCATAGGCTGAACCTTACCCTCGCCGTTACCGAAAGAGAACTCACAGCCGGCACTTGCCGCCACATCGCCGTCACCGGTAGCATCAATATATTTTGCCGCCTTAAATGTGATTTCTCCTGATTTTGATGCGCATTTTACTTCCGTTATTTTCCCGTTTACATTTTCTGCCGAAACAAACGCGCAGCCTAAGTAAAGTTCAACGCCTGCTTCGATACACATTTTTTCAAGCACATACTTTTTTGTTTCAAAAGTAGTGGCACATCCGCCCTCATCATTTACCTTTTGCAAAAATTCTTTAAGCAAGCCGTTCTTGTTTTCTGCATCGAGGGTGACGCCTATTAAGCCCGATGTCCACATTCCGCCCAGTGCGCCGCTGCGCTCCAAAAGAACCGTCTTTTTGCCTGCGCGTGCCGCGGCTATTGCCGCCATTGTTCCCGCTACGCCGCCGCCTATTACAACAACATCAGCATAAATTTCCATTTAATAATCTCCAAACTGTTTTGTTTTTGTATCAAACACCGTGGAGTGTTTGAATGAGAATACGTTGACCGTG
The DNA here is from genome assembly GCA_934434555.1 of uncultured Clostridia bacterium. GTDB lineage: Bacteria > Bacillota > Clostridia > Christensenellales > QALW01 > UMGS1322. The sequence goes on from CAKRZX010000017.1 coordinate 7,606, forward strand.
TTAAGTTTTTTCATCCATCCTGCGGTTTCCTGTGTTTTGAACGGGCCCGTTCCGGGTGTGCCGCCCAAGTAAGGGGTGTTATCCCAAAGCCAATCGGGCGTTGCCCAAAAAGCATAGGTGGGCTTAACCGCCTGATAGAATTTTTCGTTTACGCCCTGCTGCCCGTGGTGGGCAAGCTGGCAGCCGTCGGAGTGCAAATCAATGCCCGTTTTAAGCAGTTTTTCGCCCGCTTCAATACCCAAATCGCCTAAGAAAAGCATAACGAAACCATCCTCTGTAACGCGGATTACAACCGACTGATTGTTAAAGGGATTTTCGAGAATTTCCGGGTTTGCAACGGCAAGGATTTCGACTTTCATTGAACCCAAATTGAACACTTCGCCGTTTTTGATATCAAAATAGCGTGAATCAAGATTCTTTGCAAAGGCGTTCCACTCAATCAGTTCCTTTGCATCCGCAGGAAGCCCCGTGGATTCCGCCCATTCATCGGAAAGCCGGGACGCGCCCAGTCTGTCATACGTAATTCCCTCAGGGTTTCTTAAAACCTGCATTATTGCGTCGTGATGGTCGGAGTGCGGGTGCGTTATAAGCCATAAATCAACGTGGGAACCCACGCTTTTTATTATCCGTTTAAGTTCCTTGTCGTTATCCTTTGCGCCGCCGTCAATAACAAGCACCTGTCCCGTTTTTGCCTGTACAACATACCCCATGGTTTGTGTCGGGGTCGCATTGGTCATTTGAATTATCTTCATTATTTGTTCCTCCCGCAAAACTTCTATACGGTATTATACCCGATAAAAAAAGCCGTGTCAATAATTAAAAAGCACGGAAAACTCCGTGCAAAAAACAAATCAGACTTTGAAAATAAGCACCGCAATGGCAAAATATACGGTAACGCTTAACGCATCCACTATTGTGGTTATCAGCGGCGATGCCATAAGTGCGGGGTCAAGTTTTATTGCCTTTGCCGCCATGGGCAGTGCACACCCCAAAGTCTGGGCAAGGCAAACGGTAAAGAATATTGCCGCGCTTGACGTTATTGCCAGTTTTACCGTTTCGGGCGAATAACCGTAAATAAGGAACACACGGCCAACGTTTATAACCGCAAGGGCGATTCCCACAAGCATTGCAATGCGGATTTCTTTCCACCATACCCTGATAACGTCGCGGGGACGCATTTCGTCAAGCGCCATGCCGCGTATAACCATTGTTGACGTCTGCGCACCGCAGTTTCCGCCCGTATCCATAAGCATCGGCAGGCACGCTATCAAAAGCGGCACCATGGCAAACGCTTCTTCGTACTTTGTAATTATTGCACCCGTAATCGTTGCCGAAACCATAAGCACTATCAGCCACGGAATACGGTTTTTTGCATGTTTGAAAACGCCTGCACGGAAATATGTTTCCTCAATGGGTACAACCGCCGCCATTTTGGAGAAGTCCTCGGTGGTTTCCTCACGGATAACGTCGATAGCGTCGTCAAACGTAACTATTCCCACAAGCCGCTTTTCTCTGTCCACAACCGGGAACGCGGGGAAATCGTACTTGTCAAACAGTTTTGCAACGTCTTCCTTGTCCGCCGTGGTTTCGGCATAAACAACATTCTCGCTCATAATATCCCCGATGAGTTTGTCCTCCGGGGCAAGCAGAAGTTCGCGCACGGTAACAACGCCCAGAAGTTTGCGGTCGTTTGTAACAACATAGCAGGTGTAGATTGTTTCGCTGTCAAGCCCCACCTTGCGGATATACTGAAACGCCTGTGCCACCGTCATATCCTTGCGCAGCGCAATATATTCGGGCGTCATAATGCTGCCGGCGCTGTCGGAGGGATATTCAAGAATTTTATTTATTGCGGTTCTCGCTTCGGGAGTACAGTTCTTTATTATTCTGCGCACAACATTTGCGGGCATTTCTTCAATAATATCAACCGTATCGTCAATAAACAGTTCGTCAAGCATTTGGTGAAGTTCGTTGTCGTTGAATACGTCAATCAACTGCTGCTGATTATCCGAATCCATTTCAACAAAAACCTCTGCCGCCACGTCCTTTGGCAAGAGCCTGAAAAGAAGTGTTCGCTGTTTTTCGTCAATTTCCTCATTGTCGATTACCTCAGCAATATCTGCGGGTAGCATAGTTTTAAACATCCGGCTGATTTCAACGGGCCTTTTTTCTTCAAGTAAACGGAGAACGGTTTTAATCGTCTCCTCTTTAAGCATTTCGCTCATTCAGTGTTACCTCCTAAAAAATTATTTTTGCACAGCGGTTCTGCCGCTTTGCGGAAGGTACACTTTCCCGAAAAAAATATCTTAAAGGAACATTATTGCCTTTAAGATACGCGAAAAAAATATTGTTTTATTAAGCGAAACAAAACAGCACAGTGCCTGAAAGACACCGCACACGGTAAAGCCGATACCGAAAAATCAGTTCGGTATCACCTTAACAGCGAACATAATAAAACAGGAATTTTTCCGCCATCGCACGGGAACAGTGCTGCTACTTCCGTCTTCCATTATGTTCACCTCACTTCAAGAATTATTTCTACTATATTTTATTCTTTTTTTGCTTTTTCGTCAACTGACTTTTTAAGATTCATACAAGTAAATATTGCCGTAACTCCAATTGTATTCAGGGTCGCCCAAAAAGCGGTCAAAGGTTATCCACATATATTTTTCTCTTGTCCCGCCCGGCAATTTGAACACCGAACCCCAGCCGCGGAATCCGCCGTCGGGAAAGTCGCATTTAAGCGTATCAAAGCGGGAAAAGTCGTTCAGATCATATACGTGATAGCAGGACTTTTTGTCAAAATCACTGCCGCAGACGAAATAATACCCGCCGTCTCCCTTGACTATCGAACCGCCTGTTTCACAGCCCGAAAGAGTTTTTCTTACAAACTTATACCCCGAAAACGGGTCGTCGGATTCAAAAAGGAAATATCTGTATGCCTTATTGTCCGAATCTGAATCAAGGCGGCAGACCGTCAGATACCACTTATTCTTTTCTTTGTCGAAGACAAAGTCCGGGTCCTCATCGCCCGTTTTTCCCATAAAAGCGGTATCAGGATTTTTGCCTATCGGATTCATAACCGCGGCTTCAAGCACATTTATGCCGAATCGCGGGTCATTTTCGGTCTTTCCGCAGGCAAGAATATGTCCCTGTGAAAATGCGCACGTCCAGAAGAGCCACTCTTTTTTATTTCTGTCGAATATAAGTGACGTTGCCACATCTCCGTTAAGTGTGCCGTCGCCGTAATCGAAAAATATTACGCCTTCAAGACTAAACTCGCAACTGTCCTTTTTAAGCGACAGTACGCTTTGATACTTCTTTGTGCCCACTCTTGACGACGCGGTAAAAAACAGTTTACCGTTTTCTGTTATAACTGAGCCGTCCTCATAGCGCACGGGACGTATATCCGCCTGGCATATTCCCGCGTCAAGATAAGAACTGACGTTTGTTATTTCCGCACCGCCGAACACCTTAACCGCCGCCGATATCCTAAAAAACACATCTTCCCTTAAAATTGAGCCGTCAAGGTCAAAAGACACCGCAAATTCAGCCTTTTTCATCGGCGTGAGCCGTATAGACAAAGGCTGTGCCGCCGCAAAAAGATACAATCAGGCGCGTGCTTTCGCCCGTCCTGCTTTTCAGGGGAATACTTTTTTCCCTGCCCGAACGGTCAAGTATAAGTGCAGAGGATGCCGTATCGACCAGAACCGAAAAATCGCCGTATGTAAGCGCAAAACCCGCCTTGCCGCAAACTACGGTCATTTCATATGCGGCATAGGGGAAGAATCCGCCCAAAAGGCGCAGTACGCAGCCCTGTCCCGCAACGGAATAGGCATTTTGCGAAACTTTTTCGACACAGTCGCCCCGTTTTTCGATAATCGGGTACATATCGCCCGACTTCATCGAAACAAAATCGCTTGTGAAAGTCATTTTGCTTAACGTGAGCGTGGGATTTTTGTACAGATTCAATGCGGCTTTACGCCTGAATGCGGGTAAAGGTTTCATATTTTCACCGTTTCTCCTGGTTTTATTTCAAATTCTTTTCCGTCAGATTCAAAGAACAGAGTATAAAGCGTGGGATTATACACCGCTGTGCCGTCGGCAGCGGTTTCAAGTGACCTGAAAGCCTTTATATATTTGAATATCCCGCCGTTTGTGGCATACCAGATATCGTCTCTGCCGCCTAAATATTCCGCAAATTTCTCAATAATGTTCCAGTTGTCGTTTGCCTCAAACTCATATGCGTGTCCCCACAGATAGAACATTTGCGAATTCCACTTGGGTTTTGATTCCGCAAATTCTTTTGCCAAATCCATAAGGTCGGGAGAATTATGGTGGCACGTGGCGCTTAGCCTGAGCCAATCGTCGGGAATATCAAAATTATGTCTGCTTACCGTAGTGCGCGAATAGAGAATTCCGCAGTTTTTAAGCACTTCGACAACGCCGTCATTTGTGGTGCCGTAAGGATAAGCCATACCAACGCACATTTTGCCCGTTGCTTTTTCAATATTATCCCGGTCAAGGATGACCTCTCTTGTAACCTCTGCGGGTGAAAGTTTATCCAGATGGGGATGTGTTAAGGTATGCACGGCAATTTCCATACCGTTGTGTTCATACAGCGCGTATGCGGTTTCTGCGTCCATACGCCTGTGAATCGTACCCTCGGGATACACTTTGCCTTCTGGCGCAAAGCAGTTTGTATTTATATTAAACGTACCTTTAAGCCCGTGCTTTTTCATTATTTCAACAAGCCTTATGTCCTGTTCAACGCCGTCATCGTAACTGAGGGTAAGTACCTTTCTCTTTTTTTCGGGAAAAAGCATTATTCTGTCCATTTTACCAATCCTCCTTATGCAACTTGTTATCTGTTTTTATATCATCATAATATGCTTTGTACTCGTCAACAAACCTGCCGTGAGAATCGGACGAAAGCGAAAACAGTTCTTCCGGTGAAAGGTCTGCCGGGTCAAAGGCATCCTCATCGTCCATTTGTGAAAGTTTAAGCATATAATCTCTGTTTATTTTCATAGTTCCTCTTCTATATTGCCGTCAGGCGAAATGATTTTTACTTTTACCGGCAGAATACGCCGCCCACACCCGCTGCACTTTTCTTCATTAAAATAATTATAATACATATTCTTTCTTATTGCAAATAAAAAAAGCGGAACGCCCGAAAATTTTCAGGCTGTTCCGCTTTTCAATTTTTACTTATCAGTTCTCAGTTTCTTCCGCTGCTTCTGCTGCTTCCTCTGCAACTTCTTCCTCTTCCGCTTCCTGTTCGTCAAGCAGAGCCTTAATGCTCAGGCTTACACGCTTCTCTTCCGGGTCAACGCTGAGTACAAGTGCTTCGATTTCATCGCCAACGCGTACTGCCTCGTCAACTTTCTGAACAAAGCGGTTTGAAACTTCGGAAATATGTACAAGACCGTCAATGCCGGGTTCAAGGTTTACAAACGCGCCGAAGGACGTAATGCGAACAACTCTGCCCTTAACGATAGAGTCAACGGGATATCTTTCAACAGCATCGTCCCAGGGTTTGGGCTGCAACTGCTTGTAACCGAGAGAAATTCTGCCGGTTTCCTTGTCCATACTGAGAATAACAACCTCAATTTCATCGCCTGCACGAAGAATATCCGAGGGCTTATTGATACGGTACCATGCAAGGTCGCCGATATGGATAAGACCGTCAATTCCGCCTACATCAACAAAAGCGCCGAAATCGGTAAGTCTGCGGACAACGCCCTTAACGGTTGCGCCTTCTTCAAGTTTCGACCATGCCGTGTCAAATGCCGCCTGTTTCTCTTCTGCGATAACCGCCGAATGAGTGGCAACAACCTTGCGATGTTTATAATCGATATCAAGTGCGCGTACACGGAGCGTCTGACCTACGTAACGGTCAACATCGTGAGCATATCCGTTCATTCTGATTTGCGAGCGGGGAATAAATACGCGGATTCCGTCAAAGTCGGCAAGCAAGCCGCCTTTAACGACTTCCTTTACGGTAACTTCAAAAACTTCGCCGTTTGAAATTGATGCAAGTTTTTCGTCGGCTTTAAGGCGCTCAACAATTCTTTTTCTTGAAAGAATGACGTTGCCGTTGCCGTCGTTTTTCTTCAAAACCTCAACATCTATTTCATCACCCTCTTTGAAAAGGTCTCTCGGGTCCTCTTCGCCGGAAGCTGTAAGTTCCTCTTTCGTAACAATTCCATCGGCCTTATATCCGATATCTACGGTAACCTCATTCTCTTTAACGTAGATGACTTTGCCCTTAATCACTTGACCGGGGCGAATGTTTACCAGAGTCTTGTTCATCTCCTCTTCAAAACTCAGGTTTTCGGCAAAAACTTCATTTTCGCTCATTCTCTCCACAACCTCCTTTATTAACCTTTCCGGGGTGGAAGCACCGGCGGTTATACCTATGATGTCATTTTTGTATATTTTAATGGCTGAAACGTCGCTCGGGCGTTCCGCCGCATAGGTTCTTTTTGAATATTCACTGCATATTTTATACAGTTTGGCGGTATTTGAACTTTGTTTTCCGCCTATAACTACGGTAATATCTGCTTTTTTTGCAAGTTCACGCGCCTCTTTCTGCCGCGTAACGGTAGCATCGCAAATGGTATCGTATTTTTTTATTTTGCCGTATTTCTTTTCAAGCTCACGGCATATTTCATCGTAAAGTTCTTTTTGTGTGGTGGTTTGCGCTACAACGGTAACGTCTTTTTCCGTGTCGGGCAGCGAAATTACTTCGCCCGGCGAATTTATAACACAGCCCGAATCTTCGCAGTGACCGTTTATTCCCACGACTTCCGGGTGACTCCTCTCGCCTATTATAACAATAAAGTCGCCGTTTTGTAAAGCCGTTTGTACTATTTTTTGTATTCTTTTTACAAAGGGGCATGTTGCATCGATAATTTTAATGCCTTTTTTTATAAAAGCATCAATTTCTTTTGTTGACGCGCCGTGGCTGCGGATAATAACCGCGCTGTCTTTTTCCGTCTCATCGGGGCTGTTTACCGCCCTGACGCCGCGGTTTTTGAAGTCTTCCACCACCTGCGGATTATGAATAATCTCGCCGTAAGTGTACAGATGCGGATACGCGCCGATATTTTTTTCAACCGTTTCCACCGCTTTTTTTACGCCGAAACAGAATCCCGCGCTTTCTGCAATGATGAATTTCATTTAAGCAGTTTCCTTTGGCTTTCAAGAAGCGCGTTCATTTCCTGCGCCACTTTTTCGGTAAAGCGGGTCTGCAATTCCGAACCCGACCACTTGCCGTCAAATTCACTTGTATCTATCGGTTCGCCCACAAAAAGAATATTCTTCTTAAATAAACCGGGTTTTGAGTTGAACATGAGCGGAACAACGGTACTGTTGCTCTTTAACGCAATCATTCCTATGCCCTTGTGCATCTGTTCGATTTTCACTTCCGGTTCCCTGCATCTTGTTCCCTGGGGATAAATGCAAAGATTGTTGCCGTTTTTAAGAATTTCGCAGGCGTGACGTATGCTTTTAAGGTCAACCTTGCCCCTGTCAATGGGAAAAACCTGAATTTTTCTCAAAAGCCAGCCCACAAACTTATTGTTGAACCACTCTTTTTTTGCCATAAAGTGCGTTTTGGGCGGCAGAACGGCAAAATTGATAAACGCATCGGGTATACTCATATGATTGCACACAAACACCACGTTGCCGTTTTGAATATTCTCTCTGCCGTAAACTTTTGTTTTTGAAAAAACCGCAACCAAAAATTTATCAAGCCCTCGTATAAAACCGTGAAGCATCTATCTGCCCTCTTTTATGATATTTATAATGTATGCAACCGTCTGTTCTATATTAAGATTCGTGCTGTCCACAAGCACTGCATCCTCTGCGCGCACAAGCGGGGATATTGCCCTGTGTGAATCGTTGTAATCGCGCTGTTCTATTTCTTTTTTCAAAGCGTCAAGGTCAAAATCCTGACCCTTTTGTTTCAGTTCTTCCGCTCTGCGCCTTGCCCGTTCGGCGGAATCAGCGGTTAAAAAGAACTTAAAATCCGCATCGGGAAGCACGCAGGTGCCGATATCTCTGCCGTCAAGAATGCAGTCCTGTTTTTCGGCGGTTTGCTGCTGCATTTTTACAAGATATTTTCTTACGCATCCCAGTGCCGAATAGGCAGATGCAAGTGCCGATACCCTGTTTTCGCGTATCTTTTCCGAAACGTCCTCGTCTTTAAGGAAAACGTGCTGTGTGCCGGCAATATACTTTACGCTGAATTCCGCCGAATCAAGCGCCTTTTCAACGCTTTTTTCATCTTGTGGCAAAATGCCCAGCCTATCCATATAAAGCCCGATTGTGCGGTACATTGCGCCGGTGTCAAGATACATAATGTCAAGTTGTTTTGCTATTGCCTTTGCAACGGTGCTTTTGCCCGCTCCCGCCGGTCCGTCAAGGGCTATTTTCATAAAAATCCTCCCGCAGCACTTCCCGCAAGGAATCCCGTTGAAAGTGCCAGTTGAATATTGAATCCGCCGGTAAAAGCGTCAATGTCAATCATTTCTCCGGCAAAATAAAGTCCCGATATTTTTTTGCTTTCCATTGTGGACGGGTCGATTTCTTTCGTATCCACGCCGCCGCGGGTGACTATCGCCTCGTTCAGTTCGCCGAACCCCGTAACGGGAATTACAAGGCATTTAAGTGTTTCCGCAAGTTTTTTCCGCTCTGCGGTGCTTATTTGGCTTACCTGTTTTTCGCCGTTAAGATTCGCGTTTAAGATTACCGCGCTTACAAGCCTTGCAGGAAGCAGTTCACCGCAGGCATTTTTAAGCGTTTTTGCTCCGCTTTTTGAAAAGTCCCGCAGGATCCTTGCATTCAGCTGTTCCGGTGTAAGGGCGGGTTTCAGATCAACCGAAACGGAAAGCGAATTAAAATCATTTCTGTTAAGCATACTGCTTAACGTAAGTACCAGGGGACCCGAAATTCCGAAATGGGTAAAAAGCATTTCGCCCATATCTTCGAACACAGTCCTGTTGCCCGATTTTGCTTTAAGTTTCACGTTTTTTAACGAAAGCCCGGTAAGTTCGTGCACCCACTTTGCGTCGCTTTTAAGAGGAACAAGCGCGGGAGAAAACTCTTTCACGTTTATTCCCAAAGACTCGATTTTTTCTTTCCACTTGCCGTCAGAGCCGGTAGAAACGTATGATGCACCGCCCAAGGCAAGAATTACCGTGTCGGCGGGATAAACCTTGCCGTTAAACTTTATGCCGGTAACTTTGTTTTCCGCACAGATTACGCCGTCAAACCGCGTTTTTAACATAACGCAAACGCCGCGCATATTCTTTTCAAGCGCTTTTATAATGTCGCTTGCCTTATCGCTTACGGGAAACACCCTGTTTCCGCGCTCGCATTTAAGGGGCGTGCCGTTCTTTTCGATAAGGGCAGCCGTATCGGCAGGCGTAAATGTGTACACTGCCGAATAGCAGAACGACGGATTATGGGCAATATTATCAAAAAAATCTTCAATATCACAGGCATTGGTCACGTTACAGCGGCCTTTGCCCGTAATATAAAGTTTTTTGCCCGCCTTTTCATTTTTGTCGATAAGCGTGACCTTTGCGCCCGATTCCGCGGCTCTTGCGGCGGCAATCATACCTGCGGGTCCCGCACCCACAACGAAAATCCTTTTATTTTTTTGCGGCATAGAAGTGATTCTTCTTCCAGATAGTTTCCATTTCGGCAAGTGTTTCTGAAAACTCGTTCTTTTTCTTCATACTTACCGCAGCAATAAGCGCGTTGATTACACTTAACGGCGCAACAAGCGAATCCACAAAGGAAACGGTATTGCAGCGCACCTCAATTTTCTGGTCGGCGTATTCCATAAGCGGCGAAAGCGAACTGTCGGTTATGGCGATACAGCGGGCGCCGTGATTTTTTGCAAAAAGCATTGCGTCAGCCGTGCGTTTTGAATAGCGGGGAAAACTGATTCCCACAAACACATCGCCCTTTTTGATATGTATAAGCTGCTCGCAGTCGTCGTTTGACGATTCGGTTATGGTGCGCACGTTATCAAGAATAAGGTCAAGGTTAAGACCGAGCGTCTTTGCTATTGTTTCCGATGCGCGTACGCCCATTACATAAATGCGTTTTGCCGCAACGATGGATTCAACTATGCCGTCAAACTCATCATTATCAAGTTTATCCATTGTGTCGTGGATATTGTCCATATCGGTTTTAAGGACCTTTTCCACAAGTTTCGTGCCCGAAAGCCCGTCGGACAGTTCAAGCCTCTGCGTCCCCGTCAGCCGGCTGCGCAGAATTTCCTGTAATTCTTTTTGAAGTTCGGGGTAGCCCTCGTAGCCAAGCCACATTGCAAAGCGTACCACCGTGGATTCGCTTACCCCTACTCTTTTGCCCAAAGCGCCCGCCGTTAAAAATGCCGCCTCGTTTCCGTGGTCAACAACAAATCGCGCAAGCAGTTTGTGGCTTTTACTCATTTTCTTATAAGCCTGGTCTATCTTTTCATTGATGTCCGTACTCATAATAATATTAAGCGCTCTACCTGATTTCGTTTACCGTAACGTGAATGTCAAGCGGAGTATTTCCCTCCATCGTTTCTTTTCTCTTTTTGAAGAAGTTTGTTGCAACCTGCGGGAACAGCGCGTACGAAAGTACGTCCTCTTCCTGAATTGCCCACTCTTTGGCTTCTTCCTTGATTTTATCGTATTCGGGTTCAAGTCTGTCTGCGGGACGGCAGGTGATAACAGGTGTATCGCCTATGCACTTTTTGCGTACTTCCTCGTTTACTTCGCCGGGAAGACGCCCGTATTCGCCCGCAAGCAATGCTTTGCTTTCCTTGGTAACCATTTTGTATCTTTCGCCGCAAAGCACGTTAAGAACCGCCTGTGTGCCTACAATCTGGCTTGTGGGTGTAACAAGGGGCGGATACCCGAAATCCCTGCGCACATTGGGTACTTCCGCAAGGCACTCTTCAAGTTTATCCTCTTTGCCCGCTTCTTTAAGCTGATTAAGCAGATTTGAGAACATTCCTCCGGGAACCTGGTAGCGCAGAGTGTTGATGTTTACCTGCAATACCTTGGGGTCAAGAATCTTATCGTCTTTAAGGCGCTGCGCGACTTTCTTAAAGTGTTCGCTCGCCTTAACGAGTTTTTCCATATCAAGTCCGGTGTCGTACTCGGTACCTTTAAGCGTGGCAACAAGAGATTCCGTTGCCGGCTGGCTGGTGCCGTTGGCAAGGGGCGAAAGCGCGGTGTCAACGATATCAACGCCCGCCTCGATTGCTTTAAGTATGGTCATACTTCCCGTACCGGAAGTGTTGTGGGTATGAAGATGGACAGGTACGTTTACTTCCGCCTTGATTTTCTTTACCAAATCGTAAGCGTCATAGGGCAAAAGCAGATTCGCCATATCCTTAATGCATATAGCGTCAGCGCCCATCTGCTCCATTTCCTTTGCAAGTTTTACAAAGTACTCGGTAGTGTGAACGGGGCTTGAAGTGTAACTCATTGCAAGTTCAATCTCGCCGCCGTATTTTTTTGTGGATTTAACCGCCTGTTCAAGGTTGCGCAGGTCGTTAAGCGCGTCGAATACACGAATAATGCTTACGCCGTTTTCAAGGCTCTTCTGTACAAACTTGTCAACAACGTCGTCGGCATAGTGACGGTAGCCCAAAATATTCTGTCCGCGGAAGAGCATTTGAATTTTCGTGTGCGGCAGAGCCTTATGCAAAGCCCGCAAACGTTCCCACGGATCCTCGTTCAAAAAGCGCAGACAGGCGTCAAAGGTTGCGCCGCCCCACGCTTCAAGTGAATAATAGCCTATTGAATCAAGTATTTCGCAGGCGGGAAGCATCTCGTCCAGGCGCATTCTTGTAGCCGCCTGCGACTGGTGTGCATCTCGCAGAATAGTATCGGTAATTAAAACTTTTCCCATAATATCTAACTTTGGGTCCGATAAATTTTTACCGGACCCGAACCTTTCATGTTAATTTAGCCGAAAATCGAAAGCAGTACGCCGGCAGCAACGGCGGAGCCTATAACGCCCGCAACGTTGGGACCCATAGCGTGCATAAGCAGGAAGTTTTTCGGATTTGCTTTCTGCCCTTCAACCTGTGAAACACGGGCCGCCATAGGAACAGCGGAAACGCCCGCCGAACCGATAAGGGGGTTAATCTGACCGTGAGTGAGCCAGCACATAAGTTTGCCCAAAAGCACACCGCCCGCAGTACCGAACATAAACGCGATAAGACCGAGACCGATAATAAGCAGTGTTTCTACATTGAGGAACGACTCAGCGGTGGCGGTAGCGCCTACGGTTGTACCCAGGAATATGGTAACGATGTTGCACAGTTCGTTCTGTGCCGTCTGGCTCAGACGCTCGGTTACGCCGCAAACACGCAGCAGGTTACCGAACATAAGGCTGCCTATAAGGGGCGCGGTATCGGGCAGAATAAGTATAACCATTGCCGCAACGGCTATGGGGAATATTATCTGCTCTTTCTTTGAAACGGGACGCAGTTGTTTCATAACGATTGCCCGCTCTTTTTTTGTGGTAAGAAGTTTCATTATGGGCGGCTGTATAACGGGGATAAGCGCCATATACGAATAAGCCGCAACCGCAATGGGTGCAAGTTTTTCAGGTGCAAGTATACTTGTAACAAGTATTGCGGTAGGTCCGTCGGCACCGCCGATAATACCGATTGATGCGGCAACGTTTCCGCCGAAGCCAACAACGGTGGCAAGGATAAGCGCAATAAAGATACCAAGCTGCGCCGCCGCGCCCAAAAGCAGGCTCTTGGGGTTTGCGATAAGGGGGCTGAAATCGGTCATAGCGCCTACGCCCATAAATATAAGGCAGGGATAAATTCCGAGTTTTACGCCCAGGTACAGATAGTCAAACAGTCCGGCTTTTATCGTTGTATCGCCCGAAAGGCTGAAATACTCCCAGTGAACGTGTCCGCCCGCAAAGCATTCCGCATTATAAATCTGGCCGCCGCCTACGTTGGCAAGCAGCATACCGGTGGCAATGGGCACAAGCAGAAGAGGTTCAAACTTTCTGCCGATTGCAAGGTAAAGAAGCACGCAGGCAATAATAATCATAATAAGCGTCTTAAAGCCGGTGCCCGTAAAATCATTGAATATAGAATAAATTCCGCTGGACTGCCACAAATCCTTGATGGTTTCAAGGATATCGATGTTGCTCGCCGCATCCATCAGAGAAACAAAGTTCATTATATATCCCTCCGATTATTCCATTGAAGCAAGTATATCGCCGGTGTTTACGGTTGCGCCCTTTGCAACTACGCTTGTAACTTTGCCGTCCTGAGGAGCAACTATTTCATTTTCCATTTTCATTGCTTCAAGTATGCAAATTATGTCGCCCGCTTTAACGGTTGCGCCGGCTGCAACTTTTACGTCAAGAATCGTACCGGGCATAGGTGATTCAACATTTACTTTTCCGCCCTGAACGGGTGCGGCTGCGGGAGCAGCTTCGGGTGCCGCGGCAGCAGCGGGGGCATTTACTAAGGGAGCAGCCTCGCCGGTTTCCTCTATCTCAACAACATATATCTTTCCGTTTACATTTACATTGAATTTACGCATTTTATTTTCACTCCTTAAAAATTAGTTTTCCTTAATTGATTTGATTACGAACGAGCCGTTATCTTTGCCCGTTGCAACGCTTATTGCCGCGCTTACCGCCGCAATAAATTCAGCGTCATTTCCCGCTTCATTCGCTGCGGGAACCTCAGCCATAACGCCTGCGGAAATACGCTTTCCGTCGTCGCCGTCTGATACCGCCTGTTCGGGCGCTTTCTCCGCCTTTTTCTTTCCGCCGATGTTTACCGCCAAGTGAAGCAATTCAATAAACAGAATAAGAATCGCAAGCACGGCAAAAACCACAAGAAGCCCTATTGCCGTAACTTTAAGTGACTCGCCTATCGAAAGCACGTCGGTTCTTACAAGCGTTTGGAATGTTGAAACCATTAAACTTTCACCTCTCAAAGTGTAAAATATATTTTTGTTGCGCAAAATAAAAAACACAGTAAAAAACCTATGCGGTTTTACTGTGCATTATGTAAAAAGGGAATACGAGAACAAGGCGGAACAAATCCTCCCGATTTTTAGAGAAAACGTTGATTTTTTTGCCTGAAACCCTGCTCATTTTTTACCTCAAAGTTCTGAAAAATACGATAAAAAATCTACCAAACCCAAAACTCGCGCACTTTATAATACCACACAAGTGCTTTTTTTGGCAAGCGATTTTTTGTTTCTATTTCAAATCTTCGAGATATTCTTTTTCTTCCTTGTTAAGATACCGCCACTGACCCGGTTTAAGCCCCGAAAGTATGATTTCTCCGTGGCGCATGCGCGTTAAGTGAAGCACTTCTTTCCCGATTGCCTCAAACATTTTTCTTACCTGTCTGTTTTTGCCCTCGTGAATAATTACCGAAAGCGAAGTGGTGTGATCGGTGATATCGCACACCTTCACTTTTGCCGGAGCGGTCTTTTCGCCGTCGATTATAACTCCGCTTTGAAGTTTAAGCACTTCTTCCCTTGAAATCTCGCCCGCGATAACCGCCAGATATTCCTTTTCTATTTCAAATTTCGGGTGGGTAAGGTGATACGCCGCATCGCCGTCGTTTACGAGCAGAATAAGCCCCTGGGTGTGGTAGTCAAGCCGTCCCACGGGATAAAGGCGCTGTTTTGCATCCACCAAATCAAGCACGGTTGTTCTGCCCTCGGGGTCGGACGCGGTGCTTACAACCTTGTCGGGTTTATAAAGCATTATGTATACTTTTTCTTTCGGGGGCGCTACTTTTTTGCCGTCAAAAGTAACAGTGTCCCCCTCATCAACTTTTGTTCCCAGTTCCGTAACGGTAACACCGTTAACCTGAACCCTGCCTTCAAGAATAAGCTGTTCGCACGCTCTGCGGGACGCAACTCCGCTTGAAGCAAGGAATTTCTGCAATCTCTCCATTTTCTACCTGCCGAATAAATTAAATTTTCTTTCAATGCTTTCGTCCGTTACAAGGGGCACCGACGCAATTACTTTTCCGTCAAGGAAGAATTCGCACACACCCGCCTGCTCGCCTTTGTTTATCGGCGCGGTCAGCATTCCGGTGCGGCTTACGCCCTTTATATTCTCGCCCTGTTTAACCGGATAGAAAACATCATTTGCGTACATTATATCACACTTTGGCGATTTTCCGTCAAGAATATTTGCATTTCCCGCAATTTCGCCTTTTTTTGCAAGGCAGACGTATGAAAATTCGTCAAATCCTCTGTCAAGAAGCGTTTCGCAGTCGGAAAACCACTCCCTGTCGTTAAGCACAACGCAGATAAGCTGCATATCACCCCTCTTTGCCGAAGCGCAAAGGCAGCGTCCCGCCGCAAGAGTGTACCCCGTTTTTATTCCGTTTCCGCCCCTGTATTCGCCCAAAATTCTGTTTTTATTGTGAAGATACCGCGTTTCGCCCTCGTTTGCGCCCGAAATCTGATGATTCTGCGTGCTCACCACCCGACAGAACGTTTCGTTTTTCATTGCAAATGCGCAAAGCCGCGCCAAATCGTCGCTTGTGGTATAGTGATTCTTGCTTTTAAGCCCGCATGGGTCGGCAAAATGCGTGTTTTTAAGCCCAAGTTCTCCCGCGCGCCTGTTCATAAGCTCAACAAATTCTTCCGCGCTGCCGCTTATTATTTCCGCAAGCGCGTACGCCGCGTCGTTTCCGGAAGCAAGCATAAGCCCGTAAAGCAGTTCCTCTCCCGTAAGTTTTTCGCCCTTTTTAAGGTAAATTGACGAACCCTCTATGCCCACCGCCGAATCGGGAATATCATAGGTTACTGTCAAATCAAGATTTTCTGCCGTCAAAAGCGCGGTCATAACCTTTGTGGTGCTTGCCATGGGCATTTCAGTGCTGCCGTTTGAAGAGTACAGAATCCGCCCCGACGACTGTTCGATAACCGTATATGCTCCTGCCGAAATTGCTTTTATCCTTAAATTCGGCAAAAGCGCAAAAACGATAAGCGCTGCCGATAAAATTCGTTTCATAACTTCCTCCAAAAAAATAAGACGGTGTTTTATTGCACCGTCTGTATTCTGTCCCTTATATCTCTTCTTCAACCGAAGAAGTTTCTTCCTCTTTTGCGCTTATTTTTTTAATCTGCTCCACAAGCTGCGGAACCAAATCGATAAGTTTATCGTATGCGGTCGATTTCTGTATGGGCAAAAATCTTATTACGTCGCCCGAAAGCACAAGGAAACCGTCGGGCTTAACGCTTACGCCCGCGCCCGCGCCGCCCGCAAAGGGAAAATCGTCCTTTTTGCTTTGGGGAAATTCGTACTCGCCGCCGCCGGAGGCAAAGCCGAACGATACCTGCGAAACGGGTATCACCGTTGCTCCGTTGGGTGCGATAACCGCACTTCCGATAACTTTGTTTACGTCTATCATGGTGTTAAGATTTTCCATTGTCGATGCCATAATATTTTCAATAGGGTGTTTTTCCATTATTCTTACCTCCGAAAACTACGCATTGTTCTTTTTAAGAATCTGAAACCTGAAAATACTGCTTACCGCCGCCGATATAGCATTTGCAAGATTCAGGGAAATTATACATTCGCCGAAAAAAACAAACTGCTTTTTATCGTAAACGGGCGTTAATGAAATTCGGCAGTTTTCTTTGCCCGCGGCAAGCGGTGCGGCAAAAGCAAAAATCTGACCGCAGATAATTGCCGTTGACGCTGCGCTTCCCGTGCCCAGACTTGACGTTATTTTTATATTTTCAAGACTTATGAATCTCAGTGCGTTCTTTATTATTTTCCCGCTTCCCTTTTTTCTTTTGCCCGAAAACAGCCCCTGCATAACCTTTTTTGCGGTTATTCCCGTCTTAAAAATCCGTATGCCGAATTTTTCAAACAGCATAAAATCAACGCCGAATATAACCCTGTCGGTTTCGGTTTTCGCCCTTATGCGAAATGAAAATGGCATAAGTAAAATAGCAAGAAACAGCAAAAAATAAAGCACAGAATTTCACCTCGATAAAATTCTGTGCATAATTTATTTTTTTATTCAGTTAACATTTATAAATTCATCTTTTTTTACTTTTACGGAATTTATCTTTCCGTTTTCACAGGTAAGCAGAGTGCCGTCGTCAAGAGCGGTAATGCCGTCTTTATCCTGCCTGATTCCGCCGAAGGTCATATACTTTTCCTTTAAGCCTATAACCGCCCTGTTGTCTTTAACGGGACAGATTATATAAAGCCTGAAATCATCGCGGTTATTAAGCGTAACGTTTATGCTTTCGCCGCGTTTAACGTGTGTTGCGGTTTCATTAAACCAGTCATAAAGCACATATTCGTCTCCGTCAAGTCCCGCATCAAGAGGTGAAACCGTGCCTGAAACACTGCCGTCCGCGCTGTCCAGATCAAACACGGCAACAACTCCGTATTTTCCGCCTGTATTAAACACCTTGAAAACTTTTTTGTTTTCTTCCGGATTTTCAAACAGGCAGTCCGCCGTGGGGCGCGCGGGATTTTTAAGCCTGATGATTCTTCCGCTTGAAAGCACGGTTGGCATAATTACGTCCTTTATGCTTCTGTTAAGTTCGTCGGACATATATATCGGTCCGCCGCTCATACTGCGCAGAACGGCATTTTTCGTCGCCTGCCCGTCGTCCGACCACCACATATCCCAGTCGCCGGTAAATATCGCGCCCTGTGTAAGGGAGTTATAACTGCACTGCAACAGGTGATGAACGAACCAGTCGCGGTTTTCCGGCTGGAAATCCCCCGAAAAGCGGTTTACGTTGCTGTAAATCCTGTTCCACAGATTCTCAATAGGCATACCCATACAGTTTATAAGTGCGCCACCGTAATATTTCTTTGCCGCCTTTTCAATGGCATTGTGCAGATTTTCGGCACATTCGCCTATGCTCCCTTTAAGGAACGAGAACCACTGCGTTGAGCCCTGATTGTCAACTTTGGTGAAATCGATTCCGCAATCGGAATAGAATTTATGCTGAATATCGTAGTATTTTTCGCACTTCTTCTTTTCAAATGAATGCATAAGCCGGGGCTGGTCGGGGTGGATTCCCGGAATATTGTATTCAAGCAAATCGCCGTGTTCTTTTGCAAGACTTCCGCGAGGGTCAATGCCGCTCCAATAACCGTTAATCGGGTGCCAGATACCCACTTTAAGATTGTACTTTTCCTTTAATTCGCCCGTAATACCTTTAAGCCCCTTGGGGAATCTTTCGGGCGCCGCTTCCCAACTTTCAAGTTCGCGGGAATGCATTGTCATAATATCGTTCTGGGGAACGTCTCCCCACATGTCGTCAAGGATTACCCACTTTACGGGAATCTCCTTGTCCTTGAATTCCTGTGCTTTGTCAATAAGGTTTTGATGTGTTACGAACATATGAAAAGCGTCCCACGAGCACCAGCCCAAATACTCAAATATTTCGGGATATTCTTTGTTTTTGCGCAGTTTGCCGGGTTTTTGCATAATTTCAAGCCCGAAGCCGGCAACGGTTTCACCCAATTCATAAACGCTTTTGCCTACGCCGCCGATAAAAATGCATTCGTCGATTTTCTCCACCCTGTTGTTTGACTGCGCCCTGAGCGACGCGCCCTTTTTCTCGGGGAACATTTCGGTTTTGAAATCTCTGTGGCAGGTAGCCATAAGATACACGCACCTGTTTGACTGGTTGAAAAACAGTCCCTGTGTGCGGGGCTTGATTTTTCCGTTTCCTATATAGGGCTTCTGCCAATAAGAGCACCGCATAAAAGCATCAATAAAGTTGCCCCTGTGGGGAAATTCAAAGTCAAAACCGAGTCCGCAAAAGGGGTCAAGATGGCATCCGTGCTGACCTTTTCCGCCCCGTCCGTCATATTCGCCGCAGGCAAACAGTGCAAAGCAGTCGCCATCCTGTTTTAATGTAAGGGTAATCCCACCCACATTGTCGCCCGAAACAAATCTTACTTCCGTTTCGCTTACACTTGCTTTTTCAAGCACTATTTTGTCTTCAAACGATGTTGCCTTGTACGCAAAAAGTCGCGGATTAAGCCAAAAAGAAATGTTTTTGAGTACTGTTTTTCCGTCACAAACAAGATTCAAGCCGTTTTTTGCAATAAACTTATACATAAAATTCCCTTTCTAAAACGCTTCTGCGTGTATGCCGTTCTTTTCAAATATTCCGGTATTTTTATTAAGCGGCGCTGTTTCGTCAAAAGGCGGGTCATATTCTCTGCCCACGCTTTTGTACTTTGCGCCCGTAAGCCTGTTATAGGGAATAAGTTCGACTTTTATATTCTCTCTTCCCTTTTTTAAGAATTCCGCAATGCCGGAAAGATTTTCGTCCGTATCGGTGATTCCCGGTATAAGCGGAACGCGGAACGTGGCTTTCCTTCCACTTGAAAGTATATATCCGGCATTTTCAAGAATGATTTTATTGCTTTTGCCGGTATACTTTATATGCTCTGTTTCGTCAATAAGTTTGATATCCATAAAGATATCGTCAAGCGCGTCTATCGCCCTTATAAAATCTGCTTTATCTGCATAGCCGCAGGTTTCAACGGCCGTTTTTATATCTCCCAAAAGCGGTATTGTTTTAAGGATAAAATCCGTGTGACAAAGCGGTTCTCCGCCCGAAAACGTCACGCCGCCTTTTTTGAGAAAATATCGGTTTTTATTAAGCGTTTCAACGAGTTTTTCCGGCGTAAACTCTTCGCCCACCGCCCGCACACAGTTGTTAGGGCAGACTTTCACGCACACGCCAAGCCCTTTGCATTCTTCGTGGCTGCACTTTCTTTCGCACAGCCCGCAGTGAACGCATTTACTTTCGTTTTTTGCCGTTTGTCTGAAAAACGACTGGGATTCGGGATTATGGCACCACACACACCTCATCGGGCAGCCTTTGAAGAAAACCGTTGTTCTGAGTCCTGCGCCGTCGTGCAGAGCAAACTCTTTTATATCAAAAATAAGGTCACTCATCAAATTCCTGCCGTGCAATCAGGTGGTCCTGATATTCCTTGTCAAGTTCCACAAAATAAGCGCTCCAACCCCATATACGTACAATAAGATTGCGGTAATTTTCCGGGTGCTTCTGCGCGTCTATGAGCCTGTCGCGATTGATTGAGTTAAGCTGCAACTGGTGTCCCCCAAAAAGCACAAACTCGCGCACAAGGTCGGCAACGGTTTCTATGCCCTCACGGCTGTCAAACACGGAAGAATGAAATTCCATTGTCAGCGGTCCGCCGTTCATAACGCGATTAAAGGGCTGTTTTGTAAACGACTGTATTACCGAGAACGGACCCTTTGACCGAACAAACAGACTGGGTGAGAAATTGGTGCCGAACGCTTCGCCTCTGTGCCTTCCGTCGGCAGAGGCGTCCACTTCCCTCGCGTGCCACAGATAGAACATTGCCGAACCCGTACCGGGCCGGAAAATGCCGCCCCGCTCGTTCTTTTTGCCCGAAAGCGCATCGGCAAAGGCGTTAAGCAGCCGACAGGAAATCTCATCGACGCTTTCGTTATTGTCGCCCATTTTCGGTTCTTCAAAACGGCAGGCGTGCAGCAATTCGGGCTGATTTGCAAAATCATTCTTAACCGCGTCAATCATCTGCTGTTTTGACGTGTCTTTATTTATAAATACCTTATCTTTTATTGCTTGCAGCGAATCGCTTGCCGTGGCAATTCCCGTACCGTGGATACCGAAATTGTTGTACTTTCCGCCCGTTGAAATATCCCTTGCCTTTTCAATGCAGCCGTCCATAAGCACGGAATAGAACGGTGCGGGAATAAAGTACAGGTTGTGTATACCGTCGGCGATTTTCTCTGCCTGCTCTTTTACTTTGCGTTCGGTGCATTCAAGGAAATCCTCAAAAGTTTCGGCGCTTTCAAGACAATCATACATCGCCTCCTGAACCGCTTTCGGGAACGAAAGGGCACCGATATTGTTTACGTCCATACCTACGCCCGCGATAATAAATTCCCAGCACGCCGCAACGGAATAATTCCGCGCATCGCGCAGGTCGTAACCGTGGGCAGTAAGGGCGGGAATCATAACGTCGTCGTTTGAATACTGGGGGAAGCCCAGCCCTGCTTTGGTAAGTTCGGTCGCCTCGATAAATCTTTCCCGCGGCGTATTTTTGTCTACGCGCAAATTTATTTTCGGGTCGATAAGTTTAAGCCGGCAGCTTGTTTTAAGACACAGGCTTGAAAGCAGATTGAAGGAATCCTTTCCGTTTTCGTCAACGCCGCCCAGCATCATTGACTGCCCGTTATCGCCCAACTGAACGCCCGTGTATTTGTCGTTGTCAAAATTAAACGTAAGGAAAAATTCTTCAAGCAGCGCTTCCGCCTGTTCCTGCGTAATGTTTCCCGAATCCAGGTCATTTTTAAGGTAGGGATATGCATATAAATCGAACCTGCCCACGGTATTGTGGTATTCGCCCTCCGCCCAGAGAGTGTAATGGAGAAGGCGAAAAAACTGCAATGCCTCGCGGAACGTGCGGGCGGATTTTTTCGGCACGCGGTCAAGCACGGCGGCTATATCTTCCCGTCCCTGTTTTTGCGCTTCGGCTTTATATTTATCAACAAGCATATAAACCGATTCAATCTGCGCATTTGCGCTTTCAAGGAAAATTACGCCCTCAATATCATTTTCTTTTTTTGCCTTTTCAAGGCGGGCAAGAATATCTTCTTTTATTTTATCAAGCCCCAAAGAGAGCACCCTGCCGTAATCGGCGCAGATGTTTGAAACATACCCCAGTTCGTGAATATAGTGCGCCTGTTTTAATTCCCGCCATTCGCTTTCGGTAAAAATATCGGGCACATCGGTAACGGTGCGGACAAACACTATATTCTGCTTTTCCAGAATTACGGGTGTTTCCTGCATAAAAATATCGTGCAGGCGCATTGCCATACGTTTTGACGGATGAATTGCCGGGTTTGTAAAATCCGACGCCGCATTTCTTTCAAAGGCATGCCTGAATTTATGGTGTGTACGTTCCAAAACCGTATTATAAAGTTCCTGATTATACATTTTTATGTCCTCGCTTTTTCTTTCCGATTATTTTACCACAACACCGCATATGTTGTAAACATAATTCCCGCACTTCGGAAATATTTCGTCATTATAAATTATATCTTTTACTCTTCAAAAAGTCAACCCCTGAAATTGAGTTTTTTCCAATAGACTTATGCGTTTTTTACCCGTAATTATATAAAAATGAGGCAAAAAAGTGCAACCTCTTTTTGAGATTGCACTTTTAATAAAATCAATTATCCGTTTTACTTCTCGGGAGCGTCTTCCTCGGGAACTTCGGGTGCGGGTGTTACAACTTTGCCTTGGATGTCTATGAAATTCCAGCCGTCCTGCGAGTCAACCGCACCTTCAAGAATTTCGGTAACAACAAGCGATTTCTTAGGTTCGGCATTGCTTACATATTTAAGTGTAAGGCAAAGTTCGTCGGAAACATACAGGTCATAGTCAAACAGACCGTTCTTGTAGTGATAGTGGGTTGTCTTATGTCCTGCAACAGTTTCTTCGCCAAGATTTTCAACCTTATCGGTGCTGGTAAGCAGTTTGTTGTGAGCGGTGAAGAATCCGCGGGGGTCAGTCTGCGATTCAACCGCAAATACAGATGCATCGCCCATTGTATAGGTTTCTCCGCCGTCGGTGCTGTTAAAGTACATGCCCTGATAGCCCACCTGAACATAGTTTGTGGACTTTTCAAATGTTTCATATTGCTTGGAGCCGTCCTCTTTTTCAACATTCTCGGTTACGGTTTCGGTTACGGTGTATTTTACAACGTAATTTGAAAGTAACGTGCCGGGAATCGTGGGTGTAGGCTGTGCGGTCGCCTTAGGTGAGTTGGTTGCGCCGGGGTTTTTATCTCCGCCGCAGGCGGCAAACGAAGCAACAATCAGCGCGGCACTGAGTGCCAAGCCTATAACTTTTATAGCCTTTTTCATATTTTTCCTCCTGATTTTGCGTACAGTACGCTTTATTTCATCTAAATTATATAGAATTTTGTGCGCTTTGTCAATGCACTTTTTTATTTTATACAGAAAATTAAGTTAATTTTCATTTTTTACGTGGGTAAGTCTTTTTTTAACCGCAAACGCAAGGAAATATGCGCCGATAAGTGACAGGATATCCTTTAACACATAGGGAAGCCACACAAGGGCAAGGGACTCAATAACCGTGCGCCCCGTTACAAAGGCAAACTGCAAAACTCCCGCCGCATGGCAGACCGCAAGCCCGGCAATACTTAAAAGCACCGTAGGAACCGGCTTTTTACCTGCCCCGAGAAGCACCGCCATCGGAACAAAGCCGAAAATAAAGCCGCCGCTGGGACCTATAAGCACCGATACGCCGCCGGAAAACGATGAAAATACCGGCACTCCGCAAAGCCCCAAAAGCACATAAACGCAGGTTGAAATAAGCGCCGTTTTCCATGAAAACATATATGCGCAGAACGCCACCGCAAATACCTGCATGGTCATATTTACCCCGCCTATGGGAACGGAAAATTGTGCAAGCAGACTGATTATCGCCGCGCACAGTGCCGAATTTACTATAATTCTACTCTTTTTCATACTTTGTTATCCTCACTTCTCCCGAACGGAGTATTCTTTCCGTTCCGTTTTCATTTATAATAAGTCCGCAGTTTTCGTCCACGCCCAAAACAAGCGCCTGTTTTGTTTCGCCCTTTTCGGTAAATTCTATTGTTTTATTATCAAGATATGAGCGTTTGCGGTACTCGTTTATGTAAAACTCGCTTTTGCACCAGTAAAAGAATCTGTCGATAAACTCTGCGGCAAGGCGGTTTATTTCCCCGCAGGGCGATTCAAAAAGATGCCCCGCTATGTCTTTTATTTCCTCGGGCAGTTCCTGTTTATAAACATCTATTCCCACGCCCACAACTGCGTATTTCAGCGTGCCCGTTTCAACGTCGGTACCCGCCTCAGTTAAAATTCCGCACACTTTTTTGTTGTCAAGGAAAATATCGTTTACCCACTTTATTTTCGTCTGTCTGCCGGTTACATACTCTATTGCCGATGCCGCCGCCACCGCACAGGACGTGGTTATGTTAAGCGCCTTTTCCGCGTCGCCGCCGGGCCGCAGAAATATACTTATGTATATGCCCCCCGCGGGTGAAGAAAAACTTCTGCCCAGCCGCCCTTTTCCCGCAGTCTGCCTGCGGGCGATAACGATTTCGCCATTCTGGGCCGTTTCCGCTTTGCGTTTAAGATAATTATTCGTGGAATCCGTTTCGTCAAGCACGGTAACTTTCCGTTTGGTGAATTTTTCAACCGAATTCTTTGTTATAACGTCATCAAGAAGCACATAGCCGTTCTTTTCCGACTGAATATTGAACCCCTGTTTTTTTAAGGAGTTCACGTTTTTCCACACTGCGTTGCGGCTCACACCGAGTTTCTCTGCAATTTTTTCTCCCGAAACTTTTTTGCCGAAGTTTTCTTCAAGTATGTCAAGCACGTTTTCCATTTTGTCACCTCTTAATTTATTTTTGGTTGACGAACTTTGCCGTTTTAAGAGGGCTTAAAAAAGCCCCCTGAAAAATCAGTCTGTAAGATACGGATACACCGACGCCCGATGATATGCCTCGTTATATCTGTTCTTTGCAAGTGTCTTTATTTCTTCCATAAGTTTTATGTACTCGTTTCCGCTTTCGTTGTCGGGAAACTGAAAGAAACTTACCGATTCCATCTTATTATAATACACTCTGCCGTCGTCGTCAAACAGATATTGAGGCGAACTGTGCACTGCCGAATAGAACGAAATATACGTTTCCTTTTCCGTGTAGTCCTCACCCGAATCAAACCAACAGTCGCGGTTAAACTTGAATTCCGCCTCTTTCACAAGGCTTTTCCATTTTTCAAGCAGTTCGCTTTCGCCGATAATCGCGTCCACAACGATTTTCGTCTGCCCGCCGTTGCTGAGTTTCGGCAAATCGGGCTCGTCTATAAATGTTATGCGGACAAAAAGCATGTCGATTTCGTCAAACTCTTTCATCTGCTGCTTAAAGCGGGATTTAGCCCACTGATACGCCCTTGCTTCCGCCCTTACGGTGCTGTTCGGCTCTTCTCTTATCGTGATCCCCGTTTTCTTTTCTTCCGTTTCCGTCAGGAATTTATAATTGTATATTTCCTCGGGATTCTCGTAAAAAACGGGAATGCTGTTGCGGCGTTCTTCCTTGGAGAGTTCCGCCGTCGGCGCGGGGCTTACTTCCGTACTTGTGCCATCTTTCTGCTCTGCGCACCCGCAAAGCAAAGTCAGGCACAGGACGGGTATAATATATTTTCCTTTCATCTTTTCTTCCCCTCTTTTTTGAATATTTTAACAGCCTTTGATAATATCATATCAGTGAAACAAATTCAAGAATATGTGTGAAATATTTTATATATTCATTCTTATGTCAACCCAATATAATTTTAAAGGTGACACATTGTACAAAAAAGAGAAACGGCGAACCGTTTCTCAGATATCAAGGTTTTCTATTTTGTCGGCTATTGCTTTAACGCAGGAAGAATCCGTTTCTTCCACAAGCCCCGCGTCAACTTTTTTTGCTGTTTCCGGATTTATCGGAATCTCGGAATACGCGTCTATTCCGAATTTTTCGGCTATGTTACCCGCGTCGGTTTTGCCGAAAATATAATGCTTTTTGCCGCAGTCGGGGCAGGTGAAATAAGACATATTTTCAACTAACCCGATTACGGGAATGTCCATTTCCTTTGCCATTTTTACGGCTTTTTCAACTATCATCGAAACGAGATCCTGCGGCGAAGTTACGATAACTATGCCGTCCAGGGGCAGTGACTGGAACACCGTTAATGACACGTCGCCCGTTCCGGGAGGCATATCAACGAACATATAGTCAACATCGCCCCAGATAACGTCCGTCCAGAACTGCTTTACAACTCCTGCAATAACGGGGCCGCGCCAGATAACAGGGTCGGTTTCGTTCGGGAGCATAAGATTTACCGACATAAGGCTGATTCCGCCGTCGGTACGGGCGGGAAGAATACCGTTTTCATTGCCCACCGCTTTTTCGTGCACACCGAAACTTTTGGGAATTGACGGACCCGTTATGTCCGCGTCAAGCACGGCGCATTTATGCCCGCGCCTGTTCATTTCAACCGCCAAAAGCGACGTTACAAGTGATTTTCCCACTCCGCCTTTGCCGCTTACAACACCTATTACTTTTTTTATATTGCTTAACTTGTTTGCTTCCGCCATCAGACTTTCATTTCCGCAATCGGATTTACAGTCGGAGCAATTATGGTTACACCCCACAAAAAAACACCTCACAAAATAATTATCTTACGGTATTGTACCACTGTTTAAGAAAAATATCAACCTTTTTAATCCACCGATTTAAGCGATTCCACCATATCGATTTTTTTCAGTTTTCTGTACATTACCGCATTTACAAGACAGGAGAAAATCATTGTAATTGCCGCGGCAAGCACGAAACTCATCACTTTAATGTTTCTGCCGAACATTATGCTGTCCATTTCGGCATTGAGCACCACGAATCTGCACAGAAAAACTCCGCCTGCAAGCCCCAAAAGCGTGCCTATTATGCTTAAAATAACCGTTTCGCGGCAAATGTATGCCGAAACCTCGTTATCAAAGAATCCGAGCACCTTTATCGTGGCAATTTCCTTTTGCCTTTCGCCGATGTTTATGTTGGTAAGGTTATAAAGCACCGTAAATGCAAGCAGCCCCGCGCAGATTATCAAAACGTACACTATGTAATTGATTTTATCAAGCATATTTTCAAAACTTGACATTACCGAACTTGAAAAAGACGCGCTCTCAACGCCGTCAACGGCAAGCAGTCCTTCCATTATTGCGTCCTCATCGGCTGCGTTCATCTTTGCAAGCACGGTATTGAACCTGGGCGTTTCGTTTATAAGCGTTCCGTAATCGCTTTCGGAAATGAAAACGTAGTTGTTTATATAGTACTCGCACACATCGCCCACGGGAACTTTATATTCTCTGCCATCATCGGTAAGGCAGAGTATATCGCCTTTTTTAAGCCCGTTTTTTTTAGCGTATTTTTCGCTTACCACCGCGCCGGCAGAGGCTAAATCAATGCTTTTGCCGCCCCTGCGGTGGCGCAGACGCATTATATCGGCAAAACTTTCGTTATTCTCTGCGCACATAACGTTTACGGTCTGACCGTCGGGACCCGTGTACTCTTCCAAAGCGCACACCGCGTACTTTTCCGCACCGTTGTCGGTCAGATACTCTATTATCGCATCCTTGTTCTTGCCCGTTACGGTAAGGTCGTATTCCTGCAACTGCCCGTACTGAATGCTGACTATATCGCCTATTGCGTCCCTTATGCCGAATCCCGTCAACAGCAGCGCCGTGCAGCCCGCAACGCCGATAACCGTCATAAAGAACCGTTTTTTGTATCTTAAAATATTCCTTGCAGTAACCTTGTGGATAAAACTCATACGCTTCCATATGAATTTTATGTTTTCCAAAAATACGCGCTTGCCCGCTTTGGGCGCACGGGGAAGCATAAGCCGCGCGGGGGCTTCTTTAAGACTTTCCGCACACGCCGAAACCGTTGCAAGCAGTATGCACGCAAGCAGCAGCGCCGCCGAAGTAAGGGAAATTTCCGGGTTAAAGGCGCATATAAGCGTTGGCAGCGTGTACATCATAGAATAAGCATTCCAGATAACCGCCGGCAGAACTTTCAGCCCGACCGCAAGCCCTATCACACTTCCCGCAATTCCCGCAGTAAGGGAATAGAATACATACTTGAAGATTATCCGCCTGTTGCTGTAACCTATGGCTTTTAGCGTACCTATAAGCACACGTTCCTCATCAACCATTCTCGTCATTGTGGTAAGCGCCACAAGCGCCGCCACAAGGAAGAAGAACACGGGAAAAATCTTTGCTATTGCCACTATTCTGCCCGCATTGGACGAAAAACTTACATAGCTCGGCGAAGAGTTGCGGTCAAGCACGTACCACCGGGGATATTCGATGTCCTCAATCTCCGCTTTGCCCTCATCTATCTTTTTCTTTGCGTCGTCAAGTTTCTTTTCGGCGTCCGCTTTTTCGGTATTGAACTTTTCAAGATTCTTATTGTATTCGTCTAAGCCCGCGGCATAATCCTTTTCGCCTTGCTCATACTCTTTTTTGCCGCCTGAATACTGTTTTTTACCCTTTTCAAGTTCCGCCTGCGCCGCATTAAGGGTCTGTTCGCTCTTTGCAAGTTCCGCCTGTGCCGAATCAAGGCTTGCCTTTACTTCTTCAAGCTGAACTTTTGCCGCGGCAATTTCTTTTTCCGCCTGCGTTTTTTGCTGTGTAAGCGCCGCCTTTAACGGTGCAACGTCAGCGTCGGTAAGGGGACGCATTGCCGCAAGTTGCAGCAGCGCTTTTACCGCGCCTGTTGTGTCGGTTGATTCCAATTCTTTAAGCGCCGCGATTTTCTGCTCATTTGAGCCTGACAGCATAAGTATAAGGTTGTTTAGATTTTCAACCTGTTTTTCGCTTTCTTCAAGGGCGGCAACATTCTTTTCATACTCGGCTTTGCCGTTTTCGTACTCCGCCCTGCCCTCGTTTAATTTTGTTCTGCCCTCGGAAATGCTCTTTTCGGCGTTTTCTGTTTCTCTAAGGGCATTTTTAAGTTTAATTTTACTTTCATCAAGCGTCTTTCGCGCGCTGTCAAGTTCATCTTTCGCATTTGCAAGTTGGCTTTCTGCGTCGGCAAACTTTTTTTCCGCCTCACTCTTTGCAGAATTATATTCTCTTTCGGCGTCATAAACTTTCGTTTTTGCCGCGCTTACCACTTCTTCAAAGCGCCTGTTTCCGCACGCGTCCGAAATATTTTTTATTGCCTCGACCTTTTCGTCGATAATTGCCTGATAGTCGTCACCGAAGCAGTTTTTATCTTTTGCGCCGTCAACGGTAACGTAGATGTCAGTAAAATAATCCGCGCTTATCGCTTCTTTTTTCACGCACACCGCAAGCTTAACGTAGCCGCTGCCCACTTTGCTGGGTTCGCGCTCTATTGAATAGTATGCCGGAGTTTCCCCCTTACCCACAACGGTAAGTTTTTCGGGCACAACGTTTTCGTCCTCCTTGCCCAAAACAATTTCCTGCCCCACTTCAATTTGTCCCAGCATTCCTTTGGGTGAAATAACAACGCATTCATTTTCAGAATCGGGAGTTCTGCCCTCGGTCAGGGTAAACGACGCTATTCTGTTTTCGTCTTCAAAATCACAGGTAACAAGGCGCACAACCGCCGCCTCGTTGTCGCTGCCGGTATAGAGCATATCCGTAACGTACACGCCCGCCGCGGCCTTTACTCCCGCAACTTTCTTTATGCTTTCCACATCGCTTTGTGTAAGACCGAGCGTGGACTTTATAAAAATGTCCCAGAAATTATGCTCATCGTAAAACGCGTCCATGCTGTTATACATATCCGGTCCCGCTGACTGCAATCCCGCCAGGAAACCCACGCCAAGCGCCGCTATTGCAAGTATGGCAATAAACCGTGAAAACGACGTGCGGATCTGCATAACAAGTATCCTGAAATACTTCATTACCATTCAATCCTTTCAACGGGAGTGGGTCTTTCGTTTATGCGCTGTTCGGAAACAGAGCCGTTTTTAATTTTTATAACCCTGTCCGCCATAGCGCATATTGCCTGATTGTGGGTAATTACAATTACGGTTTTGCCCGTGCTCTTGCTTGTATCGTACAAAAGTTTAAGAATTGCCTTGCCGGTGTTATAGTCAAGTGCGCCGGTAGGTTCGTCGCAAAGCAGAATTTTGGGGTTTTTGGCTATCGCCCTTGCAATGGCGACCCTTTGCTGTTCGCCCCCCGAGAGCTGTGCGGGGAAATTGTCCATTCTGTCCTTTAACCCCACCGATTCAAGGGTAGCCGCCGCATCAAGCGGCTCGCGGCAGATTTCAGAAGCAAGTTCCACGTTTTCAAGGGCGGTGAGATTCTGCACAAGATTGTAGAACTGAAACACAAACCCCACGTCATAACGGCGGTACTTTGTCATCTCTCTGCGGTCAAATTTATCAACGCGCTTGCCGTCAAGAATGATTTCACCGCCGTCACAGGTATCCATCCCGCCAAGCATATTAAGCACCGTGGTTTTTCCCGCACCCGAGGGTCCCACAATTACCACGAACTCGCCTTTTTCCGCCTGAAAATTAACTTTGTTAGCCGCGGCAATCTTTTCCGTTCCGCTTTTATAATATTTACACACGTCCCTGAATTCGATATATGCCATAATTTTCCCACCTTATATTGTATATAAGTGATTATAGCACTTTTCGCGGGAATTTTGCAAACGAAAATAATGTGAAATAGCGTTTTTTACCCTGTTGACATTGTTACAATTTTATGATACACTATATGCATAAAGGTAATATATGTATTTGGGTTCTGCAAAAAACAGAATTCGGGTTTTTGATACTTTTCAATTTATGAATATATGGCCGAGGGAACGGCACGGCAAAGAATTTCCGCAGCGTTGGAAACACAGATGTGTTCAACACCCACCCATTGCACATCTGTCTTTGCCACCCTCATATTTCCGTTCCCCCGGTTGTATATATATCTCTTTTCAGCAACTCAATTTTCATAAGAATATCGTCTGCATTACATTGACAAATCGGTTCGTATAATATAAAATAGCAGTAACAGGGAGTGACATTATGTATATTTGGTATGCAACCTACGGTTTGGTTATTTTAGGCGCGATAATAAGTTTGATTGCGTCGATAAACGTTAAATACACATACAAAAAATACAGCAGATTTTACAGTAGCAAAGGCATTACCGCCGAAAGGTGCGCACAGGCAATTTTGCGCGACGCGGGCATAACCGACGTAAGAATTGAGCGTGTAAGCGGCAATCTTACCGACCACTATTCGCCCAAAGAAAAGGTATTAAGGCTTTCAAGCGGCGTGTTCGGCTCTTTTTCTGCCGCCGCCATAGGTGTTGCGGCTCACGAATGCGGTCACGCGATTCAGCATAAAGAAGGATATTTTCCCCTTAAACTGCGTTCGGCTGCGGTGCCGGTTGCGTATATCGGCTCTAATCTTTCATGGCCCGTTATCCTTTTAGGACTTATTTTCGATAATATAAATCTTGCCAACGCGGGAGTGGTTCTTTTCTGCTTTGTGGTATTCTTTCAGCTTATAACCCTGCCCGTGGAATTTAACGCTTCCCGCCGCGCTTTAACCGTGCTCGAAGGCGAAAACATTCTTGACCCCGAAGAACTGAAATGTGCTTCAAAAGTTCTGCGCGCCGCAGCGCTTACCTACGTTGCCGCGCTGTTTACCTCGATTATGCAGCTTCTCCGCCTTATTCTTATTGTCAGCGGCGGAAGCAGGCGAAACAAATAGATTTTAGTTTTTTTCGGCGGCGTTTTATGCGCCGCCGTTTTTTTACTTTCGGGGGGCTATGCCCACCTTTTTTTCTGGGCTCTGCTCCGCACCCCGTCCGCTTTCTTAAAAGAAAGCGGAGCAAAGAGCTTGATACTTTTAATAAAGCAGATTTCTTATGTTTGTGTAAAGGACATAAAATAAATAAAGAGCATAAGGTAAGTTTATAAAAAAAAATATTCTGCTTAAAAAATTCATTTCAACATCGCACGGCAGCGGCGGCCGGTGGTCGCCATATTTGCGCAAAAAAAGGGAGCGCCATGCGCTCCCGCCAAGACACAATATTTTTTATACAATCGCATTCTTTCCCACAACAACGGGGTAATTGCTTTGCCCCATAAGCACCTTGTTCTTCCGCACAACAACGGATTTATCAAGTATTGCGTGGCTCATTTTAACACCCGTCTGAATAAGCGAATTCTGCATAATAATGCTGTCCTTTATTACTGCGCCTTCTTCTATCTGCACACCGCGGAAAATAATGCAGTTTTCCACCGTACCCTCGATAATGCAGCCATCGGCAACGACCGAATTCCTGATATTCACGTTTTCGCCGTAAATGGTGGGAACTTCGTCCTTCACCTTGGTATAAATCGGCTCACCTGAATCAAAAAGTTCGGCGCTTATTTCGGGTGAAAGCATATCCATATTCACCTTGTAATATGACGGCAGATTATACACTCTGCCCGCATAGCCCTCGTAGCAGTAGCCGTGAATGTTAAGGTGTTCGATTTCGTGCAGAAGAATATCCCTTACAAAATCGTGTCTTCCGCGTGAAAGGCAGCGGTTTATGTGATATTCAAGGAACTCCCGCTCCATAATATATATGCCCATTGAAATCTGCGACGAAAACGGGCGCGTGGGATCAACTTCGATGTCGGTTATTCTGCCGCTTTCATCGGTTTTGATTCCCACGTGGTGAGGCAAATCCGAGCACTCCGCCATATTGTTGTACATAACGGTAATATCCGCTTTTGAATTTATGTGCTGTTCGTACATCCTGTCAAAAGTGGTGTTCATAATTATATCACTGCCCGCAATAAGAACATATCGGCGCTTTGACGCGTTTATGTAGTCAAGAATGCCGTTGAGCACATCCAAATCACCCTGTGCCTCACCGAATTTTCCCATTTCGGGCGGAAGAACCACAAGGCCGTGACGCTTACGGTTAAGGTCCCATGCCGCACCCGAACCCAAATGGTCCATAAGCGAACGGTAGTGGGTCTGTGTGGGAATGCCCACACGGTCAATATCGGAATTCACCATATTTGAAAGCATAAAGTCAACAAGCCTGTATCTTGACGCCACGGGCACTGCGCCTATGGGGCGGTTACGGGTTATTTCCGCAAGTTCAAGTCCGCTGTTTCCTGCCATTATAATTCCCAAAGTATCATTCATTTATGCCGCCTCCCGTGATATCCGATTCAACCATCATCTCTCTGCCTATTTTAACGTTTTCGCCCACCGACACTTTATCGCCTATAAGCGTGATTCCGTGTGAGCACATCTTGTTTTTTACCCACGGAATATTCGGCTCGTCACAGCCCACAACGGCATTTTCGCCTACCGTGCAGCTGTTTGAGATTACCGCCCTGTCAACCTTTGCACCTTTTTTTATAACCGAATAAGGCATAATTATTGAATCGGTAACTTCCGCGCCCTCTTCAACAACCGCGCCGGTAAACAGAACCGAATGCCGAACGCTGCCGTAAACTTTGCAGCCCTCGGAAACGCAGCTGTTGTGAACGTTTGCCCCGGGCGAAATGTAATGTCCGGGTCTGCCCTCGGAACGGGAATATATTCTCCACGAATCGTCATAAAGATTCAGCAACGGCGGTTTGCCCAAAAGGTCCATATTTGCTTCCCACAGGCTGTATACCGTGCCCACGTCTTTCCAGTATCCGTCAAAGGCATAGGCATACATACTCAGCCCGTCATTAAGCATTGCCGGGATTACGTCTTTACCGAAATCCTTGCTTGAATCGGGATTTGCCTCGTCGGCGATAAGGTACTTTTTGAGTATCTTCCACGAGAATATGTACACGCCCATACTTGCAAGAGTACTTTTGGGCTTTGCGGGCTTCTCGGTAAAATCGTAAATTTTTCCGTTTTCGTCGGCGCTCATTATGCCGTAACGGCTTGCATCCTCCAAAGAAACGTTAAACACCGCGATTGTAACGTCCGCGCCCTTTGCCTTGTGGGCATTAAGCATACTGCGGTAATCCATTTTATATATGTGGTCGCCCGAAAGCACAAGCACATATTCGGGATCGAACTGTTCGATAAAGGGAATATTCTGATAAATCGCATTTGCCGTGCCCTTATACCATTCGCCCGTTTTGCCCTTTACGTATGGCGGAAGAACGAACGCGCCGCCGCGAAGTCTGTCCATATCCCATGGCTGACCGCTGCCGATATACGTGTTCAGTTCAAGCGGGCGGTATTGTGTAAGCACGCCCACGGTATAAATGCCGGAGTTTGCGCAGTTGCTCAGGGGAAAATCAATTATGCGGTACTTGCCCCCGAACGGCACCGCCGGCTTTGCGATTTCTTTTGTAAGTGCGCCCAGCCTGCTTCCCTGTCCGCCGGCAAGAAGCATTGCAACGCATTCAATACTGTACATTATTTGTCCTCCGAATTATCTGCTTTGTAGAAAAGTACCGACATAGGCGGCAGTGTCACCCTTATGCGGTTGGGGAATTCTTCCGATTCGTCGTCTGTTGAAAGATGTTCGATAACCGCTCCGCCCTCGCCGCCAAAGATGCGGTCGTCGCTGTTGAGAATAAGCGAATAATTTCCCGGTTTCGGTGCGGTAAGCCAGTAGTCGAATCTGTGCACGGGCGTCATATTTATTATTGCAACAACCGTTTCATCGTCGGAGAAACGTGCCATTGAATATATGCTGTTATCGGCATCGTCGGCATTGAGCCACTTAAAGCCGTCCCATGAATCGTCTTTTTCCCAGAACGCGGAATTGTCACGGTAAAGAGAAATAAGCGCCTTTGTAAAATGATACAGTCCGCGGTGAGTTTCATATTGAAGCAGTTTCCACTCAATCTGCTCGTAATAGCGCCACTCAATAAACTGACCTATCTCACAGCCCATAAACAGAAGTTTTTTGCCCGGGTGAGTGAACATATATCCCAGATACGCCTTTTCCGAAGCGAATTTCTGATAATAATCGCCGCTCATTTTATCAAGCAGACTTTTTTTGCCGTGAACGCATTCATCGTGCGAAACGGGCAGAATATAATGCTCGTTAAACGCGTACATCATCGAAAACGTAAGGTTATTGTGTATTCCGCGCCTGAAAAGCGGGTCGGTTTCCATATATTTAAGGGTGTCATTCATCCAGCCCATATTCCACTTATACGTAAATCCCAGACCGCCCTCGTCAACGGGGTGGGTAACGCGGGGATAATCGCTTGATTCCTCGGCAATCATCATTGCGCCGGGGAACATTTCGGCTATCGTGCTGTTAAGTGATTTGAGGAAATCCGCCGCGTCCAAATCGATATTTCCGCCCTCGCGGTTAGGCGTCCACTCGCCGGGATTCTTTCCGTAGTCAAGATAAAGCATACTGCTTACCGCGTCAACGCGAAGTCCGTCAACGTGGAATTCTTTAAGCCAGTAAACAGCGTTTGAAATCAAAAACTCGCGCACAAAAGGCGAAGAAAAATCAAATTTATACGTACCCCACTCGTTTACGCCGTTGGCGCCCTCAAACAGGGGTGTTCCGTCAAAGCGGACAAGCCCGTGTTCGTCTTTGGGGAAGTGAGCGGGAACCCAGTCAAGAATAACTCCGATTGAGTTTGAATGCATTAAATCAATAAAATACTTAAAATCTTCCGGCGTGCCGTAGCGGGAAGTGGGTGCGTAATATCCCGTAACCTGATATCCCCAGGAACCGTCAAAGGGGTGCTCGGCAATGGGCATAAGTTCTATGTGTGTATAGCGGTTGTCTTTAAGGAATTTTACAAGCGCCTCGGCTACTTCGCGATAGGAAAGGATTTCATTATTGTGTCCCCTCATCCACGAACCCATATGAAGTTCGTAAATTACCATAGGCGAATTGAAGTCTGTTTTCTTTCCGTGTTTCACTCTCCATTGCAGGTCGTGCCAGCGGTACTCATCGTAATACGTCCGTGACGCGGTTTTGGGTCTGAGTTCGGCAAACTTTGCCATAGGGTCGGCTTTATACGTTACTCTGTCATCGGAAGTAAGTATACAGTATTTATATAAACAGCCCGTGGGAACGTTTTCTATATACGCTTCCCATATTCCCGTGCCGTCAATGCGCTTCATCGGGCAAACGCCGGGCTGCCAGTCGTTAAAATCACCCACAACGCTTACGCATTTCGCATTAGGCGCCCAAAGGGCGAAGTAATATCCCTCAATAAGACCCGTACTGCTCTTAACGGGGCGTGCGCCCAAAACCTCGTCCAAATTGCGGTGCGTGCCCTCACAAGTAAGATACAAGTCAAAATCGCTTATCATCTTGCTTTTTGTAAAATTTTCTTTTCCCATTGGTAGCCTCCTGTAATTATTGATTTTTGTTCCGTAACGGTTTACAGATATATTGTAACAAATTCCCGGGCCGATGTCAATACACCTCGTCCGAATTCTTTCGATTATATTCATCTTTTTTACATAAAAATTTGTATACCTTTCCGTTTTTACGGCAAAAATATACTTCGGAGGTGTTAAAGATGAATCTCGGTTCGATAAAAGACAAAACAAACAAAAAGCAGACGGTAAGAAAAATCTGTGCCGCTGCGGCGGTAGGTTGTGTGGCGATAGTGGCGGTTGCCACGGCAATAAAGTTAGGCGGAAACAATAATAACGTTGCTCCCGTAATTGAAAAGCCCAAAACCACCCAAAGTACGGAAAGCGGAAACGACGTTTCCCTTACCACTCCCGCGCCCCGCACAACGCCCGCACCCGCGCCCACGGACAAGGCCGCCGGAGCGGAAACAAAGGTTACAAGCGCCATGCTTCTCCCGGTTGCAAAATGCAACGTGCTTAAAGGTTATGCATCGGATATGCTTGTTTATTCCGGAACTCTTAAACATTGGAGTACACATACCGGAATAGATTTGGCGGCTGATGCGGGCAGTGAAGTGCTTTGCGCCCTTGACGGAGAAGTGAAGAAAATCGAAAAGGACGAACTTATGGGAAACCGTATCACCGTTGAACATTCCGACGGCTACGAAACGGTTTACGCGTCCCTTGACAGCGTCAAAGAGGGGCTCAGTGAGGGCAGCAAGGTTCTGCGCGGTCAATCCCTCGGTACGGTGGGAACGAGTGCCGCCGGTGAAGTTGAGGACGGCGCACATCTGCACTTTGAAGTCTACCTTGACGGCAAAAGCGTAAATCCCCAAACCTATTTGGGCGATTTGGCGAAATAGGCGCAGAAA
The DNA here is from genome assembly GCA_934434555.1 of uncultured Clostridia bacterium. Classification (GTDB taxonomy): domain Bacteria; phylum Bacillota; class Clostridia; order Christensenellales; family QALW01; genus UMGS1322. The sequence continues at coordinate 44,473 of CAKRZX010000017.1, forward strand.
TAATCCCGTCGGCAAACAGGCTTGCGGGATTATCCTTACTTAAAACATTTTTTGTTTGACTGAAACAAAAATTCTTTCTGAAATACGAAAAAATAAAAATTCTGACACGATACACGGGTTCGCGACTCTGATACTACACGGTTGCGGCGGGTGTATCTCTTCTTTATGCCCGTCGCCGACGCCCTGACGTTTATTCCTGTTATAATCACGGTAATTCGGCTTAAAAGGGAATACGGAAATGCACAAAATTATGAAGCACAAGCAAAATAAAAATCACGAATAAACAACAAGGGAGCGCGGCGCGCTCCCTTGTTGTTACAACATATTCTTAATTTCGCGCCGTAACGCGCTTTTCTCCCTTTCCTACTCGCCCTTTATCCAGCAGTTTTCGCACACGGAACGTTTACAGTAGCAGTGTTTTTTTATAAGTTCACTGCCGCCCAAGTCTTCAAGGCTGCCGTTGATTATGGGCAGAATTTCCCTTTCGGTTGTTTCGTTAAGGGAATCGGTAAAATCGCTTATATCACGCAGTTGCCAATCAAAAAGCCCTACCGACAGCCGTGACGCATAACAGGGCATACCGATGTCGTTGTTCATAATATAAAGATTGAAGCAGTACGTGTCGGAAACGGGCGACTTTTGCATACACAATTCCAAAGATAAACGTTCATCTTTATAGCAGTACCATTTGTAGCCGATTTTCTTAAAGCCCAAAGGCAGAAGGATTTCGGAAATTTCGTTTGTGAAACGGCGGTTGCGTTCGTTAACGCAGCTTATAACATCGTTGCGGGTAACGTCAAGGCGTTTCCAGCGGTAAAAGTAGTCGGCGACCGTGGCATACACGGTTTTCATATCGTCGTAACAACAGATATGCGCACATCTGCGCAACGTGCAAAGCGAATCCTCTATTCCGTTTTCGTAAAGGTCGGGAGCATTTTCCGGCAGACAAACGCCGTAAACGATTTCCGCAACGTTTTCGGTTTTGTTCACGTTTACCGCAAACAAAAGTTTATTTATCATACGGAAATAATAGCGGTTGTTTTTTTCGTCCGCCTGATAGAACTCGGACTTATTAAGTGCGGATATGCACATTGAACAGAAGTCTGCCATTGTTTTCTCCTTTTAACAAAAGCGCACAGCAACCGCCGTGCGCCACGAAAATTTATTCAACCGAAACGAGATAATAGTATACAGGCTGACCACCCTGTACCACCTCAATATCAAGGTCGGGGTGATTTTCCCGAACCGCTGCGGCAACTTCGTTCGCACCCTCTTCGGTAGCGTCGGCGCCGTAATAAACGGTAACTATATCTCCCTTTTTATCAAGCAGTTTTTCTATAAGATCAACCGTTACGGTGTTAAGGTCCTCGCCGCAGCAGGCAATATTGCCCTCGGCAAGTCCCAAAATGTTACCCTCGTGAATCTCCTGACCGTCAAACTCGGTATCGCGGACGGCATATGTTACACTGCCCGTAAGTACCTCGCCGTAACTTTCTTTCATCTCTTCAAAATTCTCCTGTGCGGAAGAATCGGGATTGAAACTAATCATTGCCGAAATGCCCTGGGGCACCGTTTTTGTGGGGATAACGTAAATTTTCTTGTCAGTGAAATCCTGTGCCTGTTCGGCGGCAAGAATTATGTTTGAGTTGTTGGGCAACACGATAACGTTTTTGGCGTTTACCTTTTTAACCGCTTCGGAAATATCCTCGGTGCTGGGATTCATCGTCTGACCGCCGGTAACGACTGCGTCAACGCCCAGTTCCTTGAAAATGCCCGCAAGCCCGTCGCCGGACGCAATGGCAACAACGCCCGTTTCTTTAAGCGACTGCGCACGCTTTTCGACTATTTCGCGGTGCTGCTGGACCATATTTTCAATCTTGACCCTGTCAAGTTCGCCGAGCTCCAATGCATACTGCAATGCAACCCCGGGCGAATTTGTGTGAACATGAACCTTTACAAGTTCGGGATCACCCACAACCACAAGGGAATCGCCTATTTTCGAAAGTTTGTTGCGCAACCGGTCAACCGCGGTCTCAGTAACATTTTCCTTTAACTGCTGAATGAAGAACTCGGTACAGTAGGCAAAAACTATTTCATCCATTTCCGCAACTTCGTCGGCAGTGGCACGGGAAATCGATTCCGGTGCGGCGGAGAACACGAAAGGTTTGATGTCCTCGCCTATTTCTTCGCCGTGAATAACGGAAGAAAACGCGTGAAGAATCGTCATAAGTCCCTGTCCGCCCGCGTCAACAACGCCCGCCTTTTTAAGCTGGGGCAACATATCGGGTGTCTTTTTAAGGGTATCTTCGCCTATTTCAAGAGCGTGCTCAAAAAGTTCGGCAAGGGACAGCGCCGTATCGCGCTTTGTCTTTTCGGCAATGGTGCGGATTACGGTAAGCACCGTTCCCTCTTTGGGCTTCATAACCGCCTTGTATGCGGTTTCCTGGCCTAAGCGGAACGCCTCAATCATATCCTTTGTATTTGCCTCTTCAACGGTTTCAAACTGTTTTGAAAAGCCGCGGAGAATCTGTGAAAGAATAACGCCGCTGTTGCCGCGGGCACCTTTAAGTGCGCCCCTTGACATTGCGCGCGCAACGGAAGCCAGGTCATCCTGGGAACAAGCTGAAACTTCCTTTAATACCGACTGCATGGTAAGGGACATATTTGTACCCGTATCACCGTCGGGCACGGGGAAAACGTTAAGGTCGTTAAGCGTTTGCTTATTTGCTTCTAAAACTGCGGCGGCGGTAACGACCATCTGTTTCAAAACCGCGCCGTTTATCTCGGTTAAATTCATATTTGTCCTTTCTCAGTTCACACTCTTATGCCCTGGATAAGAACGTCAACATTTTCAACCTTTAATCCGGTCTGGCTTTCCACCGCATACTTAACCGCCTCAATAACGTTGTGGGCGGCGGCAACCATGGAAACGCCGTATTCTATGATTACGTGGAGTTCAAACCTCACGCTGTCCTCATTGGTAAAAACTTTTATGCCCTTTGTAAGGCTGTCACGCTTCAAAAGTTCGGCAATGCCCTCGGCTGTTGTGGATGCCGACATACCTACTATGCCCGCGCAGTCGCAGGCGGCAAGCCCTGCAATGGTGGTAAGCACCGTATCCGATACTGTAACGGTTCCGAATTGGTTTGTAGTTTTTATTGCCATATGGAAACCCTCCTGCTGTTTATAATAAAGACGCAGTACGCGATTACGTACCACACATTATATTACTATATATTCGCGTCGATGTAAAGTGAAATTTTGTTTCACACGTTTTAATACGCCTAAAACGCACCGTGTCGGTAATATTATATTTCATTTCGGCGGTGCGTATTCGTAAAACAGCATTGTTGCGTTTTATGAAAAAACAGTGTCAAAAAGTTAAAAAGCAGGCTTTTTACCCGAATCGGATAATTCAATCGGTTGCCCGAACGGCATTTTTATGGTATTATATTATAAAAGAAACAAGGTGGGATGCTAAATGAAAAACTATTCTGAAATAACACCCTACATACGCGAACTTGCCGCGCTTTCAAGTGCAGGCAACGGTATAAAGCCCGAAATGTACACGGAACACAAAGTCAACAGAGGCTTGCGCGACCTTAACGGAAACGGCGTTATAACCGGGCTGACAGAGATTTCAAAGATAAAAGCAAAGGAAGTTCTGCCGGACGGTACCGTCGTTCCATGTAACGGCGAGCTTTACTACCGCGGTGTAAACATACGGGATATCGTGTCGGGATTTATGAGCGAGGACCGTTTCGGCTTTGAAGAAACGGTATATCTGCTTCTTTTTTCACGGCTACCGAACAGACAGGAACTTAAAAAATTCAAGGCGGAGCTTGCGCAGTACCGCAGCCTGCCCACGTCCTTTGCAAGAGATATGATACTTAAAGCACCGGGAAGGGATATGATGAACATACTTTCCCGCAGTGTGCTTGCCCTTTACGCATATGACGAAAATCCTGACGACATTTCGGTTGAAAATGTTTTAAGGCAGTGTATGCAGCTTATCGCGGTTTTCCCGATGCTTGCAATGTACGGATATCAGTCCTATCAGCATTATCATCTGGGCAGAAGTCTGTTTATCCATATGCCGGACGAGAATCTGTCCACATCGGAGAATATTCTGCATCTCCTGCGGGAGGACAGCCGTTTTACGCACCTTGAAGCAAAAATTCTTGACCTGGCGCTTGTGCTTCACGCCGAACACGGCGGCGGTAATAACTCTACTTTCACCACCCACGTGGTAACGTCCTCGGGCACGGATACATATTCCGCAACCGCGGCGGCGTTAGGCTCGCTTAAAGGCCCCCGCCACGGCGGAGCAAACATCAAGGTTGTAAGAATGTTTGAGGATATGAAAGCAAACATCGACACCCGTGATGACGGTGCAATAAAGGATTATCTCGTGCGGCTTTTGGACAAGGAAGCCTTTGACAAAACGGGGCTTATCTACGGTATGGGTCACGCGGTATACTCCCTCTCCGACCCCCGCGCGGACATTCTTTCCGCCTGTGCAAGGGAACTTGCCTGGGAAAAAGGCTATGAGGACGATTACGCACTTTATGAGAAAGTGGCATCTTTCGCGCCGGAAATCATAGCGGATAAGCGAAAAATGTACAAGGGTGTAAGCCCCAATGTTGACTTTTTCTCCGGGCTTATATATCAGATGCTTGAACTGCCCAAAGAAATTTATACGCCCATATTTGCAATATCGAGAATTGCGGGTTGGAGCGCTCACAGGATAGAAGAAATACAAAACTCGGGCAAAATAATACGGCCAGCTTACGTAAGCGTCAAGCCGGAGGTTGAATATGTTAAAATGGACGAAAGGAAACAGGATAATTGATTTATTTCTGACCTTTTTAAAAATAGGGGTGTTCACCTTCGGCGGCGGATATGCAATGATTGCACTGCTTGAAAACGAATTCGTTTCAAAAAAGAAATGGATAACGGATAAGCAGTTTATTGATATGACCGCCGTTGCCGAATCCACGCCCGGACATATGGCAATAAATTCGGCAACGTACATAGGCTACGAAGTGGGCGGATTTTGGGGCGCTGCGGTTTCAACTTTTGCGGTCGCCCTGCCTTCGTTTGCGGTTATATATCTTATTTCGCTGTTTTTTGATAAGTTTTTAAGCCTGAAACCCGTGTTTTACGCCTTTAAGGGAATACAGGTCTGTGTGGTATATCTTATTCTTTCCGCGGGAATAAAACTTATTAAAAAAGCAAAGAAAAGCGTATTCAACACGGTAATCTTCTCACTTGTTACGTGCGCAATGATTTTGCTTTCGCTGTTTTCAATAAATTTTTCGTCCGTTTGTTATATACTTATCTGCGGATTTATCGGCGTAAGCGCATATCTTATTTCTTTAAGGGGGAAAAGAAATGATTGAACTTTTCCTCTCTTTCTTAAAAATCGGCACGTTTACTTTCGGCGGCGGCTACGGTATGATTTCCGTTGTCAGGGACGAAGTGCTGAAAAACGGCTGGCTGACCGATTCGGAATTTATGGATATGATAGCCGTGTCGGAATCCACGCCCGGACCTATGGCGGTGAACATCGCCACATTTGTCGGCGCCTCGCAGGCAGGGTTCCCGGGCGCACTCGTTGCAACTTTCGGCGTAATACTGCCATCATTTATAATTATTCTTCTGCTTGCCGCTTTAATAAAGAATTTTTTGAAATTTGCGGGTGTGAATGCGTTTCTTTCGGGCGTCCGTCCCGCGGTTGTGGCGCTGATTATTTCCACCGGCGTTATTTTGGGGCTGAACGCCCTGTTTGCGGTGTCGTCTTTTGCGTCCTCTCCCGCGCCCGATTTCAGGGCTATTGCAATCCTTACACTGCTCTGTTCAGTGCATTTTATTTATAAAAGAATAAAAAAGAGTGTGCCGCCGCCGATAATGATGATTCTTTTTTCAGCCCTTGCGGGAATTGCGATGTATTCGTTTAGGGTTACGGTACCTATCCAAACCACGCCTTAAACCGATTCTTTTTCCGCTTTTCTGCGTTGCCGGAACTTGAAATACTCCCGGTATTCCTTCGTTCCGCCGCCTTGAAAAACGAAAAAATAATTCGGTTTAAGGTCGGAGAT